>CAXHRY010000018.1:0-60489 GCA_964018965.1 uncultured Alistipes sp.
GGAAGGCCTCGATGCCGAATACGTCGACGATCATACCGCCCTTCGTGCGGCACTTGATGTAACCCTTGATGATTTCGTCCTTCTCGAGGGCTTCGTTGACACGATCCCACGACTTGAGCTGACGTGCTTTCTTGTGCGAGAGTGCCAGCTGGCCGTTCTTGTCCTCGGCCGACTCGACATAGACTTCGATCTTGTCGCCCACCTGCAAATCGGGGTTGTAGCGGAACTCCGATACGGAGATCACACCCTCGCTCTTGTAGCCGATGTTCACCAGAACTTCACGCTTGGTGATACCCGTAACGGTACCCTCGACCACTTCGCCGACGTTGACGTTCGACAACGTCTTGTCATACTCGGCAGCGATCTCCTCCTTGGGCTGGTTGTAAACGCCCAGGTCGTTTTCGAATGCGTTCCAGTCGAAATTCTCGTTTGCGACTACGTTTTTCATCTCTTCCATAATGGAAATTAAAATTTGCGATACAATCGCTCGTTAAATGGTTGATAATTCGATTTCGTCCGGCATACGCCCGTAGCGTACGCGCAAAGACCCGCAAAGATAACGTTTTTTCGTCGTACGACAAAATTCCCGGAACGAATTTCCGCGTTTTTTCGTACGCACCCCGAATCCGAAGCATGCCGGATCCGAATCGCGCAGCGCGTCTAACCTTCGTATCTTCGGCTTCGCCCCAGATGCTGCACCTCGGAAAAAATTGCGAGCGAGTTTGCTTTTTCTCCCGGCTTATTCGTATCTTTGGAAGAAAATCACTATTTTTGTAGGATTTACGACCCGTAAACACGACAATACAAAACAACGATAATGGATATAGTTGCAGGATTAATCAAGCTGATCTTCGGTTCGAAAGCCGACAAAGATCGCAAGGAGATCGAACCTTATCTCCAGAAAATCAAGGCCGTGTACCCTTCGATCGAGGCGCTCTCTAACGACGGACTACGTGCCCGCAGCGAGGAGCTCAAGAAGCGCATCGCCGACTTCATCGCCGCAGACGAAGCGCGCATCGTCGAACTGAAAGCCATCCTCGAGAAGGCCGAAACGACGCTCGAAGAGAAAGAAAGGATTTCGAAAGAGATCGACGAGACGACCAAACGCATCGACGAGAAGATCGAAGAGAAACTCGACGAGATTCTGCCCGAAGCTTTCGCTATCATGAAAGATACGGCTCGCCGTTTCGCGCAGAACGACACGGTGGAGGTCACGGCGAACGACTTCGACCGCGACCTGGCCGCGACGAAGGATTTCGTGACCATCGAGGGCGACAAGGCCGTCTACGCAACCCACTGGCTCGCGGGCGGCAACGACCTGAAGTGGGACATGATCCACTACGACGTGCAGCTTTTCGGCGGCGTAGTGCTCCACAAGGGTAAGATCGCCGAGATGGCGACAGGCGAGGGCAAGACCCTCGTGGCGACGCTTCCGGTATTCCTCAACGCTCTGGCCCGCAAGGGCGTGCACATGGTGACGGTAAACAACTACCTGGCCAAGCGCGACTCCGAATGGATGGGCCCGATGTACCAGTTCCACGGTCTGTCGGTCGCCTGCATCGACGACACGCAGCCCAACTCCGAAGCGCGCCGCCGCGCCTACATGGCCGACATCACCTTCGGTACGAACAACGAATACGGCTTCGACTACCTGCGCGACAACATGGCATCGTCGCCTCAGGACCTGGTGCAGCGCAAGCACCATTTCGCCATCGTCGACGAGGTAGACTCGGTGTTGATCGACGACGCCCGAACGCCGCTCATCATTTCGGGTCCCGTACCCAAGGGCGACGATCAGCTTTTCGAGCAGTACAACCCCGCCATCGAACACCTCTATACGTTGCAGCGCAACTACGTCACCACGCTGCTGGCCGAAGCCCGTCAGCTGATCTCGGCAGGTAAAACGGAGGAGGGCGGCGTGAAACTCTATCGCGTGCACAAAGGTCTGCCGAAATACAAGCCGCTGATTAAATACCTCTCCGAAACGGGCGTCAAGGCGCTGATGCAGAAGACCGAGAACGTCTACATGCAGGACAACAACCGCCGTATGCCCGAAATCACCGACGAGCTCTATTTCGTCATCGACGAGAAGCTCAATTCGGTGGAGCTCACCGACAAGGGTCACGAGGCTCTCTCGCGCTACTTCAACGAAGACGGATTCTTCGTGCTGCCCGACATCGGCGCCGCGGTCGCCGAACTCGAAAAGAGCGATCTTTCGGCCGAGGAGCGCGCCCGCAAACGCGACGAGGTAATCAACGACTATTCGATCAAGTCCGAACGCGTGCACACGGTCATCCAGCTCCTGAAAGCCTATGCCATGTTCGAGAAGGATATCGAATACGTGGTGATGGACAACAAGGTGAAGATCGTCGACGAGCAGACCGGACGTATTCTCGACGGCCGCCGCTATTCCGACGGCCTGCATCAGGCCATCGAAGCCAAGGAGCACGTGAAGGTCGAAGCCGCGACGCAGACTTTCGCGACGATCACCTTGCAGAACTACTTCCGCATGTATCACAAGCTGGGCGGTATGACCGGTACGGCCGAAACCGAGGCTTCGGAGTTCTGGAGCATCTACAAACTCGACGTGGTAGTGATCCCGACCAACCGTCCCGTTCGGCGCGACGACCGCGAGGACCTGGTTTACAAGACCAAGCGCGAGAAATACAACGCCGTGATCGAGGAGGTGGTACGCCTCGTCGGAGAGGGTCGCCCGGTACTGGTCGGCACCACGTCGGTCGAGATTTCGGAGCTGCTGAGCCGCATGCTCAAGTTGCGCGGCATCAAGCACAACGTTCTCAACGCCAAACAGCACGCACTGGAGGCTCAGGTCGTAGCCGAAGCCGGACGTTCGGGACAGGTGACCATCGCCACCAACATGGCGGGCCGCGGTACCGATATCAAGCTCACACCCGAGGTCAAGGCCGCGGGAGGTCTGGCGATCATCGGCACGGAACGCCACGAAAGCCGCCGCGTCGACCGACAGTTGCGCGGACGTGCCGGACGTCAGGGCGACCCGGGTTCGTCGCAGTTCTTCGTATCGCTCGAGGATGACCTGATGCGTCTGTTCGGCTCGGGCCGCATCGCCTCGATGATGGACCGTATGGGTCTCGAAGAGGGCGAGGTGATTCAGGCCAAGATGATGACCAAGGCTATCGAACGCGCCCAGAAAAAGGTCGAGGAGAACAACTTCGGCATCCGCAAACGCCTGCTGGAATACGACGACGTGATGAACTCGCAACGCGAAGTGATCTACACACGCCGACGCCATGCGCTCTACGGCGAACGCATCGAGATCGACCTCAACAACATCATGTACGATTACGCCGAGAATTTCGTGGAGCAGAACCGCGGCATCGAATTCGAAGATTTCCGCTTCGAACTGATCCGCGACGTGGCGATGGAACCCTCGTTCGACGCCGCGGCCTACGACGCCGCCAAACCCGAAGAACTGGTCGAAATGATCGTCAAGGACCTGCGCGCGACCTATGCCCGCCGTGCGAAAGCCGTGGCCGACACGGTGCGCCCCGTGATGGAACGCATCTACGAAGATCGCAAGGATCAGCTCGATTCGAACATCTACTTCCCGCTGACGGACGGACACTTGGGCTACAACGTACCGGTCAACCTCCGGAAATGCAAGGAGACGGACGGCGCCGAGATTTTCAAGGTCTTCTCCAAGGTGGTGATGTTCACCTCGATCGACGACGCATGGCGCGAGCATCTGCGCGAAATGGACGACCTGCGTCAAAGTGTACAGAACGCCACCTACGAGCAGAAAGACCCGCTGCTGATCTACAAATTCGAATCGTTCGGACTCTTCTCGAAGATGCTCGTCAAGGTCAACCGCGACGTGCTGGCGATTCTCGACAAGGCCTACATCCCCGTACGCGAACAGGATCCCGAAGCTGCGGAACGTCAGCGCCAGCAGCAGTTGCAGCAGCAGCGCGCCAAGGTCGACGTCAACAAACTCCAGGCATCGCGTATGCAGGCTGCGGCACAAGCCGGACAGGGCGAGAAACAGAAGCCCATGCCCGTACATGCCGAGAAGAAGATCGGCCGCAATGATCCCTGCCCCTGCGGTTCGGGCAAGAAGTACAAGAACTGCCACGGCAAGGGGTTGTAAACAGACGAACGCACGAAGGCGAAAGGTGCGGGATACTCCCGGCGCTTTTCGCCTTTTGCTTTTTGCTCAGGAGGAGGGCGAGGAGGCCTTTCACCTTTAACTTTTCACTTTCACATTGTCTCACCGTGGGCTATCAGGAAGAAAAACAACGTCAATTGGACATGCGCTACCTGCGCATGGCTCGCATCTGGGCCGAAAATTCGTATTGCATTCGCCGCAAGGTCGGGGCGCTGATCGTCAAGGATAAGATGATTATCTCGGACGGCTACAACGGCACCCCTTCGGGCTTCGAAAACATCTGCGAGGACGAGACGTGCCGTACGAAATCCTACGTCCTGCATGCCGAGGCCAACGCCATCACGAAAGTCGCCAAGTCGGCCAACAACTGCGACGGATCGACGCTCTATATCACGGCGGCACCCTGCATCGAGTGTTCGAAACTCATTATCCAGGCCGGCATCCGACGCGTGGTCTACTGCGACGAATACCGTTCCGAGGAGGGACTGGATCTGCTGCGCCGCGTGGGGATCGAATGTGTGAAGTGCGATATAATATAGGTAAAGGATAGAAAGGCAGCCCGAAAAATCATCTTCAGCGGCCGGGATTTAGAAACTGGTGGTGCTGTTCGCCGCCAGCAAAGGTTGCCCGAGTTTTCGTCCGCCGACGAACGTGGCGGCGACCTGCGCCCGTCTAAGAGACAGGCTTTATGACGGGCTTTGCCGTCTGCGAATTGCGGTCCGAAGAACCATGCGAGCCGTAGCCTCCCCCGGGCGGAGGCTTGCTCTGCCGGCCCCGGCCGCCGAGTTTCCGCAACTAACAGCAAAAACTTTTCCTCCCCATGCCAACCGTCAAACGCATCGTCATAGTAGGCGCCACTTCGGGCATAGGACTCGAAGTCGCCCGCGTCTGTATCCGTCGCGGATGGCGAATCGGAGCCGCAGGCCGCCGTACGGAGGCTCTCGAAGCGCTCCGGGCATCGGCACCCGAACAGGTCGCGGTCCGCGACATCGACGTCACCGCAGCCGATGCGCCGCAACGATTGCAGCAACTGATCGACGAACTGGGCGGCATGGATATCTACCTCCACTGCGCCGGTATCGGCAGCCGCAATACGGCGCTCGACCCTGCGATCGAGATCGCCACGCTCGCAACCAACGGCGAAGGATTCGTCCGTATGATTACGACTGCGTTCGACTACTTCCGCGAACGGGACCACGGACACCTGGCCGCGATTACTTCGATCGCCGGGACCCGCGGACTGGGCTCCGCCCCGGCCTATTCGGCGACCAAACGCATGCAGAACACCTACCTCGATGCCCTGGCGCAGCTCGCGCAGATGGAGCGCCGCGATATCCGCATCACCGACATCCGTCCCGGCTTCGTCGCGACACCGCTGCTGCGCGACGAACGCTACCCGATGCTGATGCGGCCGCAACGAGTCGCCGAAAGGATCGTGAAGGCACTCGTACGCGAACGCCGAAGCATCGTCATCGATCGCCGCTACGCATTACTGGTATTCTTTTGGAAGTTGATTCCCGAATGGCTGTGGGAACGGCTGCTGATTCGGATGAAAGAATAACCCCGTCGCACATGTGCGACGGGGCCATACGCTCCGAAAGCCCGATTCGCTCCCGGAACTATGCTTTGGCAGCCAGGGGCGACGGCACCGAGTAAACGCGCGCAGCCAGCTCCTTATCGAGCATATACTGACCGAACTTGTTACCCTCGACAGCCTCGCAGGCGGCGATCATCTCGCGGGCATTTTCCTCCTCCTCGACCTGCTCGTTGACGAACCACACGAGCATGTTGGACGAAGCGAAGTCCTTATCCTCGGCAGCGATGGCCGCCAGGTTGTTAATCATGGCCGTAACTTTCTTCTCGTGCACCAGCGTATCGCGGAACATATCCAGCGTCGAAGCCCATTGGGTCGGAACGGCATCGATGGCTGCGAGTTTCACCTCGGCATCGCGCGAAAGCAGGTAGTTCATTAGAATCCGGGCATGGTCCTGCTCCTCACGGAACTGGATGTAGAACCAGTTGGCCACGCCCTTCTCACCCTTGGCCTCAGCATTCATCGACATCGACAGGTAAAGATAAGCCGACCACATCTCGGCATTGATCTGCGCATTGAGCGCATCACGCAATTTTTCGCTTAGCATAATCGTATCTGTTTTTTTCGGTTTGAGTATCCCGTTTCAAATCGTACAAAGATACGACGGATTTTCCAGCTTCGGCCGCTTTTCCCCATCAAATATTCTTATTGTGCGATAACCTGCGATTATACGTACGCTGCGCGCATCGCCTAAGGAAAACGATGCGCGCAGCAAAACCTACGATCCTGAGATCAGTCGTCGATCTCGATGAGCCGAAAATGGCTGTCGAATTTCAGATCGAACCCGTTGTCGAGCTCCACTTCGTAATGACGCCGGTCACGATCGAGTTTCACGATACGCCGACCTTGGAAATGGTCTTCGACATAGCGGGCGATCTGTGCCGGCACGGCCGATTCGGGCACGGCGGTGTATTTGCAGTCGATCTCCTTCCACGATCCGTCTCTGGCGAACTCGACCTTCGCGCCGTCGGCGAAAACCACTTCGTAATCGACATCCATCACACTTTCGTCCACCTTGGCATAAGCGACTTTCCCCTCGGGGAAATGGGACTTGATGAACTGTTGTGCGGCGGCGGGAAGTTCCGCCACAGTCACCGGACGGTCTGCGAGAACCGTCACGGGAATTACGAGCGCACATAACACAACGCCCGTCAGAATAGCTGCGATTTTTTTCATTGTTTTTTTTGATCTGTAAATCCGGATACTGCAAATATACGCCCGAAATTCGTTTTTCATACGATTTTCGCCAAAAAAATAGCTCCTCGATGCATTACGGACGGGAGGTCTCCTCCCCGATCGCACCGACCTGGGGCGCCTCCCCTCCAGACACGCCAACCAATGCTTCGGACTCCGAATCGGGTCCCTCCTTCACCACGGGATCGATCGCCGGAAGGTCTTTCCGCGTCGGTCGGACATCGCTCCGATCCGAATAGGAACGCAACACCAGCCCCACACCGATAAAAATGAGTAACGCAAAAAGCATCGTATCGCCATGAAGCCGATCGAGCCCCATCGCCACCGACACGACAATCGCCAGCACGGGTTGCAGGTAGGTATAGATGCTCGATACGGTAGCCGGAACTCCCTTCAGCGCGTAGTTGAGCAGCAAGTTGGGAACATAGGTCGGCACGAGCAACACGAAGAGAGTCGGAAATAAGGCATGGCGGGCTATGGCTGCATAGTCGGTCCGAACGATCTGCTCGATACCGAACGGAAAGGCCATTACGGCTGCCAGGCAATAGATCCACCGCAACAAAGTCATCACGTCGTATTTGGCGACCAGCTTGCGGAAGGCGACCATATAGAACGCCGTCGCGCAGGCACTGAGCAAGATCAGGACATTGCCGCCCAAGTTCGAATGGGCATGGGTCGCTGTCGCACCCGTCAGCACCACGGCTACGGCTCCCGCCAGACCCAGCAACAACCCCGTTATTTTCCACCGCGTGAAGCGGTCCAGTCCCAACGCCACCGACAGCAGCAACACGAGCAGCGGCACGACAGTCTCGATGATCGAGCCGTCGACGGGCGAAGTCTTCGACATGCCGTACATCAGAAAAACCTTGCGCAGCACGCCGATCAGCAGCGCCGCACCGACCAACCTGCGGATATCGGCCCGATCGACCCGCACGGCTCGGCGCCACAGCAAAGGCACGAGCGACAGCAGCGCCGCAGCAATAAGCGACGCCGAGACGAGCGCCATGGGATGCACATAACGCGACAGGACAATGTTGTAGAACGGATAATCCATCGCCCACAGGACATTGCAGGCAATCAAAGCCGCATGGAATTTGAATCGGGACATTTGCGATCGTTTTTTCCCTCCGGAAAGCAAGAACGCAGCCAAACCCGCAAAAGAGCTCCTCCGCATACGCAAAAAAGGGGGAAGGCCCGAAAGCCTTCGCGCAGTTACCGAAGTATCGTCGTGGATCAACCGCCGACGATTCCCGAACAGTTGGCACACATGCTGCAACCGATGTTGAGCACGTCCGCCTGCTTGCGAGCCACCGTGTCGCGGTTCGCCTCCAGCAGCGACTGAGCTTGCAGGAGCATTTGAGCATCTACGTTCATAAGAATTTAATTTAAAGGTGAATGAATTAGACCCAAATCCCGGGATTCGAGTTTATGGACTGTCTCGTGGCAGCGTAATGCGGCTTTGAGCAGCAACAGTTCGTCGTCGGTCAGCATCCGGCGGCGGGACTGGAGCGTGAGGTAGTTGATCTGGAAAGCGCTGACCACCTGCGCCTCGACCAGCTGCATGCGGCAGTTGGCCGGATTGCGGCGGGCGACATCGCCCCGGTCGAAGTAGTTGTAACCGTAGCAGGTGCGGCACAGCATCCGGATCGGGCACTGCGAACACGCGGGTGACAGCAATTTCCCGGCATCCGAGAAATCGAGCGCCGCGATCTCGTCGTACGCGTCGCGGCCGTGGACGATCGGCAGAAAGAGGTGGCACGGATAGCAACGCCCGTCTACGTCGTAGGTCGCGATCGAGGTGCCGACACCGCAACTCTTGCCCGGCATACGATCCGGCTCCAGCAGCTCCTTGTAGAGATAGTCGAACGGATGCTGCGGCTCCCGGTCGAGATGTTCGAGCTAGTAACGGGCAATGCGCGTCAGCTGCTCGCGGTAAATCTCCGCATCGCCCTCCTCCCAGGCGATACCTTCGGCCAGGGAACTGGCGATGCGGTAGCCGGTTCGCTCAGCGCGATCACCCCGTCGGCATAGTCGCCGAGCGTTTCGCGCGAAAGGGTCATCTTGAAATAGGATTTCTCCCAGGTGTCGCGCACGAAGGCGATCGGGATATCGTCGACGGCGCATCCCCGGTTGCGGGCCTGCATCACCTCGGTGCCGTCCACCGAGAGCACGACGCGGAAATCCTCCTTGCGCCGGGTCAGCCAGTCCCGCACGGCCAGGGTGAGCAGCGTGCCGTTGGTCGTGATCTGGAAGATCACCGGAAAATCGGGCCGCCGGGTCTTCACCCAGTCGTAGACCTGTTCGATCCACCGGAAATTGAGCAGCGGTTCGCCGCCGAAGAACTCCACGGCGAAGCATTCGCCCGGGCAGCGGTTCGCACCGAATGCCGCGAGTTCCGGCTCCGGCACGGCGACGGCCGTTTCGAAACGCATGCGCTTCGACGGAGCATCGGATTTGTGTTTCTCGAAACAGTAGACGCAGCGCAGGTTGCAGGCATGGGTGACCATCAGCGTGCAAAAGCGGGTCGTACGGATATCCATCATACGGCAAAAGGGCTTATTCGGTGAGTTTCGATAGACTCGGCACGGCGTAACGCTCGACCTCCTCGTGGCAGATCATCCCTTGAACATGCCGCTGACGGCCATCAGGATTTCGGCGCTGCGGCCATCGGATCGAGACTTAACCCCGTCTTGAACACCTCGTAGGCACCTTTGATTTCGTGGAACGGCCGGCCGTGCTTCTCCGTGATACGGATCTTGACGGTTCCGTCGGGCGTCGAAATCTCGATCTCATGCTCCGCACCGTCCGTGTTGCAGAGCGCTCCCACGCTCCGGCAGCCGCAAGCTGCGCATCGCCGCGTTCCACGTCGGCAAGGACCCGTTGCACGAAACCGCGGATTCGGTTATCGGCCGCAGCGAGGTTGAGCACCTCGTCGTAGAGCGTCGTCCACCAGATTTCGTATGCTTCGGGATCGCGACCGAGCAACGACAGCACCGCGGCATCGATCTTTTCGAGCCGCTTGGCCCGCTCGTTCTCGAAAAGAATGCCCGAGAGCGTTCCCCGATAGTCGCCTTTCGTATCGGGAATGAACAGGTTGCGGACCTTCTCGCCGCACTCGGCCAGCGTCGCGCCGTCGGGGTCCTGCATAAGGGCATCGAACCGCTCCAGCCGCGCAGCACGCTCCTCGTCCGTATGATCCGTAAAAAGAGTTCCGCCGAAGCGGCGACTGTCGGCTGCGGGGCCGATTTGCCCTTGCGAACGTAATAGACGAGTCCGCAGACAATCAGGATGGTCAGTAGAAATCCCATGATTTCGAAGTTTCTCAGGTTAACATAGTGATAGCCGCTCCTCCCCGATGCGGGCGATCGGCCCGCCAGAGAGGAGCGTTCGCGCTGCGAAATCGCCGCAGCACGCTGTGGTTCAGTGTTTCTTGAACAGGGATACGATTCCGCCTGCGATCGCTCCGAGAAGCGACAGGAGCAATTCGAAGATCCCGCCGAGAATCCAGCCGAAACGTTGAAACAGGCTACCCAGCAGCAAGTCGATGATGTCGCCGTCTTTGGCCATAAGGTTGATTTTTGCCTCTCCCCGCACCTCGGGAAAGCATACAAAAAAGAAAGCGTGGTGCTGATAGCTATTTCCGGAAAGCGGTTCGGCAAAACCTTAGTACAAGAAATAGGCAACAGCCCACGCCATATGACACGAATGTGATATGACGAAAGAAGGGGAAGATCGCAGCTCGTACGGGGGTGAATTTTGCCGAATCGCTTTCCGAGCAGCTAATGCTTTCCGTAGTATTATGTCGCAAAAGCAACGATTAATCCCGAAAAAAGCAAGCCTTCATCCCTCTTTTCGGATTGTTGCCCATACAAATTTGGGGCAAATAAACGAAAATCATGACCCCAATTCCTTACCTTGAAATTGGGGCGAATCGCCCGTTTCCGGACGGATCGATCCGCAATGACGAAAAAAAACGGCGGCCGCAAGAAGCGACCGCCGCAAATCGAAAACGAATCCCGATCGTCAACCGACCGAAGCGACTCGAATGATCTCCTCGTCGTAAATTTGGTCGAACTCCGCGCGCAGCCGCTCGCGGTCACGGATCACGCAGCGCAACTCAGCCAGACGGACGGCATTGTCCGAATCTTCGAGCCACAGGCGCAAATAGCCTCCTTCGGCATATTTGCGCTCGAGGTGCTCCACGCAGCGGGCATATTGCCCCTCGCGGTCGAGCTCGGGAGTATGGGCCAAGCCGTATTGCACCGTACGGCGCAGAATGACCTGCGGATCGATGCAACGATCGGCCTCGGCGACGATGCGTCCGTAGAGCGACCGAGGCGCATGATCACTCGACGCACGGTGGTCCTCGACGGCTTCGCGCATGGTCTGAAGTTGCTCGGACGAAAAATAACGCGCCAGCACGGGATCCGCGGCGAGCAGCTCGCCCGAGACGATATGATGCCGTTCGCGCCCTTCGCATAACCCCGTGTCGTGGTAGGCGGCGACGACGTATACCATATCGGCATCGGCACCGCAGGACCGAGCGAGGTCGAGACTGCGGACAATGACCGCACGCACGTGGTCCGTGCCGTGCGCCCGATCGAAAGCCGCATAACGGGGAATGATCCGCTCCTCGACATAGGCGACGAGCGCTGCATCGGGCTGTCTCATCGTCGGGGCGACGGAATCAGAATTTGTGTACCGCACGCACGAAAAATCGGTTATACTTCGGTATATCGAGCACATAAGGCGGCTCGACGCTCATATGGCTTGTGAAGGCGCTCTTCTCATCCTTCTCGGTCGAAGAGAAGTAATAGACCATGCGGTCCATGCGCCTTCCGCCATGCTCCCTGAGAGCTGCGTTGAACTTATTGCGTGCCGCACGGGTATTCACCGTACGAGTTCCGCCATTGTAGTTATTACCGATGCTCAACAACTCGTCGATCGACGGAAGATACCATCCCTCGCCCTTTGCACGACACCATTCGAATGCCGGGAAGTCGCTCCACGAGAGGTTATTGTCGGCGATATAGCGTGCTACGATCTCCATGTTGCGGACGCCGTCCTTGTTGTCGTCGGCACCGATCGTCCGCAGGTCGGGCTTGCGGAATGCGCTCCAGTCGATCATCACCTGGTCGAGCGAAAGCACCAATCCGTGCTGACCCTCGTCGGTCACCACGCATACGATGCCCCGCACGCCGTCACGGTCGTAATAGTCGCCGATCTCGAACTGTTCGGCAACGTAGCGCGGCGCCGGACGTTCGGCAGCCGGAGCCGAATCGGACACCGCCGCAGCCGGGGCGGCAGCTTTGTCGAAATACTCCGTCTCGCCGTTGGCGTAACGGATATAAGAGAGCTCTGTGACAGACAGCACGTAAGTGGGGCCGTCGGGGTTGGTAAAACGTTTGTAACGCACGGCATCGGACGCGATCTCCGTCACGCGGGCTTCGATCTGCGTAGCATCCTTCTTGACGATCAGGTCCTGGGCCGCAGCGCTCGCGACACAACACAGCACGGCAGCGAACAACAAAATGAATTTTTTCATAAAATCGTTTTTTTCTTCGGTTTCTTTTTTCCCGTCTCGACAAATTCCGAGCGAACCCGGCACCGCGCCCGGCTTATCGATAAGAGGCTTTCCCCGGATATTTCGCTGTCCGAAACGTTCTTCGCCTTACAACCGGCAGAGTATCAACAGCGTCGATCCGTCCATCCGAACAAATCATTCGAACAGATTTACAAATATAACGTTTTTTTCGGAACTTTCTTGTTATCTTTGCACGGTATATACCTTAATAAGATATGGGATTCTTCGATATTTTCAAGAAAAAGAGCGACAACGCCGCTCAGCAACCCCCGCAGGAGCAGCGTCGGGAACGGCAGGAGCTCGACGCCGGACTGGAAAAGACCAAGGCGGGTCTCTTCTCGAAGCTGGCACGTGCCGTTGCAGGACGTTCGACCGTCGACGACGCCGTACTGGACGATCTGGAGGAGGTGCTCATCACCTCCGACGTAGGTGTCGAGACCACCGTGAAGATCATCCGTCGCATCGAGGAGCGCGTGGCACGCGACAAATACATGAACACCGTCGAGTTGCAGGGCATGCTGCGCGAGGAGATCGCCACCTTGATGGAGGAGGCGCACGCCTCGGAGGGCAACTTCGGACTCGACGCCCGTCCGGGCGAACCCTACGTCGTGATGGTAGTCGGAGTCAACGGCGCCGGGAAAACCACGACCATCGGCAAACTCGCCGCACAACTCACCAAGGCAGGCCGCAAGGTGTGGATCGGTGCCGCCGACACGTTCCGCGCCGCGGCGATCGACCAGCTGAAGGTGTGGGCCGATCGCGCCGGTGCGACGATGATCCGCCAGGAGATGGGATCCGATCCCGCCTCGGTGGCTTACGACACCCTCGCCTCGGCCAAGGCCAACGGCGCCGACGTGGTGCTTATCGACACGGCCGGACGCCTCCACAACAAAGTCGGACTGATGAACGAGCTGACGAAGATCCGCAACGTCATGGCGAAAGTGATCCCCGACGCACCGCACGAAGTGATGCTCGTGCTCGACGGCTCGACGGGCCAGAACGCTTTCGAACAGGCACGCCAGTTCACGCAGGCCACACAGGTCACCTCGCTGGCGATCACCAAACTCGACGGCACGGCCAAAGGCGGCGTAGTAATCGGCATCAGCGACCGTTTCCGCATTCCGGTGCGCTATATCGGCATCGGCGAAGGTGTGGACCAGCTTCGGATCTTCGACCGTCGCGAATTCGTAAATGCTTTGTTCGGGGATGCGGAAAATTAACGTCATAACGCTCGGCTGTTCGAAAAATACGGTAGACAGCGAGCACCTGATGGCGCGCCTCGCCGCCGCAGGATACGAAGTGGTCTTCGACAGCGACCGCACCGACGCCGATACGGTGGTCATCAACACCTGCGGATTCATCGGCGACGCCAAGCAGGAGTCGATCGATATGATCCTGCGTGCCGCAGCGGCCAAACAGGCGGGACGTATCTCCCGACTCTTCGTCATAGGCTGCCTCTCGGAGCGCTACGCCGACGAACTGCGAACCGAGATTCCCGAAGTGGACGACTATTTCGGCGCCCGCGACTGGAACGGCATCGCCCGGGTCTTAGGAGCCGCCGAGGACCCCGCCCTGACGACGAGCCGCCATCTGACGACCCCCAAGCACTACGCCTACCTGAAGATTTCGGAGGGTTGCAACTGGATGTGCGGCTACTGCGCCATTCCGCTCATCCGCGGGCAGCACGTCTCGGTACCGATGGAGGAGCTGGAGGAGGAGGCTCGCCGCTTGGCTGCGGGGGGCGTACGCGAACTGATCGTCATCGCACAGGACACGACCTACTACGGCATCGACCTCTACGGCAAACGGATGCTCGCCGAGCTGCTGCACCGCTTGTGCCGCATCGAGGGGATCGAATGGGTGCGACTGCATTACGCCTATCCGGCCGCCTTCCCCGACGACGTGATCGAAGCGATGGCTTCTGAACCGAAAATCTGCAAATACCTCGATATCCCGTTCCAGCATATCTCCGATGCGCAACTCGCATCGATGCACCGTCGCCACACCAAGGCCGAAGCCATGACGCTCATCGGCCGGCTGCGCGCCGCGATCCCCGAACTGGCCATCCGCACTACCCTGCTGGTAGGCTATCCGGGCGAAACCGAAGCCGATTTCGAGGAGCTCATGGAGTTCGTCCGCGAAGTGCGTTTCGAACGGCTGGGAGTCTTCGCCTACTCCGAGGAGGAGGGGACCTATTCGGCCCTCAATCTGCGCGACGATGTGCCGGAGGAGGTCAAGCAGCAGCGCATCGAACGGATCATGTCGTTGCAGAACGAAATCTCGCTGGAAAACAACCGCGGCCGCGTGGGACGCACCGAACGCGTGCTGATCGATTCGCGGCAGGGCGATTTCTACGTCGGCCGATCGCAATACGACTCGCCCGAAGTCGACCAGGAGATCCTGATCCCGGCCGACGAACGACGTCTGTTCCGCGGAAAGTTCTACGACGTGCGCCTCGAGCGAGCCGAAGATTACGACCTCTACGGCACGGTCGTAGGGCGATAGCCGCACGGCGCCCCGAAGGTCTGCGACCGAACTGGAGCGCAGCCGCGAGGTACGCTCGCCGGCAGCAGACGAATCCCGGCCCGGCAGTACGACGAAAGGTCGGGATTCCGACAGAAAACACCGCCTCCTGCATAAACATCGGCCCCCGCTTGGTTATTTCCGTAATTTTGCGTACCTTTGAAAAGCAAAAACGATCTTTTCCGAAGCCCTATGGCCGATAAAAGCGTGATAATAAACCTGGAGCGTCGCATGCAGCAACTGATCGACGATCATCGGAGGCTCCGCGAGGCTTGCGACGAACTGGTCGCCGAAAGGGATATGCTAAAGGCCGAAAATCGGACGCTGGACCTGCGAGTGCGGGAACTGAACGCCGAAGTGGCCCGGATGCAACTCACCGAGGGCCTTGCGGGAGAGAGTCGAAACCGGGACAAAGCGCGCGCGCGTGTCAACCGCCTGATGCGGGAGGTGGACAAATGTATCGCGCTGCTGGACAAACCCGACGGTGCGACAACACGCAGCAGCGCCGAATAACGGACGATAAGTCAGATGGCAAAACAGGCGATAACGCTCAAGGTAGCGGGCAAAAGCTACTCGTTCGACATCGAAAGCGGCAAGGAGGAGATGTACCGACTGGCCGAACGCGAGGTCAATACCTACCTGGCGCTCATCAAGCAACGCAAGTTCGAGCACTGGGCCGACATGGAATACCTATCGATGACGGCACTGCATTTCGCCATCGCCAATGTCGAGATGCGTCAGAGCCGCGAAATCGGCGACGAGGACCTGAAGCGTCTGAAACGACTGGACGAAAAATTAGATAACTACCTGAACGCCCTCGAAGGGTGACGTTCTTTTACATACGATGAATCTACCCGCATAGATTCCTTATAGCTTTGCGAAACTGAACACTTTCTACATTGGAGCAACTTACGACGCTTCAAAATCAGGCCTTACTACCCTTCGGGGGAGTGCGTTACGGCGCACCGTTGGAAGATTGCGATTGTCGGAGCCTCCACACATGACTTATCTTGCAGATTCGTCAAACAAGTCTAAGGAACTCTATGCGGTTTTTTTGTAACTCACTGATAACCTAATTAATAACACTCTAAATCAAGTAAAGACCGATGTATTATATTATGGTCGCCTGCATTTCCGCCGTCGTGGCCGTCGTCCTCTATGCGGTTGTCACCAACCTCATAACCAAGACGTCGATCCGCAAACGCCGCGAAGCCGCCCTGAAGGAGGCCGAGGCCGAAGGCGAAATGATTAAGAAGGAGAAGATTCTCCAGGCGAAAGAGAAATTCATCCAACTCAAAAGCGAACACGACCGTCAGGTCAACGAACGCAACCAGAAACTCGCCCAAAGCGAGCACCGCGCCAAACAGACCGAACAGAATTTGCAGAACCAGCAGCGCGATCTGGACAACAAAATGCGTGAGAACGATCGGCTGAAAGAACAGTTGCAAAACCAGTTGCAGATCGTCGAACATAAGAAGGAGGAACTCGACCAGGTGAAGCGCGAACAGAACATCCGCCTGGAGCAGATTTCGGGCATGAGCTCCGAGGAGGCACGCAACATTCTGGTGGAGAATATGAAAGCCGAGGCTAAGACCGAAGCTGCCGCCTACATCAACGAAACGATCGAGGAGACGAAGATGACGGCTTCGAAGGAGGCCAAACGCATCATCGTGGCTTCGATCCAGCGCGTCGCAACGGAGACGGCCATCGAAAATGCCGTGACGGTGTTCAACATCGAGAGCGACGAGGTGAAAGGCCGCATCATCGGCCGCGAAGGCCGCAACATCCGCGCCCTGGAGGCCGCAACGGGTATCGAGATCATCGTGGACGACACGCCCGAAGCGATCATTCTGAGCGGCTTCGACCCCGTGCGTCGCGAAATCGCACGCCTGGCACTCCATCAACTGGTTACCGACGGCCGCATCCACCCGGCACGTATCGAGGAGGTCGTGGCGAAGGTACAGAAACAGATCGAAGAGGAGATCATCGAAGTCGGGAAGCGCACGACGATCGACTTGGGTATCCACGGATTGCATCCCGAGCTGATCCGCATGATCGGCAAGATGAAATACCGCTCGTCGTACGGTCAGAACCTCTTGCAACATGCCCGGGAGACGGCCAACCTGGCCGGAATCATGGCTGCCGAACTGGGCCTGAATCCCAAGATCGCACGCCGCGCCGGTCTGTTGCACGACATCGGCAAGGTGCCCGACGACGAACCGGAACTGCCGCACGCAATCATCGGCATGAAACTGGCCGAGAAATACAAGGAGAAGGCCGAAGTCTGCAACGCCATCGGTGCCCACCACGACGAGGTGGAAATGACGTCGCTCATCGCACCGATCATCCAGGTCTGCGATGCCATTTCGGGTGCCCGCCCGGGAGCGCGTCGCGAGGTTGTCGAGAGCTACATCAAGCGTCTGAAGGAGATGGAGGATATCGCCCTGTCGTACCCCGGCGTGGTGAAGACCTACGCCATCCAGGCGGGTCGCGAACTGCGTGTGATCGTCGGTGCCGACAAACTCTCGGACCAGGAGTCGGAGAGCCTCTCGCACGATATCGCCAAGAAAATCCAGGACGAAATGACCTATCCGGGCCAGGTGAAGATCACGGTGATCCGCGAAACGCGCGCCGTGTCGTACGCCAAATAGCCGGCGCAGTGACCGCTTCGGGCAAGTGGCCCGGGTTTTCAGCTCGTGCAGTGAGCGTGGGCCGGACAGCAGGCCGGAACACAGCACCCGATGCGAGCCTTCCTCGCCGAAGATATTTTTACGAAACGCCCTGTCGGAGCAATCCGACGGGGCGTTTCGTTTCATTAAAAATTCTGAATTAAAATTGCCCGGCTTTGAGCGATTTCAGGATTTTTCCGCAAAATGGGGTCCTGTCGATCGCACAGTTCGCCGACGGAGAGAGAGGCGATGAACTGCCCATTTAAAAGACTGGGTTATGAATGGAAGTGCGAATGTTTCGATCGGACCTGCAAGTCGTAGTCCGCAGGGCGAACAGCACGAGCCTCCGTCCGCAGAGGGGGAGGGCTCGCGTGATCCAATCAATCGCAGTTTGCAGGAGAAATATCGAACCCAACGACGCATTCCACGGCGCCCGAAGAATCCGGTTCAATGCCGAAGGCTTAAAACGGAGTGCATACTAAAAAGGAGCCGGTTCGCTCGTTTCGGGAGCGCGAAAAAATCCGGCTCGTCCCAACCACGAGTCTTTCCTAAATCCCGGTGCTTAGCCGAACGGAGCCATAGGTAGCGCGCTCACAATAGGCGCAGGCATTCGCCGGAGTGTTTCGGGACTTTCTTGGTTGCAAAGTACGCAAGACCAAAATCCCGGAAGCAATTCTGAAAGAGCCGCACTTTGCGAGAAAAATCATCTTCGGCGATCGGCCCGGTCGCACCGAAGATGGCAAGGCTAAGCCTTGCATTTTGCAGCAAAACATAGAACCCGGCTTTTAACCGGGCTCCGAAAATACCGTTAAACTTTTAACCTTTAAGGTTTCACCTTTTAGACACGCCCCTCAGAACAGCCCCGCGAACTCGGGAACCGTCATAGGACGAACTTCGCAGTCGCCGATGCCGGCCGGCAGCACGATGCGCACGCGTCCGTCTTCACTCTTCTTGTCCTTGCCGACCTCCTTCATCAGTCGGGCGACGGGCACGGGCGATTCGAGGTCGAATCCCAGCCCTGCCAGCAGTGCACGAATACGGTCGCGATCGCTCTCGGCGAGGGTCCCGAGCTTCACGGCTGCATCGGCCACGAGTGCCGTGCCGACAGCCACCGCCTCGCCGTGGTTCATCTGCGAGGAGCACTTCTCGATGGCGTGCGCCAACGTATGCCCCAGGTTGAGTTTGCGTCGCTCGCCCGTCTCGCGTTCGTCGCGCTCCACGATGTCGGCTTTCACCCGTACGGCGGCCGAAAGCACATCGGCGAGCAGATCGGTATCCGCCCGGAGGGTCGCGAAATCGCTCTGTTCGAGCCGTGCGAAAAGTTCCCCGTCGGCGATGATCGCCGATTTCACGACTTCGGACAATCCCGCGCGAAACTCCCGATCAGACAACGAACGCAGCAATGCCGGATCGCAAATGACGAATTCGGGCTGCGAGAACGTCCCCGCCATATTCTTGTATCCGTCGATATTCACGCCGTTCTTGCCGCCGACCGAGGCGTCGACCTGGCCGAGCAGCGTCGTCGACACGAATCCGAAACGCAAGCCGCGCATGTAGATCGAAGCGGCGAATCCCGCCACGTCGGTGACGATTCCGCCGCCGATACCCAGCACGAAGGTCTTGCGATCGACGCCCAACTCGATGAAACGACGCAGAATCCGTTCGACGGTCTGCAAGGTCTTCACGCTCTCGCCCGCACCGATCAACACGCTGTCGTAAGGCGCCAGCAAGGGATGGTAAAGACGGTCGATCGTGGCGTCGGTGACCACCACCGTACGTCCTTCGGGCAGTACGCCGGGCAGAATCTCATCCACCGGACCGATATATACTTCGCTCTGTCGGCGAACATTGAATGCGGGTTTCACGATGCTGAATTATTTAGGATACGAGCAAAAATAGTATATTTTCCCGAGAATTTGTTACCTTTGTGCGGTAAAATCCTATCTTATGCAAAAACTGCGCAATATCGCCATTATTGCCCACGTGGACCACGGTAAGACCACGCTCGTTGACAAAATGATTCTGGCAGGTCATATCCTGCGCGACAACGCCAAACCTACCGGAGAACTCATACTCGACAACAACGATCTGGAACGCGAACGAGGCATCACGATCCTCTCGAAAAACGTTTCGGTGATCTATAAAGACTACAAGATCAACATCATCGACACCCCGGGCCACGCCGACTTCGGCGGCGAGGTCGAACGCGTGCTGAACATGTGCGACGGCGTGCTGCTGCTCGTGGATGCCTTCGAAGGCACCATGCCCCAGACACGTTTCGTCTTGCAGAAAGCGTTGGCACTGGGTAAAAAGCCCATCGTCGTGGTAAACAAGGTCGACAAACCCAACTGCCGTCCCGAGGTGGTCAACGAACAGGTCTTCGACCTGATGTTCACGCTCGACGCCACCGAAGAACAGCTCGACTACAAGACCATCTACGGCTCGGCCAAGCAGGGTTGGATGTCCCACAAGTGGAACGAACCGACCGACTCGATCGTTCCGTTGCTCGACGCCATCATCGACGAAATCCCCGAACCGGCCGTCGTCGAGGGCACTCCGCAGATGCTCGTCACGTCGCTCGAATACTCCGCCTATACGGGCCGTATCGCCGTGGGCAAGGTGACACGCGGTTCGCTGCGCGCCGGACAGAACGTCACACTGGCCAAACGCGACGGCGTAACGTTGCAGAAAACCAAGATCCGCGAACTGATGGTCTTCGAGGGCCTGGGCAAAAAGAAGGTCGACGAGGTGTCGTGCGGCGAGATCTGCGCCATCACGGGCATCGACGGATTCGAAATCGGCGACACGATCTGCGACTACGAAAATCCCGAACCGCTGCCGCCCATCGCCATCGACGAGCCTACGATGTCGATGCTCTTCACGATCAACAACTCGCCGTTCTTCGGCAAGGACGGCAAATACGTCACCTCGCGCCATATCAAGGAGCGCCTCGACCGCGAACTGGAGAAGAACCTCGCGCTGCGCGTGACGCCGGGTCCGTCGGCCGATTCGTTCAACGTCTTCGGACGCGGCGTGCTGCACCTCTCGGTACTGATCGAGACCATGCGTCGCGAAGGCTACGAATTGCAGGTCGGACAGCCGCGCGTAATCCTCAAGGAGATCGACGGCCGCAAGTGCGAACCCATCGAGGAGATGACGGTCGACTGCCCCGACACTTGCTCGGGCACCGTAATCGAACTGGCCACGAAGCGCAAGGGTACGCTTACGAACATGATCTCGAACGGCGACCGCGTGCGTTTGGAGTTCTCGATTCCCTCGCGCGGCATCATCGGTCTGCGATCGAACATGCTGACCGCCACGGCGGGCGAAGCGATCATGACCCACCGTCTGAAGGATTTCGAACCGTGGGTCGGCGATATCGAGATGCGCACCAACGGCTCGATCATCTCGGGCGAGACAGGCACGGCCTTCGCCTATTCGATCGACAAGTTGCAGGACCGCGGACGTTTCTTCATCAGCCCGATGGATCCCGTCTACGAGGGTCAGGTCATCGGCGAGCACACGCGTCAGAACGACATCACGGTGAACGTCACCAAATCCAAGCAGCTCACCAACATGCGTGCTTCGGGATCGGACGACAAGGCCGTGATCGTACCGCCGAAGGTCTTCACACTCGAAGAAGCTCTCGAATACATCAAAGAGGACGAGTACGTCGAGGTAACGCCCCACGCCATGCGTCTGCGCAAGATCCTGCTGCACGAAGTCGACCGCAAACGAGCTTCGAAGTAACATGACGAACCCTGCGGCCGGTCTTCACACCGGGACGCAGCCCCGAAACCCGCTACTTCCGTAGAAGCATAAACGAGCAGATTTCCCTGATGCAGACGATCGTCCGATGGATGAAACGAATCTTTTCCCTACAGGTGTTCGGCACGGTCATGACTCTGCTCGGACTGCTGATCGCCGCGGCGCAGTTCGTTCGGGAGAAGGGCGGTTGCATGACCGTCGTATGCAACGGTGAGACGGTCGAGAGCGGTGCGGAACGCAATATTTTCGTCTTTACGGAAGCGGTAGAACGGGACGTCGGCGCACTGCTTCCGGAGTTGCGCTTCTCCAATCCGACGGCCTACTCGATTCGCGATTTCGCCTTGCAGTACGACATCGAGGCGGAGGGCGTGCAGTTCCGCAGCACCGATTTCTACCGCACGCTCACCTCGCAGGGGCGCACCACGCTGCGCTACCACGAGAACATGCTCTATGCCTATTCGTCGATCGAACCGCCGCTCGTCTCGCTTGCGGCCGAGCGTCCCGAGGGGCTCTGCCGCCTCCGCGTGCGGGCGACGTACGACGGGACCCGGCGTCCGTTCGGCTACACGACAAATATCCGCTTCCGGCAGATCGCCCGCAAAGCGGGCAGCTCGTTCCAGGAGTGGCAGGCGGCGTGCGACGCAGCTGTGGCGCAAATGAAACGGCCCGAGTTCTGCGATATTCTCTATGTCGGTGCAGAGCGGCAGGTCTATGCGGCCGATGTCAGACCGCAGTCGCTCGCCGCAGCGACTCCGACGGCCTCTTCCTCCGCTTCAACTGTTTCGACCGCTTCGACCGCAGACCGGACGGCGGCCTTCCCGAATAGTCCGGCCGTATCGAAGCCCTCGGAACCCCGAAAAGCTCCGAAGACCCCCGAAACTCCTGCGGACTCGAAAGCGGAACCGCCGGCAGCGGAGCCTGCCACCGCTTCGGCCGGAGTCACCGCCTCCGCACCGATAAACGAAACCCGTCCCCGGGTGCTTCGGGCCGACACCATCCGTTGCGACAACGGCAATTTGGGACTGCGGCTCACTTTCGAGAGGCCCCGAAACCCTCAGCGTGCGTTCGTAGTATATAAAGTGATCGCATCGGACGGCCGCGAATGGCTCTCCGGCGACCTGGTCGAGATCAGCCGTGCGACCGTTTCTCATACGGTCTCTTTCAGCACGAAAACCCGGAACATCGTGTTCCAACAATTGGCGCAGGAGGATTCGACCCTACGCCGTTACGTACCCTACCGCTACGTGGCGCAAGAGGGGGCATACCGTTTTTCCAACGATTCGCCCGTGCCCATCGGCATCGCTTTCGAGAGTTCGGACAGCGGCAGCCGCAAGCGAGCCGGATTCGTGCTCGAGGCCGGACAGAGCATGGGCTACAAGCAGGACTCGAACTGCTGCGTGCGCTTTTACAAGTTGCAGGAGGTGCCCGAGCGGACCTGGAGCCTCGCGCATATCTTCTACGACGAAAACGACGATCTCGACTGGGAGCGGATCGGACTGGCGGTTTTCACGCTGTTCCTGTTGCTCTTACCCTTCGCCTTTTGGGCACTTTCCGACTTCAGCATCCGGACGATGTTTCAGGAAGGCAGCCTTTGGGATATATTGGGAATGCTGATCGTCTCGCCGATCGTAAGCATCGTGATATCGATAATATTGTATTATAATGGCTATAACTATTGACCACTTCACGATCGCCCTCGCTACGGGCGCAGTGATCGGCCTGCTGGACGTCGTTCCGATGATCGCCCAACGGCTGGCTTTCCGATCGTGTCTATCGGCATTCTGCACCTATCTGTTCGCCGCGGTGATCGTCTTCTACAGCGACCTGCCCTACCTGCCCTGGTGGGCCGACGGAATAGGCGTCACCGTAATGATGGCCATCCCTGTAATGCTCACGCTGACGGGCAAGGATCGGCGGGCAATCCCGATCATCCTGCTCAATGCGGTGATTCTGGGATTACTTATCAGTCTCTCGGAACGATTCTTAGGATAAGGAAATCGGCCTTCGGGCCGATTTTGTCGTCAGGAGAGGGCCGAGGTTTGCGAACCTCCCCCGGGGGCTACGGCCTGCGCGAATCGAAGGCCTCCATATATTCGACCAAAAATCCTTTTCGGCAGCCGGTCCGGTCGTACTGAAAGCATGAGCCGCAGAAGATGGCAAGATGTTTCAGGTGGAATTCGTTTGCAGGCCCATACCCGCTGACCGCAGAAAAACCTTGCTCCTCTCCAATGCAGTATTCTGCCCGCAGCAGCATTTAACATATGAACGAAAACCTCACGTTTATGAAAAAGTTTATCGCTGTTCTGCTCTTTTGTGCCTGTTCGTGCGCCGTCGCATGCGACGAAGATTCGCAGCTCGAAATCTGGACCGTCGCACCCGAAAAGGGCGTGGCGGGAATTTTCTCGAGCTACGGATACGTCCCGGCCTACATCGTGCGCCGCTCCCCGACGGCGGATTGGGAACTCTTCACCGGGACGATCGAAGGGTTCACGATGGAGCCCGGTACGCAGAGCGTCATCCGGGTGCGCATCGACAAGTTGGCACGTCCGATGGCCGACGGTCCCTCGCACTGCTACACGATGGAACATATGATCTCCCGCACCCCCTCGGACGAGGACTTCAGCCGTTTCGACTGCGAAGAGGAGCTTCTCATCGCCTCGGAGGACGCCGCCCGACATATCGGCCACTATTGGATCCAAACGCCGTCGATGGCTCCCGGCACGTGGCAAATCCTGGGTAGTCCGATCGAAGGCTTCGATTACATCGCGGGATACGAATATCGGGTGCGGGTACGCATTTCGTGCGACTACTCTCCCCGGGCCGGAGCTTGGTCGATCGCTTATACGCTCCTCGAACAACTCTCCTGCGAGCGGAAAGACTCCGAAGGGTTGCCCGAATAGCCCCGTCGGAGACTCCTCGCGGAGCACTTGGCGTCAGAAATGGCCCGGTTTTCGCAGAAACGCCGAAAAAACCGCTTTCGTGCGAAGCACGGACCGAGGATTTGATTATCTTTGTAGTTCAGGATACGGAAAAACAATCTGCCATGAAAAAAATCGCCATCGCCTGCGACCATGCGGGCTATGAAATGAAGGAATTTTTGGTCGGTTACCTCGGTGCCATGGGGCACGAAGTGCTCGACTGCGGCACCTATTCCCCCGAGCGAGTCGATTACCCCGACTATGCGCACGCCTTGGCCCAGGCCGTCGAGAGCGGCGAAGCGGAATGCGGGGTAGGAATTTGCGGTTCGGGCGAAGGTATGGCTATCACGCTTAACAAGCACCGCGGCATCCGTGCAGGGCTCTGCTGGCTGCCCGAGATCGCGTCGCTGATCCGCCGCCACAACGACGCCAACGTGATCGTCCTTCCGGCGCGGTTCGTCACCAACGACGAAGCGGTCGCCATGCTCGATGCCTACTTCTCCGCCGAATTCGAAGGCGGACGCCACAGCGAACGCATCGCGAAGATCTGCCAGGAATAAGGGTTCCCGATTTCGAAAGAGATCCTGTATATCGTCATGCCCCGACTTATCGGGGCATGATGCGTAAACGGAGTGTTATCCGCGAGGATGCGACGAGGGATTGCGCAACACGAAAACCGCGACTTCCGCCCGGCGGAAATCGGCTGCAAGGCGTTCGCTTCGTTCGCAATCGGCGAAGAGTCCGAATACGGCCGACCCCGAACCCGACATCGCGGCGTAGAGAGCTCCCGCGTCGAGCAGACGGCGTTTGATCTCCCCGATGGCGGGATGGGACGCGAAAACGCTCTGTTCGAAATCGTTGCCCACACTCCCCTGCCATTCGGCGACAGGCCTTGCAAGGCGCTCGGCAAGGGGCGTCGCAGGAATCCGGGGCCGCACCCCGGCATAAGCCTCGCGGGTCGAAACCCCCTCGTCGGGTTTCACCAGCACCAGAACATAGGGACTCAGATCGAGCGCCACGGACTCCATGATCTCGCCCCGCCCGGTGCACAGCTGCGGGGTGTTGCGCACGAAGAACGCCGTATCGCTTCCCAAGGCAGCCGCGCAGTCGACCAGCTCCGCTTCGGAGAGGTGCAATCCGAAAAGCGCGTCGACAGCCAGCAGCACCGCCGTGGCATCCGACGATCCGCCGCCCAACCCTGCACCGAACGGAACGCGCTTATCGAGCCAGATGCGAACCCCGTCCACGCCGTAACGGTCGTGCATAAGCCGAAAGGCCTTCAGGCAGAGGTTCTGTTCCGGGGTACAGTCGACGACGAGTCCTTCCGAACGGAACTCCGCACCGGCACGGAGCGTACGTGTCACCTCCACCTCGTCGTAAAGCCCCGCGACGGGATACATCGCCGTCGCCAGATCGTGGTAGCCGTCCTCGCGACGGCGCAAAATATCCAGACCGATATTTATTTTACAGTTCGCGCGCAGTATCATACGGCAAAGATAGCGACGGATTCGAAATTAACGACTATTTTTGCGACATGAAATTCCGCACCGAAATCGAAATCGCCCCCGCAGCCGTACGCATAGGCTACGAAAACCGGATCGTCGCCCTCGGCTCGTGCTTCGCGGAGCATATCGCCCGGCGATTGGCACACTGCAAATTCGACGTGGAGATCAACCCCACGGGCATTCTTTTCAATCCGCTGTCGATCGCCGCGGCGATCCGCGATTACGATCGTCCGGTGCTACGCGAGGAGCTGGACACGGACGGCGAAGTGTGGTATCACCACAGTTTCCACGGCGACTTCTCGGCCCCCACGGCCGACGAAGCGCTGGCGGGAATGAACGCCGCGCGGCAGGCCGGAGCCCGGGCCCTGCGGCATGCGGACAGGGTGCTGCTCACCTTCGGCACGGCGTGGGTCTACGAGCGCAACGGGGAGATCGTCGCCAACTGTCACCGCCGCCCCGCCGCGGAATTCGTCCGGCGGCGCCTCGGCGTGGCCGAGATCGTCGACTGTTTTGCGGAACTGTTGAAAGGGCCTCTCGCCGGGAAGCATATTTTCCTGACGGTTAGCCCCGTGCGGCATCTCGGCGACGGACTGGCGGGCAACGCCGCAAGCAAAGCCGTACTGCGACTGGCCGCCGAGGAGCTCGCAGCAAAATTCGACGAAGTGGACTATTTCCCGGCCTTCGAGATCCTCACCGACGACCTGCGCGACTATCGTTTCTACGCCGACGACCTGGCGCATCCCGCGCCGCAAGCCATTGCGTATATCTGGGAAAAGTTCGCAGCCGGCATACTCTCCGACCGGGCGCAAGCGTTATTACCCGGGATCGAAGCCATCGTGGCGGCTGCGGAACACCGCCCGCGCAACCCGCAGGGAGAGGCCCATCGGGCGTTCTGCCGCCGGATGCTGGAGCGGATCGAAGCGCTGCCCGAGGTGGATTTCACCGCAGAGGCGCAATATTTCCGACGATCTCTCGAAATTAATTCGTAAATTTGAAGCCGATTTCACACCTATCATGAAGAAAAACGTCCTGCTGCTCGTTCTTGCCGTCTGCGCGGCATTTCCGGTGCTCGCCGTGCCGCCCCGACTGATCGTTCAGATCGTCGTCGGCTCGATGCGGGCCTCCGACCTGGACCGCTACTCCGAGAACTTCGGCGACGGCGGATTCCGCCGCCTCACGCAGGGCGGCACGGTCTACACCGATGCCCGATACGACTATGCGCAGACATCGACCGCCGTGTCGCTGGCCACGCTCGCAACAGGATCCATGCCCTCGACGCACGGCGTGATCGGAGGTGCGTGGATCGACTATACCTCCAACAAAAAGGTTTACCTCACAGACGGCCACCGCGGTCCGGGCGCCTACCAGCTCTTCGCCCCGACGCTCGGCGAAACACTCGCCCGCCATATCGGAGGAAGCCGCTCGGTGACCGTCGCTGCCGAAGCGGTGTCGGCCGTCGTGGCCGGAGGCCATACCGACGCGGTCTTCTGGCTGGGCGAAGACCGGTGCAACTGGGAAACGTCGCTCTACTACGCCCCGCAAGAGCCGGAGTGGGTCGCACGCAGCAACCGCGAGCGCTACAACCTCTCTTATATCCCGCTCGAATGGCGCACCCTCTACGATCGCAACCGCTATCTGAACACGCGTTACTGGGATATTGTCCTCACAGGAACTTCGCGCCGCGAACAGGAACTCGGCGGCAAAGGCCGTCTGCAATTGGAGACCGACTACGAACGGCTGCTCTACACCCCGGCAGGCAACTCCGCCGTACTGGGATTCGCCAAACAGACCATCGCCCAATACGGACTGGGCGAGGACGGGAAAACCGATCTGCTGACCGTCTGTCTCGACTCCTCGCGCCGCATCGCCGAGGCCTACGGACCCGAATCGGTCGAGGTCGAAGACATGTATTACCGCCTGGACCGCGACCTGGAGGATTTTCTGACCTTCCTCTTCGCGCAAGTCGAGCAAGGAGCCGTGACGGTCGTGCTGACCTCCGACCACGGCACCAGCCCGTCGTATGACGCGGCCGAGGAACCGGCCGAGCGTTTCAACGGACGACAGTTCGAGGTGATCGCGAGCGGCTTTCTCAACGTACGCTACGGCTCGGGCGACTGGGTACTGCACTACGAGAACCGCAACCTGTGGCTCAACCACAACCTCATCTACGAACGGGGGCTGGACCTTGCCAGCGTGCAGAACGAGGTGGCGATCTTCGCCATGCAATTCCGCGGCGTCTCCCACGCTCTGACCTCCACGGCCATGCGCACGAGCTATTTCGGCAGCGGATACGCCCGCAAAATGCAGAACGGATTCTATCCGAGCCGTTCGGGCGACGTGGCGATCAACCTGCAGCCCGGCTGGATCGAGGAGCGCGACCGCTGCGTCTCGGCATCGGGATCGATGTACGGCTACGACACACGCGTGCCGCTGGTATTTTACGGCCTCGGGGCCGGACCCGAACGGGTACGGCGTCCGGTGGAAATGACCTCCGTGGCACCGACGCTCTGCGCATTGGCCGGCGTAGAAGCCCCGGCGGCATCCGACGGCAGCGTGCTGACCGAAATAGTGGATTTATAACGACATACAAACGACAGAATGGATAAAATACAGGAGGAGATCATCGAGGAGTTCTCCGTATTCGACGACTGGCTGGACCGATACGACTACCTGATCTCGCTGAGCGAACAGCTCGAACCCATAGCCCCCGAGCACCGCACGGAACAATACCTCATCCGCGGCTGTCAGTCGCGCGTGTGGGTCGATGCCCGGCTGGAAGCCGACGGTACGGTCCGCTTCGGAGCCGACAGCGACGCGATCATCACGCGCGGCATCATCGCCCTGCTCGTCCGGGTGCTGAACGGCCGTACTCCGCAGGAGATTCTCGACACGGAGCTCTACTTCATCGACGCGATCGGTCTGACGGCCAACCTCTCGCCCACACGGGCCAACGGACTGCTGGCCATGATTAAACAGATGCGTCTCTACGCCCTGGCTTTCGCGAGCAAAAGCAATTCCTAACCGCGATTCAGCATTGAAACCCATGACACCCGAAGAAATCCTACGTGTCGAACAGGATATCGTCGCGACACTCAAGAATATCTACGATCCCGAAATTCCGGTCAACATCTACGACCTGGGGCTGATCTACGAAATCGATTACACGCCCGAAGGTGTGGTCGACATCCGCATGACGCTCACGGCACCCAATTGTCCGATGGCCGACATGCTGGTCGAAGACGTCAACCGTCAGGTCGCCAAAGTCAAAGGCGTCGAGACGGTGAACGTCATTCTGACCTTCGATCCCGTGTGGGACAAAAGCATGATGTCGGAAGAGGCACTGCTCGAACTCAACCTGCTCTGAGTATGGAGCGGGAACAGCAACGACGTATGCTCGAAAGGCTCCGGGAAGGTGCTGCGACGAGCTCCTGCGGCGGTTTTCTGGCCGCCTGTTCGCCGTTGCACCGCAGCGAAATCTTTACGGCGCTCGTCTTCGACCGTCTCGGCCGCAAGATGCGCATGGTGGACGAGCTGCACCGCGAAGCGGACAAGAACTGGAATCAGACGTTCTATCTGCTCTATTTCCGCACGCTGGGCGACAGGCAGAATCAGCAGGCATTCCTTTCGCTGGCCCGACGCGTACCCTTCAAGATCGTCTTGCGCGAGCGTCTGGTGCCGCATGCCGTCGAAGCGATGTTGCTCGGCGTGTCGGGATTGCTGGAGCTCTATCGTCACGACACCTACACGCTTGACTTGGGCCGCACGTTCGCTTACCTCGCAGCGAAATACGATCTTCGACCGATGGAGGCGTGCGCATGGAAGCTGGCCGATATTCGTCCGGCGAATCACCCCGTGCTGCGCATCGCCCAGGCAGCCGAGTTCTTCTCCCAGGACGAACTGGTGATGGATCGCACGATGGCCTGCCGTTCGGAGGAGGAGATACGACGTCTGTTCTGCGTCGACTCCTCGGATTATTGGCGGACGCATCATATCCCCGGCTCGCCGAGCGACGATCGCCCCAAGCGCATCGGCCTGTTCAAAGCCAACATCATCGGCATCAACCTCGTCGCCGTGTTGCAATTCGCCTACGGCAGTTACATGGGCCGCGAAAATCTGCGCGACAGCGCCCTGACGCTGCTCGAACGGCTCCCGGCCGAGGAAAACCGTTACATGCGAACATGGTCCTCGGCCGGCATCCGCCCGGCCAATGCTTTCGAATCGCAGGCCCTGCTGCAACTCTCGACAGAATACTGCGCGGCGGAGCGTTGCGCCGAATGTCCCGTCGGACGACGCATGCTCCGGCGTCTCGCTACCGAGGCGGAACGCACGCCCCGGTAGCGCCCGGCCGAGAACCGTCACCGTCTTCCGCGGAATCCGCTTATTAAAATAGGTATCCCCCGTCCCGAGCGAAAAAAGCAGCTCCATCGGCAAAAAAACGGAATCGCGCGATTTGGATTCTCGAAAATTATCGTTACCTTCGTTACGGATTCTCCCATGACACTCGGCGCATTTGCGGACAGCAGTCCGTCGGCCGAAAATCACAGAACGATGGAAAATGCCGCCTATAAATCATTTACCCACTCCTCCGCCGAGGAACGGGCATTGCTTCGCCGACTCATAGACGGAGAAATGGAGGCATACGAAATCCTGTTTCATCGTTACTACCCCACTTTCTGTGCTTTCGTGCGCGGCATGACCAAGGACACGTTCGTCTCCGAAGACATCACCCAGAACATCTTCCTCAAAGTCTGGATCAATCGCGAACATCTCGACGAGGAGAAGTCGATACGCAACTATCTCTTCGTTTTGGCCAAACACGAAGTATACAACTACCTGCGCACCAAACACCGGACGTTCACTCCGCTGCGCGAGATCGTCTCCGGTACCGAGACGAGGGGGGGGGAGATTGCATCGTCGCATAACGAAACCGAAGAATCGCTCGATCTGCGTCAAACGGCCGAACTCGTGGAGGACATCGTCTCCCGCATGCCCGGCCAGCGGCAACTGATCTTCCGCCTCTCGCGCTTCGAACATCGTTCCAACAAGGAGATCGCCCAACTGCTGAATCTTTCCGTTCGCACCGTCGACAAACACATCGAACTGGCCGTCAAAGAGCTTCGCCGGTATCTCAGCGTCATTCCCGCGATCATACTCTTTTTGGATATCTTGCCCTGACCCCGGAAAAACAGCCGCTTTCGCAGCATCACAAGCCGAGCCCCGGCAACCGATTCGCATCCATTCGTAAAAACAACCGGAAAATCGCACGATCCCGTTACGTAATAGGGGTCGTTGATTTGTTCTATACATAGCGCAATATTCCATGCGCATCGAAAAAGAACGAGCCAATGACCGAAATAACGATCGAAAAACTCCGGAATTACTACTACGGACGCCTCGACCACGAGGCGGAATGCGCCGTACGTGCCTGGCTGACGCGCCACACCGAAAGCCGCGAAGCCGATGAACTGCTGAGCACGTTGCTCGACGAAATCCACATCGAAGCACCGGCTCAGGCCCAAGCCGCCTTCGAGCGTTTCCGCCGTCGCATCGCACGCTTGGAGGAGTTCGACACCCGCTTCGCACAGGCCTCGGTTTCGGCCGATACCCCCCTCACGAGCATCGAATCGTCGGAGTGCGGACCGCAAAAACGGATCGCACGCCCTCGCACGTACCTGCGGAAATCCGCAACATGGATGCAACGCATCGCCGCGGTGCTGCTCGTTCCGCTGCTCATCACCGCAGCATGGTTCTACCGCCAGGCCGGTCAGGAGCCCGAATGGCAGGAGACCATCGTTCCGGCAGGCGAACGGAGCGAACTGGTGCTGGCGGACGGCACACGGCTCTACCTCAACGCCGGATCACGCGTGACCTATCCCAACCGTTTCAACGGGCGCCAACGCAAGATATTCATCGACGGCGAGGTCTTCGCCGAGGTAGCCCACGACCCCAAACACCCCTTCGTCATCTCGGCCGGAGATGCCGAAGTCGAGGTGCTCGGCACGAAATTCAACATGCGCGCCTACCAGGCCGATCCGCTTCTCGAAGTAGCCCTGGTCGAGGGCAGCGTACGCTTCGGCGTAAAAAGCCCCAAATGCAACAACCAACTCGTCATGCTGCCCAACGACGTGGCGCATTACGACCGCCTGACCGGACGTCTCGAACGCACGTCGTTCCAAGCCGACAGCTACAAGGCCCGGGCCTGCGGCGGCGGGTTCTACTTCTTCAACGAATCGCTCGAAAGCATCGTCGCGCAACTCGCCCGCAACTTCGACCGCAAAATCGTCATCACCGATCCCGAACTGTCCGAAACCCGCTTCTACGCCTTCTTCACCAACAACGAATCGCTGATGAAGATCCTCGCGACACTCAACGCCGACGACTTCATGACGATTCGACCCCACGACGAAGTGATCTACATCTCGAAAAACGCTCGAAACAGATAACAAACGCAAATACCAATCAACTAAAACCTCAAGTATGAAAAAACTTTACCATCGAACCGCCACCCGTTGTGCGCGTACGATCGTGAGGTTGTTCGCACTCGCACTGCTGCTCATCCCTTCGGCCGCAGCCGCTCAGGCGATCGATCTGAAACTCACGAATGTAACGGTCAAGCAAGCCATCGAAGCACTCAACCAACGGGAGAACTACTCCGTAGCCGTGAAATCGGCCGGAGTGGACATGCAACGCCGAGTGAACGTGGTGGCCCAGGGCGCCACGATCGCCGAGGTCCTCGACCAGATTTTCGCAGGTCAGGAGATCACCTACACCATCACGGGCAACAGCATCGCCGTGACGAAGGCCGCACCGCAGAAAACCGCTGCGACGACGGCCGCCAACGTGGTGCAAGGTACGGTCCGCGACGCCGCGGGACAATCCGTCGTCGGCGCGACGATCCTCGTCGACAAAACCACGATCGGCACCACCTCGGGCGGCGAAGGACAGTTCGAACTGCAAAACGTACAGCTGCCCGCCACGCTCAACGTCTCGTTCATCGGTTATCAGACCCAGCTCATCAACGTACGCACCTATGCACCGCAGGAGATCGTGCTGCTGGAAGGCACGGCCGCCATCGACGAAGTGGTCGTCGTGGGTTACGGACAGCAGAAGCGCGTCAACGTCACGGGTGCCGTGGGTACGATCAGCGGCAAGGACCTCAACAACCGTCCCGTAACCAATGCCGCCGCAGCCTTGCAGGGCGCCGATCCTTCGATGACGCTGACACTCGGCAGCGGATCGATCGAATCGAAGAACTACTCGGTGAACATCCGCGGTTCGGTATCGCTCAACAGCGGCAGCCCGCTGATCCTGATCGACGGCATCGAGGCGTCGCTCGCACAGGTCAACCCCAACGATATCGAGTCGGTCTCGGTGCTGAAAGACGCGTCGGCCTGCTCGATCTACGGTGCGAAGGCTTCGGCCGGCGTAGTGCTCATCAACACCAAAAACGGCAAGTCGGGCGACCTGAAAGTCACCTACAACGGCCGCTACGGCGTGTCGTGGAACACGACCTCGACCGACTTCATGACCTCGGGTTACGACTACGTGACGCTCACCAACGAATTCACGCAAGCCTACCGCGGTACGAAGGGCTGGAACTACTCCGACGAAGAGATGCAGATGCTCTACGACCGCCGCAACGACAAGACGGAGCATCCCGACCGTCCGTGGGTCGTCACCGACGCCAACGGGAAGTACCGTTATCTGGGTAATTTCGACTGGTACGGCTACATGTTCAAGCGCAGCCGACCCGAAACCGAGCACAACGTCTCGATGACGGGCGGAAACGACAAACTCAACTACTACGTCAGCGGCCGTTACCTCTACCGCGAGGGTCTGTTCAACAGCGGCTCGGAGGATACGTTCAACGGCTATTCGTTCCGCACGAAGATCCAGGCCAAAGTCACGCCGTGGCTCCATTACTCGAACAACCTCAGCTTCGAAAGTTCGGACTACAGCTACGGCGGCTACTGGGAACAGGACGGTTCCGAAGGATTGGTCTCGCAGGGTATCCTGTGGAATGCGGCCAACAATATCTCGCCAACGTTCGTCCCGGTGAACCCCGACGGCACGACGTTCATGTATTCGAATGGCATCCAGTTCGCCAACTCGCCCATCGCCAGCGGTCGCGGCGGCGTCTTCACCGACGGACGCAACAAGAACGCTCGCAAGACCAACAACTACATCATCACCAACCGACTGACGTTCGACCTCACGCAGAACAAGGACCTCAAGCTCATCGGCGACTACACCTACCGCCGCCGCGACCAGCTGGGATCGTACCGTTCCTACCCCACAGCCAACACGTGGAACGCTACGCAGACGGCTGTCGTAGACTTCACCAACGGTTCGATCTACGACTTCTACCAGGAGAACCGCGCCTACCTCAACGCCCATGTGGTGAACGCCTATTTCGACTACTCCCACTCGTGGAAGGACCACAACTTCTCGGCCGTCGCGGGCGGTAACTTCGAGGATGCACGTTCGTCGTCGCTCAGCATCCGCCAAAAAGGCTCGCTGAGCGAGAAACTCAGCTTCATCAACATGGCGCAGGGCGAAATCGAACGTGCCGTCGAGTCGAACACCGCATACCGTACGCTCGGCTTCTTCGGACGCGTGAACTACGACTACAAAGGCAAATACCTCTTCGAGTTCTCGGCCCGTTACGACGGTTCGTCGCGCTTCGCCGCAAACGATCGCTGGGGATTCTTCCCCTCGGCATCCGCCGGATGGCGCATCTCCGAAGAGAAGTTCTGGGAACCGATGCGTCGTTGGTGGGACAATGCCAAAGTACGTTTCTCCTACGGATCGCTCGGAAACCAGCAGGTGTCGGACTACTACTACATCGAGACGCTTTCGACCTCGCAGTTCACCTACACCTTCAACGGCACCGACAAGGTAAGCTACGCCTCGGTACCCAATCCGCTGACGGCCGGTCTGACGTGGGAGACGGTCACGACCTACAACCTCGGTTTCGACCTGGGATTCCTGCGTAACCGGCTTAACGTCACGGCCGATCTCTACATCCGCGACACGAAGGACATGCTTACCACCTCCATCACGTTGCCCGACGTATTCGGCGCCTCGTCGCCGAAAGCCAACTGCGCCGACCTGCGCACGAAGGGTTATGAAATCACGGTCAGCTGGCGCGACCAACGCATGGTGGCCGGCAAACCGTTCTCCTACGGCATTTCGGCTTCGCTGGGCGACCTGAAGACCAAGATCACGAAGTACAACAACAAAAACCGACTGCTCTCCGACCACTACGTGGGTCAGACGCTGGGTGAAATCTGGGGCTACCGCACGGGCGGACTCTTCAAGACCGACGAAGAAGCCGCACGCTATCAGGCCCGCATCGACGATACGGCCGTAAACAACCGCGTCTACTCCAGCAGCGACGCTTCGGTCTCCCACCTGATGGCGGGCGACGTGAAGTTCCTCGATCTGAACGGCGACAACATCATCAACAACGGCGACGGCACGGTATCCAATCCGGGCGACATGCGCATCATCGGTAACGACCGTCCGCGTTACACCTACTCGATCCGCGGCGACCTGAACTGGAACGGATTCGACTTCGCGGTCTTCTTCCAGGGTGTCGGCAAAATCGACTGGATGCCCAGCAGTAACTGCTACTACTTCTGGGGCCCGTACAGCTTCCCCACCACGTCGTTCATCGCCAAGGACTTCGAAAAGATGTGCTGGAGCGAGGACAACCGCAACACCTACTTCCCGCGTCGTCGAAGCTACCAGACGTCGAGCGCCGGTTCAATGAATGTCAAGAACGACCGCTATCTTCAGGACGCGTCGTATATCCGTCTGAAAAACATCACGCTCGGCTATACGATTCCGATCAACAAACGCATCCTCGAAAAACTGCGTGTCTACGTCTCGGGCGAAAACCTCGCCTACTGGTCGCCCCTGAAGCGTTACAGCAAGACGGTCGATCCCGAAGTCGCCGTAACGAACGCCAAGGATGACTGTCTCTATCCCTATTCGCGGACTTTCTCGGTAGGTATCGACATCACTTTCTAACTCCCATTCGACTAAACCATGAAAACCAGACATATCACAGGAATAATCGCCGCTTCGGCCCTGCTGCTGTGCAGCTGCGAGGACTTTCTAACCAAAGAGCCCGAAACGGCGCTCGCGCCCAGTACCTTCTACTCCAGCGAGGCGGAGCTCGAACTCGGTACCAACCGTTTTTACGCCCTGTTGTCCGGTCCGGACGAGGACGGCGTGCAGGCTTCGGACATTCAATTCACCCGCACCCTGAACTCCGTGCAGCAGGGAACGCGATCGCCGAATACGGAGTCGTGGTCGAGCGCCTGGACCTACCTGCGCTACATCAACTACTACCTCGAACATTCGTCGAACTGCAAGGATGAATCGATTCGCAACCGCTACGACGGCGTGGCTTATTTCTTCCGTGCCCTGTTCTACTACGAGAAGGTCCGTAAATACGGTGACATACCCTATTACGATTACGTGATCTCGGATACCGACTGGGCTTCGCTGCGCAAACCGCGCGACAGTCGCGGATACGTAATGCAGAAGGTCATGGAGGACCTCGATCGCGCCATCGAGATGCTGCCCGACGCATGGTCCAGCGATGCGCTCTACCGTCTGAGCAAAAACGCGGCCCGCGCATTGAAATCCCGCGTCGCGCTCTTCGAAGGTACATTCCGCAAGTACCACGGGATCCCCGACGAGAGCTACGAGGACAAGACCCTGTCGGCCGAATATTTCCTCCAATTGGCAGCCGATGCGGCGCAGGAGGTGATGTCGGGCAACAAATATTCGCTCTACAAAGGCGACACCTACAAACTCGGCGCCCCCTATCGCGAGTTCTTCATCCTCGAAGACGCCGATGCGAAGGAGACGATCCTTTCGATGCGTTTCAACGCCGATATTCTCGTACGCCACGGCATTCAGTTCACCTACCGCAACAACCGTCACAGTCTCACGCGCGCTTTCACCTATCATTATCTGATGGCCGACGGATCGAAAATCCAGGATCAACCGGGCTACGAGACGATGCCTTACAGCGAGCAGTTCAAGAACCGCGATCCGCGTATGGCACAGACGATCATGGCCCCGGGATACTACGATCTGAATGGTCTGGACGAAGTGATCGAGGATATCAAGACCTACGACCTGACCGGTTACCGCATCATCAAATTCGTGAGCGACGACACGCATAACGGCGCCACGACTTCGACGACCGACTGGTCCGTATTCCGCTATCCGGAAGTGCTGCTCAACTACGCCGAGGCCAAGGCCGAACTGGGCACCCTTACGGATGACGACGTCAAGCAGACGATCGACGTGATCCGCGACCGCGTAGGCATGAAGGGTCTCGACATGGAGGCTGCCAATGCCGCTCCCGACGCTTTCCTGGCAAGTTATTATCCCCATTGCACCGGCACGAACCAGGGCGTACTGCTCGAAATCCGCCGCGAGCGCACCATCGAGCTGGTCAGCGAAGGACAGCGCCAATGGGACATGCTCCGCTGGAAGGAGGGCGCACAGCTCGCTCCCGCATCGAACACGACGGGCGGATTCCTGGGTTGCTACTTCCCCTCGCTGGGCGAGTTCGACATGAACGGCGACGGCACGAACGACATCTGCCTGTGGAGCGGAGACAAGAAACCCGCATCGGAGTGCGAGACGATGCTCGAAGTCGGTGCCGGCAAGGATATCGAGCTGACCGAAGGCGATAAAGGCTATGTCATCTGTTTCAAGGACCAGACCTACAAATGGGATGAAAGCCGCGACTACCTGTGGCCCATTCCGGTCGACCAGCGACAGATCACCGAAGGCGCGCTTTCGCAGAATCCGGGTTACGAGGACAGCATGACGAACTGATCGGATTCAGAGAGGAGTTCGGCCGCACCCCTGCTTCTCCCGGTTTCCCGTGTCGATCGATAACGCCCGACACGGGAAACCGCCCCGGGAAGATACTCTGCAAACACCACGAAACCAAATTCCGATATGAAAAAGCTATTTACCTTATTGCTCGCAATCGGCACGCTTTGCTCGTGCGAATCGGATCACGAAACGGGAAAAAAGTACACCGGAAGCGATCCCTGGTGGTATTCCGACATCTATGTCCTCGGCGGCACGCGCCCCATCGAAGTCGAGAACTACAAACAGATTACGCTCACGCCCGCGCACAATACGATCAAAGTCGAGATTCTCTCCCAGGGAATTTCGAAAGCCGAACTTCTCCCGGAAGCATCGGGCATCTCGTTTAACCTGATCCCCGAGCGGCCGTCGGAAGAGCTGAAGGCCTACGACTATCTTTATCTGATGGACGATACGCAGAACCGGTTCCAAAAAGTTCCGCGTTATGTCCAGACCCTGGTCATCCGTTGCGAGGCCGACACTCCGGCAGGTACGCAGGCCACGTTGCGCCTGAGCACACCCTACAAGACTTCGCCGGCCGATCTCGACATTCGGGTCGAGGAGGAATAACCGGACGAGAATTTCGATCGGAAGGCTCCGGCCGGGGGTTTCGGAACCCTCGACCGGAGCCTTTTCGGAAACAGTCGATTTCCGAAAATTTGCGTATCTTTACGAGACGAATACCATAAATTGACCCCTCTCTTATGAAAAAATTCCTACTGACCCTTTTTGCGGCGACGCTCACGCTGTCGTGTGCACAGACTGCCTTCGGCTGGGGACGCGAAGGCCACGAGACCATTGCCAAGCTGGCAGAACGCAACCTGACCAAACGCGCCAAAAAACGCATCGAACACTACCTCGGCGGCCACTCGATCGTCTACTACGCCAAATGGATGGATGAATACCGTCACACGCCGGAGTACAAATTCACGAACAACTGGCACACCGCCCCCGTGGACGCCTCGCTGAACTACGACGCTTCATTGAACGGCGGTAAGGGAGACGCTATTTACGGTCTCGAACTGGCGATCGAGAACCTGCGCGACTACAAGCACCTGAGCGATTCGGCCGTGATGGTCAACCTCAAGTACATCATCCACCTCACAGGCGACATGCACTGTCCGGCGCATATCAAATACAGTTCGTACAACATGAAATACGACGTGATGTTCGAGGACAAGTATCACAAGCCGCACAAATTCTACGTCCACTCGGTATGGGACAACGAGATCATCACCACGACGCGTATCTGGTCGGTATCGGAGTGGGCCGAGGAACTCGACAAACTCTCGAAGCAGGAGCAGGTCGCCATCGTCGCCGGAACTCCGCGCGACTGGCTCCACGAAGCGGCCGTAAGCTGCGAACCGCAGTTCGAATGGGCCAAACCCGATGCCCGGCTGGGACAGGATTTCCTCAACCTCGCGGTTCCGCTGATCGAAAGTCAATTCCAGAAAGCCGGTTATCGGCTCGCCTATCTGCTCAACGAGTTGTTCGATTGAGCGAAACGGCGTCCCCGACCGGCCGTCCGAGCGCACTCGAATAACAAACGAGCGAATTCCGGCTCGAAAACCGAACACCTCCCGAGCGTCCGTGCCCGGGAGGTGTTTTTTCTACGATTTCGGGAGCTATTCGATTCCCGCGAACTCGGTATCGACCACCGTAATCGAAGGCTGCGCATTGAGCGTACCCGCAATGCGGTTGAACCCCTTGTCGACCTCGACCTCCTCCGATCCCTCCTCAGTACGAACTACTTCGGAATCCGGCGTCTCAGGCATATCCGGATCCGGGCTTTCCGGCTCGCTCTTTTCGATGCAAGGAATCGCAGAGACACAACGTAGACGCACTTCGATATCCGTCCCGGCCGGAATCGGGGCACTGGGCACGAAGTCCAGATCGATCGACGCGTTGTCCGTACCGATCACCTTAGCACCGGTGAGGTCGCGGACCAGGTCGAGCGTATATTCGAACGTTATCCGCTCCGTTCGGGGTTCGTCCGGAGTTCCATCTTCGGTACCGCCTTCCGCTGCGGGCTCGATCTCGCGGATGATTTCGGCCTCGCGCAGATTTCCCAGTGGCAGCCACGCCGCCCCGTCGCGGTATTCAAGCATCCAATAACGCGGTCCCGCTCCCGACGAGCGTGTCGGGAAATAGACATGCAAGGTCGTCCCGGCCTCCACATCGTCCTCGGCGGTAGCTTTGAAAAGCCAATAATCGCCCGGAAGCACACCGCAAACCACGGGATGTCCCGTATCTTCAGCCACCGCACGTTCGATCGTCGCCATCTCGGCATTCTCCGGTGTTTGGAAAAATCCGAGTACTCCGCGGCCCGTCTCGGCTGGCAGCGCATTTCGCAACACGAACGCCTCGTTGTATTTGCCGCTTTGGTAATCGGCGGCCGAAAAGAGCCATTTCACGGGAAGCCCTCGCAAGAGGATGCCGTTTTGACGCAGCGAGAGGGTCTGCGAACGATCGCCATAGGCAATCCGCAACTCGCCCCGACGAACATAGTCCGCGTTCGCCGCCACTGTGACGGTCACCTCGCAGGAACCTTCGCCCCGCATCGGCTCGACACTCGCCCACCCGGGACAATCGGTGACGTTCCACGGACCGCGCGCATGCACGATGACGGGAAACGACTCACCGGCCGTTTTGATACGCAGATCCGATTTCGAGACATAGACCGCGAAGTCCGCATCCGTTATATCGTCGTCGTTGCACCCTGCCGCAGCCCAGAGGATCGAGGCGAACAGCAGGTATTTCAGTCGCTTCATCGGGAAAGAATGTAATTAGGACTCCGTTATTCGTCCACACCGAACGTCGAGATATTGAGACCGCCGAGCATGTCGACCGTGATGCCGTACTCTCCCGGAGTCGCATTCTTGAGGATAATCAGGTAGGAACTCCTGCCGAAACGCCGCGCGGTGAAAGGTTGGCGTTCGAGCGTGTTGCTCTGCCGCTCGCCGAAGGTTCCCACCGAAGCGAATTCGGCCACACGCATCCGTTTTTTAACCTTGAAGCGTATGACGCTGATGGCCGACATGGGGTCTATCCGGTTATCGGGAACCCGCACGATGAAAGCGATGCCGTCGTCCGCACCGAAACGCGTGAGGGCACGTTGCCCCTTGAGCGTCATTTCGTCAATATGGTCCTTGCCGATACCGAACAATATCTGACCTACGGACGAACGGTGGCGGGGCGTCAGACTCTCCTGCGGAAGCTGGATGGTTGTATCGTCGCCGCGTATGGCGAGCACCTGCCCGATAAATTCGGGTTCGGAGAACTCGGGCGTCTGAGCTACGGCGGAAAATGCGCATAAAACGATCGCGCAAAGGAAAATCGACAGTCTTTTCATGATAAGTTGCGTTTTCTGCCGCAAGATAGCGAAAATTTCGCAGCAAAACGCACCGAATTCCACATTCGGTGCATTTTCATCGATGAAATACACCGATTCGTCACGCGACGACGACGGCAAGGACCCGAATCGCGGAAGCCGCGAACCGCCGGAATACAACGGTCCTCTACTGCTGGATTTTCACCAGCTGTTCGCGGTAGGCGTTCAGGATGCGCGATTTGGAGATAAAGCCCAGATAACGGTTCTGTTTGTCGACCACGGGCAGCATCCACGTATGGCTGTCCTCGAATTTGGGCAGCACGCTCTGAATCGCTTCGTGCTCCAGAATGCGGTCGGGCGGCTGGATCATGTAGTCCGAGATCGGATGTCCGTACTTTTCGCGCTTGAACATATCCTCGCGCAGGTCGTCCAACTGCACGACACCTATCAGACGGCCGAAATTGTCGATCACGGGGAAAATGTTGCGATGAGCCGTGGAGATGATATGCACGATATCGCCCAGGGTGAAGCTCTCCTTGATACGCAGGAAATCGGTCTCCATCAGCTCATCGAGTTTCAGGAAGACGAACACCGACTGGTCCTTGTCGTGGGTCAGCAACTCGCCCTTGAGCCGCAATTGCTTGGTATAGATCGAATCGGGGTCGAGGTAATAATCCACGGCGAACGAGATGCAGGCCGTAATCATCAGCGGGATGAAAAGTCCGTAGCCGCTCGACAGTTCGGCGATCAGGAAAATCGAAGTCAACGGCGCATTCATCACCCCGGCCATGACCCCGGCCATGCCCACGAGCGTGAACGACACGAGAGGCACGTCCCAGTGGAACAAAGCGTTGCAGATAAGCGCCACGCTCGCCCCGGTGAATCCGCCGACGAACAACGACGGAGCGAAAGTTCCGCCGACACCGCCCGCGGCATTGGTCGAGGCCATAGCAATGACCTTGAAGAACATCGAGGCCACGATGAAAAGAATCACCACCCAGTCGATATCGCGGAAACGATAGAAGAGCGAACTGTCGAAAAGTTGTTTCTCGTTGCCGTGCATCAGCGTCGTAAGTCCCTCGTAACCTTCGCCGTACAAAGGCGGGAAAATAAAAATCAGAATACCCAGCACGGCACCTCCGACAATCCATTTCTTATACTGCCGGTCGATCTTTTTGAAATAGGCCCCCACACGCGAATTCATCGTCGTGAAGTACCAGGACATCAGCCCCGTGGAGATCCCCAGCAGGATATAGAGCGGAATCTGCCACAACTCGAAAGCGTCGCCCGGAGCCAGCGTCACGGCCAGCAGAGGATCGAAGCCCCGCAGCATGAAAGCCATCGTCGTGGCGGTGATCGAAGCGATGAGCAGCGGAATGACCGACGAGGCGGTAATGTCGAGCATCAGAATCTCCAGCACGAAGACCACACCCGTGATCGGCGCCTTGAAAATGGCGGCCAACGCCGCACCCGCGCCGCAACAGAGCAGCAGCGTCGTCTGTTTGTAGTTGAGTCGTGCGAGCTGTGCGACGTTCGAACCGATGGCCGCACCCGTCAGCACGATCGGGGCCTCAGGCCCCACCGAACCGCCGAATCCGATCGTCACGCCGCCGCCGACCACCGAGGTCCAGCAGTTGTGGGGCGCGATGCGCGAATGGGTACTCGACATGGCGTAGAGCACCCGCGTGACCCCCTCCGAAATATTGGCCCGCACGATGTATTTGACGAACAGCGTCGCCAGAACGATACCCACGACCGGATAGATCAGGTAAAGCAAGTGTGCGCTTTCGACCGGGAACCATCGTGTCAGACCGCCCTTGATGGCGTAAAGCAGAATCTCGAACAGATAGGTACCCAATCCGGCGAGCACACCGATGATAACGGCCAGAACCATCATCATCTGGCTGTTGGACAAGCGCCGCGTCAGGCGCAGGAACACGGCGTAAATACGATCCGTACGAAGTTGCATGGCTTCCACGTTTTAATATCGGATGTTGCTATCCTGCACGTTTTATACCGTTTTTACGGTATCGGCGAACGATCGGTTTCGCCGCATTCGAAAACCCGACGCCCCTGGGCGCCGCAGCTCCGATACGACCGGCCCGACCGCCGAATACGAACATCCGAGCTGTTCATCACCCCCGGCACTTACTTCGCCGCGTTCTTCTCGGCATAAGCCCGAGCCTGCTTTTCGATCAGTTCCTTGTCTCCGAAATAATTGATCCGCATGGCATTGCGCACGTCGTCGAGCGTCGCGGCAGCCGCAGCACGAGCCGTGGCGGAGCCCTCCTCGAGCACCTTGTAAACCTCCTCGATGCGGCCCTCGAAATAGCGACGGCGCTCGCGAATGGGATCCAGCACTTCGTTGAGCACGGCGATGAGCAGCCGCTTGACCTTCACGTCGCCCAATCCGCCGCGGCGGTAGTGGGCCTTCAGTTCGTCGAGCGAAGCGTAATCGGGCAGATATTTGGCGAAGTGTTCCTCACGGCAAAAAGCATCGAGGTAGGTGAAAACCGTGTTGCCCTCGACCTTGCCCGGATCTTCGACACGCAGGTGGTCCGGATCTGTGTACATGCCCATCACTTTCTTTTTCACCTCGTCGGCCGTATCCGAAAGATAGATGCAATTGCCCAACGATTTGGACATCTTGGACTTACCGTCCGTTCCCGGCAGACGCATGCAGGCGGCGTTGTCGGGCAACAAGATCTCCGGTTCGACGAGCGTTTCGCCATAGACGGCGTTGAATTTATGGACGATCTCGCGCGTCTGCTCGATCATCGGCTCCTGGTCCTCGCCCGCAGGTACGGTCGTGGCACGGAATGCCGTAATGTCCGACGCCTGGCTGATGGGATAGGTGAAAAATCCCACGGGAATACCCTGACGCTGCGTCGTATCGGCCTCGGGAGCGTTCTCCGAAAAGCCGCGCAACTGGATTTCGGCCTTCACCGTCGGATTGCGCTGTAGACGCTGCACCGTGACGAGGTTCATGTAGTAGAACGCCAATTCGCACAGTTCGGGAACCTGCGACTGGATGAAAAGCGTCGATTTTGCGGGATCGAGACCTGCCGAAAGATAATCCAACGCCACCTCGACGATGTTCTGACGCACCTTCTCGGGGTTATCGGCATTATCGGTAAGCGCCTGCGCGTCGGCGATCATGATGAATATTTTCTCGAATTCGCCCGAGTTCTGCAACTCGACACGGCGGCGCAGCGAGCCGACATAGTGTCCCAAATGGAGACGACCCGTAGGACGGTCACCCGTAAGAATGATTTTTCCCATATCTTTTCGTCGTTATTTATACTTGTCCGTATCGGGACCTTTCGCTCTTGCAGCCGAACCGAACGACCGGAAAGCCGGAGCCGGCTATCGCGGAAAGGCCTAATATCGTGCAAACTTACGAAAATCCGCGGCGGTCGCCAAAAAAGTTGGGCGTTATCGTTTTTTTTTATATTTTCGCATACGGAAATAACCCGACGTTATGACGATCATCCAACTCGAATATCTCCTGGCCGTAGCCAACTGCGGCAGTTTTTCGGTCGCGGCCGAGCATTGTTTCGTTACGCAACCATCTCTGAGCATGCAGATTAAAGCGCTCGAAGAAGAATTGGGCGTCGTATTGCTCGATCGTTCGAAAAAACCCGTCATCCCGACCGAAGCGGGCGAAGTGGTTCTCGACCGCGCGCGTGAGACGCTGCGGGCATACAACTGCATCCGCGAATCCGTAGCCGAACTCAAGGGCGAAACCTCGGGAAAACTGCGGTTAGGGGTCATCCCCACCATCGCGCCCTACCTGCTGCACAAGTTCATCCCGGCTTTCGTGCGCGACTTTCCGAAAGTGGAACTGGAGATCTCCGAGATGGTTACTTCGAATATCGTCGAGGCGCTCAAACGCGACCGGATCGACGCCGCACTGGTCGCCAGCGGCACGTGCGGCGAAGGAATCCTCGAACAGGAACTATTCAACGACCGCTTCTACGCCTACGTATCACCCGAAAATCCGCTCTACGAACGTTCGAACATCCGCATCGAGGACATCGACCTGAAGGAGTTGGTGATCCTGAGCGCCGGAAACTGCATGCGCGACCAGATCATCGAACTCTGCCAGGCCAAACGCGACATGCCGTCGCACTACTCCTTCGAGTCGGGGTCGCTCGATACGCTGATGCGCATCGTGGACTGCACGGCCTGTCTGACGATCATCCCCGAAATGGCCGCAGAATACATTCCGTCCGACCGCCGCGACCGCCTCAAGATGCTGGCCAAAGGCGCCACCTCGCGAAAAATCGCCGTCGCCGTGCGTCGCACCTATGTTAAGAATTCGATCATCCGAGCGCTGACCGACACCATCCTCGCCAACGCCAAACCCGCAGAAAAGCCGGTCGTCTGACCGCTTTGCCGGCAACCTGTCCGCGATCATGGAAACACTCACGCAACTGCTCGTCGACTGGGGCTACTGGGGGCTTTTCCTCTCGGCGCTCGTCGCCGGGAGCATCCTGCCGTTCAGCTCCGAAGCGGTGTTCGTCCTGCTGCTGGGCCTGGGACTCGACCCTTGGGTCTGCCTCGCCGTGGCGACCCTGGGCAACACCCTGGGCGGCATGACCTGCTACGCCATCGGCATGCTGGGTCGCACGCAGTGGTTCGAACGGGTGGGTGTCACGCAGCAACAGCTGGCCCGGGCGCAGAAGTTCGTCGCGGGGCGAGGCGCCGCGATGGCCTTTTTCGCCTTCCTGCCGGTCATCGGAGGGGCTATCGCCGTGCTGCTCGGCATGATGCGCAGCAACCTCCCGATCACCGTCGCGGCGATGTTCACCGGTAAAGTCGTACGCTACGCCGTCGTGCTGCTCTCCTTCCGAGGTATCGTTTCCCTGTTCTGAACCCCGACGCCATGAAATTCGAAATCCGACCGACCGATACCCCGTCGCACGAATTGCTGCTGCTGGCCGACGAATACGAAGGCTCGGTAGCGGACTATCTTCCGCGCAGCGACTGTTATGCTTTCGTGCGCGACGGACGGATCGTCGGGCAATATCTGTTGCTGCATACGCGCCCTTTCACGGCCGAGGTGGTGAATATCGCCGTGGAACCCGCCAGCCAACGACAGGGCATCGGCACGGCGCTCTTGCATCATGCCGTAGCGACGGCCCGCAGCCGCGGCTTCCGCAGGCTGGAGATCGGCACAGGCGACTCGGGATGGGGGCAGATCGCCCTTTACGAACGCTGCGGATTCGTCCGCACGGGCCTCGACCGCGACTATTTCCGCCGCTACTACCCCGCCCCGATCTACGAAAACGGGCTCGAATGCCGTCACATGGTACGCCTGTCGATGGAACTGAAGCCCGATTCCGACGCCGATCAAATACTCCGATAAGATGGCCGTCGGTTGGAACCCCTGGCACGGATGCCGCAAACTGAGCGAAGGGTGCCGCAACTGCTACGTCTACCGGCAGGACGCAGCGTTCGACACCGACAGCAGCACGGCGCGTCGCACGGCCGCATTCGGACTCCCCGTACAGCGGCGACGCGACGGACGGTTTCGGATTCCGGGCGGCGAGACGCTCTACACCTGCTTCACGTCGGATTTCCTGCTGGAAGAAGCCGATTCCTGGCGCGCCGAAGCGTGGGCCATGATGCGGCTGCGCAACGACCTGAAGTTCGTCTTCTTCACCAAGCGCATCGGACGGCTCGCACAGGTACTGCCTCCGGACTGGGGCGCGGGATACGAAAACGTCGCCATCGGCTGCACGGTAGAGAATCGGCAGGTCGCGCAGCTGCGTCTGCCGATATTCCTCGAACTCCCGATCCGGCATAAACTCATCGTCTGCGCCCCGCTGCTCGAACCGCTCGACCTCACGCCGTGGCTCTCGCCCCGAATCGAGGAGGTCTCCGCCGGCGGAGAATCGGGCCCCGCAGCCCGCATCTGCGACTTCGAATGGGTGACAGCCCTCCGCGACCAATGCGTCGCCGCCGGGGTACCCTTCACCTTCCACCAGACCGGCGCCCGCCTGCGCAAGGATGGACGCATCTACCGCATTCCCCGCTGCTACCAGCATGCCCAGGCCCGCAAAGCGGCCGTCGACTACCTGCCGCAACGGCCCCATCGATCATCCGAAAGCGCATCGCCGTCGGATACCCGACCGAAATCCTACCCCGAAGCGGAGTAACCGTCGCACCGGATGCTACGGCGTCGATCCGTCCGTCATTTTTCCCGCTTTCACGCCGCTTACGATCTGCAATCGCTTCGACCAATTCGATTACGAATCGTAATCGCCCGACGACAAATCATCCCGAATTATAACAGCAATCGATTTTCTATCAATTTTTTACGGTCGCAAAGAATCAACAGACCGTTTTTTCGCTATCTTTGCATAAGTTCTTACGAACGGGTTAGGTCACAATTTACACGATATATATTATAGTATTAAAACGCATCGCACGATACCCCGCAGGTATCCTGCTTGGGGGTCGTATACCCGCACGATGCGCAAAAACCGGATGGAAACCGATACGAAAACGGCACGACTATCGAAACACGAAAAATCCTTTCAAAAATTTTCCCTTAAATTCATTAATTATGAGAAAAACTTTTCTTTATCGGATTTGGTTGTGCGTCGCACTGCTTTGCAACGCGGCCTGCAACGACGAGGAGATCGTTACGGAAACCCCCATTCCTCCGTACGTCGCACCCGCATCGGCTCAAGTCGGCGCTGCCGCCGGATCGTACCTGTTCGAGGTAAGCGAGAAACTCTCGAACCTCACCGTAGCATCCGACCAACCGTGGTGCACCGCGACCGTCGAGGGAGGGGGTATCCGCGCCACCTATACGCAAAACGATCGTAACGCCACCCGCACCGCAATTCTGACCCTCGCCCGCGCGGGAGACACCGCACCCGTCGCCACGATGGCCCTCACCCAGTCCCGCGCGACGATCGACTTGCCCGAACAAGCGGAATCCATCGCTTTGGCGGCAGCGGCCGAAGCGGTCGAAGTCGCCGTAACATGCGACGTAGAATGGACTGCGACCACCAAAGCCGACTGGCTCGCCCTCGTCCCGCAACCGGGCAAACTCATCATCACGCCGACCCAGAATCCGACCTCCGAGATCCGCAAAGAGCGCATCACCCTCTCGGTAGGCGAAATCACCCGATCCTTCACCGTCGAGCAGGCAGGAGCCATCCTTTCGATTGACAATTCCGATATCGAACTCCTCGCCGTCGAAGGCAGCACGACCGTCACGGTGCTGGCTAACGTCGCCTGGGAGGTATCCTGCAACGCCGACTGGCTCACCGTCTCGAACACCGACGGAAAGCTGACGCTCGACTGCAAGGCCAACGCCGCAGAGACCCGCACCGCGCAGATCGTTCTTTCGGCCGGACAGATCGTGCGCATGGCACGAGTCTCGCAGTACAGCGTTTACGACAGCATGCCGGGAACCTGGACCCTGGCCGGGCAATCTTTCGATGCCCAGTCCGGCGCCTTCATCAACCGCTCTTTCATCGTCAACGTCTCGGCCGACGAACAGAATGCCACCTATAAGGTGAACGGCTTCGGCACGGATTTCCTCGCCACGACGACCGAAGCCCCCTTCACGCTCGCCATCGCACCCGAGAAGCGCACCGTATCCATTTCGATCGGCGAGATGATCGGCACCTATTTCTTCATGGGCCTCTCGCAGGATCCCGACCAGCTGGCCGATGTGAAGACCGTCTATATCACCAAATCAGGCCAAAGCATCGCCACCGACTACCAGGGCGGACAGAAGCTCACGGGAACGATCTCCGCAGACCTCAACTCGATCGTCTTCGAGGAGAACAAGGGCATGGCTTTCGGCATGTGGTTCCACACGTCGCAGGCCTGGAGCGGCTCCTGCTGCTCCTACCGCCTGATCGACATCTCGTTCACGCGCGAAATCATCCGCAACGTCCCTGCTTCCGCACCGACAGCCAACCGATTCTTCTAACCGCATAACACCCCATCGAACATGAAAAACATGCTGAAAATACTGCTCGCTTCGTTCGCACTGCTCGGCATCGCGGCCTGCGAGACGGATGAAATACTCGACCGAATGAACATCGCCTTCGAGCAGGAGAGCTACACCGTGGCTCCGCTCGAGACGCTCGAAATACCCTTCACGGTGACCAATGCCGGAGGTGCACTCGTCGCCACGGCCACACCGTCGAACGACACCTATGCCTTCGAAACGCTGATGAGCGGCCGCAACACGGGCAGTATTCTTTTCGTCGCTCCGGACGTGAACACAGAGTCGGAAACGATCGCCGTAACGCTGAACGTCGCATCGCTCGACGGCACCCGCACGGCATCGGCTCAGGTTACCGTAACGATCACCGAGTCCGGTGCGCTCGACGTCGCATTCGAACAGCCGGTCTACAACCTCAGCGGTCAGGCGGGCGATACGCTGACGCTGACCTACAACGTCGAGGAGCTGGGCTACGCAACGATCGAGCGGATCGAGGTCGCCGCAACCGACGGCTGGAAAGCCGAAGCAGCCGATATGGGTTACGTCACGCTGACCGTCCCCGAGAAGAGCAATACGACGACCGTATCGCTCACCGTCGCCGACAACTTCGGTCGCAGTGCATCGGCCAGCGCCGAGGTGGTATTGCGGAAGGTGACCGTGATCGAAAAACGCGCCAACTGCCATCTCGTAGCCCCCGGATCGATCGTCCGTTTCGATGCTTCCTTCCGCGGCAACTCCGACAAACAGGAAGACCGCCTCGAATCCGTCTCGGCCGAACTGCTGTGGCAAGATACGAAAGGACTTATCGAAGAGGTATCGTTCGACATCGCCGCACAGACGATCCAACTCACGATAGCCGATCTTTCGGGTAACGCACTGGTAGCCGTACGGTCGCTCGACGGTCAGATCCTCTGGAGCTGGCACATCTGGGTCACCGACTACAATCCGCTGCAAAATGCTTTGCAGGTTCGCAATTTCGAAAGTTCGAACGTGACATGGGTATACATGAACCGCGACCTCGGCGCTACGAGCGACGACTGGAAATCGATGGACTTCATGGGCCTCTACTACCAGTGGGGCCGCAAGGATCCGTTCCCGCGTCTGGCCGATCACGAAACGGCGAAGACCCGTCCGCTTTACGACATCGACGGCAATCCGGTGACGGTAGACTTCGATCTGGTCGTCACGACGAACAACCTGAAAAATTCGATCCTCCATCCCACGACCTTCTACGGGAACTCGAACAACAACGTCGGCGACTGGTACACGACGACCCTCTCCACGCACAACAACGACCTCTGGGGCGGATCGGCCGATACGCACTGCAAGACGATCTACGACCCGTGTCCCGCAGGATGGCGCGTCCCCGAGAACGACTACGTTTCCACAGGCCTCACGGGAACCTACGCCTATTGCGGCTACTTCGTGCAGCTCGTACCACAGACGATGATCGACAAATACGCCGTCGAGTACAACGTGGTGGAGGTAAACATCGGCGAGTACAATTGGTATTTCCCCTTCTCGGGACGTATGAACGCTATCAACGGAAATCTCAGCCTGACCGGAGGTTCGGACTACGGATTCGCCTGCTACTGGACCGCCAATCACTATAAGACGGCATCCAGCTACGGAGCCTATTACTTCGTATTCAGCACATTCTCGGGGTCCAAAGCCAACACCTACGAGAAGCGTGCCTGCGGACATGCCGTCCGTTGCGTGATCGACAACGACGCGCAATAGCATCGGGTTCGCACGAACCCGGCGAAATATTGACGGGATTCCGGTTCTCAACCCGGAATCCCGTTTTCGTATGCCGTGCAGCCGGACAGCAATATCCACCCGGCCGCAAAAAAAGTCGCCCGAATCTCTTCGGACGACTTCGATGCTGATCGCAAGGACCCGGTTACTCGATACCGCGCACGTGTTTCTCCCACTGCCACGAAGTGCGCAACGTCTCCTCCAGGGGACGATCGGCACTCCAACCCAGTTCCTCGTTGGCCAGGCTCGTATCGGCCCATACGGCGGGTACGTCGCCGGCACGACGGTCGACGATCTTATAATTGAGCTTCAGCGAATTCGCCTTCTCGAAGCCCTCGACCAGTTCGAGCACCGATACGGGACGTCCCGTTCCGATGTTGAAAATCTCGTAATCGCTCTTCATCGCCTCGCGCGTCATGCGGCCGACGGCTGCCACGTGGGCTTTGGCCAGGTCCACCACATCGATATAGTCGCGCAGGCAGGTGCCGTCGGGCGTGTCGTAATCGTTACCGAAGATCGACAGACACTCGCGAATCCCGGCTGCCGTCTGCGTGATGTAGGGCACCAGGTTCTGCGGCACGCCGCGCGGAAGCTCGCCGATAAGTGCCGAAGGATGGGCACCGATGGGATTGAAATAGCGCAGGGCGATGCCGCGAATCCCTTCGTAGGCGGCGCAGCAGTCGCGCAGGATGTCCTCGGCCATCTGTTTGGTGTTGCCGTAGGGCGACGTTGCGGGCTTGCGGGGCGTCTGTTCCGTCACGGGAAGCACCTCGGCCTCGCCGTAAACCGTAGCCGACGACGAGAAGAGGATGTTGCGGCGTCCGAATTCGCGCATCAGGGCGCAGATGTTCATGAACGACACCATGTTGTTGCGGTAGTACTTCAACGGTTCGGCGACCGACTCGCCCACGGCTTTATAGGCGGCGAAGTGGATCACCGAGTTGAAATCGTACTTCTCGAACACGCGGCGAAGCGCAGCCTCGTCGCACGTATCGACCTGTTCGAAGGGCACTTCGACGCCCGTGATGCGTCGCACGCCCTCCACAGCCTTCATCTCCGAATTGGAGAAATTATCGATAATCACGACGTCGTATCCGGCGCCGATGAGTTCAACGGTCGTATGGGTACCGATGTATCCGGCACCGCCGCTGACCAATACGCACTCTTTTTTCATAGTTTGAATGGGTTGATATTCGTACAAAGGTAACAAAAAACGAATAAAAAATACGAATCCGCACGCAATACCGATAAAAAACCGCATAAGAAGATGCTTCCCAGCTCCGTGACGACACGGCGGCACGAAAAAAATGGATGAAAAAAACGTTCCGAAACGAAAGATTCGGAAAAAAGTCGTTATATTTGTAACGAATTGAAACTTTCGAAAGCGGAAAACCCAACAAAATATAACCCATGTACGGAAAAATCAAAGATTACCTGCGGCAGGAACTCGACGCGATCGATGCTGCGGGACTCTACAAACGGGAGCGGGTCATCGCTTCGCCCCAGCGCGCCGAAATCGAGGTGGCAGGTCGTAAGGTACTGAACTTCTGTGCCAACAATTATCTCGGCCTGTCGGACAATCCGCGGCTTATCGAAGCGGCCAAACGCGCTATGGACAGCCGCGGCTTCGGCATGTCGTCCGTACGTTTCATCTGCGGATGCCAGGATATCCACAAGGAGCTCGAACAGGCCATCGCCGACTATTTCGGCACGGAGGACACGATCCTCTACGCCGCCTGCTTCGATGCGAACGGCGGCGTGTTCGAACCGCTGTTCGGCGCCGAGGACGCCATCATCTCCGATGCGCTGAACCACGCTTCGATCATCGACGGCGTACGGCTGTCGAAGGCCGTACGTTACCGCTATGCCAACGCCGACATGGCCGAACTGGAAGAGTGTCTGAAACAGGCCCAGGCGCAGCGATTCCGCATCATCTGCACCGACGGCGTATTCTCGATGGACGGCAACGCCGCACCGCTCGACGAGATTTGCGCTCTGGCTGAGAAATACGACGCCCTGGTGATGGTCGACGAGTGCCACTCGGCCGGCGTACTGGGTGCTACGGGTCGCGGCATCACGGAGCTCTACGACCTGCGCGGCAAGGTGGACATCATCACCGGAACGCTCGGCAAAGCCTTCGGCGGTGCCGTCGGCGGCTTCACCACGGGACGCCGCGAGATCATCGAGATGCTGCGCCAGCGCTCGCGTCCCTACCTTTTCTCCAACTCGCTGCCGCCCGCAGTCGTCGGCGCGGGCATCGAGCTGTTCCGCATGCTGGGCGAGAGCAACGAGGCGCACGACCGGTTGGTCGCCAACGTCGAACACTTCCGCACGGGGATGCTCGCCGCAGGATTCGACATCAAGCCCACACAGTCGGCCATCTGCGCCGTGATGCTCTACGACGCCAAGCTGTCGCAGGACTTCGCCGCGAAGTTGCAGGACGAGGGTATCTTCGTCACGGGATTCTACTATCCGGTAGTACCAAAGGGACAGGCGCGCATCCGCGTGCAGGTCTCGGCCGGACATACCTTCGAGCAGCTCGATCGCTGTATCGAAGCCTTCACGAAGATCGGCCGCGAACTGGGAGTCATCGAAAACTGAAACGAACGAAGCGAGACCAGTATGCGATTCGGACCGCGAAAGGACGAACAGCCCGACCAGGTTTGAATCCGGATACGGTTTTCCCAAACAACACCTCACATGAATAAAACCGCATTGGACGCAATCGACCGCAAGATACTCAAATATTTGATTAAAAATGCGCGCATGCCGTTTCTGGAAATAGCCCGCGAATGCGGCATTTCGGGCGCCGCCATCCACCAGCGCATCCGCAAGCTCAACGAATCGGGCGTCATCATGGGCAGCCGCCTGATCGTCGACCCCAAGATGATGGGATTCGACGTCTGCGCACACATCAACATCATGCTGAGCGACCCGCAACTGCTCAAACAGACGGTCGATCATCTGAAGAAGATCACCGAGATCGTCGAATGCCACTTCATCACGGGTTCCAGCACGATCCTCGTCAAGCTCTACTGTCTCGACAACGAGCACCTCATGCGGACGATCTTCGACGGCATCCTTCGCATCCCGGGCGTCTCGGCTACCGAAACCAACATTTCGTTGCAGGAGGTCTTCCAACGACAGGTCAACATCGATTTCATCGAAGAATAGGCCCTGCTGGCGAACAAACAGGCGCCGCCCGAGAGATTCGGACGGCGCCTATTTTTACGAGCGGCATTACTTCAGATGCTCCCCGAAGAAGGCTGCCAGGCGATCGAACGGAATAACGGCAAGATTGTCGTAAAGATCCGTATGATTCGCACCGGGGATAATCAGCAATTCCTTGTTATCGCCCGCAAGACGCGCGAAAGCATCTTCGCCGAAGTAGCGCGAATGGGCCTTTTCGCCGTGAACGACCAGCACGGCACTGCGAATCTCGTCGCTGTAGGCCAGGATCGGCATGTTGATGAACGACAGAGCCGAAGTCTTGTTCCAACCGCCGTTGGAGTTGAGCGAACGTTCGTGATACCCGCGCGGTGTCTTGTAGTAGGCGTAGTAATCCTTCACGAACTGCGGGGCATCGTCGGGCAGCGGGTCCACGACCCCGCCGCCGAGGGCATAGAAACCGTTCCGCGCATCCTCCGTACGCTGGGCGTTGAGCTGCTTACGCAGTTCGTAGCGGGCATCTGCGTCCATCGCATCGAAATACCCGCGAGCATTGACGCGTGTCATGTCGTACATCGTCGAGGCGACGGTAGCCTTGATGCGGGTATCGATCGCCGCCGCATTGAGCGCCAAGCCGCCCCAACCGCAAATACCGACGATACCGATTCGCTCGGGGTCCGCATCGCCGCATGTCGCCAGGTAATCCACCGCAGCCGAGAAATCCTCGGTATTGATATCGGGCGAGGCCACGTAGCGGGGTTCGCTGCCGCTCTCGCCCGTGAACGAGGGATCGAAAGCGAGGGTCAGATACCCGCGTTCGGCCAGGGTTTGGGCATATAGCCCCGATGCCTGCTCCTTCACGGCGCCGAACGGACCGCAGACGGCGATGGCGGGAAGCCGACCCGCAGCGTTCTTAGGTGTGTAGAGATCCGCAGCGAGCGTGATGCCGTAGCGGTTGGTGAAGGTCACCTTGCAGTGGTTTACCGCATCGCTCTGCGGGAAGGTCTTATCCCACACAGCGGTCAGATTCAAAGTCTCCATATTTCGATCGTTGTTGATTTTCGGTCCGCAGGCTGCGACGAGCAGCAACGCCAATGCGGCAATGTTTTTTCGAGTCATGATATGTTGATCGGATAAAAAGTTTTTCGCAACAATAATCTTCGGCGGCTAAGAGCCGGGATTAATGATCGACCTTGCCGTCTGCAAACTACGGCTCTTCAGAGCCGCGCAGTTCGCCGCCATCCCCGGCGGCAGTGCCGCTCGCCGAAGGCCCGGGAAACCTCCGCCGGCGGCGAATCGCCCTGCAAGCGCAATATTTATTCCTCAATCCTGCGCAGCACCTTGGCCGGAACTCCCGCCACGACGACACCGGCAGGTACGTCCTTTGTCACCACGGCCCCCGCGCCGACGATGGCGTTCTCGCCGACCGTAACGCCCGGCAGCACGACGGCACCCGCACCGATCCACGCATTGCGACGGATGACGACCGGCCGAACCGACAGGCGATGGCGCGCCTCGGGAGCCTCGGGATGGAATTCCGTGAGGAGCTTCGCACCCGGGCCGATGAAAACCCCGTCCTCCAGCGTGATTCCGCCTTGGTCGAGAAACGTGCAACCGAAGTTGACGAACACCTCCCGGCCTACGCGCGTGAGTTTACCGAAAGCGGTATAAAACGGTGGAAACAACCTCACCGAGGCATCCAACGGCTGCCCCCAGATGCGTTCGAGCAATGTCCTCACTTCGTCGGGAGCACGGTATCCCGTATTGAGCTCCCCGACGAGCCGTCTCGTATGTTCGACTTCGGCGCACAGGCCGGGAAAATCGGGATCGCACTCGGTAATCCGCTCCCCGCGCCGCATTCTTTCGATGACTGCGTTCATGATTCCTTTTTTACACCCGAAAAAAACGGGATTCGTTACGGGGACAAAATTAGAGATTCTCCCCGGAACGGAATTACCCGAATTCCGGCCGTAAATACCCCGATTCCGGAAAGTCCCGAAAAACGAGGAACTGTCTAACACGTCCTCATTTCACGATTTCACCCCCGTCAGAATAAACTCTGACAGGGGTGATTTTCAATTTCGGGGACTTGTTAGACAGCTCCGGAAAAATCGTACCGGTTCGCAACAGGGGTCTTCGCCCGAAGGGCGGACTCGCCATCGCGTTCAGAACAGCGAGCCTTCGTCGCGGGCGGGCGGATTGAATCCCAAATGACGAAAGGCCAGTTCGGTGGCTTCGCGTCCGCGGGGCGTGCGTTTGAGGAATCCCTCCTTGATGAGGAACGGTTCGTAAACCTCCTCGATCGTCCCCGCGTCCTCGCCGACGGCCGTAGCTACGGTGTTCAGTCCGACGGGACCGCCCTTGAACTTCTCGATGATCGTCGCGAGAATCTTATTGTCCATGCGGTCCAGGCCGCGCGAATCGATATTGAGGGCCGTCAACGCAAAACGCGTAATTGGCAGATCGACGTGACCTTCGCCCTTGACCATCGCGAAATCGCGCACGCGCCGCAGCAGGGCGTTGGCGATACGCGGCGTACCGCGCGAACGCAGGGCCACTTCGAGCGCCGCATCGTCGTCGATCGTCACGCCGAGGATATGGGCCGAACGGCGGACGATACCCGCCAGCACCGGAGCGTCGTAGTACTCCAGGTGGCACTGGATGCCGAAACGCGCCCGCAGGGGCGAAGTCAACAGACCGCTGCGCGTCGTAGCGCCGATGAGCGTGAAGGGCGCCAGTTCGATCTGGATCGATCGTGCCGAAGGGCCCTTGTCGAGGACGATATCGATCTTGAAATCCTCCATCGCCGAGTAGAGGTACTCTTCGACGATGGGACTGAGCCGATGTATCTCGTCGATGAAAAGCACGTCGCCCGGCGCAAGGTTGGTAAGCAGACCGGCCAGGTCGCCCGGCTTATCGAGCACGGGGCCCGACGTAACCCGCAACTGAGCCCCCATCTCGTTGGCGATGATGTTCGCCAGGGTGGTCTTGCCCAAACCCGGAGGGCCGTGAAGGAGCACGTGATCGAGCGAATCGCCGCGCATGAGCGCCGCTTTGATGAAGATACGGAGGTTCTCGACGATCTTGTCCTGTCCGGAGAAATTTTCGAGTTCCTGCGGACGGATCTTATTTTCGAATTCGAGATCGCTCTCGGTATTGCGTACGATAGACATGTTGCAAAGATAGCGTTTTTCGTCCGGATTCGCATCCTGCGGTTCAAAAAAAGCACCTACGACGCCCGCATGCCCGCAGACTCCACCAGCCCGAAAAAAGTCCGTCCGGCAAGCCGCAGCTCGCCGGACGAACACATATCCTCCGCTTCGAAAGGTTACTCCTCCGCACGCGGCAGATCGAAGCGCACGTATTTCGTGCCGTTCTGCTGCGTGAGGATGCGGAGCGAAAGCCCCTTACAGCCCTCCAGAAGCGAGGAGATCGGAGTGAGATCGAATGAAACATAGGTCATACGATCCGGGCGCGCCTCGGAGCTATTTTCCCCGTCGTCGTGACGCAACTCGACGTCGAGATAACCTTCCGTGCTCTCCTCGGGAGACTCGACACGGTTGACGATCAGGTGAAACCCGTGCGCGGAGTTATCCTTGACGGGATAGGCGACGCAGAGGGTCAGCCACTGCCGGGTCAGGTTGCAACCCGAGGGGAAGAGGCTCGTGGGTGCGTTGCCCATCGTCGCAAGCAACGAGGGATCCTCCACGATCTCGGCAGGCACGGCATAGAGGTCGCGGACCGAGAATAGCGCGATATCGTAATCGTAGCCCGTGCCCCTGCCGAGCAGATCGAAAGTAATGACGGCCCGCTGACGCTCCTTCGCCTCGTATCCCGCCACACGACTCTTATCGCTCGGATAAAGCGTCTGACCGTTGTCCCGTTCGAAATAATAATCGCCCCCGTCCAACGTGCGGACCGTAACGATCAACGGACGATAGTATACCGTATCGTCGCGGTCGTCGTCACACGCGACGAAACAACCCAGCAGCGAAATCGCTGCGAACAGCAATGCTATTCTTTTCATAATTCATCGATTTATGTTATCTTTCCTCCGTTAAACGCACCGCAACGGAAAATACTGCGCGGAGGGCGAAAAAAATTTCGCACCCCGACGCAGTGATCGGTCCCTGCGACCGTTTACTGTTTGCAGGAAGAACCCGTACGAAAATGGAGGAACGGATACTGGCCCAAGGATGCCGGGAGGGAAACGATACCGCCCGCCGGGAGCTGTACGACCGCTATGCCGGAAGGCTGACGGCCGTATGTCTGCGCTATGCGGGCGAGCGGGCCGCAGCCGAAGACCTCGTGCACGACGCATTCCTGAAGATCTACGGGTCTTTCGACCGTTTCGAATACCGCGGTCCCGGATCGCTGCGCGCCTGGATGGAACGCATCGCGGTGAACGCAGCCCTCGAGTGGCTGCGTCGGCGCAACCGGTCGGGAATCGTCGCATTGGACGAAAGCCGTATTCCGGAACCCGTGGCAGAGCCCGACAGCAACGAAATCGCCGCCATTCCGCAGCCGGAACTGCTGCGCTTCGTAGCCGAGCTTCCGGAGGGCTATCGCACGGTATTCAACCTCTATTGCATCGAGGGATATTCCCACCGCGAAATCGCGCGGATGCTGGGAATCAACGAAAAAAGTTCTTCATCGCAACTTTTCCGAGCCCGTGCGCTGCTGGCGCGCAAGGTGCGGGAATATTTGCAGACACACTGAGTTATGAAACGCGAACAAGATTGGACAGATGTGCTGCGCAGCCGGCTGCGCGATGCCGAAACGCCCCCGCCCGCCGAAGGATGGGAGCGGTTGCGTCGCGAGCTTCCGGCAGTCGCGCCCCCCTCCGACGGGACCTCGGGTCCGGCCCGTAAAGAGCCCCCGCGGCTCGGAGACTGGCGCTGGCGCACGGCGGCCGCAGCTGCGGTCGTCGCCCTCTGTCTCGGAACAGGAGAGCTCCTGCGACATACGGCCCTCAATACGCAGCCGTCGGGTCCCGAACGGCAACTGTTGGGGCAAAGGAGCGAAACGCAATCGGCCCCGGTGAGGTTTTCGACCGAACCGACGACACAGGAGCAGGAAGAGACGCTGGCTCGGAAACTCGGACTGAAACCCGCATCGCCCGCCGTCGCACCCCTCGCGCATCGAACACATCTGGAAACACCCCCGCCCGACACGCCGCACGCTGCGAACGAGCATCCGCAAGAAAGCTCCGAGAGACGGCAACCCTCAATCGGTAGCCCTGCGGACGACGATGCGGCGAACACGTCGGCAACGCGACCGGCCACACGGCGCGACGTGCCGGTGACGCACACCGGAACGGCTTCCTCCCCTGCGACACGCTTCGGCGACGACCGGAGCTTACGCCGTCCCGCCCGGCGAACGGCATCGCTCGCCCTCTTCGCAGGTGGCGGAATTTCGGCCCGGCTCGGCGAGACGGCACCCGTCACCCAGCTTCAGCAATCCTCCAGCCTGTCGTGGGGATACAACAACGTCGGAGAGTTCGGAAACGACCGGGTAACGCTCGCCCGGAAAGAAGACTACCGCAACAGCGAGTTCCGACACCGGCAACCGCTCAGCGTCGGGTTCACGGTCCGCAAAGAGTTCACCCACGGGCTCTCGCTCGAAAGCGGCCTGATCTATACGCTGCTGCGTTCGGACGTGCGCATGCCCTACTCCGCGGAGGAGCTCCGCCAGCAGCTCCATTTCATCGGAATACCGCTACGTATGAACTGGCGATTCGTCGAGCGAAACGGATTCTCTTTATATATGGGTACGGGAGGCATGGTCGAAAAATGCGTTTCGGCCCGCCTGGGCGACAGCTCCGTACCCGAAAAAGAGCTGCAATGGTCGCTCTCCGCCGCCGTCGGCGCCGAATATCGCTTCGGAGGCCCCGTGGGACTCTACTTCGAACCCGACCTGTCGTATTACCTCACCTCCACGAACTCCTGTACGGCACGGACCGAATCGCCGTTCAACGTCTCATTACGACTCGGCCTGCGGCTGACATTCTGATCCGCACAACGACGCACACGCAACGAATCGCTCGCCGGATGCCCCTCCGAAGGGAACATCCGACGAGCGATTTTCACGCCGTCGCATCTTCGAACCTGCTCCGTACGGATCATTCCGCCTGTGCGTCCGCGGCAAATTCCGGTCCGGTTGTTGCTACGCATTATAAGGTCCCCGACGGGTTCGGACCGCCCTCTGCGTGTCCAAAATTACTATTTTACGGATTAAAATTGATATTTTTCCTTGTCTTATGGAAATTTCTTATTATTTTTGTTATTCGAACAGGATGCCTCTTCCATCCCACCGAACAATAGAATAGAATATGAAAAAAGCGCGGGTGCGTCTTACAACACACTCGTGCTCAAGTAGTCCCGACGGGAATCGAACCCATATCGTAAGAACCGGAATCTTATATTCTATCCATTGAACTACGGGACCG
>CAXHRY010000019.1:0-58706 GCA_964018965.1 uncultured Alistipes sp.
TATTTCTCCCGGATTTTGTCAACACATGTAAACCATTGTCAACACACGTCAACTAATGCGTCACTGTGACATTCGGGTTAACCGTGAATTTGTGTCACGGTAGAAATATGATAGAAAAATATGGATAAAAACCGTTACTACCAAATAAGGATTAGAAAGTGTTAAAATAGAAAAGTCACTGAAATACAGCGACTTTATTCTAAATGGTTATAGTTAGTTATGGCAGTTTCTAAGCCATCACTTGCCGATGCAGAATTTCGAGAAGATATTCGTAAGGATTTCGTCGGAGGTGATTCTGCCGCGGCCGGTGATGGTGCCCAGATGGGTAGTGACCTGGCGGATCTCTTCGCTCAACAGGTCGGTCGGAAGACCGTTACGGAGTCCGTCGAGGGCTTCGCGGAGCGATGCTGCGGCCCGGTCGAGGGCTTCGAAATGACGGGTGTTGGATACTATGGCGTCGCCATGATAGAGCGCTTCGGTATCGACGCTGAGGCGCAAAGCCCGGCGCAGCGTTTCGATCCCTTCGCCGTTGCGAGCCGAGATGCGGATCGAGGCGTTCGCGAAATCCTCGCTGTCGATTTCGTGCGGGTCGTCGCAACTCGGTATCCCCGGATATCCGCCGGATGCTTCGATGCGGTCGATTTTGTTCACGACATAGATCAGTCGTTGATCGTCGCGCAGGGTGAAATCGGGCTTCGGCAGGTGTGCGGGATCGTCGAGGGTCGTAGCGTCGAGCAGGTAGAGAACGATCCGGGCGCGGGATATGCTGCTACGGGTTCGTTCGATACCCATGCGTTCCAAGGCGTCGTCGGTGGCGCGGATGCCTGCCGTGTCGAGAAACCGGAACTGCACGCCGTCGATATTCGCCGTCTCCTCGATGACGTCGCGCGTGGTTCCGGCGATATCCGAAACCAAGGCCCGTTCTTCATTGAGCAGGCGGTTCAGGAGGGTCGATTTGCCGACGTTCGGAGCGCCGGCGATCGCCACCGCGACCCCCTGTTTGAGGGCGTTTCCGAGCGAGAAAGAATCGCGCATAGCGCGAATTTCGAGGCCGATACGTTCCATTGTCGTCCGCAGACGATTGCGGTCGGCGAATTCGACGTCCTCCTCCGAAAAGTCGAGCTCGAGTTCGAGCAGCGATGCGAGTTCGAGCAGTTCGCTCCGCAGGGATTCGAGCGTACTCGAATATCCGCCTCGCATCTGAGTCGAAGCGAGAGTATGGGCCGCACGCGACGAGGAGGCGATCATATCGGCGACAGCCTCGGCCTGCGATAAGTCCATCTTCCCGGCCAGGTAGGCTCTGATGGTGAATTCGCCCGGATCGGCCGTACGTGCTCCGGCTTCTATGGCCAGCCGGAGAATTTCCGAGACGATGTATTGCGACCCGTGGCACGATATCTCGGCGGAATCCTCGCCCGTATAGGAATGCGGAGCGCGGAATACGGAGACAAGTACGTCGTCGACGATTCGGTCGTCGTCCATGATGCGGCCGTAGTGTACCGTGTAACCTTCGGCATCGACGAGGGGGCGCCGTCCGCGGAAAATCCGGTCGCAGACGGTCAGCGTTTTGTCGCCGCTTAGCCGGATGATGGCCAACGCGCCGCCGGTGACGGTCGCCGGGGCGACGATGGTATCGTGATCGTGCAGCATTTTTCGGAACTTTTGTCGGATCGGAAAAAGGTGTGCCGTGCGGGACGGGGTCCTATGGACGGCCGGTTGTCGGGGATCAGCGCCCTTCGATGCGGAGCGTCTGTCCGATACGCAGGGCCTTCGGGTTACGTATTCCGTTCCAGCGCATGAGCTGCGCTGTCGTTACGTGGTAGCGCCGGGCGATGGCACCCAGCGTGTCGCCTTTCTTCACGCGGTAGGTCGTGCCGCTGCGTTCGGTGCGTTTTTTGTCGAGGTTCGCCGGATCGATATACTCTTTCAGATATGCCGAATCCTTGGCGTAAATCTCCTGTTCGTGTGCGATGTATTGGGCGACATGGCGCTGCGGCAGCACGAGCGTATAGGTCTTGGTCGTCGCCGGAACGATGTCGAGTTTATACTGCGGGTTGAGCATCCGTAACGTTTCGACGTCGAGGTCTATCGTCGAGGCGATCTGTCCGAAGTGCAGCAACCGGTCGATACGCACGGTGTCCACGGAGAGCGGAATCGGCGACTCGGTCAGTTCGAGTCCGTGTTGCCGGTGGTAGGTGTAGGCATAGGTCGCGCCGATGAAGGCCGGAACGTAGCCGCGTGTTTCGCGCGGGAGGTAGTCGTAAATCTCCCAGAAGGTTTTGCCGCCCGAGCGTGCGATCGCCTTGTTGACGTTGCCCGGACCGCAATTGTAGGCCGCGATGGCGAGCGTCCAGTCGTTATAGATGCCGTATAGATCTTTCAGATAGCGGCATGCCGCCTGCGTGGCTCGCACGGGGTCGCGCCGTTCGTCGACGAGCGAATTGACTTCCAGACCGTAACTTTTGCCCGTCGAGGGCATGAACTGCCACAGTCCCACGGCTCCGGCGCGCGATACGGCCGTTGCCGAGAGCGCCGATTCGATGATCGGCAGCGCCCGCAGTTCGACCGGAAGGTTCTCCTTCAGCAATTCGTCCTCGATGAGCGGGAAGTAATATTTCGACATGCCCAGGATGCGGCCGATGGTGCCGTAACGCGGGTCGGTGTAGCGGTTGATGTAGCTCTTGACGATGCTGTTGTAGGGGAGTTGAATAGGCGATGCGAGGTCGCGCAACCGTTGTTGGTAGAGCGAATCGGGTGTCGTGTCGACGATCGTCGTGTCGGCGAGAATATAACGTTCGAAAAACTCCGTATAGGCGTCGTGGCGCTGCCGTTCGCGCCATACGGCGACCAGCGAATCGACCTGTTCGGCCGTGAATCCCAGGGTGATATCGGTCTCGACGGGCGGAAGCGGTTCGGGCTCCGGTTCGGGTTCAGGAGCTGCCGCGGGCTCGGGAATTGCGGGAACCTGCTGTTCGACGACCTCCGTCTGCTGTTTCTTCTTGCGTTTGGATTTGCGGGGCGCACGCTCTGCGGCGCCTGCCGCGAAGAGGATGCCGAGCGAGAGTATGAGTGCGAGCGTTCGTTTCATCGTCTAAAAGTTGAGGCTCAGATTGAACCCGAAAACCGGGCGGTTGTTGCCGAGCGAGGGAATATAGGGGTAGTCGACCATCGGTTCGAGATTCATCGAAAGGTCGTCCGAGATATCGTAGTCTTTCAGGTGGGCGTCGACGTGGGCGTCGACGATCTGGAGGATGTAGAGCGCACCCGTGACGATGATGCAGAGGTCGCGGTTGCGGCGGTAGTTGTTCCTCAGGTCGCGGATGTAGGTGGCCGAGTAGCGTCCGTGGAATTCGTCCGTCGGACCGTTGGGATATTTGTCCGGATGCTGCTCGTAGTCGGCCAGCAGCGCGTAGGCCTTCTTGAAGCGCTGGTAGCCGCGGTTGTTCCAGTCGATGCAGTAGATCATCGAGGCGAAACCTCCGACGACGAACGGTACTTTCCAGTAGCTTTTGTTGTAGATCTGGCCCGCGCCGGGGAAGATGCAGGCCAGCGTCGTGGCCTTCTTGACGTCCGAAACTTCGTTGGTGCTGTAATTCACGGCCGCATCGCCGATGAAATAGATATACGAGGCCACGGTGAGGCCCAGATAGAGCTGACGCCGGGTATTGCTGCGGATCAGGCGGTTTTGCAGGGCGTTGAGTTCGGGCGTGCGCGTGAGGCTGACGTCGGTGTAAGCGTCGAACTCCCGTTTGAGCGGTTTGTAGGTGCGGTTTTCGTTGATGAAAAGAGCCAGTCCTGCGCCTACCGTACCGTAGAGCACGGGCAATTTCCAATATTGCTTGTTGTAGATCTGTCCGTATCCGGGCAGTACGGTCGAGATCCAGCAGACCTTCGAGAGCGACATGGAGTCGCTCATCAGCCATCCTTTTTTGAGCAGTTTGCGCTGTCCGGCGGTGTCGGATTCGGTATACCCCGATTCGAATCGGGCCAGCATCGTCGAATCGAGCGTCAGGATGTCGTCCGTGCGCAGCAGGTAGAGTGCCGCCGAGTCGGCGGCATAGTCCGCCGCCGCGAGCGAATCGAAACGGTCGGCGAGTTCCACGCTGCGCAGCGAATCGCGTCGATGTTTGAGCGAGTCGGGTTTGTCCATCAGGCCGCTCCGGATCAGGGTACGCGGGCCCCGTTGCAACTGGGCCGTGGCGGGGTGCCACCACGCGACGAGCGCGAGGAGCAGCGACAACAGGTATGCGTGCCGGAGGCGTGTCATGGCGTCAGCGTCGGGAGGCGAAGCGTTCGATGAAACGTTCGATATCGCGATCGTCTGCGAAGTCGATGACGATCTTTCCGCCGCCGTTCTTCGAGCGTTTGATGGCGATGTCCTGCGAGAAGAATTTTTCGAGCTGTTCGACCAGGCGGGTGTAGCTTTCGGGATACTCCTCTTCCTCCTCGGGCTGCGGTTGGGCGGCCGTCTGCTCGGAGAGTGCGCGCACCAGCTGCTCGATTTGCCGCACCGAGAGCGCTTTCTTGATGCAGCGTTTGAGCAGCCGCAGCTGCTCGGCCTCGGGGGCTCCGGCGATCGCCTTGGCGTGGCCCATCGAGATCAATCCCTCCTTCAGTGCGAGCTGCACCTCGTCGGGCAGCTTGAGCAGGCGCAGGTAGTTCGACACCGACGAACGTTTCTTGCCGACCTTCTCCGAGAGGGCATCCTGTGTGAGGTGGCATTCGTCGAGCAGCCGTTGCATGCCCAGTGCGATTTCGATGGCGTTGAGGTCCTGGCGCTGGATATTCTCCACGAGGGCCATGGCGTGCAGGTTTTCGTCGTCCACTTCGCGGACATAGGCCGGGAGGGTCTTCAGATCGGCGCGCTGCGCCGCACGCCAGCGCCGTTCGCCGCTGATGATGATATATTTGCCGTCGGCAGCCTTCTTCACCGTGACGGGCTGTATGATGCCCAGTTGGCGGATCGAGTCGGCCAGTTCGTCCAACGCCTCCTCGTCGAACTGCGTACGCGGCTGCGTGGGGTTGGGTACGATCTGCCGGATATCGATCTCGGTCATGCGGCTCATGGGTTTGAGCTTGGGGTCGATGGCCTCGGCGCCGAAGATGGCGTCCAGTCCGCGCCCCAATCCCTTCTGTGCTTTCATGGTGTTTCTATATTAACTGCGCTTGCGGTTGCGTTTGAGAAATTCCCGTGCCAGGGTGAGGTAATTCTCCGATCCCGTGGCGCTCGCGTCGTAGAGCATGACGGGTTTGCCGTGCGAGGGCGCTTCTCCCAAACGGATGTTGCGCTGAATTATTGTGTCGTAGGCCAGCTCGCCGAAGTGTTCGCGCACCTCGGTGACGACCTGGTTGTTGAGGCGGTTGCGCATGTACATCGTCAGCAGGAACCCTTCGATGCCCAGCGCGGGGTTGAGTGTCGATTGCACCTTGCGGATCGTGCTCAGCAGTTTGGAGAGTCCCTCCAGGGCGAGGTATTCGCACTGTACGGGCACCAGCACCGAGTCGGCCGCCGTGAGGATATTGACGGTCGTGTAGCCCAGCGACGGCGAACAGTCGATGAACAGGTAGTCGTATTTCTCGCGCACCGCGTCGACGATGCGTTTCATGACGAAATGGGCGTTCTCCATCTTCGGCAGCTCCGTATCGGCGGCCACCAGGTCGATCGACGACGGCAGCAGCCACAGGTTTTTGATGTCGGGACTGCGGAGGATGACCTCCTCGGGCTGCCGGAGGCCTGCGATGCACTCGTAGATGCCTTCGAGATTGATATCGAAACCCAACCCCGACGTGGCGTTGGCCTGCGGGTCGGCGTCGAGCAGCAGGACCTTCTTTCCGAGCAGCGCCAGCGAGGCTGCGAGATTGATGGCCGTCGTGGTTTTACCCACGCCGCCTTTCTGATTCGCTAATGCTATAACTTTTGCCATTTTTCGATCGGGATAATAATCGGGCAAATTTAATGAATTTAAATGGAATTCCATAACCGTTGCGGAAAATTGCCTATCTTTGTTCCCGGAACCATCTGAGAGAGACTATCGAATGGAGGAAGAAAAAAATACGCACGTCCGGGCGGACGATGCGCCGGGCGTGCAGACGCGTCCGGCTGCGGCGGAAGCCGCCGGGACGCCGAATGCCGGGGACGAACATGCGTCGGGGACTCTTTCCGGCAGCGCGATTCGCGGCCGTTTTCCCTCGGCGACGGATTACCTGGTGTTTCTGGGGATCTTCTTCGCGGCGAACGTCGTCGGCTACTGTACGGCTTTGCTGGCCGGATTTCCGTGGCCCGGAACGGGAGCGGATGATGCCGCTGAGCATTACGACACGGCGAAGTTCAATGCCGTGGCTTATGTCGTCTCGATGACCCTGACGCTGGGCGGCATGCTCCTCTACCGTGCCCGTCGCGGAGGACCGCGCCGCGTGGCGCACTTCTCGCGCCGGGGCGCCGATCCCGTGCTGCTGCTCTGGGGCGTAGTTTTCATGCTGGCGACGTCTGTGATGATCGAACCCCTGCTGGGACTGTTGCCCGAGGTCCCGTCGACGGTCTACGGTCGGGGCGTATGGGCTGCCGTGACGCTGGTGGTGATGGCGCCGTTGCTGGAGGAGATGATTTTCCGGGGTGTGGTGCTCGAATCGACCCGAAGCCGCTACGGCGTCTTCGCGGCGTGGCTGATCTCCTCGCTGCTTTTCGCCGTGGTGCACCTCCATCCTACGGTGGCGGTCAATGCTTTCTTCATGGGGCTTATTCTGGGCTTCGTCTACCTGGCGACCGACTCGCTGTGGGCGTCGATCTTCCTGCATGCGGTCAATAACGGCGTGGCCTATGTCGTGCTGGCGATGGGGCTGGGCGACGAGGGCGTGCTGCTCCGGGATTTCGTGGCGAACGATACGCTCTATGCCGTGGTCTATGCGTCGGCCGCTGCGATCTTCCTCTTCTCGGGGTATATGACCCTGCGTACGCTCCGGCGGCTGCGCACGGAGGAGAGAGAGCAACAGCCTGCCGAGGTGCAATAGCGGTCGGGAACCCGGATTTTTTGAGCGGCCCCGGCCGAAGTCCCCTCCGTGGAGGAGATTTAGGGGAGGGTCGGATTCGGATACGCGGCCGAGGGCCGCGAGCAGCAGCGGTCGGATGAACCGATTCGTTATCCGGGATTGCAGCTCGTTAAAGAGTGCCCTCGCGGTAAAAATCACCCTTCGGCGTAATAATCCGACCCCGTACTGCGTTAGTTACGGGTAAAAAACGTATCTTTGTCCTCCGGATGATGAAATTGCGAGCGATCATAGCGGCTGCGGCGTGCGTGTGGCTCCTGGCGGGTTGCCGGGAGTTGCCCCGCTATTTCGGCGAGGAGACCTATGCCCGTGCGGGCGGCAAGGAGCTGCGCTCGCGAGACGTGCAGGGCGTCGTTCCGGCAGGACTGTCGGGCGCCGACAGCGCGGCCTATATGAAGGTATACCTCGATCGCTGGGTGCGCAAGCAGCTCAAGTTGCAGGAGGCCGAAGCGCTCTTTTCCTCCTCGGCGGCGGATATCGACAAGATGGTCGAGGAGTATCGCCAGGCGCTGCTGATCCGCAAGCTGGACCAGTATTATGTCGATCGCGACCTCGATACGGCGTTCACCGACGACGAAATCGTGGCCTATTACAACGCTCATTCGGGCGATTTCCGCCTCGATCGTCCCATCGTCAAGGGACGCATCGTCCGTTTCCCGGACCGTTACCGCCAGGCCGCGAAGCTCAAAACCCTTATGGGGGCGCAATCGGCGGCGCAGCAGCAGGATTTCAGCGACATCTGCACGAAGAACGATTTCGAGGTGAACGATTTCCGCGAGCAGTGGATCGACTTTCCGGAGTTTCTGAGCTATCTGCCGACGCTGCGGTCGCAGAATTACGATTCGGTGCTGGGTTCCACCGCCGTGCAGGAGATGCGCGACAGCCATTCGCAGTACCTGTTCCGCATCGAGGCGGTGCGCCGCGAGGGTGAAGCCATTCCGCTCGAACGCCTGCGGCCGACGATCCGTCGCATCCTCTTCAATCAGCGGCAGACGGAACTGATCCGTCGCTATGAGGAGGCGCTTTTCGACCGGGCCGTGGAGAACGGCGAAGTGAAGATCGACACGGCGCGCCGCACAGTGTCCTGAAAACGAAACGATAACAACGAAAAACGCAATACGAAATGCTGAAAAAAGGTATCTGGGCATCGGCCCTCGTGCTGTTCGCGGCGAGCGTGCTCGCACAATCGCGACAGGTGATGCTCGACAAGGTGGTCGCCGTGGTGGGCTCGTCGTCGATTCTCTACTCCGACGTGGATCAGTATGCGCGTCAGCTCACGGCGCAGCGTCGTCAGGAGGGTTATACCTCCGACCGCGACCCGATGAACGAGGCGCTCGAAGCGCTCATGACCCAGAAATTGCTCTACAACCAGGCACAGATCGACTCCGTGCAGCACAATACCGATATCCCGGGGCGTGTCGAGGAGCAGATCCAGCAGATGATCGACGCCGAGGGTTCGATTCCGGCGCTCGAATCGAAGCACCACATGGCGATCTTCAACATCCGCGAGATGATGCGCCAGAACTACGAGGAGCAGGCACTCGCACAGGCCATGCAGAGCGAGGTCATCGGCAAGGTCTCGGTCATCCCGGGCGAGGTCGAGCAGTTCTACAAACGCATCGACAAGGACAGCCTGCCGACCATCGCCGAACAATACGTCTACGCGCAGATCACCAAGTTCCCCAAGTCCATGACGGCCGCCAAGCAGCGCACGCGCGAGCGGTTGCTCGACATGCGCGAGCGAGTCATCACAGGAACGGCCAAGTTCGAGAACCTGGCCCGCATGTACTCGCAGGACCCCGGTACGATGATGCGCGGCGGCGAGATGGATCCCACGCCGCTGGCGGGTCTCGATCCGGCGTTCGGTGCCGCCCTGGAGACGATGAAGCCCGGGCAGATCTCCGAGGTCGTCGAATCGTCGTTCGGATTCCACATCATTCAGTTGCTCGACAAGCGCGGACAACTCTATCATTTCCGCCACATCCTGTTGCACCCGATTTTCACTTCCGAGGAGCTGGGCGAGACGGCCCGCATGCTCGATAGCGTGGTGACGCTCATCCGCAAGGACTCCATCACCTTCGAAAAGGCCGCTCTGGAATTCTCCGACGATGCGACGTCGAAGATGAACGGCGGTGTGGTGTCGAACCACGACATTCTGGAGCGTTTCTATTCGTTCAACGTCGACGTGCGGCAGACGGTCACCAAATTCCTCAAGGAGGATTTCGCCCACTTCAACGCTCTGGACGACTTCAACGCCCTGAGCCGTCTGAAGATCGGCGAGGTATCGGATGCCTTCCTCACGGAAGATATCATGAGCAACCAGCTGGCCAAGGCGGTCAAACTCATCGATATCGTGCCTACGCACGTCGCCTCGCTCAACGAGGACTACCTCCGCCTGGAGGAGATGGCGCTTCAGGAGAAGCAGGAGCGTGTTTTCCGCGACTGGCTCTCGAAAAAGATCGATGCGATGTACGTCTATATCGATCCCGAGTTCCGCGATGGCGATTTCGAGAACAAACACTGGGTGAAGTAGTCCGTGCGACGGTTCCTCTCCATAATGATCCTTGCCGCGGCGTGCGGCGTCGTGCTGGTGCGAGGCGGCGAGCAGGCTCCCGGCGCCCCGTCGGGTGCGGCTGCGGGGGAGAAGAAACTCATCGACCTCAAATCCGACCTGATGGGGCCGGTGGCTCCGGGCGATTCGGTGATCTTCCTGGTGCGCAACTTCGCTGCGCAGCATAACGGCGCTGTCATCACGTGCGACAGCGCCGTGCGTTATTCGGACATGCGGATCGAGTTCTTCGGCAATGTCCTCATCAACAAGAATACCACTTATATATACGGCGACCGCGCCGAATACGACGGCGATCGGAACGAGGCCCGCGTCTACTCCGATCTGGTGAAGGTCGTGGACGGCGATGCGACGCTCTATACCTATCGCTTCGTGTTCGACACGAAAGAGAACGTCGGACAGTTCGACGGCGGCGGCGTGCTGACCAACCGTGAGAACGTCCTCGAAGCGGTGCGCGGCTACTACTATGCCGACACGAAGGAACTCGTGGCAGTCGACGAGGTGGAGATGCGCAACGACGAATACGAATTGCGGGGCGACTCGGTGGTATATAATATGGCGACGGACAACGCCTATTTCTTCGAACGGACCAATATCTGGAGCCGCGAAGGGGACTATCTCTATGCCGATCGGGGTTCGTACGACAAGAACGACACGTTGTATGTCGTCACGCGCAACGGGTACGTGCTGACCGAAAACCAGGAGGTGTGGAGCGACAGCATCGATTTCTACAGGGCGAAGAACCACGTCATCCTGCGCCGGAATATCCAGCTCGACGATGCGGAACACAAGGTGCTGGCTTTCGGCGATTACGGCGAATACTGGAAGGAACCGGGCGATGCGCTGTTGACGCTCGACCCGGCGGTGGTGAGCTACGACCTTTCGCAAGGCGATTCGCTCTTCATGCGTTCGGATACGATCCGTCTGCTGACGATCGACATGCTGGCCGAGGAGCGACGGGCCGCAGCCGCTGCGGCGGCCATCCATTGCGATGGCTTCGCCGGCCGATTCCGCGGCCGTTGCGCGGCGGCCGCACCGCGGGGAGCGTGCGGCGGGCGACGATGCCGAAGGTTCGCAGTCGGAGGAGGACGCTGAGGAGGAGGCCTCGCAGCCCGAAATCGCAGCCGATTCGGCGGGGATGAGTATCCCGACGGACTCGCTGGGGCAGATGGCTCCTGTCGATTCGCTCGGACGCGTCGGTGCGGATTCGGTAGCGATGAATCCGCTCGATACGCTCGTCGGAGCGCAGCGTAAAGCCTACTTGAAGGAGCAGGCCCGCAGGGTCAAGGCCCAGGCGAAAGCGGCGAAGGCTGCTCGCCGCAAGGCCGAACTGGAGGAGATCGCCCGCAAACGTCAGGAAAAGACTACGGCCAAACTTCTGGCGCAGAAGGAGCGCGAGGAGGTGCGATTGGCTGCGCGGCGGCTGAAGGCGGAGTCGAAATTGCGTGCCCGTCAGGCGCGTGCGGCTCGCAAAGGCAAGCCCATACCGACCGATTCGACCGATTTGCAGCGTCTCGATTCGCTGCTCGACCGCAATGCCGCCGAGAGGGATTCGTTGCTGAGGGTGCTGAACGAGGAGTGGGCGGCCGACAGCATGGCGCTGTTCGTTCCGGCAGATACGGTCGATTCGACGGCCGTGTCGCGCGATACGCTCTACCGCCTTATCAAGGGATTCCGCGACGTGAGGGTCTTCCGGTCCGATTTCCAGACTGTCTGCGACTCGATGGTCGCCATTTCGACCGACTCGACGATCCACCTCTATATCGAACCCGTGTTGTGGAACCAGAACAATCAGATCACCTCCGAGGTGATGGATATCTATACGAAGAACCGGCAGATCGAACGTGCGGAGTTCATCGGCGAGCCGATGATGGTCTCCCAGCTCGACACGACGCACTATAACCAGGTGGCGGGCAAGGAGATGACCGCCTATTTCCTCGACAACCGCATCTACCGCAACGATGTCAATGGCAATGCGCAGACGATCTACTACATGCAAGACGGCGAGCCGCCCCAGATCACGGGCGTGGGCTTCATCGAGAGCGGCGATTGTTCGTTCTTCATCGAGGACCAGCAGGTGGTGACGATCGTCTATCGGTCGAATCCCGAGTGGAACATCTATCCGATGGACAAAGTGCCGGAGAGTCAGGAACTCTATCTCAAGGGTTTCAAGTGGGAGGGCGATCGGCGCCCGACGCAGCGCGAGGTTTTCGACCGTCCGATTCGTCCTTCGCAACGGGAAGCGAAGTCGCGCCTGGCGCATCCCGATTTTCCGATACGTCGACGCATCGACGATTATAAAAGGCGTCTGGTGGAGCAGCGTCGCTGGAGCGATCGTATGGATCCGGTGGACGACGCTACGGTGGAGTGGATGCGGGCCTTGGGCTTCGAAGTGGGGCAGCCGCGCGAAACCTCGCTGCTGGAGCCGTAATTGGAGCCGATAAGGTCGTTGCCGGAGCCGAGGTGCTGTAACTGAGGCGCGAGGCTTTAACTGAGGCGGAAGCCGTAACAGGGGCGCGAAGCTGTGATTGGAGGCGGAGGCTGTAACAGGAGCGCGAGGCTGTAATTGGAGGCGGAGGCTGTAACTGAGGCGCGAAGCTGTAACTGAGGCGCGAAGCTGTAACAGGAGCGCGAGGCTGTAACTGAGGCGGAGGCTGTAATTGGAGGCGGAGGCTGTAACGGAGGCGCGAAGCCGTACTGGAGGCGCCAGGCCGTTGCGATACGGTCGTAGGTCGTCCGGAATTCAGGGACGGGTGCCGTTCGGCGATGCTTGGAACGTTCGGAACGATGATCGATAAAAGCGGAATGCGTGTAGGCATTTCGCTTTTTTTGTATTTTTGCACCCCGGTCGAACTATGGACTGACGGTATGAAAAAGAGTCTTTTTGCGTTGGCATTCGGAACCTTGGCGCTCGGAATGTCGGAATACGTGATGATGGGTATTCTTCCTGTCGTTGCCCGGGACCTGGGGGTATCGATCCCGCTGGCCGGACATTTGATATCGAGTTATGCTCTCGGAGTTTGTGCCGGGGCGCCGTTGACCGTGCTCACGGCGCGTCGCAGGCCGTTGCGGCAGATCCTTTTGGCGTTGACGGCGCTCATCGTCGCGGGAAATCTCTGTGCGGCCTTGGCGCCGAATTACGGTGTGCTGCTGACGATGCGGTTCGTTTCGGGGCTTCCCCACAGTGCCTTTTTCGGCGTGGGGTCGATCGTTGCCGAACGGGTCGCCGATGCGGATAAACGGGCACAGGCTGTCTCGATCATGATTGCCGGAATGACCCTCGCCAATCTTTTCGGGGTGCCGCTGGGAACCTTTCTCGGCAATGCCGTGACATGGCGGGCGGCTTTCGCGATCGTTGCCGTGTGGGGACTTGTCGCTGCGGTCTCCATTCGTGCCTGGGTGCCCGATATCGCACCGCTGCCGGATACCGGCATGAAAGGACAGTTTCGGTTTCTGCGTCGTGCTGCGCCGTGGCTCATTCTGCTCGGCGTGACGTGCGGCAACGGGGGAATCTTCTGCTGGTATAGCTACATCGGACCGTTGATGATTCGTCAGACGGGATTCGCCCCCGAGACTATGACGTTGGTCGTCATGCTGGCCGGAGCGGGAATGTTCGTCGGGAATCTCGTCGGCGGACGTTATGCCGACCGTTATAGCTCCGAGCGGGTCGTTTTGGTTACTTATGCGGTTGCTTGTGCGGCTCTTGCAGCCGTCTATTTCTTTGCACATGCGAAAATTCTTTCGGCGCTGTTGACATTCCTGTGTGCTGCCTGTCTGTTCTGTGTCTCCTCACCCCAGCAGTTGCTGATCCTGGAATATTCCCGTGGCGGCGAGATGTTGGGCGCTGCGCTGGTGCAGGTCGCTTTCAATCTCGGTAACGCCGCAGGGGCCTATCTGGGCGGTCTGCCGATCGAGCGGGGTATGGAATATCGTTGTGTCGTGGTGCCCGGTATCGTTTTATTGGCGGTAGGTGCTGCCGCAGTCTTGATCTTTATCCGAAAATATCCGCGTTATGAACTCCGATGATCGTTCCGAATTGTTCCCTGTCGTCGATTCCGACGGACGGGTCGTGGGCAGCGCTACGCGCGGCGAATGCCACGGCGGCAGCATGCTGTTGCACCCCGTCGTGCATCTGCATCTCTTCAACTCGCGCGGCGAACTCTACCTGCAACGGCGGCCTCGGTGGAAGGATATCCAGCCCGGGCGGTGGGACACGGCCGTAGGCGGGCACGTTTCCTTGGGCGAGACGGTCGACGAGGCGCTGCGCCGCGAGGCGTTCGAGGAGTTGGGGATCGACGGTTTTGCGCCCGAACGTATCGCGGTTTACGAATTCCGTTCGGAGCGTGAGGCCGAATTGGTCTATGTACACAGAACCCGTTACGACGGGGAGGTCCGCCCGAGCGACGAACTCGACGGCGGACGTTTCTGGTCGCGTGACCAGATCGTCGACAATATCGGCCGGGGAGTTTTCACGCCCAATTTCGAAAGCGAGATCGCGCGGGTCTTCGGTTGGTGAAAGTCCCTTCGGAGATTCCCTTCGGCGGTTTGACAGGCCGCACCGAAGATGCGACGCGACCTTCGGGCGGAAAGCAGTCGGGACGTCGCTTGCGAGAACACGCCTGTTCCGGGGACAGGGAGCGTAAAAAACGATATTTCCCTGTAAACTCCGGTTTTTAGCCGGGTGGCGGCCCGGAAATTGCGAGATCGGTCGGTATGCACGCACTTCTTAAACGGTGGACCGATGCCCTGATGAAATGGGCCGGGGTGGACGCTGCTGCCGAGAACGGTTGGGACCGTCTGGTCGCATTCATCCTGGTCGTCGCTGTGGCCGTGCTGCTGGATTTCATACTGCGGAAGGTCGTCGTGCGGGGTGTGCGACGGATCGTAGAACGCACGCGCGTGCGTTGGGACGACGAGTTGTTCAGCGTCCGCGTGCTCGACCGCGGTTGCCATATTCTGAGTGCGCTGCTGCTGGTTTTGGTGCTGCCCGTGATTTTCGAGGATAAAACCGAAGTGCGCATCTTCGTTTTACGTGCGGTCGAGGTCTATGCGATCGTGACGGTCATTCTCTTCATCAACGCCCTGCTTTACGCCGCCTTCCGCATCGCTGCGGCGCGCCCGGCCTGGCAAAACAAACCGATAAAGGGGTTGCGTCAGACGGCGCAGGGCATCGTGCTGCTCATCGGTGCGATCTTCTGTATCTCGACCCTGATCGGCAAATCGCCGACGAATCTGCTCACGGGGCTGGGCGCCTCGGCAGCCGTCATCATGCTGATCTTTCGCGATAGCATTCTGGGTTTCGTATCGGGCATTCAGCTTTCGGCCAACGATATGCTCAAGGTGGGCGACTGGATTTCGGTACCCAAGAGCGGTGCGGACGGCACGGTCGAGGAGGTGTCGCTCACGACGGTCAAAATCCGCAATTTCGACAATACGATCGTCACGTTGCCACCCTACCTGCTGGTAAGCGACTCGTTCGTCAACTGGCACGCCATGCAGCTCACGGGCGGACGACGCGTGATGCGGTCGGTGTCGATCGACATGACCACCGTGCGTTTCTGCACGCCCGAACTGTTGAAACGGTTGCGCGGCGTAGGTCTTTTGGACGACTATATCGATCGTGCGGCCTCGGCTGACGGTGCACAGGCTCCTGTCGAGGAGTTGCCGGTGGAGGCTCGGCATGCGACCAACCTCGGGTTACTGCGTCTCTATATCGTTCGTTACCTGCGCGAGAAGGTGCCGGTGAACCGGTCGATGACGCTTATGGTGCGGGAGCTGCAACCTACCGAATCGGGTGTTCCGCTGCAACTCTATTTTTTCACCGATACGGTCGTGTGGACGGAGTACGAACGCATTCAGGCCGATGTGTTCGATCATCTGCTCGCGGTGATTCCCGAATTCGGGCTGCGGGTGTTTCAGAATCCTACGGGGCGGGATTTTCAGGAGTTGCAGCGAAACGATCCCGTCGCACCGTCGGAAGGCCCTTCCTCCCTTTAGAGCGTGAACATGAGCATCACCTGCACGGCGATGACGCGCAGGAACATGCACACGGGATAGACCGTAGCATAGGAGACCGAGGGTTTGTCGCCCTCGATCGTGTCGTTGGCGTAATTGAGCGCCATGGGGTTGGCCATGCTGCCGCACAGCAGGCCGGAGACCGATCCGAAATCGAGTTTCATCACTCGCAGGGCGAAAAGTCCGATCAGCACGACCGGCACGAACGTCAGTGCGAATCCCATGCCCAGCCACAGGGCCCCTTCGGGTCGCAGGACTGTCTCGAAGAAGTGCGCACCCGCCTCCAGCCCCAGGCAGGCGAGGTAGATCGAGAGCCCCAGGGCGCGCAGCATGAGATTGGCGCTCTGCGTGGTATAGGTGAGCATGTGGAGCCGCGGTCCGAATGTGCCGATCAGAATACCGACGACGATGGGGCCTCCGGCCGCACCCAACTTCACGGGGATCGAGATGCCGGGGATCGAGATCGGAATGCTTCCCAGAATCAGCCCGAGGATCAGGCCGATGAATACTGCGACGAGATTCGGTTCGTTGAGACTCTTCACGGCGTTGCCCAGGATGCGTTCGACGTTGCGGATCGCGGTGGCTTCGCCGACGACCGTGAGCCGGTCGCCCAGTTGCAGCCGCAGGTCGGGGGTCGCGAGCAGTTGCACGCCCGATCGGTATACGCGACTGATGTTGATGCCGTAGTTGTTGCGCAGGCGCAGCGAGGAGAGCTTACGGCCGTTGATCTCGGGGCGCGTCACGAGGATCCGCTGCGAGATGAGCTGGCTGTCGATGGCGTTCCAGTCGATGTTCTCCGTATTCCAGTCCTTCTGTTCCTGTTCGCCGAAGATGATCCGCAGGGCCTCGGCTTCGCCCGGGGTGGTGACCACCAGAATCACGTCGTTCTGTTGCAGGGTCTTGTCCGAGGTGGGGATCGAGACTCGTCCGTCGCGCCACAGACGCGAGATGACGAAACGGTGGTTGCTCTGTACGGCGATGTCGTGGACGCTGCGTCCGAAGACGGCGGGATTGGTGAGGTGATAGCTGGCGATGAAAACGTTTTTGCGGTGCTCGCTGTCGGGTCCCGGGAGATCGTCGGGTCGGACGAAGAGTTTGCGCAGGAAAACGATGGCCAGGATCACGCCGACGACCCCCAACGGGTAGGTTACGGCGCAGCTCAGCGCCGCGCCGTTGGTGCCGATGCCCAACTGGGCCAGGGTCTGTTGGGCGGCGCCTAAGGCGGGGGTGTTGGTCGTCGCGCCGCACAGAATACCCGATACTTCGGCCATCGGGACTCCGCAGAGATATCCCGCGGCGGCGGCCGCTACGGTGCCGACGAGGACCACCGCGACGGCGGGCGATACGAGACGCATGCCGCCCGAACGCAGCGAGCTGAAGAATCCCGGGCCGACCTGCAATCCGAGGGCGTAGACGAAAAGGATCAGTCCGAAGCTTTCGGCGTAGGCGAGCATCGAGGCGTCGAGGGTCAGTCCGAAGTGTCCGGCGACGATGCCGACGAAAAAGATGAATGCCGAGCCGAGCGCGATGCCTCCGAAACGTATCTTTCCCAGACCGATGCCGATCGTTGCGATGAGCGAGATCACCACGACGGCCTGCAAGGCCGAATGTGCGGTCAATAACTCTTTAAGCCACTCCATGTCGAATTTCTTACGGATAAGGCTGCAAAGGTAGGGAAAAATTGCGGAAAGCGATGCGTGAAAGGTTAAAAGTGAAGGGGCTTTCGCCTTTCGGGATCGCCTTCGCCGGGTTCGCGGGCTTTCGCGGGGCGGAGGCAGAGGCTCGTGCGGATCGAAGAGCCGGGGCGGTTCAGGGCGATCGTTGAAAGGAAATAATCATCTTCGGCGGCTGGGGCGCCGCGCTGAAAGCGCGAGCCGCCGAAGATGGCAAGGCTCGTGCCTTGCGGTTCGGTGGAACCATAACAGGTCGTGCGCGATCGCAGCATGTTCGGCGGCTGAGGCGCGCTCCCGACTCCTGCACCTCGCGCAAACCCGGTCACCTTGCCGCGTCGGCGAATCCCAACGGCCGACCTCGGTAGTAATCGAGGATCTTTCGTCGGAAAAGGAATTCGTAACGGGCCTGTACCGATTCGGCGTCGGCTTTCTCCATGCGTGTCTTGGCGTCGTTGAAGTCGAAGATGGTCGAACGTCCCGCTGCGGCTTTCTGCTCGACGTAGGCGAAGGCCGTACGTGCGGAGGCCAATGCCGCTTCGGCCGCGCGGTATTTGGCGTAGGCCGCATCGGCGTTGTACCATGCCTGCTCGATCTCCTTGCGGAGCCGGCGTTCGGCCTCGGTCAGTGCGAGCTGCCGGTTTTGCAGTGCGAGCTGTGCCGAGCGAATGCTGTTGCGCGTGGCGTGGCGGTTGAAGATCGGTATCGAGACCGAGACCCCGACGTATTCGCGGCTGTAATTGCGGAATTGTCGCCAGAAGCGCTGCTCGTCGCGGTCGTAGACTCCTGTGCCGTATCCGGCGCTGAGCGACACGGTGGGGTAGAGTGCCGCCCGGGCGATGCGTACGGCCGTTTGCGAGCTCTCGACCCGCAGCCGTTCGGCGCGAAGGTGGGGCCGTTCTTCGGCGGCCCGGGCGTATATCGCGTCGATGCTGCCCGCACGGTGCAGGGTGCCGAGCGTCACGCTGTCGGTCGGAGGCTCGGCGATGTCGAATCCTTCGGCACTCGGGCGGTCGAGAGCCTGGCTCAGCTCCAGAAGCGCCAGCCGCAGGTCGTTTCGTGCCTGCGTGAGGGCGAGCCGGTCGTTGGCTTCGAGTGCCTCGCTTTCGTAGCGGGCCGACTCGGGTTGCTTGCCTGCGGCGACCAACTCGCGGCTGCGAAGCGTTTGCTCGCTGCTCAGGGCGAGTTGCCTTTCGGCCACGCCGACCATCGCCTTGGCATAGAGCGCTTGCAGGTAGAGCGTCATGACCTGGACGCCTACGTCCTCGCGGGCCCGTTCGAGTTCTTCGACTGCCGCGGCGAGGTCGAGCCGACTCGCCGCGATCTGGCGGTTGATGCGCAGTCCGGCGAAGAGGGGCATGCCGGCCGAAATGCCGAGCGATCCCGAGGTCTGGTTCGAGCTGCGGTAAATGTTGTCGCCCGTAAGCGTGCGGCCCAGCGAGAGGTCGACCCCCAACGAGGCGTTGAGGTCGGGAAGGCGGCTCATCCGCGCCGTCGAAAGTTCGATGCGCTGCTGCTCGACCTGGAGAGCCGATTGCCGCACGCCGATGTTGTTGCGCCGGGCGTAGGCGATGCACGTGTCGAGATTCCAGGTTTCGCCCGGTTCGGGCCCTCCGGCCGTCTGTGCGGAAATTCCTTGAGCGGCGAGGACGCACAACAGAAAAAGAAGCGTTCGTTTCATCGTTCTGCGGGTTTTACTTCTTCTCCTGACGGGTCCCGCGGACCTTTTCGTCCGCAGCGATGCCTTCGGTGATTTCGATATCGATGCCGTTCGAGAGTCCGGTGCCCACTTCGCGTCGCTCGAAGGTCTGATCCTCGGCGTCTTCGGGGCCGGTCAGCACCTGGACGTAGGTTTTCCCGTCTTCGAATTCCAGGGTGCTTTCGGGCAATGTCAGCACGTTTTCGCGGCTCTCGGTCAGGATGTTCGCATTGGCGCTGTAACCTGCGCGGACGAAAATGTCCTCGGGAATCTTCACCGCCGCCTTCACTTCGAACATGATGACGCCGTTCTCCTCGGTGGCTTTGGGCGAAACGTACTCCAGCCGTGCGTCGAGTTCGACGTTCTGCAAGGCGCCGATGGTCAGTTTCACGGGCATCGCTTCGTGTAGTTTGCCCACGTCCGTTTCGTCGACCTTGCCCTGGAAGAGCATGTCGGACATATCGGCTACGGTCGCGATCGTCGTGCCGTCGTTGAAGGTGTTGGCCTGGATCACCGAGTTGCCGACCTTGACGGGGATGTCGAGGATCATGCCGTCGATCGTCGATCGGATTTGGGTGTTGCTCAACTCCTTGAAGCGGCTCGAGATGCCGTTCTTCACGATTTCGAGTCCCTCGCGGGCGTTCTGCAACTCCTCCTCGGCGCGCAGCAGCGCCGTACGGCTCTGTTCGGCCTCCTCGTCCGAAACGACGCCGCGGGCGTGCAGCGCCTCCGTGCGGTCGTTTTCACGGCGGGTCTGTCCGAGCGAGAGCTCGGCCAGCGAGACGCGCGACTCGGCGCTCGACAGCTGCCCCATCTCCGGTACGACCTTCACCGTGGCGATTACCTCGCCCTTGCGGACCACCTGTCCGGCCTCCTTGCGCACCTCGGAGACGATGCCCGAGATTTGCGGTTTGATAAGCACCTCGTCGCGGGGTTCGACTTTACCCGTCGCGACGACGTATTGTCGCAGCGTGTCGGCCTTGGGCTGCACGATCGCATAGGTGAATTTCACGGGACGGGTCTTCCGCCACAGAAACCAAAAGGTTCCTGCGAGCAGCGCGCCGAAAGCTACGGCGGCGAAAATCTTGAGGAATTTTTTCATGAGTGCGGTATGTTATCGTTCTTTTTTCATTCTTCGCGTATGGCGTCCACGGCCTTGATGCTCAGGGCTCGCAGTGCCGGGACGATGCCTGCGGCGAGACTTCCCGCGATGAGGATCGCCAGCGAGAGGATCCCCGTCGCGAAGCCGATCTGCCACGACACTTCGGCGCCCTCCCGGGCGACGGTCACGGCTTGGTAGTAGATCGAGTCAGCGAGCGACAGCACTCCGACGGCCGCGGCGAGTCCGAGTACTCCGGCGATGAAGGTCAGCACGAAGCTCTCCGAGAGAATCTGTGCGAGGATGGCGCCGGGCGGAGCGCCGATGGCCCGGCGGATGCCGATCTCCTGCGTACGCTCTTTCACCAGTACCAGCATGATGTTGCTCACGCCGACGATGCCTGCGAGCAAGGTTCCCAGTCCGACGATCCACGTCAGCAGCGCGATGCCGCGGAACAGCCCCTGGACCTTGCCGAACATTTCGCCCGTAGACATGCACCAGGCCGCCTTTTCGTCGTCGGGAGCGATCAGATGGCGGGCGAAAACGGTCTCCTTCACGGCGCGTTCGACCTGCTTGCTCGGCACGTCGTCGCGCCCTGCGAGGGCGAGCATGTGGATCGTGTTGCCGTAGCCGAAAAGTTGCTGGGCCAACGAGATCGGGACGACGATCGTCCGTTCGACGTTGCTGAACGACATGGCCGACGATTCGCGTCGCAGCACGCCGATGACGGTGAAATAACTGCCGCCTACCTTGATGACTTCGCCCGTAGGGTCGGGGCGTCCGGGGAACAGGTCGCGCTGGACCTGCGTGCCGATGACGCAGACTTTGCGTTTGCGGGCCATGTCCACCTCGTTCACGTAACGTCCGTAGAGGATGCGCTGCGGGTTGATCCGCTGGTAATCGGGCGTGTAGCCCATGAGCTGATAGCTTCCTTTGCGTTCGTTGAAGCTGCAATTCATTTCGTTGCCCCAGATGATGCCGCTGGCGTACCGCACCTCGGAGAGCCGGCGTACGGCTTCGGTGTCGTCGTTGTCCATGCGCCACCAACGGTCTTTCGGCATCCCTTTGTAGGGGAGCGACGTGCGTGTGGATTGCAACAGCACCGTGTTGGTGGACATGCCGCCCAACTGACTCCGGAAAAGTCGTCCCAGACCGGTTCCGGCACCCAGCATCACTGTGAGCATGAAGATGCCCCAGAAGACACCCAGTGCCGTGAGGATGCTGCGCTTGCGGTTTCGGGAGATCGTTTGCCAGATCTCGGTCCAGCGGTCGATATCGAAAAATTGCATGGGTAAGCGTGGTTTTTTATCCGTATATCATTCGTGAATTTGCGGGCTGCACCCGAAGCCCCTCTCTGAGGGAGGGGTTTGGGGTGGGGTCAAACTTGTTGACGCCGCCGAAGGCTGCGAATGTACATCGCCCGAAAGCGATAAGACAGCTCCGAAGTGTTGATTCGATTCCAGGTTGCATCTCCGGTTTTTATTTGTTATACCTCAGTGCGTCGATGGTTTTGAGCTGTGCGGCGCGGTAGGCGGGGACATATCCCGCGATGAGTCCCGCGACGACGAGTACTGCCGTGGCACTCAGAGCGACCGACAGATCGAGCGTCGGGTCGAGGAAGACCGTGGGACCTTCGCCCTGCGGTGTACGGCTCAGCAGCCAGCCGACGATCTCCATCGCTGCGACGCCCAGCACCAGACCGATATAACCGAATGCGGCGGTGATGAGCACGGATTCGGTCAGGATGAGTCGGATGATCGACGACGGTTTGGCGCCGAGTGCCTTGCGGATGCCGAATTCGGCCGTGCGTTCGGTGACCGTCACCAGCATGATGTTGCTCACGCCGACGATGCCGGCCAGCAGTGTGCCCAGCCCGATGATCCATACGAAGAGGTTGATGCCGCCGAAGACTACCGACATGCTTTTGTATTGCTCCATCGTGTTGCTCAGCCATACGGCGCTCTCGTCTTCGGGGTCGAACGAATGTTCGGCCGCTAAGCGGGCCCGCAGCCGCTTTTCGAATGCTTCCATCCGGGCGTCGGTGGCGATTCCCTCGACGGTGAAAACGGCGTTGTCGACGAGCGGATCGTTGGCCTTGAAGATCAATTGTCCGGTGGAGAGGGGGATATATCCCGTCGAGTTGCGCTGTCGTGCGTCGCCCTTGTAGATCCCGACGACGGTATAGCTCGTACCGCGGATGAGTATCGTGCTGCCCAGGGGCTCTTCGCCGGGGAAAAGGAGCGGTTCGAGTGCCTGCTCGATGACGATCGTCTTGCGGTAGTCGCGCATGTCGGCCGGGTCGATGAAGCGGCCGCGGACGACCTCCACCCCTTCGATCCGCCCGATTCCGGGCGTCGAACCTCGCAGGCTGATGTCGGCGAAACGACTGCCGCGGCTGGCCGTGCAGTCGTGGTACCAGGAGTTGGCTGCCACGTCGGTCACTTCCGGAAACTCCGTGCGGAGAATCTCCAGGTCGCGGTTGCGCAGGCGGATGCGGCGCCATTTGTCATAGCCCGCATAAGGTTTCGAGGTCCAGCCGCCGCCGATATCGATCGAGTTGAGTGCGTAGGATCCGAAATTCGCCGTCACGCCGTTCTTGAGTCCGTTGCCCGAACCCAGCAGGATCGAGAGCATGAAGATGCCCCATGCCACGGAGAATCCCGTGAGTGCCGTGCGCAGCTTGTTGCAGCGCACCGAGGCCCAGATTTCCAGCAACAGTTCCCTCATCGTCGTGCCGGTTCGGCGGTTTCGATGCTCGCGATCACGCCGTCGTGCAGACGGATGATCTTGTCGGTCTGGTCGGCGATCGACTGTTCGTGAGTGACGCAGATGATCGTCATGCCCATCTCGACGTTGACTTTGCGCAGCAGGTTCATCACCTCCTGCGACGTCGTGCTGTCCAGGGCGCCCGTCGGTTCGTCGGCGAGGATGATCTGCGGACGGTTTATCAACGCCCGGGCGATCGCTACGCGCTGCTTCTGACCTCCCGACATTTCGTTGGGCAGGTGTCCGGCGCGTTCGCGCAGTCCCAGCATGTCGAGGTATTCGAGCGCCATCGCGTTGCGCTTGCGGCGCGGAACTCCCTGATAATAGAGAGGCAGAGCGACGTTTTCGACGGCATTTTTGTAGCTGATGAGGTTGAACGACTGGAAGATATATCCGATCATGCGGTTGCGGCCGCCGCGGCCTGCGTCTCGTTGAGGTCGCGGATCAACCGACCGGCCAGGTAGTAGCTGCCGCTGTCGTAATCGTCCAGAATGCCGAGGATGTTCAGCAGGGTCGATTTTCCCGATCCCGAGGCTCCCATGATCGATACCAGTTCGCCGCGACCGATCTCCAGGTCGATGCCTTTCAGTACGTGGAGCGGCGAACCGTTGCGGTAGGTTTTGTTGAGGTTTTCCAGTTTTATCATAGTTCGGACTGCATTGTATCGGGATTGGGCCGTGCATCCGTGCCGGGAAATCCGTGTCGGGATGCAAAGCCGGGGCAAAGATAACGATTAAAAAATGAAAAACAACCATTTTTTATCGAAAATCAATAAAAAAATACCCTCCCCCGATATCTGGTAGATGAACTGCTGGGGCGAATTCTGTTCGTGTCTCTGCCGGTCGAAGGGCTCGTCCGGCGGAATACCTATTTTTTGCGATTGACAGATAGATGTTTGAAACTGTAATTTTGCAAACGATTCTGTTCAAGATCGAAAAAATGTTTTTTTTGTTTCCTAATATATAGGCTTTTTGTTATATTTGTGCGTTGGAGGTCGTTATGAAAAAGCTTATATTTGTCATGTGTTGTTCGCTGTTGCCGCTTTTTGCGGCAGCTCAGCGATACGATGTCGCGGGCAAGGTGCTTGCCGCCGGCAGTGAGACGCCTGTGAGCCAGGCCGTGATCGAACTTCCGCAGGAGGGCCTGTGGGCCGTGGCTGACGGCGAAGGCTGCTTCGTCGTCAAAAACGTTCCGGCCGGAAAACGGCAATTCGTCGTTTCGAGCCTGGGTTATGTCACTACGAGTCTGGACGTACAGGTCGCCGGACGCATCGATACCTTGCGTCTGTTCGTCCCCGAGGACAACCTCAAGCTCGAAAGCGTCGTCGTGACGGCCAAGGAGGCTCCCAATGCCATGTCCACGTCGCGGACGATCGACGGAAACGCCATCGATCACCTTCAGATGGTCAATGTCTCGGACCTCGCGACGCTTCTGCCGGGCGGCAAAACGGTCAACCCCGACCTGATGACCGATACGCCCTTTACGCTGCGGTCGGGCGGTACGGCGGAGGGCAATGCCGCATTCGGCACGGCGGTCGAGGTAGACGGCGTGCGCCTTTCGACCAATGCGTCGCTGGGCGAGATGTCGGGCGCCAGCACCCGCAATATCGCATCGACGAATGTCGAGGCGGTCGAGGTAGTGACGGGCGTTCCGTCGGCCGAATACGGCGACGTGGCGTCGGGCGTGGTGCGCATCTCGACCCGCAAGGGCAAGACTCCCTACACCCTGATTCTCTCGACCAATCCGCGCACCAAGCAGATCTCGGCCTCGAAGGGTTTCGACCTGGGCCACGATCGCGGCGTGCTCAACACCAACGTCGAATATGCCCGGGCGACGAGGAATCCCACTTCGCCCTATACCTCTTATACGCGTACGGGCGTGTCGCTCAATTACCAGAATACCTTCGCCCGCGTGCTGCGCTTCAATGCCGGCGTGTCGCTCAACCTGGGCGGCATGAACTCCGAGGACGATCCCGATGCCGACATGGGACAATGGGAGAAAGTGCGCGACAATGCTGTACGGGCCAATACGTCGGTCAAATGGCTGCTCGACCGGAGTTGGATCACCAGCCTCGATTTCACCGCTTCGGTCAATTATTCGGATAATTTCGAACGCAAGCACACCTACAACTCCTCGGCGACGGCGAGCCCCGCGGTGCATGTCACCGAGGAGGGCTATTTCATCGCCGGCATGTTGCCTGCGACCTATTTTACGACCCGTTGCGTCGATTCGCGCGAACTGGACTACGCCGCAAACCTCAAGGCGACGTGGAACCGCTCGTGGGGCGATGTGCGCAGCAACGCCAAAGTGGGTGTGTCGTGGCGTGCCGACGGCAACGTCGGGGCGGGTACCTATTACGAAAATCCGGCCCTGGCGCCGCATCAATACCGTCCGCGACCTTATACCGACATTCCCTACATGCACAACCTGGCTGCTTACGTCGAAGAGTCGCTGACCGTGCCTTTGGGCGGCACTTCGTTGCAGCTGATGGCGGGTCTGCGGGCCGAGAAGACTTTCATTCGCGATTCGCAGTACGACCGCACGCAGAGCCTCTCGCCGCGTCTGAATCTCAAATACCGGATCGCCGACTGGCTGACCGTCCGCGGCGGCTGGGGCGTCACCGAGAAACTTCCGTCGTTCCACGTCCTCTACCCCGATCCGCAGTATCTGGATACGCGTGTCTTCAGCCAGTCCTACGGCTCGGCGGGCGGAAGTGTCCATGTCTACCATACGCTGCCGTACGAGTTGCTTTACAACAACGAACTGCGCTGGCAGCGCAACCGGAACTCGGAAGTGGGCGTCGACCTGCGGATCGGGCAGACGCGCCTTTCGCTGGTGGGGTATTTCAACCGTACGAAATATCCCTACGAGCTGGACAACCGCTACGAACCGTTCTCCTATCGTCTGAACAGTCTGCCTGCGACGACACCCGACGGTGCGGCGTTCACCCTGCCGAAGAATCCGCTCTTCAAGGTGGACAGCCAGACGGGCGAGATGTTCGTGCGCGACGGCGACGACCTCTCGCAGGGGTGGATTCTGCTTAACAGCACCGAAAAGCGGACCTTCGTGAAAAACATCTCGCAGAGCAACGGTTCGCCCGTGGACCGCATGGGTCTGGAGTTCGTGGCGGAGTTTCCGGAGATTCGGCCCCTGAGAACCCAGTTGCGGCTGGACGGTACCTATGCCTATACGAAATACGTCAACGAGGGCGAGGCGTGGTACTATCCTTCGATCGTCTCGGGCGGCGAGTTCTATCCCTATGTCGGTATCTATGCCGACAACGGAGGTTCCGCCGTCACGACCTATACCGGCCGCAAGACCCATGCGCTCGATGCCAACCTCACGGCGACGACCCGCCTGCCGTCGATCCGCATGATCGTGACGCTGCGTTTGGAGGCTACGCTCGTCAAGCGTTGGCAGAACCTCTCGGAGCACGGCGGCCGCGAATACGCCTTCAACGTCGACGAGAATCGCAACCCGACGGGCGGCTCGATCTACGACGGCGAGAGTTATACGGCCATCTGGCCCCTGGCCTACATCGGGCTGGACGGCGTGCGGCGTCCCTTCACCGATGCCGAGCGCAACGACCCGGCCTTCGCGGCGATGCTGCTGCGTTCGGGCAACGCCTATACCTATCTGCCGGACGGTTACGACCCCTATTTCTCGGCCAATCTGAGCGTTACGAAGGAGGTGGGCGACCATGTGTCGATTTCGTTCTACGCCAATAACTTTACCAATGCCAGGCCTTTCCGTCGCTCCTATGCGACCGGCGTAAGGGCCGTGTTCACGCCCGATTTCTATTACGGATTGACGGTACGTTTCAAATTCTGACGACGATGAAAAAGAGTGCGATATTGTTTTTGACGCTTTTGGCGGCCGCCTGCACGTCGTTCGAGGGAAATCCCTACGAAGGGGTGTTGCGGACGCTCGACGTGCGGGTGGTGTACCCCGACGACTATGCGGATTATCTGCGCGAAGGGGTCGAAGTACAGCTCTACGACCGCAATACGAGCAACCGTTACGTCGCTGCGACCGATGCCCGCGGCAAGGCGTCGTTCCGCGTGACGGCGGGACATTACCGCATCGCGGTGCTCGACCGGCCCGATGCCGATGCCGTGTTCAACGGCGCCGTGGAACAGGTCGACCTCATGCGGGCCGATGTCGGACTGGAGATCGCGTTGAACTATTCGCGGCCCGGATCGCTGCTCATCAAGGAGATCTATACGGGCGGCTGTCCGCAGGATCCTCCTGCGACGGGTAGCTACGTCTACGACAAATACGTGATCGTGCACAACAACAGCGAGCGGACGCAATATCTCGACGGGCTGTGCCTCTGCATGGTGGCGCCTTACAACTCCTCGGTGCAGAGCAATCCGTGGACGAGTTTCGACGGGGACGGCAATATCGTCTACCGCGAATATGCCGCCGTTCCCGACTGCATCTGGCAATTCGACGGGGAGGGAGCCGACTTCCCGCTGGCTCCCGGCGAAGATGCCGTCGTGGCGATGAACGGTGCGGTGGACCATACGCAGACCTACTCCATGTCGGTGAATCTCAATCAGGAGGGGTTCTTCGTCCTCTACGATGTGCTGTTCTTCTCGGACCTTCGTTCGCACCCCGCACCGGGCGATAGGATCGAGATGTCGCATCATCTCAAAGTCTTGAAGAAGACGGCGACGAATCAGGTCTACACGATCTCGAACAATTCTCCTGCGGTGATTCTTTTCCGGGCTCCCGAAGACTTCGACCTGGAAGGGTATCTGGCCGACGACATGCAGTCGAATATCGCGATGGGCAGCGTCAGCTATACGAAGATTCCGTGGGAATGGATCGTCGACGGTGCCGAGGTGGCCGATGCTACGGGAGCCTCGCGCAACAAGCGCCTGCGCACGGATATCGACGCCGGTGCCGCGGAGTTCTCCGCTCGCGCGCAGGGCCACACGCTCCATCGGCGTTTGGATGAAAGCATGACAGCCGCATCGGGCTACGACGTATATGTCGATACGAATAACTCGTCGAACGACTTTTTCGAGCGGGAGACGCAATCGATACGTGAATAGGGTATGAAACGGATCGTCTTTTTTCTGATGTTGCTGGCGGCTGCGGATGCCGCGGCGCAGATGCGCTTCGAGGGATTCGAGCGGCGCAATCCGTGGAATACGGGCGTGCATGCGGCGGGTATTCGGCAGGATACGCTGAGTCGTTCCTATGCCGAGGCCTATTTTACGAAGGAAAACGGCGGATTGGTCGATCCTTCGTCGTCCGACGATAGCTGGAATGCGGGTGCCGCGACCCGATCGATCCGCCATTTCGAGAAGATCTCCTTCGCCGGAGGATTCTCCTACGACTATTTCGACGGCCGCAACATGTGCGGTTCGATGCTTACCGAGCCGGGAGCCTGGCCGGTCGATATTCTCGAATTCACGCCGGGACGCAAGGTGCGGGAGACCTATGCCTTTACGGGGAGTCTTGCCGCGCGGCTGGGTCAGCGGTGGACGGGAGGCTTGCGCACCGAGTTTTCGGCCCGCAATTACGCCAAGCGCAAAGATCTGCGTCACAAGAATACGCGCCTCGATTTCGAATTCGCTCCCGGGGCGATGTATCGTGCCGGACGTTTCGCCGCCGGAGCGGCCTATCTGCTCGGGGTGAATACCGAGCGAATCGAAGCCGAAGAGGTGGGTGCCCGTGCGGAGTCCTACGAAGCGTTCTTCGACCGCGGTCTGCGTTACGGCTCGCTGGCCTTGTGGGAGAGCAACGACCTGCACCTCATGACCTCGGGAGTCTCGGGATTCCCGTTGCGCGAATACGTGCAGGGAGCCTCCGTAGCTTTGCAGTTCGGGGCCCTCTATGCCGATGTCGCCTACCGGCATCGCGACGGTGAGACGGGCGAGCGCGGAATTCGCTGGCACGACTTCGGGGGCGACGAGGTGAAAGCACGGGCCGAGTTGTCGTTCGCCGGTCGCGAGCGGCGCCAGGTCGTGCGCGCGTCGTTCGACTGGTGTTCGGACGATAACCGCGAAACAGTGCTCACCTACGAGACCGTCAACGGCGTGTCGACTCCGCGCGAACACGGTTCGGTCCCTGTGTTCGGCAGCAAGACGATCGATGCGGGTCTCGAATACGAATTCGCCGGCCGGAGCACGGAGTTGCGCGCGGGAGCCGCTTACTCGCAGCAAGAGCGCGAATCGACGCTGATGTTCCCCTTCGTCGAGGGACAGAAACTCCATGTCTGGCGGGTATGGGCCGATTGGCTGCGACGTTTCGGCCGTTGGGAGACGAACCTCGGGGCGGATTTCCGCAAGGGCGGATTTTCCGAATACGAGGAGCGCTACGAAACGGAGATGATCCCGGGAGAGTATCCCGTGCGGCTGACCGATTGGTACGACTGCGAAAACGAATATCTTACCGCTGCGCGCCTGGGGCTGACGGCAGGGTTGAGGCGCAATATCGGCCGTTTCTATGTCGATGCTTCGGTGCGTTGGGAGCACGGATTCGCCCTGCGCCTGGTGGCACAGCCCAATCGGCTGAGGGCGACGCTCGGCATAGGGTATAATTTTTAGGAGCCGTATACAAGCCATGCCGCTTTCTCGACCGTGATTTTACCGGAGGCTGCTGGTGCCGCGTTTATTGATACGCCCGCGCGAGAGGCTTCGGATGCGACCCGCGAGGTCGATGCAGCTTTAGAGTGAATTCAAGTACTTAAACGTAACACAAAACAATAAAACCATGAAAAAACTGTTGACATGTTTGGCAGCCGTCGCGATGCTGGCGGCCTGTTCGAAGAACGAAGGGGGCGTTTCGGGCCCGATGCGCGTGACGATCGATCCGACGATCACCCGCGCTACGGAGGTCGATTTCGAGACGGGCGACGCCATCGGCGTGACCATCGCGTCGAATGGTGCGAAGTACGTCGAGAACCAGAAATTCGTATTCGGCGAGGATAAGTTCGCTGCCGAGGGCGGCCTGCTGTGGTACGAGGATATCAACGCCGCAGCGACTCTGTTCGCCTACTATCCCTACACGGCCGGTGCCGGTGTGCCTGCCGAATTCACGGTTGCGGCCGACCAGAACGGTGACGGTTATGCGGCTTCGGACCTGATGACCGCGAGCAAGGAGGGCGTCTACCCGACGCCGAACGCCGTGGGCATGACCTTCCGCCACAAGATGGCCCGTCTGATCCTCACGATCGACAACGAGACGGGGTGGCCTGTCACGCGCCTCGAGGTGAAGGGCACGGTCGGTACGGCTGTGATCGACGCCGAGACGAACAGCGTCGCCGTGAAGAACGGCGCCGAAGCTGCCGAAATCATTGCCCGCGAGGTGGAGGCCGATGCCAAATACTATGCGCTCGTCGTTCCGCAGTCGGCGAAATTCTCGGTGACGGTGACCACGGCCGAGGGTACCCGCACGCAGAGCTACACCGAGACCGAGCTCATGGGCGGCAAGAGCTACCCCGTGACGGTGCGCGTACGCCCCACTAATATGGAGGTGTCGATGGAGGGCCCGATCGAGGGCTGGGAGGATGCCGATGAGATTCTGCCCGAAGGCTCGGCGGACTCGGAGCTTACCGATCCGACGATTCTGGAGTACGCCGGCGAGAAGTACAAGACCGTCGTGCTGAAAGACGGTCGTACGTGGATGGCCGAGAACCTGCGCTACGTGCCCGCCGGAAAGACGCCGTCGAGCGACCCGGCCGACGGCAGCGGCGTGTGGTATCCCTGCAATCTGAGCAAAGTCGCAGATCCCGATCTGGTGAAGACCAACGGTTTGATATACAGCTATCCCGTGCTGCTGGGCATGGAGGGCGGCCTGACTGCCGAGAACTACGACAAGTACGAAGGCGCTCAGGGTATTTGCCCCGAGGGATGGCATGTCCCGACGATGGCCGAGTGGCTGAAGGTCGCCGGACAGGGCAGCGGTGGCCTTATGGATTCGACTTCGCCCTACTTCGATGCAAACCAGGCCGGTGCTCCGATTCCGGCCCTGAATGCCGACGGATTCAATTTCGGTAACTGCGGCTATGTGAATGCCAATAATGCTACGGCAGTCCCGGCCTATATGGCGATTGCTTCGGCTGCCAATAAGGAGATGTTCGGTATGGCCTATTATGCCGGCTCAACGGCTTACCAGGTGACTTACAACACGGCGGGCGATGCTGCAAGCGGTGTGAAGAACATCCAGTACTATGCTGCGATGGTCACCTACAATGCCATGTACAACCGTGTACAGGTGGCTTACCAGGGCGGCTTCGGCGGTGCTCCCGTACGTTGCGTCAAGAATGCCGAATAATTCCGATTTGACTCACTGCGGCATGGGGGAGCCTTCGGACTCCCCTGCGCCGTAGATATATTACTCACGAACACATACAAACAAAACTACGATCCATGAAACGTAAACCCAACTATCCGAAACACCTGCTGCAATGGGGAGTGCTGGCCGCCATTGCGGGTACGGTGCTTTGGGCGACCTTTGGCGACCATCCGGTCGATGTCGAAAAATATTGCCCGTTCGGCGGCTTGCAGGCTTTCGGCACCTATCTGGTGCGTAATTCGCTGGCTTGCTCGATGTCGATGCTTCAGATCATGATGGGCCTCGTGCTGGCTGCCGGGGTCATTCTCTTCTCGAAGCTTTTCTGCGGTTACCTCTGTCCGCTGGGTACGGTCGGCGAAGCGATGGGACGCGTGGGCGAGAAACTCCGCCTGCGGGTCGAGATTCCTGCCGGAAGCATCGCCGACCGCGTGTTGCGCGCGCTCAAATACGTGCTGCTCTTCACGATTCTCTACCATACGCTCTCGTCGAGCGAACTTTTCTGCAAAAAGCTCGATCCCTACTATGCCGTAGCTACGGGTTTCAAAGGCGAGATCGTGATGTGGATGTCGCTTACGAGCATCGCATTGCTGCTCTTGGGCGGCTTCTTCGTGAAGATGTTCTGGTGCAAGTACGTCTGCCCGCTGGGCGCTGCGAGCAACATTTTCAAGTTCACGTGGTTGTTCCTGGGGGCTGCCGTCGTGGCTTGGGTGCTCGGGTGGCTGGGTGTCGAGGGCATCTGGATCTGGATCGTCGCCGCGATCTGTGCCGTCGCCTACTTCATCGAAATGACGAAGTTGCGCAGCTGTACCTTCCCGTTGCTTACGATCGTGCGCAACGAATCGGCCTGCAACGGATGCGGTTTGTGTCAGAAGAAGTGTCCCTACCATATTCCCATCCACGACTATGCCAAGGTGAAACATGTCGACTGCACGTTGTGCGGCGAATGCGTCGGATCGTGCGCGCATGAAGCCTTGCAGGTGGGCGGACGTCCCGCATTGCGATTCGTTCCGGCACTGCTGGCCGTGGTGCTCTTCGGTTTGGCCGTATGGATGGGCAACACGATGGAGTTGCCCACGATCGACGAGAAGTGGGGCGACTACGAACAGGTCGAGCGGATGGAGACTTTCAAGATGGACGGTCTGAAGAGCGTCAAGTGTTTCGGTTCGTCGAAAGCCTTCTCGGCCCAGATGCAGAGTGTGCCGGGAGTCTACGGTGTGCGGACTTTCGTACGTCGCAAGGGCGTCGAGGTCTTCTACGATCCCGCGAAGACCGATACGCTGAAGATTCAGGAGGCGATCTTCACGCCGACGATCCGCAAATACGCCACTCCCGACGAGACGGTTCCCGTGCTGGAGGTCATCGAACTCGGTGTCGAGGGGCTGCACGACCGCATGGATATGGTCTACTTCGGCATGGCGCTTCAGAAGGTCGAGGGGCTCTACGGCTTCACGGCCGAGTTTGACTGTCCGGTGGCCGTGACGGTTTATGCCGATCCTGCGAAGGCGTTGACCGAGAAAGATTTCGACGATGCGATCGATATTCGCGAGCTGGTGATCCCCGTGAAGGACGGCGAGAAGACGATTCCGATGCACACCGAGCTCAAGAGCTTCGCCAAGGCGGGCGAAACCTCGCGCGAGGAGTTCATGCAGGTGATGTTCCGCGATATCGAGAAGCTCAACGGTAAATTCAAGGTCAATAACGAAAAGTGGGGCGATGAGACGCAATTCCCGCGTGCGGCCTACGAGATGGAGATGGCGAGCATCGAAAAGCCGCTCATCCGCCGTTCGTTCCCCTATTTCAAGAGCTATCTTTCGTGTACGGACGGTATTCTGAGCGTGGAATTCGTCCTGCGTGACATGACGCCGACCATGCGTATCAACTACGTGAAGTCGATGTGGACCGACGAGCGCATCTGGGATGAGATTTTCCAGGCCGAAAAGTGGACCGTGCGCATGGCCGACGATACGTTCAAAGAGGTCGAGCCGCGTTTGAAGTTCCTCGTGGAGGGCCGTACGGTCGAAGAATAGATTCGTGAAAGACGGACGAGCGGCTGCGGCCGCTCGCCGTCGCTTCGCAAGAACGATTAATTGCCGAAGAAGATGAAAAAATGGTTTGCGGGCCTTTGTGCCGCATTGTGCCTGGTGCAGAGTGCTGCGGCGGACGAGGGTATGTGGTTGATGACCCGCCTGGGGGATATCTATCCCCGGATGCGGGCCCTGGGGCTCAAACTCCGTCCGGAACAGATCTACGACGAGAGTAAGTCCGCGCTGGCCGATGCGGTGGTCGCCGTCGACGGCGGTGTGGGTACGGGCAGTATGATCTCCGAACGGGGTTTGATGATTACCAACCACCATGTTGCGTACAGCGATATCTGCGCCCTCTCGACTCCGGAGCACAACTACCTCGAGGAGGGGTTTTGGGCGCTGACTCCCGCCGAGGAGATTCCCGTGCCGGGTAAAAGCGTACAGTTCCTGCGCAAAGCGGTCGACGTCACGGCGGCTGCGGATTCGCTCCGCGCGCGCATGGAGGCCGAGGGTCGTTGGAATATCATGAGCATGCGGCGTCTCTACGCCGATCTGGAGGAGCAGTACGGTCGTGAGACCGACTGCGAGGTGTCGTGTTACTCGATGTGGGGCGGACTGCTCTACGTGATGTGTTACTACGACGTCTATCGCGATGTCCGGCTGGTCGGGGCTCCGCCCGCCCGCATCGGGGCGTTCGGCGGCGATTTCGATAACTGGGGATGGCCGCAGCACAAGGGTGATTTCGCGCTCTATCGGGTATATGCCGATCGTGACGGACGTCCGGCGGAGTATGCGGCCGATAACGTACCGCTCGTGCCGCGTCGCGTGCTGTCGGTAGCGACGGGCGGCGTGCACGACGGCGATTTCACGATGGTGGTAGGCTATCCGGGTCGTACGAACCGCTATGCTTCGTCGTATGCCATCGGCGAGAAGCAGCATGTGGCCAACCCGATCGTGGTGAAGAACCGCCAGGAGCGCATGGAGATTCTGCGCCGCCACATGGAGCGCGATCCCGAGGTGCGGATGAAGTATTCCGATGCTTTCTTCGGACTGAGCAACTATGCCGACTATGCCAAATGGGAGAATCGCTGTCTGCGTCGTTTCGGCGTGGCGCAGATCCGTCGCGAGGAGGAGCAGCGCATGCAGCGCTGGATCGAGGCGGATCCCGACCGGAAGGCTCGATACGGCTCGCTGCTGGAAGACCTCGAACGAGGCTATGCCGCACGACGCGGAGCCGAACGTGCGCTGCACAGCTTCCGTGAATCGTGGCTGGGACCGAGCGAGGCGTTGCTTACGGCCAACCGTGTGGCTTCGTTCCTGGGCAAGCTCGATCGACTGAAGCGCGATTCGCTGCGGCTGGACGATCGCGATGCGAAGGCCGTGCTGGAGGGCAGTCGCCGTCTGCGCCGCAATTACGATGCGCAGACCGACCGCGACGTGCTGGTGCGCATGATGGTCAACTTCACGGATAGCGTGCCCCGCGATTTGTGGGGCGAGGCGCTGCAACGGATGTTCGATGCGGCCGGCGGCGATGCCGCACGCATGGCGGGCGAGGCGTTCGACGCGTCGTTCTGCTCATCGCCGGAGCGTTATGAAGCCTTCATGGGGTCCAACCGCAGTGTTGCGGAGTTGCGCGCCGATCCGCTCGTCGCATTGGCCGAGTCGGTACGTGTGCAGAGCTTCACCGGATTCGTGAACCGTGTGCAGGCCGGGGCGAAGGTCGATGTCGGACGTCGCGAGAAGGAGTACGCTCGCGCGCTCTACGCTTTCCGCGAATCGCAGGGCATCGCTCAGTATCCCAATGCCAATTCGACCATGCGTCTGACCTACGGAACGGTCGGACCGCTGAGTCCGTCGGACGGCGTGCACTACGATTCGCGTTCGACAGCGGCCGGGTATGTCGAGAAGCACGATCCGGAGCGTTACGAGTATCGTGTAGATCGGCGCATGCGGCAGTTGATCGAAGCCAAGTCGTGGGGCCGTTGGGGCGAAAAGGGGGTTCTGTATGTCAACTTCCTGACGGATAACGATATCACGGGAGGTAATTCGGGTAGTCCCGTGCTCGATGGACGCGGCCGGCTCGTCGGCTTGGCGTTCGACGGCAATCGCGAATCGATGTCGGGCGACATATGGGTCCATCCGACGCTGGCCAAGACCGTGGCGGTGGATATCCGCTACGTGATGTGGGTGATCGAGCAATATGCCGGGGCCGGCAAACTGCTCGATGAAATCCGATTCGAGAAGTAAGCCTTTCGAGATTTTTGGGAATACGGGCTGCCTGCATGTGCGGGCGGCCCGTTTCGTTCGGCGAAGAGCCGGGACTTTCGCAGGTGAAAGGTGCTTGGCTTTCGATACTCGTCTTCGGCAGCTGGCCCGGTCGCACCGAAGGTGCAACGTCTCCGGCGTTGAACTTTTAGCCGAAGGCCCGGAGGTTGCGGCCTGCCTGTACAAAGCCTGCCGCGTAAGAAAAATCGGGTTGCGGAGCATTCCGTGGCCCGTTTCTTTTGGTTTGATTGGTTTTTTTACGATCTTTGTGCCTCGTAGAACGCGGGCTGCTTACAGCCCTGGAAAACGAAAGAAAATGAAATCTGCGACCAACGGTAATCAAGTCGATACCGTATTGAAATATATCAAGGAGGAACTTAATTCCGGGCGTCTGCATCCGGGAGAGCGCCTTCCGGCCGAACGACGCCTGGCCGAACAGTTGGGAGTCGGTCGTGCGCACGTGCGTGCGGCATTCCAGAAACTCGAATTCTACGGCATTCTGCGTACTTATCCGCAAAGCGGTACGGTTGTGGCGCAGGAGCAGATGCAGGTGCTCGAACGGTTGATAACCGATGCGTTGCAGATCGAACAGTACGATTTCGCGTCGCTGGTTTATGTCCGGGCGCTGCTCGAGACCGAGGCTGTCCGACTCTGTGCCCGCAACCGTACGGAGGCGGATTTGGCCGCGATCGAATCGGCCCTCGTCGAGTGCGAGGAGAAGTTCTACACCGAGGAGCGCGTTTCGAAGGACTTCGCGTATCATCAGGCCCTGGCGCGCGGAGCCCACAACCCTGTGATCGCGTCGCTGTTGCTCGTCATCACGCCCGACGTGCTGCGTTTTTACCAGCGTTACCGCGTCTGTACCGTGCCGCAGGAGGAGGTTTGTTTCGAACATCGCGAACTGATGCGCTGCATCCGTGAGCACGACGAGGAGGGTGCTGCCGTGATGTTGCGCCGTCATTTGAAGTCGTTGTGCGATTTCGCCGAGACCTACAACGACCGCAATCATTTTCTCGAATAGCCGGGAATCCGACGACGACAACTCGTTCGGCCCGGTAGGGCCGGACGGGTTTTATTTTGCGTCGGTTAGCCAGGTCCCCAATGCCTCGGGCGAGGGTTCTTTCAGCAACACCGTTCTGTCGCGGTCGAGCAGATAGAGTGCCGGGAGGTTGCGCAGCACGTAGCGGTCGTGCTCCTGGACGCCCGTGAGGTCGAGCCCCGCGGACCAGGCGGCGGGTATGCCTTTTGCGCTCTGCGGCCAGCTCGCCCGATCGCCGTCGGCGAAAATCGCCAGCACGGAGATATCTCCTGCGGCGATGGCTGCGGCGAGGCGGGCGTCGGATCTCAACAGCTCCAGCACTTCGTCGCAGTGGGGGCATTCCGGATCGTAGAAAAGTACGAGCAGCCGCTGTCCCGGGGTGCCGTGCAGCGTGCGGCGGCGGCCGTCGCGGTCGAGGTAGGTGAAGTCGGCGGCGCGGCTGCCGGGACGGTTTTTCGCGATCGCCTGCTGCTGGTATCGGTAACGGATCTTCTCGGAGGCGTCGAGCCGTTGCGTGCGGAGCAGTTCATCGAGAAAAAACGAGTAGTGGCCTTCGTCGTAGATCGGCGAGAAGGGCTCGTAGAGGTATTTCTCAGCCGTCTCGGCCAGCAGCAGGTAGCCGGCGGTGTCGTGCTCGGCCCGTCGGAGCAGCTGCGCGGCTGCCCGCCGCACAACTGCCGTGTCGGCATGCGGAAACACCGACGCGAAGTTGGCGAAATTCTGCTCGACGAATGCCGCATCGCGGCTGCGAAGCGTATCGGTGAAGTCCATTGCGTCCCAGAAGTGTTCCAGGATATAGGCGGCGCGTTCGCGCGGCGTGCGCAATGACGCAGGAACTGTCGGGAGGGGCAGTTCATCGGGGCAGGGCACGTCGGTAGCATACCGGCCGGAGGCCGGGAGCCACATCGTCGCGACGGCGAACAGAGCGGGCAGGCAGCGGAACATAGCGGTTAATCTTCGACCAAGCGGATAAAGCAGGCGTCGCTGCCTGTACTTCCTTGAAAGGTGTTTGATCCGAAAGTATTGAAGTCGTAAGTCGAGACATTGATGTCCCAAGATGCGTGGGTGCCGTTCTTCTGTTTCAGCCAATAAACCGCGCCGTAATTATTGCAGATGTCGTAGAAGTGAGGCCGGTATTGCACAATAGGCGGATCGAAGTATGTCCCTTGCTGAGCATATCTCAACACGGCTTTTTTCCACCCTTCATTGACGCCGTCCTTGCGGCGTCCATAGCCGGCAACGCCTACCGGGAAGAATACGTTTTTGCCGGTATCGGGATCGTAGGCGAAACATCCGCGCATGCCCCGGCCCAAGGTATCCGGATGATAGTAGGCGTAGCCGTAAGCATGCTCCACGTCGTCCATCGTCGTGGTGGCCCGGTCGCCGTAGAGGATACCGAATCCGAACTGGCATTTTTCACGCAGAGTCTCGAAATCCTTGTATTCCGCTACGTGGCAGCTCTTTCCGTCGATTGTCTGAGTTTGATTGCTGAATCCGATTCCGTTTTGGTCCGTACTCGTGATCGTACTCCAAATTGCGGTTCCAGATGTCGGGACGGGGGCCAGTTTGAATTCGGTTCTGGAATGATTGGCGAAATTATCCGCTATGTTGTTCACGGCATCGATCGGCTGATCGATATTTCCGTAACGGAACAAAGAACCCTCTTCGAGCGGCGATTCTCCCTCCTTGTTCTTGTAACGCAGATTGAAACAGTGCCACTTGCAACCGTCCGGCACGATGTTGTCTGGAGCATAGCCCTGCCGTACGAAGATGCGGTGGATGCACGAATAGTTGTGGTATTCGACCTTGATGATCCCGTAGCGGCATTCGTCCTTGTCGATTGTCCCGGCAGGTTGGTAGGTGAATTCGATGTCGCTACCTGTCGAACCGTTGACTACGCCGTTGACCACGCCGTTGAGTTTGATCCAGTCGCCGCCCTTTTCGACGGTCGCCCGCCACGGACCTTGCGAGGGATTCGCTTCGAATTTCGAAGATTTCTCGCTCAGGCGTCGCAGCAACTTAACCTCGAACGGGGTCGTATTGTCGTGTCTGCGGTAGATACCTTTGGGGTTGATCATACGGCGGACCTGGATGATGCGGACTGTATCCTTGATCTCCCGACCATCGATCTCCGTCGAGATCTCCACATAGGCCGATCGCGTGTATGAAAAATAGGGGTTGTTGCCCGTGAATCCCGTGGTTTTCACTAAGTTCAGAGCTCGGGTGTAGCACGGGATGTTGAGCACCGTGGTTTGTGCGTCCCGATCTACCCGGACCGTGTAGCTTCCGTTCGCATCCGGATGATCTCCGGGGGCGATGTCGTATTCCCGTTCGCCGCGGTGGGGCAGTCCTTTTTCTTCGGGAAGCAGCACTTTGTCCCGGTCCTCCTGGTAGTCTGCAACTCCGCCCGGATAATCTTGGACTAAATCGGTGCGATCCTGAAACCAGTAGAAATAGTTGTAGCCGTTCCAGTAATATTTGCCGTCGCCGATGATGTTGCGATGGGTTTCTATCAGGGAGAGAAACCCGTTCCAGGGGCCGTCTTTGATTTTGGGGCTATTCAGAAGTGCATCTGTGGTGGGGTTCGAAGTCCAACCTTGCTGGGGTTTGCCGCTCACGGTGTAGACTTCGCCGGTCCAGTAGGTGTACTCGCCCTTTACGCTGTCGGGCTGCCAGCGGTTTTCGATGATGCGTGCCTTGACTTTGCCGCCGGTGATATTGCCCTTGATCTTTACGGGCAACATCATCGAGTGGTCGTAGAGGTAGGAGATATAGTAAGGATTGGGGGTGTAGATGCCGTCCTCCTCGTTGTAAACGATATGCCAGTCCACGTCATTGGCATTGCCCAGGAATCGCAATGTGAGCTTGTAGTGGAAATTGCGCTCGGCATTGTAGTCGTCGACCGTGTTTTTGCCCAACATGAAGCGATAGCGGATCGGTCCCTTGCCGGGATTGGTCAGCGAGTTGGAGATGTAGTAGCCTTCGACCTCGATGTAGGTGCCGCACGGCTTGCCGTCGCGGTAGTCTTCGTTCGCGGGGTCGTTGCCGTCGGGGTAGTCGATCTCCTGGTCTCCGTCTGCGTCCTGACGCTTGTCGTGCGTCGCTTTCCAGCCCTTGCCCTGCATGTTCTCGTAGAAGAACAACGACTGTGCGTCGTTGGCGTGCAGCGCCGGATCGGTGCCGTCGAGCGGGTTATCGCCCTTGGTCAGTTGGGGCCACTGGTTGAAATCGTCGCTGTGGGAGAAGTAGAGCGTGTCGCCGTGTTCGTAGAGATGTTCCGCGCGGTCGATGCGCGTGGAGTCGTTGGGCTCGAGCAGCGGGCAGGTCCGCGGAACGTTGTGGATATGGGCGGACTTGATGTAAATGAAGGTGTTTTCGTAGAGCTCTTTGGTGTCGAACGAGATCGTGATTTTCGAGGCCGCACGGCGAATCCAGGCATGGAACGTTTGCCGTGCCGCGTCGATTTTGAGGACTTCGGCTTCGCCTTTGGCTTTCGACGGTGAAGTACTCGTGCTGAAATAGCCCGACATTTGGTTGTTGGAGGCGATATCGTCGGGATTCCACACAAGAGAGATAGTCCGGAAATTCTGCTCGGAGGCGAGTGCGCTCGTATGGGTGGCATCAGCGCTCAGGTCGCCCATGTTGGCCACGGCGTAGATGCGGTAGGAGCCGAAGGGAATGTTGCAACCGAACTCGGCGCGTTGCGTCGGGGTGTCGGAGACCTCTCCGCGGTCGATGTCCGAGATCTTCAGCTCCTCGTGGGTGAAGTAGCGGTAGCCGCAAAGGTGTCCTTCGGTGTCGTACCACGCGATGAAGAGATCGTCGATGGCACCGATGGCATTGCCGGACATGCTGCGGGTGCGGCCCAGTTCGGCGGTAGAGGAGGGGTAGAAAGTCGTGCTGAACGACACGCGGCACTCCCCGTCGCCCAGAGGGGCGATTTCGTTGTCGATGTCGTCGTATGTGCAACCTGCGAGGCACCAAAGGATGCCGCACAGCAGCAGTCGGAATAGGGTCCTGCTTTTCATGGGTTCACTTCGTTTTTCGGTGGCAATATGCCGAATCCCGGATCGAGTTCCTGCACTTCGTAAGGGAATACGTCGACGATGAATTCCGGCTCTGCGGATTTTACGACCGAGAACCGGTAGTAGCGGTTGCGGCGGATGTCGAACGGATCGCCCAATGCGGCACCGTTTTCCGGAGCGTTATAGAATTTGAACTCGATGGGATACTCTTTGTCGGGGAATTCTTTGAACTTCACGTCTATCTGCGCGGCGTCGGGAGCCTTGGTCCCGTCGGGGGCCGTGTTGCGGTATTCGGGAATGTAGACCGTATAGCGGCCTTCGGCGATCTTTTCGAAAGCGAGCGGCGTTTTCGCATCGGAGTCGTTTCGGTCGCCGGAAAGGTGGAGCCGCTTGACGTAATCGACGACGCCGTTTTCGTTGAAGATGTAGTCCGACTGGTCGTAGACACCCTGCGGAGCGCAGTAGCCGCGGCTGTTGTAGCGGTCGAGCGTCACGGATTCGAGGGTCCAGGTGTCGGTCGGACAGACGACTTCGACTTTGGCCATAGCGCGCAACAGGTGGATCGTACCTACGTAGGTAAGCATGTCCGGAACGAAGATCATATCGGAACAACTCTTGACGCCGAACATCGGGATCGTGTGTTCGCGCGAGAGGCGGAACGGCGTCCGATATTCGTAGAGGCTGCTCGCAGAGGTGCAGATGTCGTCGATCGTAGTGCGTCCGGCGACCGGCATGGGATAAGAGGGCCAGTTGGCCAGCACGACGACTTTGAATGCGTCGGGCAGCGGTTCTTCGATCTTGCCCACGACTTCGTAGAGCTTGGCGCGCAGCGGATTGTCGTTCAGTGGAATGAGTGTCTCGGGCGTGAAGGTGTCGATGTATTTGTCGTCGGTCGAGAAGAAGTAAATGCGGTAGTCTCGGTTTTCCAGGTCGATGTAGTTTTCGTAATCGACCGCAGTGCCGTCGTCGAGGTCGGCGCGGGTATCGTAGGCGGACGAGGTTTCGCCCAGGGCGATGCGGAATCCGACCTGCATCGGTTCGGGATCGGCGGGACGTACGGGCACATCGATCGCCGTCCTGTTGCACGATACGCTTATCGCGCAACAGAGCAGGGCGAAGGCTGTCATGATCCGTATGTCGTTTCCGATTCTCATCGTATCGATGTTATAACCCCGTGTTTTGCAATACCACCATCCAGGAGTTGACGTAGATGTAGGCGTTGTACCATTGGTCCTTCTCGTCGAGGAAGAAGGTCATGTTGTATTCGTCCTGGCGGTCGAGATACTCCTGGTCGTCCATCTTGCGGTTGTACTCGCCTTTTACCAGCAGAGCGTAGTCGATCAGCGGAATCGAGAGCACCGGTTCGCCGGTGTCTTTCTTGACCGTAAGCCGTACGTCGTCGCCCTTGACCAGGCGTGCCGTCGTGAGCTCGGCGATCGCGACGCTCACGGACGAGAGGGTGCGGCTCTCCTCGGCGGGGAGGGGCAGGGCGAAAGGTGCGGCGATGCCGGGGGCGATCGTGGGGGTCGGTACGACCTCCGCCGTGCCCGAACGGGTGAGCCAGGCGTGGTAGGTGATTCGCTCGTCGGGCAGCAGTCCGTTGTCCCAGTTCATGCTACCGTTCGAGGCCTCGATCGAGAAGGTGAAACGATCTTGGTCGACCGGTTCGCCCGAGAGGTGCTGCAAGACCACGCGCACGTTGTTGGTATTCTTGGCGAGCGGCACGGTGAAGACGTAGGTGCCCTCGGTATCGGCGAAATGCTGGTCGGCGAGGTAGCCGTGGTAGAGCCGGTCGAGGTCCGTGCGGACGTGGGCCGTGCCGTCGGTGTCGCGCTCGCGGTTGAGCGTGCAGGTGAGTTCGCGGCCGACAGTCGAGGAGGGGATGGCGAACGAGGTGCCGTCCTCGATGACGCACCATGCCAGCAGGTCGTAATCGCCCGGTTCGATATCTACGGTCATGGCGTAATCCTCGGCGGCGAGCGCTTCGCCCTCCTCGGTCTTCTGCCAGATCACGCGACCTTCGGTGTCGAGCACGTAGAGCGTGACCGACTCGACTTCGTGGGCGAAAGCATCGGCGAATTTGAGGTTGCGATCGTAGCGGAATTTCACGCGGTAATGGATCGAACAGTCGCCTTCGTCGTCGTAAATCATCGAATCGCATGCGACCAGCGCCCAGCAGCCGACGAGTAACGCCAGCAGCATCGGGGCCGTTTTTCTCACATAAGACGATAGTGACATGGTGTCGTGTGTTTTCTATTGTAGGCTGCGGCAATGCGCAGGGAATATTCGTTTTCGGTGGGAAACATCCTTTCGTGGCGTCTCCGGAGCCGTTCCTCTCTTTGCACCGGAACGGAAGTGCGTTTTTTCATAACGCCCGAACGGAAAGCTCCTCGGGGGAGCCGTCCCGTTCGGGATTATGATTTCGAATTTCGGGTCGGATTACAGACCTACGGTCTGGTCGACGACCTTCCATGAGAGAACGTTGATCGTAGCGCCTACATAGTAGGTCTCCTTCGGATCGCCGCCGCCCGGGATAACGACCTCATCCGGATCGTAGATACCTTGTCCGAGGCGAACCAGGCTGTTGACCGTTACCTTATAGTGGTGGTTGCGAACGACGCCGTAGCGGCCTTCGGGTTTGTAGGTCTTGCCTTCTTCCTCTATGTTGGCTGCGTTGTTCAGGTGTTCGATGGGAATGGTGTAGTACATCAGACCGCCCTTGAAGCCGGTAGCCTTGTTGTTGGCATCGAATGCGGCGAGTGCGGTGTCGATGTCCTTGATGATTGCGGGGAGTGTCTCGCCCTCGGCGACCGTAAGGTCGATTTCCGAGAAGTCGGTTTCCGCATACTGACCGTTCTCGTCGGGCGTGGCACCGGCATTCAGGGCATAAAGTTTTTCACCTTCGGCCAGCTTCTTCATCTTCACGACAACGACGCCGTCGCCCTTGTGCTCCAGCTCGAATCTGGTTTCGTCGATTTGTGTGAAAACAGCACCTTCGCCTTCGCCCGTCTTGGTCCATACGTTCAGATCGAGCGTGCCGACATACTGGATACGGTTGAGTACGTACTTGATGAAATCGACTTCCTTATAGAGTACACCGCGATATTTCACATAGTTGAGTTCGCTGCCATCGGGAGCCGTCAGCTTGGCGATCAGCAGGATGTTCGTAACGGCGTCGGTGAAGTACTCCGTAACGATCTCCTTGGTGTTGGTGTTCTCGTTGCAGTACTGCGAGTTGCCGAGCTTGTTGTTGGTCAGTTTCGTAACGTCGTTTGCCGAGAGGTATTTCAGCGTGGCGTCAGCGGTTGCGTTCGCCGAGTCCGGATAGGTGCCGGTGCCGTAGTTGTAGGACATGCCCCAGTAGCTGCGGAAACGGATTGCATCGTTCCAGTCGTAGGCGGTGCCATTCTCGGTCTGCCAGGCGAGATTCCAGTTCGTGTCGATGTTCTTCATCATGTACGAATCCTGGGTCGTAGCGGTCAGACCCCAGCCCAGAATCTCTACGTACATCTCCTCGGCTCCGATTCCCGGAGTCGTCTGGGTGCCGTCGCCTTCCGTGGACTCGTTATCCTGGTTATCGTCGCCTGCGACGGTCACCTTGATTGCGTAGGTGTTTTCCCCGACGGGCTTCAACGTTTCGTTGTCGAAGTTCAGGGTAACCTTGGCCGCCAGACGTTCTACATAGACTACGACGGCGTTTTTCGGATCGGCAACGGGCTCGGTCTCGAAGTTGTCCGCCGTGATCTCGGTCACGAAGTAGGTGAAATCAGCGGGCGTAGGATCTGTGGCCGAAGCCGCGTGCTTGTAGCTCGTCGTGCTCATGATGAAGTAGCCGTTGCTGTTCTTGTAGTCGCCGGCCATCTTCGTCTCCATCTCCTTGAGCGTGGCACCCGGGGTGAACGATCCCGGAGCGTTGAGCACCGTTACCATGTACTTGGGATAGCCTTTGCCTTCGAGGCCTTTCAATACGACGACCGATTCGCCCTTGAACTCGATGTTGGTGTCGCCGTCGGTGTTGGGTTTGCCGCCGTCCCAAACATTGGCCTGGCTGACGAACACGCCTTTCTCGTCGTAGAAATAGAAATCGGCCGACTTGATTTCGTGCTCCGTAGGATCGATGCCGTATTCCAGACCGGCGTCGTTGGCACGGGTGTCGTTGGCATAGTTGATACGGACGGTCAGGTAGGCTTGGTCACCGGTCAGCGTCGGCTTGACGCTGCCGTTTTCCGACGGATCGTCGGAGCATGCGCAAAGTGCTGCACATGCCATCATTCCGAGAATGAATCTCTTCGTTTTCATAAAAAAGTGTTTGTTGAGTGAATTGTTTATTTGGTTGTTGCTTCTTCGATTCGGGCGAGTTGTTCGAGCGCTTCCTCGGCTTCGGCGACCCCTTCGCGTCGAGCTTGTTCGAGCAGTTCGCGAGCCTGCGGACGATCGTCTCGCAGGACGGCGAGAAGGCCGCGGGCGTAGAGTGCCAGCGGCGTGTCGCCCGCTTTGGCAAGGTAACTCTCGGCTCCCTTCAGATCGCCGCGCTGCATGGCCGTATTGGCGGCATTGAGGTTGGCCACGGCATCGTGGGGATACATGCGTACGGCCGTTTGGAAAATCGCGTCGAACTCGTCCGATCCGGGCTCGCAGGTCTGCGCTGCGATGTAGAATTCATTGAGGCTGAGTTTCTGCGGATGGGTTTTGACCATGCGCCGAATCTCGTCGGGGTCGCTGAATGTGCGGATCGTGTAGTCGATCTTATAATCGGTATGACGCAGGGCCGGGTAGCAGTGCAGCAGCAGGAAGCGATACTCCTCGGGGTAGGTGCGTTTGATACGCGCCTCCTTTTCGTCGGGATCGCTGTCGCTGTCGATCAGGTCGAGAATCTCCGTGCGGTGGGAGAGGTTCGACCGCTCGACGTACCGGCGCAATCCCGCCCAGTCTTCGGGTTCGTAGTCGGTATCGATCGTACCCTCGGGAAAATGGTAGAGTTGCTGGATATGATCTTTGAGCGCCGCGGTACGTCCGATAGCCAACTGGGTGTTGTGGGCGTAGGGACTCTCGGGCGAGGCGTAACCCTTCAGCCATACCGATGTGATCGTGACGTCGGCATCGCTGCGCACCGAGTCGATCGAGGCTTCGATTTTGCCCAGTTCGACCGTGTTGCGGCGGTATTCGGGATAGATGACCGTCTTGTTCACGGGGAAGTCGATGAAGGCCGAACCGCTGAGCGACCGACTCTTCACACGCTCGGCCTCGGGGCGCACGTAGACCCAGTGAGGTACGAAGGGTTCGGGTTCGGCGTAGCGACCCACCACGGTGCGCTGCTCGTCGAGCAGTGCCTTGCAGCATCCGTAGTCGGCACGGTAGAGTACGAACGACGAACCGTTCATCCACAGGGCATAGGGGATGATGGTTTCGTAGTGTACCTGCTCGGGACGTTCGGCGGCCCGGAAGGTCATTTCGCCTTCGCCCGTGGCGGGCAGCTCGCCGTTGCGCAGGTAGTAGAAGTAACGGCGGCGGCCGTAGACGCCGATCGAAGCGAGATCGAGCGAGTCGTTGCCCCTGAGGATTCGGGGCGTGATGAGCACGGCCCGGTTTTCGTCGACGCGCAGTTTCGAGAGGTCGATGTTCATGTCGACGCGCAGGTAGTCGCCGTTGCGTTCCAAACGCAGGTCGCCCACAGCAGTGCCGTCGACCTGTTGTGCGTGAGTCGGCGCCGAGAGTGTCAGCAAGGCCGAAAGGATAAAGAGCATTCTTTTCATCGCAACTCGTTTTAGAACAGGTAGACTAAATTCACGGCCGCTTTGGTCGGTCCTACGTAATGGTGGGGCTGTGCCTCTTCGACCTTCTTGCCGCAGCCTGCGCAGCGGAATTTGTCGTATTGCGTATAGGCGTATCCGAGACCGATTTCGGCTTCGAGGTTCCAGTGGCGACCGAGAATCCAAGCATAGCCGTAGGCCACGCCGGCGCCGACGACCCAACCCTGGTAGCGGTAGTCGGAGAGTTTCGAGAGGTCGGTGCCCAGAAACGAGATGCCGTTTTTGAGCCCGCCGACGTTGTATTGGCCGCCTAAGGCGTGTACGCCGACGAAGTGGCCTGCGAAGCGGTCACAGAACCAGTAGCGCAGTTCGGGTTTTACGAGCCAGTGTTTCCAGCGTCGGTCGCGGGAAAGGGTCCAGCCGTTGAAACTACCCGAAAGATCGACGGTCCATCGGGGTGCCGTACCGATCTCCGCGCCGAGACTGATATTCATCGCGGCGTCGGAGAGGACGTTTGTTTTGACCGCAACGTCCTGTGCTCGGATCCCTGATATCCACAGGAGTGAGAGCGACAAAACAACGGCCTTGATTTTCAAGCTCATCTTATTTTCGAGTTGTTCTTGTTATTGCACACAAAAACACATCCTTCAAATTCTCAGTTGATTATGGAAATCATCTGCTGATTATTCGTTGGTATGAGGCGCAAATATACGGAAAGAATCGAAATAAACAAAAAAATCCCCAAAGTTTCCGCTTTTAGTCCATTCTACCATGCTTAATTTTAAAAATCAACGATTTAAAGCTGCCTATAAATCCATACAATTTTTAAACCAACGTATAAATCCAACCTTTAAATCGTTGAGTTTTTATGACATGCGCATGCGGGCTCTATGCCTATGTATTATGATATTACGGTCGGAAAATGGTATGAAACGGTCTGTATGCGGTATTAATTCTTTTCGGAATTTTCGGATTGTGCGGCAACCCTATTCCCGATACGCGCCGCCTGGCGTTCGGCTTTGCTCTTTACCGCTTGCTGTACCGAGGGATACATCCTGCGGAATTTGGCGAAAGTGTCGCGCGAGAGTGCGAAGCGCCGGCAGATTTCGCTGATCGGCCGGTCGGCATTCAGCATTTCGATGATCGTTTGGCGGTGTTCGATCAGAATGTTCAGTTTCGTATAACTGCCGTGGCGTCGTCCGAGGACCATGCCGTTTGCCCGGCGCAAGGCCAGCGCTTCGCGCGTTCGCATGGAGATCAGGTTGCGTTCGATTTCGGCGACCAGGCCGAAAGCGAAGCAGAGGACTTTACTGTTGATCGAGTCGTCGAACGAATATTTTTCCTTCGTGGTGTAAAGGAGGATTCCCTTGCGCAGGCATTTGCCCATGATCGCCATGATGTCGGTAAGGGTACGGCTCAGACGCGAAATCTCCGTGACGATCAGGGTGTCGCCGCGTTTCATGCGTCGCAACAGAGCGCCCAGTCGCCGTTCTTTTTCCTGTTTGCGTCCGCTGACCACTTCGGTGACCCACGTGTCGACGGAGAGGTTGCGACTTTCGGCGAAACGCCGGATTTCATCCTGTTGATTGGCCAAATGCTGTTTGCTGGTGCTGACTCTGAGATAACCTATAATCATAAATACGGTGTTTGAATGACAGACGACGTGTCTGTCGGGATGAAAATAGGATAAAAGAGCCGAAATGTAAAAGAAACGGGCGGGCGGATGTGCGGGTGGCTATATATAATATATAGGTATGCCGAAGGTGCGGAGCACTCGTGCTTTGGCGGGTATGCAGCGGACCGAAAAAATCCCTGCCGGCATCCGGCAGGGATCGATTAGGAACCGTAGACGGTTCGAAGGATCGCGCTTTTTCGTATTATCCGCGTCCCGAGGTCTTTTTCTCGCGGCTGTTGCCGGGATAGACCTTCAGCAACACGACGCCGTGGGGCGCCACCTCGGTTTCGAATTTGTCGGTGCACTCCTTCAAGTCCTTCTGGCGCCAGAGGTCGCGTACGGTTTGCGTGCCGCGCAGTCCCAGCATGCGCAGCGTGAAACTCATCTTCACGGGCTGCCAGCCGCGGTTGAACAATCCTACGGCCATCGAACCGTCCTCGAGGTGCTTGGCGTAGATCACCCGGTCGCCTTCGCTCCATACGGGTGCAGCCTGGATGCCGAGCGGGTCCTGGTTGACCTCGATTACTTCGTCGTTGGTCAGCAGACTCAGCGTGAAGTCGTCCAGACGTGCCAGATCGCAGCCGATGAGCAACGGAGCCGCCAGCAGCGACCAAAGGCTGATGTGGGTATACTGTTCGTCGGCCGTCAATTGGGTGTAGTGCAGTTTGGGCCCCCAGCCGACCAGTCCTACGACCAGCATGTCGGGATCGGCCCAGTGCCCCGGACCGTTGAAGGCGAGCCAGCGGTCCTGGCTGAATCCGATGCCGGCCATGCTCTGCCACGTGTCGCGAATGTCGCCCGTCGTGCGCCAGCAGTCGGCATAGCGTGCCAATTGCGGTGCTTCGCCGAAGGGTGCGCTGTTCGAAAGGCTGTATACGATGTCGCGATCGAGGTTGCGCAGGGCGTCGTGCATCTCTTTGATGTGGAAATAGTCGAGCGGATGCCAGTCGTATTTGAGATAGTCGACGCCCCAGTCGTTCCACTGCTTGACGTCGGCTTCGACGAACGAATAGGGACCCTGGTGCCAGACCTGTTCGCGGTCGCGCCAATAGTGCTTCTTCTCTTTCGGGAAGCGGTAGTTCTCGTCGTGGTTACCCTCCTTGAGCCAGCTGTTCTCGCCGTCGGGATTGTCGGAGTAGCTGCCGATATGGGCCGCATAGGTCCCGACCCAAGGCGTGGAGTAGATACCCAGGCGGAGCCCCATGCCGTGAATCTGTTTCGAGAGTTCGGCCATGTCGGGGAATTTCGCGTTGGGCTGGATGGCGTTGTACTTGCCGCCGCGCTTGCCCTGCCAACCGTCGTCGATGTTGATGTAGGACCATCCGTGGTCGGCAAGGCCTTTTTCGACCAGCGCACGTGCCGACGAGAGCACCTGTTCCTGCGTCACGTCACGCGCCCAGCAGTTCCACGAATTCCAGCCCATCGGCGGGGTGAGGGCGATGCGGTCGCCCACGACGATACGAAGTTCGCGCGTGTCGCTGCCCAGCGTGTTGCGGGCCGTGAGCATCACCTCGTATTCGCCTTTCGTCGCGAGGCGTCCGGTGATCCTTCCGGTGCGTGCGTCGAGCTTCAACCCTGCGGGGAGTCCTTCGGCCGAAAAGGTCATCGGCCGCACGCCCGTCGCTGCGATGGCGTAGAAAAAATCCGAACCCGGACGTACGCCGAAGATGCGGGCGCCGTTGATGCGTGGCGTGTCGGCGGGCTTCGGAGTGAGGATGCGGGCCGAGAGGTCGGGTATTTCGATCGGGGCGGGCTGCCCGAGCACCTCCCCGCGGCTGAACGCAGCGAGGAGTGCGAGGGACAGCAGAATCGTTCTTTTCATCGGTAGCAGATGTTTATCGGACCTTTTCGGCCAGTGTGGGAGCATATTCGGTGATCTCGTAGAGGATGTTGCGGTTGGACTTGTTGGTCGCGACCTTCACGTAGCGCCCCGACAGCCATTGCTCGCAGCTCCAGGTGCCGGTGCGCGATTTGTTAGTCTTGTCGCCGAAATCGAAGTCGTGGACCTTGGTCCAGTTCTCGCCGTCGTCCGACAGGGCGATGTAACCGCCGCGAAGGTCGGTGACGTAGCTGTCGCCGCGACGGATGATCGTCGTGCCGCAGTAGTAGAACGTTTTGCCCATGTCGAAGACCGTCGAGGCTTCGGCGGGGTTGATATCTCCTTCTCCTCCGGCGTTGTAGCGGCTCTCCCAACGGCTGGACATATCCCCGTCGATCATATATTGGGGCAAGCCGCGTTTGGAAGCCTCCAGACCGGACATCCACGAGCTGCACGATACGAACTTCCACGTGCTGCGGTTGTCGGAGCAAATCGGACTCAGCGAGATGTGGTATACGACGGTATTGTTTTCGTTGGTATGGAACAGCGAATTGCTTTTGACACGGACGGCCAGCGTGTAGTAGCGGTCCGGCGTGAGTCCCGATTTGTCGATCTCGATGGTCGAGACCGCTTCGTTGCAGCCCGAAAGGAGTTGGGCCGGAGTGAAGACATAGGCGTTCTTCGGCAGCGGGATATACGCGGTACCGTGGTCGGCGTTGTACTCCGCGAGCACCTCCTCGCCGTATTCGTATTCGGTCTGGGTATCCCACTTGTTGTCGAAATCGGTGTAGATCGAGAATTCGAGCGAGGAGGCGTCGGCATTGCTCAGGTCGCTCTCTACGAAACCCGCGTTGCGAACGCGTATTTCGGTCTGTTGTACTCGCGGGTTGATGAGGATCGTGCCCAGTTCCTCGTTGACCTCCGTTTCGGTCGACCGGAGGCGGAGCGGAAGCAGGAAGTCGTTCATGTAGGGCTGCTGCATGATCTTTTCGCAATCGAGACGTACGGAGAGCGTGGTGCGGCGTCCTTCGGCCGTGATCGTGCCGCTACCCTCCGTGATTCGGTAACAATCTTCGGGCAGCGCTGCGAAGGAGGTGCCGTTCTCCGTATTGTAGGCCTCGACGATCTCGGGTGCCGGAACGATCGTCACCCGGGTGGTGCGTCCGTCGTAACCGCTGCCGTAGGCGTAGATTTTGAAATCGCTCGTCTGCTCCACGTCGTAGTAGGTCGCCGTTTGCATGCCGTTGTTGACGATGTAGACCCGAGGGGCCGTCAGATTGTCGTTGCGATGGTCCTTTTCGCAGGCGCTCAGCAGCAACGCACCTGCACAGGGCAATAAGATATGTTTGAGTTTCATGATTTTCCGGTTTTGAGGGTTTACCATCCGTAGTTTTGCGTGCATTTCACACGGTCGATCTCCGCTTGCGAAATCGGGAAAAGATAACCGCGTTTGGTGAAGGAGCGGTGGCCGTCGCGTCCGCCGTCGTAGTTGCTTACCGTGCGTTTCCAGAAGGCTCCGGTCGCGCTATGGTTCGTGGCGGCGATGTTCATACCCACGACGGGCATGTTGTGCTCCACTTCGGCGGTCATCCACGTGCGGGTATCGAAATAGCGCAGGTTCTCGAAGCACAGCTCGACCTGGCGTTCGCGACGGATCAGTTCGCGTATGTGAGCCTGGTTATTCTTGGCTTCGGGATATACCTCCTCGATATCGGGCACGCCGGCGCGTTTGCGCACGCGGTTGAGGCAGGTGAGAATCTCGGGATTCGTCGGGTCGTATTCGTTGAGCGCTTCGGCGTACATGAGCAGGATATCGGCGTAGCGGAATACCGGGAAGTCGACATATCCCCAGACGTTCACACCGTTGCCGCCGACGGAGGTGTCGAGGCTCGAGTTGATGAACTTGTGGTTGAGGTATCCCGTCGGCGAGTAGTTGTGCGACACGCCCGGGCCTGAGTTGCCGTTGGTGAAGAACTGAATGTCGGCCGTCGCTTTGCTGCCGCCGTGCCAGGTCATGCCGCTCCAGAAAATGTTGAGGTAGAAGCGCGGTTCGCGATTCTGGTACATCTTGAAGGTGTTCAGTTTATCGCCGTAGATGGGATGCTCGTAGGTCGAGAAGCCCGTTTCGCTGTAACCGGCATCGGGATCGATGATCGGCTGCGTCGGGTCGTTGTCGACATATCCCGTGATCGGGTAGCGGCCGTCGGCCATGGCGAAGGCGTCGACGAGTTTCTGCGTCACGCCGTAACCGCCGTAAGCCGTACCGCCGACCTTCGGAGGCGTGCAGACGACGCGTTGCTGGTAACCCGACGCTACGCGGCTGTAAATTTTCTCGACGGCATCGTCGTTGGGGCCGATCGTCGTGAAAAGTCTTTTGAAACTGTCGTAGGGATTCTCGCTCTCTTCGCCGACCAACCCGTAGAGGTTGAGATCCATTACGTCTTTGGCGGCTTCGGCGGCTTTTTCCCACTTCCGCACATCGTACTGTGTCGAGAAGAGCGGTTTGCCGTGCGTGCCGACGATATCTTTGTAGAGGTCGTTGCCGTTGAAGAGCGGACGTGCCGAGTAGAGCAGCAGCCGCGCGCGGGCGGCCAGGGCGGCGCCCCGGGTGGCTCGGCCGTAGAAGTTAGAGGACCAGCTTTCGGGCAGACCTTTCGATGCCTCGAACAGCTCCTCGGTCACGTAGTCGACGCATTCGTCCCACGTGTTGCGTTCGCGCGAGTCGAGACCCGATTGGGTGAAGTCCACGGGGGCGTTGCCGACCAGGAAAACGGGACCGAAGACGGGCAGCATGAGCGAATAGTAATACGCGCGCAGGAAGCGGGCTTCGTTGTAGTAGTAGCCCTTGTCGATATCGTTCAGCTCGGGACATTCGTAGACGTGCTGCATGAAGTAGTTGGCTTCGCGGATGCCTTTGTAGAGGTTGTCGTAGGTAGCGCTGCGGTAGAGGGCCGTCGCGGGTGTCCACGAATCGTAGTTGATGACCGTGTAGTTGCGGCTCAGGTAGCTGAACGAAGTTTCGTCGGAGCAGGCCTCCCACGGAATGTCCGTGACGCTCGAAACGCAGGCCTGGGCTTCGTAATTGGGTTGCCAGGAATAGATGTTGATTAAGTATTCCAGGGTGGTTTTCTGCTTCTGGAAGATCTCTTTCGAGGTCAGCGGCTCGTCGGGCTGACGGTCGAGGTACGAATCGCAGGCACCGAAAAGGGCTCCGGCACCGAAAAGCAGGGCGATCGTTCTGAGTATGTTTTTCATGATGGTTGTCGTTTAAGGATTAGAATCCGATCGTGAGACCGATGTTGATGATCCGGTTGTTGGGGTAGTTCGTGGCTCCGGTCTGCATGTCGGGGTCCCACAGTTTGAAGGGGCTGAAAGTCAGAAGATTCACGCCCGAAAGGTAGACGCGCATGTTCTGCATGGCGAGTTTCGAGGCGATACGCTTGGGCAGCGTGTAGCCGATTTCGAGGTTCTTCAGACGCAGATAACGGCCGTTGACCATCCAGAAGGACGATTCCTGATCGTTGTTGAGGTTGGTGCCGATCGTCAGACGGGGATAGCGCGCGGTGGGATTCTCCGGGGTCCAGTAGTTGTCGTAGAGATCGGCGAAAACGTTCGCCTCCTTGATGTTGCGGGCGATGAATCCCTGGGTCTGGTTGTTGCGGATCGAGAAGGTGACGTGAGCCATGCCTTGGAAGAATGCCGAAAAGTCGAACGCTTTCCATTGCAGCGAGAATCCGAATCCGTAGACGATTTCGGGAATGCCCGGATAGCCGAGGGGCTTGCGGTCGTAGGAGTCGATCACGCCGTCGCCGTTCAGATCGACGTATTTGATGTCACCCGGCTGCACGGTGCCGAAACTCGGTTTGGCCCACGAATCGATATCCTCCTGGTTCTGATAGAGCCCGGCGGCCACCAGACCGTATTTCTGATACTGCTGCTGACCTTTGGTGTTGAGGTAGAGGTAGGCCTGGTCGGGCTGGTCGTTGTCGACGATCATGTTGCGGGCGTAGGTGAAGTTTCCGCGAACGGTCAGGTTGAGGTCCTTGCCCAGCGGTTGGTGGTATTCGAGCGAGGCGTCGACGCCGCTGTTGCGCATCTTGCCGATGTTGACCCACGGCTGCGTGCTGATACCCACGTAGACCGGAATGGACTGACGCTGGAGGAAGATGCCATCGCGGTGCTCGTTGAAGTAGTCGACCGAAATGTTGAGTTTGTTGAAGAACGACAGGTCGGCGCCGACGTTGAGTTTCTTGGCCTTCTCCCACCCTACGTTGGGGTTGGGATATTCGCCCAGACGCACCGAACCGTACGCGATCGGGGAGATGCCCAATAGGTAGTTGCCGCCGGTAGCGATGGTTTCGTTATAGATGAAACGTCGTGAACCGCCGATCTGATCGTTGCCCACGATACCGTAGGAACCCTTGATCTTGAACATGCTTACGATGTCGCGGACGGGTTCGAAGAATTTTTCGTTCGAGAGCACGTAACCCACGGCTACTGAGGGGAAGAATCCGAAACGGTGTTTGGGCGCGAAGTTCTCCGAACCGTTGTAACCGAAGTTGCCTTCGATGAAATAGCGGTTGTCGTAGCTATAGGTGATGCGGCCCGCGATGCCCTGATGTCGGTAGGGAAGCGCCTTCTCCGAATTGTTCGCACTGCTGCCGACATAGTTTTTCTGCGACTGCTGGAAGAGGAACATGGCCGAGAGGTCGTGTTTGCCGAAGGTGCGGATCCAGTTGGCCGTCGCTTCGAGGTAAACCGAACGGTAACCCGAGTTGGACTGCGTGTAGCTGAGGTTCTCGGCGCCGATGACGGTCTGGTTGAACTGTAGGTTGCCTTCCGCGTCATAGCCCGTGGCGAGATACTGCGAAGGTTTTTTCGTGCGGGAAAGGTTGTTGTTGTTCTTGGCGTCGAACGAGCCCTTGATCGTGACGGTCAGGCCCTTGGTCACCCAGTCCCCCAGGTCCTGCGTGAGGCTGAACAGCGACTGGGCCGTATTCCAGAACTTTTCGCGGTAACCGGTCTGCGTCAGCAGCACGTAGGGGTTTTCGCCCTGACCCGAAGCGGGACCGGCCAGATAACCGTTGGAATAGACGGCCGGGAAGGCGTTGGGCGCCGTTTTGAGTGCGTAATCCCAGATTCCCGTGCCCCCGCCGTCGCTGTTCGAAGCGTCGGTCCCCGGTTCGTTCTTGCGCTCGAACGTGGTGGCCAGGTTGACGTTCAGGGTGGTGTATTTGTGGAGTTTCACCTCGACGTTCGAACGGAAGTTGAACCGACGGTAGAACACCGACGTGTTGTACTCCTTCATGTTGTCGGCTTTGAAAAGGCCGTTTTCGTTGTAGAAACCTCCCGAGATGTAATATTTGGCCGTCGAACCGCCGCCTGTGACATTGATGTTGACACGCTCGTTGAACGAATGATTCTTATAAAGGTAGTCCGTCCATTTGATGTTGGGATACATGTCGGGGTCGGTCTTGTCGCGGTAGGCTGCGATCTCTTTGGGCGAGTAGACTTCGTAACCGGCCGCCGCATTGTACATCTCGGCGAACTGTACGGCGTCGACCATATCCGGAACCTTGGTGGGCTGCACCATGCCGGCCTCGAACTTGACGGTGATCTGCGGCTTGCCGACGATACCTTCGCGCGTGGTGATGAGCACCACGCCGTTGGCGCCGCGTACTCCGTAGACGGCCGTCGCGGCGGCGTCCTTGAGGATCGAGAACTCCTTGATATCCTCGATATCCACCAGGTCGAGGTCGCGTTCGATGCCGTCGACCAGCACGAGCGGCGTCTTGTTCGATCCGAAAGTGCTGATGCCGCGGATCCAGAACGACGACGAGGCTCCCGGCTCGCCCGAACGTTGCACCGAGATGATACCGGCCATCTGTCCGGCCAGGGCGTTCGAGATTTTGGCGGTAGGCATCTTCAGGTCGTTGACCGGTACCGTGGAGATAGAACCGATGACGCTGGCTTTCTTCTGGATACCGTAACCCACGACGACGACCTCCTCCAGGTCGTTGTTCGCCTTGAGCTCGATGAGGGTCGGGATGTTGCCGATGGGGTATTCGAGGGTTTCGTATCCGACGAAAGAGATGCTCACGAAGCCGTAGTTGCCCGTGACCGTATAATCGAAGGCGCCGTCGGCTCCGGTGGTCGTGCCGTAGGTCGAGTCTTTGATCCAGACCGTAGCGCCGATGACGGGTTGGCGGGTCGTGGCGTCGACGACTTTACCTGAGATACGATGTTTCTGAGGTGCGGGTTTCTCGGCCGGGGCTGCGGCCGGAGCCTTGCGTGTGAGGATGATGTTGTTCTGACGGATCATGTAGGAGATCTCCGTGCCGCTCAGGGCTTCGTCGAGCAGCGGCCCGATGGCTTTGGTCGATTTGCCGACCTTCACGGGAACATTGTCCGCAAGGGTTCCCTGGTAGGATACGCGATAGGCAGTTTGGGCTTCGATCTGACGGATCAGCTCCTTGAGACTGGTGATGTTCTCGACGCGGACGGACACCTGCTGTGGTGCCGGCGATGCCGATGTTTCCCCCCCCCACGAAATAAGGAGCGACAGGCATGCCAACAGTAGGTGCCGTGCGTGCCGAATGCTGTGTAACAGTTGTTTCATAAGGAATTGATTAGGATTAGAAGTTATTTGAAAAGGTTATTGTTTGTGAATGACGATCTTTTCACCGGTGCGGGTGAACCGCGTGTTGGTCGAGAGGGTGACCACCTCGAGAATGTGTTCCAACGGCATGTCGAAATCGAGGGTTCCAGTGAACCGGATCTCTTCGAGCGAACTGTGGCGGAATGCGATGTCGCATCCGTAGCAATCGCGGATGACCGTGGCGATCTGCGAGAGTGCGACGTGGCGGAATGTTCGCAGCCGAGCCGAGAGTTCGTTTTCGATGTTGACCGTCTGTAACGTGAGATTTTTATCCGAAGGGCTATACGAGGCCTTTTGCCCGGGACGGAGCGCCATGATCTGGTCGGCCGCATGGAAATCCACGGCGCCTTCGACCAGCGTGGTCTCGATGTCGGAACTGTCGTCGTAGGCCTTGAGGTTGAACTGCGTACCGCGCACGACGACTCGGGCGTCGTGCGCCGTGGTGACCGTGAAGGTTTTGCCGTCGCGTTTGCGGATGTCGAAGAATGCTTCGCCGAGCAGCCGTACCGTGCGGTCGTCGTCGCCGAACGACGCGCGGTAATCGAGTTGCGAACGGCGGGCGAGACGGACCGTCGAACCGTCGGGCAGCGTCACCGTGCAGTCGCTGTTTTGAGCGAGAACCGTACACATGCGGTCGTCCGGTCGGTGGCGATAGACGTATGTCCCGGCCGCGAAAAGGCAAACGGCCAACACGGCGGCATAGCGTGCGGCCTTGAGAAGCCATCGTTTCGGAAATGTGCGTCGTGCGGGGGCGATGCGTCGGCGCAACTGTTCGAAGGCGGCCCGGGAGTCCGCTTTCGAGGCGGCTTCGAGGCGGTCGGCCGTGAAAAGTACGAAATAGAGCATTTCGAGCCGGTGGCGATTCGCCGGTGATGCGTCGTACCAGGCTTCGATTTCGCGTGCGGCGGGTTCATCGAGGGTTCCTTCGAGGAATTCTGTCAGCAGGTTGTCGTCGATCTCTTTCATGGGTCGGTTATCTATTGGAAATACGATTGAGCGTGAAAGGTTACTAAGCCGAAAGATGAAAAATTTCCGGAAAGTTCGTTCGGACGGCGCGTAGCGACTGTTTCGGCGGACGAACGTACGGACGCGGATCGCCGGACACGACGCGATCCGTGGTCATGGGACGTCCGTACGCGTACCGGTATATGGTCTGCGATGGGCGGAGGCTTCGAAATCGGATTGCGGAGTGTCGGGGCGAATTCTACGATCGCGGTTCCTGGAGGGATATCCAGAAAAGCAGTAGCGGCAGGTAGTCCTTCAGCGAAATGCTCAAGGATTTGAGTGCTTGTCCGATATGGTAGTTGACGCTTTGGGTCGAAATCTGCATTTGATCGGCGATCTGTTGGTGGGTCATGCCTCGGAATCGGCTCATCTCGAAGATCCGGCGTGTTTTTTCGGGAAGTTGTTCGAGCGCTTCGCGGTAGAGCCGCGAAAGTTCCGTTCCGAGGTAGAAATCGGGAGAATCGAACTGGTCGGCGAATTTTTTCTCCAGTTGTGCGTGGATACGCGAGTAGTTGTTTTTGCGGGAAACGTGGTCGAGTGCCTTGTTGCGGACGATCATGAACAACAGCCCTTTGAGCGAGAGATCCTCGATCAGCCGGTCGCGGTTCTCCCAGATGTATAGCATGGTGTCCTGTACGATGTCTTCGGCGGCGACAAGAGGAACCCAACGCGATGCGAAGCTGCACAACCCTTTGTAATAGAAGTGATAACATGCTTCGAAACATTGCATGTCTCCGGCGTTGAGCCGACGGATGACGTGGCGGTTGTCGCAGATGTCGTATGGAGTGAAGGATGCCATATTCGGGCGGAGCTATACCGTTTTATCGGGATAAATGTACGATTTTTTTGCGGATTCGATACGAAAAGAGCCAAAAGTTTTCATACGCGACGGTTTCGTAGAACGGATGGGAACAACGGGATCGTTTGATTGACAAGCTGTAATAATGTCGTAGCGGACAAGGTGTCCGGTTCGGTATCTCCGATCGGACGTTTGCCTTCCGATACCAAATATATGGCTTTTTCGCCCGGAATTGCCCGTAGACGGACCGTTCGGGCGGTTGTCATGTAGCCGCAGTGGTGCTTTTCGGGGCGTCGAAAGAAAAAAAAGACTGTTCGTGACGCTTTTTTTGCAATTTTGTTTGGAATAGTCTTTTTTTTGCTTACCTTTGCACCGCTAAAGTGATTTCGACGTAGAGTCGCGATAGCGGTAAGGCCCATTCGTCTATCGGTTAGGACGCAAGATTTTCATTCTTGAAAGAGCAGTTCGATTCTGC
>CAXHRY010000020.1:0-52679 GCA_964018965.1 uncultured Alistipes sp.
GTGCGCGTTATCGTCCATGACAAATCTTCCCTTGCGCCGGAGGGCAAGCCCGTTGCCTTTTGCCTTGACCCGGAAACGGGCTTTTCGTGGATAGGCGAATACGACATCACCGCCGACGAGCTGCTGTCCGGCGCGGGCGGGAACACCGCCACCAAGACCGAACAGGCGGAACGGCTGATACTGGATTTACTGGCAGACGGGAAAGAGCTTGCCAGCGAGGACATAGAGAAAGCCGCCACAGAAGCGGGCATATCCGCCCGTACCGTCCGGGCGGCAAAGAGAAACCTTGACGGGCGCATTACCTCAAAGCGCATTGGCGCGGCATGGTATCACGCTCTTAAAAAGTGAAACGGCAAAATCCAAGTGGCAAAACCCAGATACCTTGCCACTTCGCCACTTCAACCTCAAAACCACCGCCCCATGTATGACCGCATGGGGCTTTTCTCATGGAAAGGAGAGCCTATGAACAACGACACCAGCAACCGCAGCACCCCCGCAACCGCTTCCCCTCTGACCGTAAAGGAAGCCGCGCCACCTGTAATGATAAAGAAAATCGGAAAGACCACCTACCGCGTCAAAATCCATTTCAGTGAAACGAGCAAAGAAACCATGAGCGACAAAATCAAGCGTCTGATTTTGAATGACAGCGAAAAAAGTTCTTAAACACCCTTGACAAAACGTATCAGAAGACAGCCTGCTGGCTGCAATGGAAACCGCCGGTGCTGATGACGCCCCGGAAGATGCAGAACGCAAGGGGCTTGGCACTCCTGCTACCCGTGCAGGCATACTGGAAAAGCTGATTTCCACCGGCTTTGTCACCCGCAAGGGCGACAAGCGTACCAAGCACCTGATGCCCACACCCAAAGGGGTGGCGCTCATTACGATCCTGCCGGAGCAGCTGCAGTCACCACTTCTGACCGCAGAATGGGAGCAGCGTTTGAAGCGCATCGAACGCGGTGAGGAAAGCGCTGACGCCTTCCTGCAAGACATTCGCACCATGCTGACTGAACTGAAAATCACCGCAAAACCCGTCAAAGGCGCAGAAACGCTCTTTCCCTCGCAAAAGGAAAGCATCGGCGCTTGTCCGCATTGCGGAAGGCCGGTCACAGAATCCGACAAGGGATTCTTCTGTACCAACCATGGCTGTCGCTTTGCCATCTGGAAGGACAACAAGTTCCTAACCGGGCAGCAGATCGCCGTGAACCGTCAGCTGGTGCTGCCGTTGCTTAAGGATAATCGGGTGAAGCTACACAACCTTCGCTCCAAGCGCACCGGCAAGCCATACAGCGCTACGCTGGTCATATCTTGCCAGGATGATGGTTCGCCCCACTTCCAGTTTGAGTTTGCGGAAAAGCATTCAGGTGGTGATGCTCATGAATAAGCCCCCTGGCAACACCAAATCTATTCTGTGTGACTGTCTGGAGCAGTCACACAAAGGCGAAGGTGCAGCCATATCCAGCAAGGAACTGGAACGCATCCTTCATGTGAAGGGTACGGTGATTCGTAAACTGGTGAATATCCTGCGCAGCGAAAACAAGCCCATCTGCAGCAATGCGATGGGCTATTTCTATGCCGCCAATCAGCAGGAACTGCAGGAAACCATCGCTCAGCTATCCAGCCGCGTCCTGATGATAACCAGAGCGAGGGATGGGCTGATGAAATGTATTGAAGAATCCAATGAAAGGAGTGAAGCCGATGGAAAAACAGAATTGGGATGAGTATTTGAGAGCAGTGTTTGGTGATAATCTCACCGAAAAAGATCTGGAGAAAATATTCCTGGCCAATCCCGCTGATGCTTTTGCCATTTATCAGCTTCGGCACCATGAAAGCACTCATGACTATCGGTTCATGGCTATGAGCCAACTGCAGGCTGCTGGGCTGACCGTTGAGAGAACCAATTATGAAGTGGTTTATGCTGGTGCGCTGCATCAGACCACCGGCAAGGCAGTTCCCGAACTGCTGAACGATATTTTCTATCGCTTCAATATGGAGCGCCCAGATGACTTCTATGGTCACAGCCTTTCTGTGAGCGATATTGTTGCCCTCAAGGTAGATGGTATCGTAACAGCGCATTATGTGGATCGGTACGGCTGGCAGGAACTGCATGGCTTTCTGTCCGATCAGCCCCTTCGCAATGCAGAAATGATGCTGGAAGATGATTATGGAATGATCGACGGCATCATCAATAACGGCAAGCGTGAGCATGAACGTCCATCTGTGGTTGAGCAGTTACGAAAGGGACCGGAACAGCGAATGAAGCCGCCCAGCAAGGGGAAAGGCGAACCGAGCATTGAGTGAAATACCTGTCCCGACATGAGCGCATCATGTCGGGATTTCATCTTTGGAGGTTTCTATGAGTGAAGAAAAGCGCATGGCTGGTGACTATGAGATCATCCATGCCATGCATATCGGTGATACTGAAATTGTTGTTGGTGAAAACCCGACTGCCGCAGAGGGACACAGGTATATGTGTGGCTTTTGCGAAAGCAACATCCTCTTTACGCGCTACGATGACATTATGGCCAGTGATGACTACCCAGAGATCATTGGCATCTATGGCCAGCGGGTTGCACGGCAAGCAGAGAAAACCCGTGCGGAACTGAATACTCCTGATCTTCTGGGGCTTGATAACGGCCCTGTTACTGCCAAGGACTGCACTCTCATTTCCGCTGCAGATGATCTTCACAACAAGGTAGTTGTGATCAAGCCGGAGGTGCTGCGCCGGGAATATCGCAAGGCGACCTGCCAGATTGCTCTGTGTGATGGTGGTTTCGGTGCATCGCCCAACAGTCGCGGATCGGCTTGCCATTGCGTCAATCTCTATACGGGCAAATCCACCCGCTATGAGCGAAGTGATGTTCTGGGTGTTCTGGAAGGCAATCAGATTCCCAAATGGGCGCAGCAGGGGCTGAAGCGGCACCAGCAGGAGCAACAGAAGAATAAAACGCAGCGTTCCTCTGAGCGCTGATCCCAAAGGAGGCAGACCATGCCGGATAAGACCTTAACCTACATACAGCTGGCGCAGGATACAGCGCGGCAGATTACCAGCAACTATCGCAGCTGGACTGCCTATCTGTCCACGGTGTCCAGACTGTACAAATACCAATACAGCGACCAACTGTTGATTCATGCCCAGCGGCCCGACGCCACTGCTTGCGCCGAGTACGATTTGTGGAACAACACCATGCACCGCTATGTACGGCGTGGTTCCAAGGGCATCGCCCTGCTACACAACCATGCCGGTCAGCTTTCTCTGCGCTATGTGTTCGATGTATCCGACACCGGCACCCGGCGTACTTCCCTCGATCCCTTCCTGTGGCAGATCAATGAGCGCAATGAACCCGCCATCGCCGCCATGCTTGAACAGGAATATAACGTTTCTGCTGTTCACGGTCTGCATTTTCAGTTGGCCGAGATCGCCCAGCGTCAGGCAAGCGCATACTGGCAGGATCATCAGCAGGACATCTTCCGTATCGTTGACGGTTCCTTCCTGGAGGAGTACGATGAAATCAACGTAAGGGAATCCTTTCGCAGAGCGACCTCCATCAGCGTCTGCTACACCCTGCAGGCGAGATGTGGCCTCGATGTGGATAGCCAGTTTGAGCATGAGGACTTCCTGAACGTCTTTGACTGGAATACGCCGGATGCTGTTGCCGTCCTGGGTACGGCTGTCAGCCAGATCAGCGGACAGGTACTCCGGCAGATTGAAACGATTGCCAAGCGCGTTGAAAGGAGCGTTGAAAATGACCGAGATGCAGTACACGATGAAGGGCGACTACCAGTTTCCGAACCTGACCGTTCCGAATCAGCCCAGCCAGCCCCTGAACAAGTACGGACGGATGAGGGCGAAGTACCTGGAGGAGCAGAGGCCGATCCTGTACCAGACGATGCTGCTGAACGGGACGCTGACCAGCCATCTGCAGGAGATCAGCGAGACGGCGAACCGTCGCCTGGAGCAGATGATGCCGGAGCTGGCGAAAGCAGCGAGCGTGACGGAGGAACTGAAGGCCAGCGACCCGATGGGCTGGACGCAGCAGATGAACAGTCTGAAAGCGCAGACCGAGGAGATCCTGCTGGCGGAGCTGATCTACAGCTGAGTTTCCTGGATGGCAGCATGGCCATCCCTACGGAAGCAGAACAAATCCATAGTATTGAAGAAGCGGAGCGTGCGATCTTTGCACCCTTCGCTTTTTCTTTGCCGCAGGAGGATATTGACCACATTCTGCGCACCGGCAGCAACACCCGCAACCATCGCATGATCCTCGTTGCGGAATTTTCCAAACAGAAGCCGCTGGAAGAGATGACCGCCATGCTTCGCAGGGTGTACCACGGCGGCAATGGTATTGCAACAGAACATGGGCGTGTTACTGCCTGGTATGCCGAAGATGGCATCCATCTTGCCACCGGAGGAACCGCACGTTACACCCGAACCGCGCAGGTGCTTTCCTGGACGGACGCTGCCAAACGGATTGGCGAGCTGCTGGATGCAGGTCATTTCGCCACCAACATCGAAGTGGCGGCGGCTCCTGGGCATGAACGCCACCGCATGGCAGAGGCCATGGTCAACCTGTATTGGGATACCTCTGCCGAAGCCCGTGAACAAGGCTATATGGCTACACTCGGCGGAATGTGCAGCGGTTCCCATCCTGCCAGTGTGGAAGCTGCCACCAATGCTCTGGCTGACCCTGCCATGATGCCCGCCATGCTGGCTGAGTACAAGGATTTCCGTGCTGCCTGCAAGGAAACTCCCGGCTTGATGCGGTTCCGACACCACTTCATTGATGAACTGGATGTGCTGGTGAACGAGTACACCATGCCTCGCCGTGAGTTTTCGTCCACTATGCCGGAGATCCCGAATGTGCTGCCGTTCATCACAGATGACGAGTTGGCCGAAGCCATCTCCCATGGAAGCAGCTTTACCTCTGGCAAAGCCCGTATCTATGAGTTTTTCATCCAGCCCCACACGCCCAAGGAGTACGCCGACTTTCTGAAAAAGGAATATGGTATCGGTGGACACTCTCACGCGATTTCCGGTGCCACATACAGTGATGAATCCTATGACGGAAAGGGACTTCATTACAAGAAGCGGGATTGTCCTGACATCAATCTCAGCTGGCCCCAGGCCGTCAAAAGGATTCAGGACCTGATCCGGCTGGATCGCTACCTGACGCCACAGCAGAAAGCTGAGCTGGAAGCCATCCGCGAAATGCACGATGTACCGACAGAGATCCCGGATGAACGGATTCTGGAAGTCCGTGATCCGGATGAAATCAATGTGGAATATGCCCGGGCAAGACTGGAAGAATCCGGTATCGTCAACGGCGAAGTGGTAGACCCTGAAAAGCTGGCAAATGCCCCGATTGTCCGTGCGGTGGAAGCGATTGCCGCCGAACTGGAACAGGAAGCAGACGAACCCGCTACGCTGACGGATACTGAGTATGCACAGCAGTATCTGACGCCTGAAGAAACAGTCTTTGAGATCGACGGGCATACCTACATGGTTGACCGTGTGAATCTGGAAGCCGATACCGTCAACATTCAGGACATCACCTTCAGCAACGCTCCTGCATCTCCCATCTTCCGTGTGGAGCCGATCTCCTTCGTGAGAAAAGCCATCGAGGAAGCCGATGCTGCCAATCCGCTCCTTGACCCGACAAGGTATCAGCTGATGGAGATCGCCGGTCAGGAAGCCATCTTCAGCAATGGCCGCTTTGACCGTGATAAGCTCCCGGACTTCCTGCATTGCTACGACATTCGGGAGGACAGCTACGGTAATCCTGCCCGCCTGGAACCCTCCGTGGTCGTGAACCATTTCGGCAGTATTCTCACGAAGAAGCCCATTGAGTTCCCGCCCGAAGGGTACATTGATCTGATTGCAGACGATGACTGGACATTCGGTGAAGAGCAGCTGACCGTGGCTGACTTCATCCGGCGACCTGAACCCCGCGAATACTCCGCAGAGGTGGAAGCAGTCTACCCAGCAGAACAGAACGGCACAGTATTTGAGATTGTGGTGGAAAAGCTGCGCTTTGATCCTCCTGCTCAGGAGAAGTCGGTTCCTGCTGCTGAAGCAGCGCAGCCGGTTGCTACGGAAACCGCATACAGGGCTGGTGACATCCTCTATCTGGATAACCGGCCTTTTGTGGTGGAAAGTGTCGGTATCTATGACGTACACATGCGTGATCCTAATGCGGTTTATCCCATCATGCGGGCAGAGAGCAAGGAACGGCTTGAACGGCTGCTGGCATTGGATCAGCGCAATGCAGCCTTCCTGCCCAGGAATAATGCGGCCCTTGATCCTGTCCCTGTTCCGCAGATCACACCTGAAAACTACCGGATTACGAATGATCGCCTGGGTGAAGGCGGGCCGAAGGAGAAGTTCAAGAGGAACGTTGAAGCCATCCGTGTGCTGAAAGCCCTGGAAGCCGATAACCGCCCTGCGTCGCCGGCTGAACAGGAGATTCTTGCCCAGTACGTTGGTTGGGGCGGTCTGGCAGACGCCTTCGACGAGCATAAGGCTGCATGGGCATCCGAATATGCTCAGCTCCGCAACCTGCTGACACAGGAAGAATACAACGCAGCAATGGGCAGCGTTCTCAACGCTCACTACACCAGCCCCACGATCATCCGCGCCATCTACGATGCTGTGGAGCGCATGGGCTTTACCAGCGGAAATGTGCTGGAACCTGCAATGGGTGTGGGCAACTTCTTCGGTATGATGCCGGGAAGCATGAGCGATAGCCGCCTTTACGGTGTGGAACTGGACAGCATTTCTGGCCGTATCGCCAAGCAGCTGTACCCGAAGGCTGACATCACCGTGGCTGGCTTTGAAACCACGGATCGCCGTGACTTCTTTGACCTCGCCGTTGGAAACGTTCCTTTCGGTAACTACAAGGTGGACGACAAGGCGTACAACCGTCTGGGCTTCAGCATCCAAAATTACTTCATCGCCAAGATGATCGACCAGGTGCGTCCCGGTGGCGTGGTGGCGGTAGTCACATCCCGCTATACGATGGATCAGCAGTCGCCGGAAGTACGCAAGTATCTTGCGGAACGAGCCGAACTGCTGGGGGCTATCCGTTTGCCCAATGACGCCTTCCGTGCAAACGCCGGAACGGATGTGGTGGCGGATATCCTGTTCTTCCAGAAACGGGAACGTGCCATGACCATTGAACCGGACTGGGTACACCTTGGAGAGAATGCTGACGGCTTTGCCATCAATCAGTATTTCATCGACCACCCTGAAATGGTGCTGGGTGAGCAGACCTCAGAAAGCACACAGTATGGTCAGCCGGGATATACCGTCTGCCCTACGGCTGGCGCAACCCTTGCCGATGAACTCCGCGACGCCGTGCAGCGCATCCACGGAACGTATGTGGCAGCGGCCTTGCCGGAGTTGGCAGAGGGTGAAGAAATCCGCGAATCCATCCCCGCTGACCCCAATGTGAAGAACTACTCCTACACCATCGTGGACGGACAAGTGTATTACCGAGAAAACTCCATCATGGTTCGTCCTGACCTCAACCAGACCGCCCAGGAACGTGTCAAGGGGCTTGTGGGGCTGCGTGACTGCGTTCACGCACTCATTGACGCCCAGATGGACGAAGCCGGTGACAGCGCCATTCAGGGGCTGCAAGCGGAGCTGAATCAGCGGTACGATGCCTTCACATCGAAGTATGGCCTCATCAATGCCCGTGGAAATGCGCTGGCTTTCTCTGATGACAGTTCCTATTACCTCCTGTGTTCGTTGGAGGTGCTGGACGATCAACAGCAGCTCAAGCGGAAAGCAGACATGTTCACCAAGCGCACCATCAAGCAGCAGAAGGTCATCGAGCATGTGGATACTGCTGTGGAAGCCTTGACCGTCTCCATCGCTGAGCGTGTCGGCGTGGATCTTCCGTTCATGGCGCAGCTGACCGGCAAGCCCGAAGATGAGCTTGCCGAGGAACTGACCGGCGTGATCTTCCCGCTGCCTGAATCCGTGGGAGCAGGTCAACCTTTGCAGTATGTAACGGCCAATGAGTATTTGTCCGGCAATGTGCGGCAGAAACTCCGTGACGCTCAGCGGCTTGCAGAGCATGATGCCCGGTTCGTTCCCAATGTGGAAGCTCTGGCAGCTGCTCAGCCCAAGGATCTGGACGCCTCTGAGATCGACATCCGTCTGGGTGCAACTTGGGTACACAAGGACTACATTCAACAGTTCATGTATGAGACCTTCAATACCCCGTACCACCTGAAGCGGCAGATCCAGGTGCATTTCTCTCCCTACACCGCCGAGTGGAACATCACCGGCAAGACCGCCATCTCCAGTACCAACGTAGCAGCCTACACCACCTTCGGCACGGACAGAGCCAATAGCTACCGCATCCTGGAGGACACCTTGAACCTGCGTGGCACCCGCATCTATGACATTGTACTGGATGAGGAAGGCAGGGAGAAGCGTGTGCTGAACCAACAGCAGACCACCCTCGCCCAGCAAAAGCAGCAGGCTATCAAGGATGCTTTCAGGGATTGGGTGTGGCGTGATCCTGACCGTCGCCATGCGCTGGTGCAGGAGTACAACGAGCGTTTCAACTCCACCCGTCCCCGTGAGTTTGATGGCTCCCACATCTCCTTTGTGGGCATCAACCCGGAGATCACCCTGCGTGAGCATCAGAGAAACGCTGTCGCGCACGTCCTCTATGGAGGAAATACTCTGCTCGCACACGAAGTGGGCGCGGGCAAGACGTTTGAAATGATCGCTGCCTGTATGGAGTCCAAGCGGCTGGGGCTTTGTCAGAAAGCCATGTTTGTGGTTCCCAACCACCTGACGGAGCAATGGGCCTCTGAGTTCCTGCGGCTCTATCCTTCTGCCCGGATTCTGGTGACCACCAAGAAGGACTTTGAGCGTCACAACCGTCAGAAGTTCTGCAGCCGTATCGCCACTGGTGATTACGATGCAGTCATCATCGGTCACTCGCAGTTTGAGCGCATCCCCGTGTCTCAGGCAAGGCAGGAGCGTTTCATTCAGGAACAGATCGACGAGGTGGTAGCGGGCATTGACGAGCTGAAGCGCAGCCACGGCGAGCAGTTTACCATCAAGCAGCTGGTGCGGACCCAGAAGCAGTTGGAGCTGCGCCTGAAAAAGCTGCAGGCCGAAGGCAAGAAGGATGATGTTGTCACCTTTGAGCAGCTGGGTGTGGATCGCCTGTATGTGGACGAGGCGCATGGGTTTAAGAACCTGTTCCTCTACACGAAGATGCGCAACGTGGCTGGCCTGTCCACTTCGGAAGCACAGAAGTCCTCTGACATGTTCATGAAGTGCCGCTACATGGACGAGCTGACTGGCGGCAGGGGCATCGTGTTTGCCACCGGCACTCCGGTTTCCAACAGCATGACGGAGCTGTACACCATGCAGCGGTACTTGCAGTACAGCACCCTCAAGCGCAGCAACATGACCCACTTTGACGCCTGGGCTTCGACATTCGGAGAAACCACAACGGCCATTGAGCTTGCCCCTGAAGGCACCGGCTACCGAGCAAGAACCAGATTCGCACGATTCTTTAACTTGCCTGAACTGATGACCATTTTCAAAGAGGTTGCGGACATTAAGACGGCAGATCAGCTGCATCTGCCCACCCCCAAGGCAAACTTTGAAACGGTTGTTGTGCTGCCCACCGAACAGCAGGCGGAACTGGTACAGGCACTCTCTGAACGCGCAGCCGAGGTACACAGCGGCAATGTTGACCCGTCCATTGACAACATGCTCAAGATCACCAGCGACGGCAGAAAGCTGGGCTTGGATCAGCGATTGATCAACCCCATGCTGCCTGATGATCCCGGAAGCAAAGTCAATGCCTGCGTCCGTAACATCCACCGGCTCTGGCAGGAGGGTATGGATCAGCGGCTGACGCAGCTGGTGTTCTGCGATATTTCCACCCCCAAGGGAACCGCCGGGGCGGAGAATCAGGAGTTCAGCGTGTACGATGACATCCGTGCAAAGCTCATTTCCATGGGCATCCCTGCGGAAGAAATCGCCTTCATTCACGATGCCAACACAGAGGCTCGCAAGAAAGATCTGTTCGGCAAGGTTCGCTCCGGTCAGGTGCGCGTGCTGATGGGCAGCACAGCCAAGATGGGCGCAGGCACCAACGTTCAGGACCGGCTTGTGGCCTTGCATGATCTCGACTGTCCCTGGCGTCCCGGTGATCTGGAACAGCGGGCTGGTCGAATTGTCCGTCAGGGCAATCAGAATGAGGAAGTGTTCATCTATCGGTATGTCACGGAAAAGACCTTTGACGCCTATTTGTGGCAGACGGTGGAGAACAAACAAAAATTCATTAGCCAGATCATGACCAGCAAAAGCCCTGTGCGTTCCTGTGAGGATGTGGACGAAACTGCCCTGTCCTATGCGGAGATCAAGGCGCTGTGTGCCGGTGATCCGACGATCAAGGAGAAGATGGATCTGGATATTGACGTGGCGCGACTCCGCCTCATGAAAGCCGACCATCAGAGCAAGCAGTATCGTCTGGAAGATCAGCTGCTGCGGTACTTCCCGCAGGTGATGGAACAGCAGCGCGGATTCATTACCGGCTTCCAGGCCGACCTTGAAACGCTGGCTGCACACCCGTTGCCGGAGAAAGATTTCATCGGCATGGAGGTCATGGGCAAGCGGATCATGGACAAAGAGAAGGCTGGCGAAGCTCTGCTGGACGCCTGTAAGGGGGCTGCAAAATCCAATCAGGATGTGGCTGTCGGTCACTATCGTGGTCTGGATATGAGCATCGCTTTTGAGCCTTTCTCGCAGCTGTTCTACCTGACCCTGCGCGGGCAGATGTCCCACAAAGTGGAGCTGGGCAGCGATGCCCGTGGCAATCTGGTGCGTATTGAAAATGCCCTTGCCAACATTCCCAACCGACTGGCAGCGGCACAGGCTGAACTGGAAAATCAGCGACAGCAGATGGAAGCGGCCAGAGCAGAAGTGGGCAAGCCCTTCCCGCAGGAAGCCGAACTACAGACCAAGAGCGCCCGTCTGGCGGAGCTGGATGTGAAGCTGAACATGGATCGCAAGTCCTCCAAGGCAGCCGATCTGGATGAAAGGCAGTCCATTCAGGACGCACTCAGGCAACCCGGCAGACCCGGCAATCCCACCCGACCCAATCACAGAGAGGAGGCAAGATAATGACCAATGAAGAACTGAATACGGCATTGTACAAGAAGATGTTTGCAGAGCAGGATGCGTTCAGGTCCTGGCTGCTGGAGCAGACGCCCGAAGAGATTCTGCGACGCGCCTATGATTATGTCATGCGTGAGGACATCCTGCTGAGCCTTGAGTACAACGATCTTTCTGACCGATATGCGTCTGTTCTGCTGGATATGGATAAGCCCCTTGCAGCGATCTTCAGCAAGCTGGAGCATACTGATTCGCCCCACATGGAGCATGTCTGGGATTGTGTTGAGCAGTGTGCCAAGGACACCCTGGAAGCTCAACAGATGACCGGCCTGCCGATCTATCCGCACTCCGCTGCCTATGCGCGAGAACATGATGAGCTGCCTGTATACCGGGCGTCGTATCAGGCGAATGTTGATTGCAGCAAGGCCATCGACGCAGCCATCCGGGAGCATTACAGCGACAACCGTCTTAACTCCGCAGCCGTCAAACAGGTCGTTGATCGGTTTGGGTTTGACCGCACCCTCATGGTGCTGGCTGCTACCGCCCGGTACAAAGACCGTGATCCCCGTATCAGCGATGATAACAAGAAGTGGGCGTCCACGATCTTCGTACCTGATGATAAGGATGTCCGTGGAGTAGATCGCACGACCGCCTATGTGGTGGGGTATGCTCACCCCGGACTGGTTAATCTGTTTATGCATGAGGCCCGCAGGCAGGCGCAGCAGCCCTCCATTCATCAGCAGCTTCAGCAAAAGCCGGATACTCCTGCAAAGAAGCCTTCCATCCGTAAGGAGCCAGCAAGATGAACGAACCCAACCGCGTTCGCAAAATCCAGCTGAACTTTCGTGTGACGGAGCAGGAGCGCCGCCTGATTGAAGAGAGGATGCAGGAGCTTGGAACCACCAACCGGGAAGCATATCTTCGGAAGATCGCCATTGATGGAATGATCGTAAAACTGGAAGTTCAGGAGTTGAAAGAAATTGTTTCACTGATGCGCCGCACCAGCAACAATGTCAACCAGATCGCCCGCCGCCTGAATGAAACCGGGCGTATTTATGAGGCAGACATTACCGATGTACACAATCGGCAAGAGCAGCTATGGGATATGCTGAACAGTCTGATCACCAAGCTCAGCGGGATCAGCTAACCCACATCCTTGCTCTTTTTTCTTTGTTTCGGTATGACATAAGTGAAAGAACATAGGAGGGATCACATGCTTACCTTTGATAAGGTATTTCAAGTTCTTTCGGATTATCTGGCAGCAGATACGGAAGTGGATGCTGTCAAAACAAAATATGGCTACGTTGTTTTGTATTGGGAGAGTGTGCATCAGGAATGGATTTGTCCTAAAACCTGTCTGACGCCTGAAAGCCTTTTTGAAGAGTTGCTTTCTGCCTATGACTTTTTCAGAGTATTCCCGATCACACGCGGAGATGGTGAATTACCCGCTGAGATACGTGCTGAGATTGATGAAGAAATGAATCAATTCAGGGTGCGGCTCAACAATTTATTGTGAGGTGACTACGATGCGCTTTGTTCGAGCTTTCTTCAGAATCGCACTGATGCCCATTGTCCTGCTGCTGACCGCTATTCATTTCCTGCTGGCGCTCCTTCTGGTACTCTCCACCCGCGTACTTGCGATCATTTCTTCCCTGGGCATCACGCTTTCACTCCTGCTGTTCGTCACAGGGGATTACAGAAATGGCGGTATCTTCCTGCTGCTGGCATGGCTCATCAGCCCGATTGGCCTTCCGCTGATAGCGGAATGGGTGTGGAAAGGGCTGGATAACATTCGCGGCTTGATGTGGCGAATCGTATTCTGCTAATAACCAAAGGCGGTCTGCTGTAAAAGGCAGGCCGCCATTCTTTTTGTGGAAGGAGGAATCTCATGGCTACTACTCGTCTGATACCGCTTCACGCCGGGAAGGGGCGTACTGAGGGAACAGCCATCCGTGACATTCTCGACTATTCCAAGAATCCTGACAAGACGGAGAAGGGCGAGCTGATCACCAGCTATGCTTGTGATCACCGTACTGCAGACGCCGAATTCCTGCTGGCAAAGCGGGAATACCTTGAGCGTACCGGGCGCTATCGTGGCAAGGACGATGTGATCGCATATCATATGCGCCAGTCCTTCCTGCCGGGTGAAATAACACCGGAGGAAGCCAACCGTATGGGTCAGGAATTGGCACGGAGGTTCACCCACGGCAATCACGCCTATATCGTTGCTACTCACACGGACAAGCAGCACATCCATAACCACATCATATTCCATTCTGTCAATCTGGACTGTGACCGGAAATTCCGCAACTTTTTCAACTCCACCCGTGCATTGCACAAGCTCAGCGACACGATCTGCATTGAGAATGGATACTCCATTGTCGCAGATCCGAAGCGACATGGGCAAGCCTACAATAAGTGGCTTGGAGATCGTGCAAAGCTGCCGCAGCGTGAGGCAATCCGCATCCTGATTGACGATGCCCTTGCACAAAAGCCAGCCGACCTCGATGCATTGTTGGCATTACTCAAAGCGGCTGGCTGTGAAGTCAAACGCGGCAAACAGATCAGTATACGCGGTCCGGGACAGACACGTTTCAAGCGGCTGGACACCCTGGGGGAAGCCTATGATCTGCCGACGCTGACAGCTATCCTTGCTGGTGAAAGGGCGCATCAGCCCAGAAAGCGAACGCACACAGCTGCTGTACAGACGCCGAAAGTCAATCTGCTGGTGGACATTCAGGCGCAGCTTCGTTCCGGTAAAGGCCCTGGATACGAACGATGGGCAAAGCGTTTCAACATCAAGCAGATGGCACAGACGCTGAATTATCTGACGGAAAATGGGCTGCTCGACTACCATGATCTGAAGAAAAAAGCGCAGCAGGCAGAAGCGCGTTGCAATGCGTTAGCGTCGGCTGTAAAGGCCACAGAAGCCAAACTTGCCGAGAATGCCGTATTGCAAACCCATATCCTCAACTACATCAAAACCCGTGAGGTGTATGCGGCATACCGGCAATCTGGTTACTCCAAGAAGTTCCTTGCAGAGCATGAGGGCGAGATCGCTCTGCACAAGGCTGCAAAGAAAGCCTTTGATGAGCTGGGACTGAAGAAGCTGCCCACGATCAAAACCTTGCGGACTGAGTATGCTGCGCTCCTTGCGGAAAAGAAGCAGACCTATGCTGAATATCGTCAGGCACGGGAGGAAATGCGGCAGCTGCTGAAGGCTAAAGCTAATGTGGAATTGCTGCTGGGGATTGATGACAAGCCCATGGAACAAGAAAAGCATGGCGATAGAGAACAGCGCTAAACCTCGTTTTGCATGCTATCATCCATAACAAAAGCTGGACAGCATTCCGCTGCCCAGCTTTGTTTATTCGATAGAAAACAGGTCATCAACCGTGAGGAGTTTTACGCCATCCACAGCAGCCTGCTGCTGAACATCCTTCGTATATCCACTCTTGACGAACAGGTAATAATGCGGCTCCTTGACTTGCGTGAAGATCGCACAGGCATCCATAAAGTCCCTGTACTCCTGCATATCAAACAGTTCATTGCGGAACTTACACTCGCAGAAGATCGCCCGGTTGCCGGTGCGGTCAAGCGCCAGAATATCAATATCATCCTGCCTGCGTTTGGCGGGATTGTTGCCCCACCACTTGCCCATTTTGAAGGGGACAAAGGGCAGCTTTCTTGCTTTAGCCATGCGAACCATGTACTGCTGACATACCTGCTCAAACACAGCGCCCATCAGATTGGACAGGTCTGCTGTGATCTCCTGGGACGCATCCTCCTCGCCAAGCAGCTCGTAATAGCTGCGGTTTGCAAAGATATAGCGATACCAGAAGGTGTAGAAGTTGTCTGTGATCTGGTAAATGGTGCGCTTTGTGGACTCGTCCTCACCGCAGGGTGTGATCTTATCGAGCAGACGAATCTCTTTCAGCGTCGCAATGTATCGGGAGCACTTGCCGCTATCCTCCTTGATCTTCTGAGCAATGTCATTCATGCGGCTTGCACCGCCTGCAATCGCCTCAAAGATACTGTTGTAGACGGCGGGCTCGCGCAGTTCCATTTTCAGCAGCAGCTGCGGCTCATCCTTCAGGAAGGAACCGGTGCGAAGGATCTCTTGCTGGATGTTCTCAGAAATCGTCCGCTGATCGCTAAACCGCTGGAGATAGCAGGGAATACCACCCAAAATGCCGTATGCAAGCAGCTGGTCAATATGGCTGTATCCAGGATAGAATGCTGCACTGTCCAGATAATCGAAGGGTGTGACTTCCATCTGCGTTGTAGATCGTCCATACAGCGGACTCTTGTAGCCCATGACCTCATTGACCATGAAGCTGACGCTGGAACCACACAGAATCAAAAAGATCTTTTTCTGCGACCACTGGTGATCAATGATATGCTGCAGGATGCTCTTTACTGTAGGATTCTCCTGCGCAATAAAGGGAAACTCGTCAATGATCAAGGTGATCTTTTCGTCGCCGGAATGATCACCGACGTACTGGAAAGCAGCCTCCCAATCCCGGAAAGCACCGAAATCATCACCCGTGAGAGCCGTTTGAACGGCACGGGAAAAGTCCACCAGATTCAGTGAATCATTCTTCTCTTGCGCTGAAAAGAAGATGGTCTTATGTGTCCCCGCGTACTCCCGGAGAAGTGAAGTTTTACCCACACGTCTGCGGCCATACATCACAAGAAACTCAAAGCCATCGGAGCAGTACAGTTCCTCCAGACGCTTCAACTCAGTATGACGTCCGATAAACACACTATCACCTCCACAACTAATTCAAGATTATTATAATCGTGATTTAGTTTATTGTCAACGTGTTTCCTTTATTCATTTTTTGAGTATAGCGCCGTTAGGTGCGTAGCCGTATGATCATATCATGCGTTCTGGGGGGATTGGGGGTAACTCCACCAACAAGCGTTTGTTGCTTATGGATAGCCATAAGCATCGCTTGCCAGTATTGTTCGTTTCTCAAAACCATATTTCCAGTCTTGCAATGTCCCCCAATTTATCTGAGTAGATTCTACATAAGCTCTCTTCAGTATGTCTATCCACTCTGAACACAATACCACCTGTTATGACGGACCACGCTGTTCCATTCCTGATACTATATTGACAATACTCAAACCACTGTTGGCATCTGTCAGTCCATCCTGCTTGAAACCGCGTTTTATCAAAAACACCTAAATAGCCGCTAACACTATATGTGAAATACTCTCCTGCAAAATCCACTCTTGCTGTTGCCTTGTATTCTGAAAACCGCAACACGATTTTTGGTTTTCCATCCTTATTTGCAACGTTAGTAAGATAGGTTTCAACACACCAGTATCCGTTCTTTATATTCGGAATATGCATGCTTTGATTCGCTGCTTTTCCAAACATCGGATCTCCAAACAAAACTGAACCGGATAGGAAGTAGCATCCGCTCTGATCAACCAAATACATGTTATGCACCTCAAAATAGAGTATGCTTCATTTGGCCCCAAAAATGCAAAGGCAGGAGTTGATGCACTCCTGCCCATTAAGAAGGTTTACAATCCAATTCTGTTTCGCTTATCTTGCAACGTACGCCCAACTTCCAGAAGCGCCTGTCTCTTCTCCGAGTCTTCTGGAAGGATTCTTACGTATCCATAAATGGACATAAGCAAGTAGTCAAGACGACGATGCTGTTCGCCTAACCGCAATTTCTCAAACAGAGTCTTGACGTTCTCATTGTCAGTATATTCAGAACCAATGAGTATGTTGAACAGATCATCTCTGACAAAAATGGTGGCGAGACCTTCTCCGTCTGGACTCCATTCATTGCTTAGTTCCTCAAACCAAAAATCGGATTTACCGGCATTACAAGTACGACAAGCTAACACCAAATTCTCTATGGCATTCAGTTTGTTAGCGGGTGTTGCCTTATCGGCTTTTGGCTTTATGTGATCAACATTGAAAAGCTGAGCCGGAATCACATTAATAGAACAGCCACAATATGCACACTTATTGTTGTAAAGATCATAGAACGCCCTATGTTCCTCTGTACCACTTTTACTTACTATCGAGTATATATTTTTTGCGCGTAGGTGGGCTTTTCGTATCTCCTTTAACAGTGCTGGCTTCCTTTGAGGAAGGGTTTCAAAAGAAGAACAATACTGCGTGCATCTGTAATCTTTCATGGCTTACCCTTTCGAAACAAGATCGTTAAACGCTTTTACTAAACGATCTATGTCGCTGACTTTTAGCTCGTCGTATTCATCTGTGCCATTTGCAAGATTGCGTATTTTTTCAACCAGTGCCCGATCAATATTTTCACGGTTTTCCAATCGAGCTATTAGCATTCTGGTTTCCCGAATGATCTTCACTTTTTCTTCCAGAGTCTCTTTCAGTTTGCCATCGTAATGGACTTTCGCCTGAGCATAGTCTCTATTGCCTTTACATTTTTCAACACAGCTCCAGGAAACCTCCAAAGCATTTTGAGAAATCACAACAACTTCAATGTAAGGGAACATTCTACTCAGAATAATCCGGAATTCTTCACCAGTGAACTTTTCTTTCCCGGCGTCTGCTTCCTCAAACAATCTGGAATCAATAAGGAGAATATTTGCCGTTCGGATCAGTTCATTTCGCAGTAATTCCTCATACGTATCATCCTTGGAAAAGGGGACTTCTTGATAATACAGATTTAGGCTTGTGTGTTGACTGCAAAATTCATCTAAATACCGGGATAGTATGGCATCAATTCTGTCATCCACATATACGAGCTTAATTGGCTGTTCACACATCATTCTTCACTCCCCAACGTAAATTCGAACGTGAAACCATTATCGCCAGTGATTGCAACAACAGTACCCCCGGTATATTGGATTGAGTTATTCACGATCCACATACCCAGACCGTGCCCCTTCGCTCTGGAGGTTTCGTGAACATCCAAAATTCGCATAGGATTTGCACGGTATTTGGCAACTAACCCTATGCCGTCATCTGCATAGGAAAAAAGCAGTTTCCCATCTTCAATCGAAAATCCAATAGCGATACTAACTTGATTTCTTCCATCATTCTGTTGAACAGTGTTCAGAATTAGGTTGTCAAAAATAGCGGTTAGTATATCTTCTGCAATATAGAATTGAGTAGTTTCATCGCCATCGATAGAAATACTGAGCTTTGCATAGTCTGCTATCCATTTTCCGCGAATCTCCTGAAGTATTGACCACACATTATTGCGCCGCGCCTGGAATTTTTGTTTTTCTATGTCAGTCAGCATTACATCCATGAAGGAAACCATCTTCGCTTCAACTTTCTGAGCTATTTCGAGCAACTTAGGAATATTGCGATATTGAACCCGGGTCTTTGCAGGAGAAAGCAATTCTTCCCAATAGCCATAATGCTTAAGTGCATTGATAATGTTTTCGCAATTAGTGACAATGGCGCTACGGTCATTGTTCATTTCATGGGCCATTGAGGATGAACGCAAACCCAAGGTTGCCAGAATGTTGAGCAGGCGTATATCGTATTTGTACCGTTGCTCCGTTTCAGCCCAAGCTGTCCTCTGCTGCTCCGCTTGCTTACGTTCCTCCTTAATCTCCTTTGTCAACGCCTGCTGTTCAGCCGTATCCAATGCATCAAGTTTCTTAGGATTTGCCAACACCTGATCAAGAATAGGTGTTGTTTCCTTGGGAGCTTCTTCTTTGTTTTTCTTGTCAATAGAACGAATTAATTCTTGGCGATACCGTTCGAAGCAAGAAAGACCGACCGTAATGATCTCAACGAAATATTTGTAGTAAGCGTTCTCTTCCATGCCTTGTCTATTCGAAAGATCAGTCAAGAACTGGTTGTTTTTTTTATCAATGTTTACTCTGCCCAGTAGCTGGTTTTCACGTACACGCCATGCACCAGTAGGATGACTGGCAGCCGCAGGCGACTTGCGAGAACGTTTGCCCAATTCCAACCAATCGCGTTTTCCTTCATATCCAGCAATACTAAAGGCATTTCTATAGAGGACAACACCATCTTCTTTACGGGAAAGTCCGGTGTGATCTTTGTACATGAATTTTTCAATATCTATACGACTGGGTTTGTTCTGAAAATACATAGTTGCTGAAAAACTACCCAATGCGGTTAGTTCTTCGGACAGGCCATCGGTTTCGCCTACTTGCACTTGCGGAGAAAATTCATCGATTATCGAAATGGAATCAGAGAAGGACTTTATGCTCTGCTGGCAAAACTGCTGTGCGTCATCCACAAATTCGTCACCGCAAAAAGAATAGTGAAGCGATTGCGTCGCACTATCGTAATTCAGATCCAATCGCCACACATAATCCTGACCCAATTCCAAGCCACTAAGATAATTTTCAATGACATATGTAGCATCATTAAAGACTACTTCCAGATGCATTTCAGTATCTGCATAGGAACGCGACAAGAAGCCAACCAGTTGCTGAATTCCTTTTTCAGTCCAACGGTCTCGTAATGCTGAGATTCGAATAGTTGTACCACGCGAAATTTTTGTGTCTAATACTTCTACTGTGGAGGTATTCCAATCGGTGATCCATCTAATTGCCGGATCTCCTTCGTGGTGTGAATCTACGACAACATCAGCACCAAGCCGCGCCAGAGCAAAACGACCTACACCTTTGGAACCGGCCATCACGCGACCGTTTTCAATATATCCTTTAGGACTTTTGCCAACATGCATCCAATGCGTATGGATCATTTCTTGATTCATACCAATGCCGTTATCGGTAATTGTTATTTCAGAAGGCGAAATAACAATGCGCAACTCTGTTGCTTGCGCATCATAAGCGTTTTTGACCAATTCAAGGACAGCTGATTCCTTGGTGGAAAAGTTTTGAACACCAAGAATCTCCGCAATGGTGCTATCCTCAACAACATATCGCAGCTGTTCCATGGTTTTCGCCTCCATTTATCAACGGCATTATTGCTCAGGCTCTAATAAAGACATAGGGAATTGATAATTGTCAATGTCTTTCGGCGTGATGCGCAATGAATGTCCGTTTGCATATGTGCCAATTGATTGGACATACGTTAAAAAATCTTCGCTCTGTAGAATTCTACGAGCAGTCTCAAGTGATGTCGCATCTTTACATGTGATCATTATGCCCGCATATGGCACATCTTCAGGTTGAAGGGAATACACTTCTACTTTTCCTGTGACGACAGTAGAGATTAAGAGCTTTTCCTGATTTATTCGTTGCAATGCTTGGCTTCTTCCATACTCAAACCACAGAGCATTTTTGTCAGCATCTCGCTTCGCAAGTTTTTCACGAAAGCCCTCCAAATATTGAGTTGCCAATGGAAATCTATCCTGGTATTCGTCCTTTGTATAGTGGATTAACTGACCATTGGCATAGCGATACGGGAAAATAATACGTTGACGTCCATCTCGTCGCAACAAGCGAGGGCTTACCGCATTGCGAGTTGCTTCGCGCTCAATTGGCTTGTCATTAACAATAATCGTATCACCATGATCAGTGTATTTTGACAGAACAAAGGCTGAATTCAGCAGAGTTGCTATAACGATGGAAGAACAGAAATGATCGCCAAAACGCTGCCGAGTATTTGCTTCTTGCTTATCGCTAACAAACATCCATTTGTGCGTCAAGCTACTTTTAGATATGAGGCATTCTTTCTTATTGGAAAGATCCAAATATCTGATGGACGGCGACGGGTTGTCTTTAACGAAGTAAGCAAGCGCAGAGGATGTCAGCGCCTCATCAAAAACATTCATAGCTGTATAGTCGTGAATCTCAACTAAATCCTTTTTCATAAGGTCCCTAAGATTACAACCATGAACATTCTTAAAAATACTGCTTGGGATCAAGTAGATCATTCGCCCACCTTTTTTTAGCATGGTAAGTGAATGCTCGATAAAAGCATAGCAGTAATCGAAGGCTCCGACTTTGCACGATGAAAAACGCTTTCTCAGGGAAACGCGTGTGCTCTCGTCCAGCGAACGGTAGGAGATATACGGAGGGTTTCCAATTACAAAGTCAAATCCTTCTTGAGTTTCCGCCAAAAGTGCATCTTTACAATGGATATTCCAATTAACTCCATGAATACCATATTCAGATGCTGCTTGATCCAGATTCTTCTTTGCTTCTATGCAACAATCCTCGTCAACATCATATCCGACTATATCTTGTTCAAGTCCTCTTTTTATTGCTTCAGGACTAAAATCAGAAGAGGCCATTATGTAGCGACGAACGATAGCACAGAGAATGTTGCCAGATCCACATGAGTTTTCGAGCACGCGTTTGCCCATTAAGTCGTTCATGTATCCAACGACATCCAGCATATATTGCGCGACATGTGCTGGAGTAAACACCTTGCATCTCTTTGACATCCTAATTTTCTCTCCGCTGTTGTGGTTTTATAATGTGTTTCGAAAAGGTCGAAGCACACACACCTATCCATAATTATTGTAACACAAATACGGTTCCAAAAGCTATCCGTGATTGGTTTTTTTGTTGTACCTTATAGAAAAAGATTAAGAAGGTACCAAACGGCCTCCTAAACCGGAGTGAACATATATTGTGCAGGTTCTAAGCTATCAACCACCGCTCACAGAAAGGCGCCAGCATATAGATGATAAATAAATGGTGAACGAACTCACCATATCACCATCGATTTATTCAAGAATGATTTAATTTTATATATATCAAAATGAACTTGATTTTATGAGTCAAATATGATATAATTGTTTTCGAAAGGAGGAATAACACCGATGAAACATGAAACAATCTCCAAAATTGTTAAAGCGAGCGGTGTGTCTGATGGCGAACTTATTCTGGTTCATTTTTGGGGCGAAGATGCAGATAAAGAAATTGCAAATAGCTTTGTTACAGCTGTTGCCGCATTAGGTGCAACCCCCGTCCTCTTGCAGCAAGCTCGCTCAATCAATCGGAAAATCTTCTCGTCCGCAAAAGAAAGCTGTTTCGATGATCGGTATTTTGAGTTGTTCTCAAAGTTCGATGCTGTGTTGGATGTGTTTGCATATCAGCCCATTGTTCTTGGTTATCAAATTGAAAAAGAACAAATGGCACTTTACCGCAAGTACATATCGCAGCTCTTTTATAAGTTGATGGAGTGCAAGCGGTTTACGCAAATCCGTGTTCCGACAGAAGCCAATGCTGCAGAGTCCAACCTTGATCCGCAGGATTATGTTCAGCGAATGAACAAGGCTTATGATGTTGACTATGAAACAGTCGATATTGCTTGTAAGCGTGAGGTTGAACGATTTGCCGGGGTAAGCCAAGTTGCCGTTCATACAGGCGCTGATTGCGTACTGCACCTTGACTTGACTGGTCGCACATGGCACATCGACGCTGGCGACGGGGATCTTCCTTGCGGTGAGATCTACATTGCTCCTGTTGAGAACAAGACCAATGGCAATGTGTTCTTTGAAACATTCTATCTGGATGATGTGAAATACGATAATGTCACATTACAGGTTCTTAATGGCGAAGTTTCCGGCAGCAGCCATACGGAAATTGCAAAGCACTTTGCCGAGCTGCCACAGGAAAATCGGATTGTCTGTGAGCTGGGGCTTGGAATGAACCCCAATGTTACGGACTTGTGCGGTTATACTGTACTGGACGAAAAAATGGCAGGAACATTCCATATTGCCGTCGGCGCAAACAATATGTTCGGTGGCGAAAATAAGGCATCTGACCATATTGATTTTGTGGGATGCGGAAAAATTGAGGTTATCATATGATTGAACAGAAAGTGTCGAAGCTGAATAGCTATTTCGAGGAACATATCGCCCTGTGCGGCCAGCGCAACAAAGAATTTCTTGTCGATGATCGGACGGATGAAGCGACCTTTGAAAAGGTGAAGGCCAATGTCTATGACATTTTCCGCACTATTCTCTCCGTTGCGGTTAAAACCAGCAAGGGAGATCCCGATGCGGTGCAGCGCTTCTTTGTCCAGAAAACCGAGCAAATTCCCTCAAGTTGGGTGACTGCATACGAAAAAGCCAAACAACATAACGATGTGGTCAAGATGCGCCTTGAACAAATCAAGCTCGACACGATCGGTGAGATCAAGGAAAACTTCGCAAAGATTTGGGAGGGAGTAGAATGACAGAGGCTGAGGCAATTCGCTTGTTTAAGTGCCTGTCTGACAAGTCCCGATTGCAGATTTTGAAGTCGCTCGCAATCGAAGATATGTATGTTGAGCGGCTGGCCGAAAGACTGGGTATTACTGCACCCACGGTTTCATTTCACCTTAAAAAGCTGGCAGATGCCGGTGCGGTTACGTCCTACAAAAGCCAGTATTACATGATGTACTCGCTCAAAAAGGATATTTTTGAAACGAGCATTTTGGAAATACTGCAAGAGGAGTCTGACGAGGCCGAAATTCAAGCGCAGCGGGATGTTGAATATCGTCAAAAAGTGATTGACACATTTTTTGAATATGGCAAGCTGAAAGCTATCCCTACTCAACGCAAGAAAGAACGCATCGTTCTGGAAGTGATCGCCCAGGCATTTGAATATGACCGTATTTATACCGAGCGGGAAGTAAATATCATCATTGCAGATTTCCATGATGATTTCTGTACAATCCGCCGTGATATGGTTGGCGAACAGCTTTTAGATCGAGACAGCAAGGGTTATTGGCGTGTTAAGCCATAAGGAGAAAAATGGTTACTGGTATTATTGGCGAAAGCTGCACAGGCAAATCCACCCTTGCAGATAAGCTGAAATCTCTGCTATGCGCAGAGGTATATACTGGAAAGGATTATCTGCGGCTTTCAAAAAATGAGGCCATAGCTATCAAAAAGGGATATGGAACTGCTGTTGCCAAACTCTGTATTGATTTCCTTTGTAAAGAATACAAAGCAAGACGAGTTTCAGCTCCTTTAAATCAGTGCCATACGGCTGCGCAGAAGTTTTGGACAAAGTTAGGATTTGCCTATTCAGATTCCATTGAAGATGGATATGTATTTATGAGATTGAATTTAGTGTAGCAGATAAGGAGATTTAGTGTAGCAGATAAGGAGAATTACTATGATACTAAAGACCGAAAGACTAACCATCCGTCACATTGTTGCGGATGATTGGAAAAGCATAAAAGAAATATGGGTGGACTTTAATACTTCCGTCCTTTCGCAGTACGACAAGCCGCATAACACCGATGATGCGGATGTTCAGCCAAGAATTGCAAAATGGGCGGCGGCGAACAGCGGTACCGAGCATATGTTTTTTGCTATCTGCCTTGGTGATACCGTTATCGGATACAGTGCCTTTAACATTAGGGAAAACGGACACGAGATCGGCTATTGCTTCCACTCTGCATATCACGGCAAGGGCTACGCAAAAGAGAGCCACTTGGCACTCATTGACTATATGCGTGAGCTTGGCATCAAAAGGCTGACGGCAGGCACGGCACTCAATAATAAGCCCTCTGTTTCGCTTCTCAAATCCTTGGGCTTTGAGCTAATCGAAACTGAAAAAGTGTCGTTCTACAAGGATGCAGACGGCAATGATATTGTGTTTGACGGCGGTGTGTTTGAATTGAATTTGGAGAATAAATGATGACAGAAGCGAAGAATCGAAAATATACATTGCGAACCAGGAGCTATCTTTGGCGGAATACTGTCCCAAGAGATATACCCTGATTCGTTTTTGAGGCACCAACCATCAGTGAGGTGAACCCTATTGAGCATGACAATGACACACATGGAGTTGAAATTCTGTCGTTGCCTGACAGAACACATGCTCCAGCATCATTTTCGCGATCGGCAGGAATTGGCGTCCGCCCTTGGACTCCAGCCAGCTGAAATGGATGACATGCCCCCTTCCGATCTGGCAGCACGGATTTTCAAATACTGCGCTGTCAGACGGATTTCCCTGGATAGCGTCATCATGCAGATGGCAAAATAATCGCATACATCAGCGAGCCTCCCGCAGTTCATTCCTGCAGGAGGCTCGCTTTTATTCGTTTATCAGGCTTTCCAGCACCTTCACTTCGTGCTGAAGCATTTCCAGATAGCTCATGGCTTCCTGCATGTTCTGCAGTTTCATTGGCATGGCACTCAAAATCATATCCGGCGTCTGTGCTGCCAACGCACGGATTTCAGCCTGATGTTCGGCCACTTTCATTTCTTGCTTTCGCACTTTATCGTGCGTAGCTGCTAAGCGCTTCTCAATCTTTTCTTTCATGCGTCAACCGTTCCTTTCGTCGTGGATTGCTTGCACGACACAGACTACGGTTTATTCTCTCATATTGCAAAGCAGCTATGCAAGGATATCACGGCAAGCTTAACTCTTTGCGGAGAATATCGTGCATGATCTCTTCTTCGATCTGATGCAAGTTTTCCCCGGTCAGGGCCTTGCCCTGAAGCTGAAGAAGCCTTGCAGATGCGGTATCAATCAGAACCATATCAAGGACGCTGCTATCCTTCCGTAGTTCCTGTGCGATGACACCCATAAGTTCATCATAAGTCCACTTGATAGAAGCATCCGTCAGCCGTTTCATCAAATCTTGGCGGTCAATCTCTTTAACGCTCATTTTCAGACCTCCCAGAGGCATTTATACCCGTATATGTGCAACTTTATTATAGCATATATACACGCATATGTGCATATATGGACAGTGCTGTTTCTTCAAGAAAATGCCTAAACCTAATAAAATATAGATTGCATTATTAGGTTTGAGGTGATGATATGCCTGTCAACAGTAAAGCGATTGGTCGCAACATCCGCAATGCGCACAAAGCTCAGGGTATGACCCAGGAAAAGCTGGCAGAGTGCATGGGCGTATCCTCTGCCTACATAGGCAAACTGGAACGTGGAGAGCGAACCGCCAATCTGGACAATCTTTCCGAGCTGGCGAATATCCTGACCGTGCCGATTGAATCTCTTGTTCAGGGCAGCGTTCCGATCAAAAACGGCGAGCAACTTCCCAACGATTTTCTGGACGCCGTTCGGGAGATTACCAAAGGTTGCTCCAAACACACATTGCAGACCATGCTGGATGTTCTGATCGCCATGGCCCGCCATGACAAAGAAAACTAAGCTGCTCCTTGTGAGCGGCTTTTTTCGCGTGTGGGTACGCAAAACTTGACGTATTTTCAGACCCGGTAATTCGATATAGAATATACATGACCCCAAGAGAACGGAGGCTGCAATATGGACAACGAGAAAGAATTAGTCCGCTTTATTCTTCAGTATTTGCTGGATAATCACTTTGAAAGCAAGTCTGATATGGCAAGACAGCTGGATATTCGCCATCGTACCATGCAGCGCGTATTTGAACAGCTGCACAACGATAAAGCGAAAGGAAGCACGATTGTACTTGACCGCGCTCTGTTGTTCTGCGCAAAGCGAAAGATTTCGGTAGATCAGCTGTTTAGGGAATACCAGGACTTTCATCAGGGAGTTGTACTGGAATCCGCTCAGCAAAAGGATGGCGTAAACACAATACCTGTTGCCCGCACTCTTTGCTTGCCGGAAATCGAAACCCTTTCGGCAGACGTCAAAGAATGCTACGAGAAATACTCCACGTATGTGCGCGTCCTTGCAACATTCATGTGCACACGCTGTTCACGATATCCGAATTGCTGTAACCCTTGGGGCGGGCTTGACTGGATGCATGGAGATTGCACCATGGCCAAGTTATCTCAAAATCTGCTTGATACGGTAAGCAAAAGTAAAACGGAAGCTGAGTGACGATTCACCTTTTGCCCGTTGCTTTTGCACAGCACAATGCTGAACCGCTATCATATACGAAACTTGAAAACGGAATACCAGCGAACAGGTACAGACCTCATGTTGAGGGAGCGACAAATGGAGCGGCGCGGTGATGGCATCGCCAGAGCGATCAACGCAATCCATTGACCCGGCTGTGGCAGGCAGGGCGCGACGATCCGGCATGGGATAATGATACTTCCTCACGGCCCCGCGCTGACTGACGGGGAGTTCCTGCGGTATTCGCTTGTCCGGGGGACGGCGGTATATGTGGGACTATGATATAGCTGCAGCCGGTTATAGCCTGTGCGCTGTCAGATTAAAAACGGAACAGTATACGGGGAGTCGCTGCCGCTTGCGAAACGAACCGTTTGCTATTCCGTATCCTTGAGTATTCCGCGTGCTATGTGTACAATCGTATTTGCATAGCACAGCAACCATATGGATCAATCCATAAGAAAGGAGGCAACCATGAAATCCCTAACTGCTACCTCTCAGGCAGACCCTTCTGTAGCGAAGACGTACCGGGTCGAAGACATCGCCAAGATTCTTGATATTGGCCGTTCTTCTGCCTATAACCTTGTGCGGGAAGGGCATTTCAAAACCGTGCGAATCGGAACGGCGATCCGCATCTCGCGGAAGTCCTTTGACGAGTGGTTGGAAAGTCAAGCAATCTAACCACGCAGGAGGATGAATTAGTATGGCATCTATCGTAAAAAGAGGAACTGGCTACAGCGTCGTATACAGGTACGAGGATGAACTGGGTCAGTCCAAACAGAAATGGAAAAAGTGTTCCACCTACAAGGAAGCTCAAAAGGTGAAAGCCGATATTGAACACGGTTTGACCGCTGGAACCTTCGTGGCTCCTGCCAGTCAGACGGTTCAGGAATTCCTTGAAGATTTCGTCAGTCTGTACGGTGAACAGAAATGGGGCGTGTCCATGTACACGTCCAGCTGCGGACTGATCAACAACTACATCAATCCCATCATCGGCCATCTGAACGTGCAGGACATTACCTCCCGTACTGTCGATAAGTACATTCAGACGCTTCGTAAGACGCCCGCCGTTAGCACCAGAACCCATCGGGCAACAACCAAGTTCCTGACGGATACCAATGTGGAGAAGATCATCAAGCTCCTGCGCTGCGCTTTCAAGCAGGCAGTCCGATGGGAGCTGATCGCCAAGAATCCGTTTGAGAACGCCGTGCTGCCGCGGACGCGCTACAAGAAGCGCGACATCTGGGACGCTGATACCATCCGTAAAGCGCTGGACGCCTGCGACAACACCCGGCTTTATCTGGCGATGAACCTCGCCTTTGCCTGTTCGCTGCGTATGGGCGAGATCCTGGGCCTTACCTGGGACAATGTTCACATTTCGGATGCAGACATTGCCGCAGATGACGCCTGGATCTATGTCGATAAGGAAGTTGCCCGCGCCACGCAGAAGGCAATCGACGCCATTGGCGAAAAGGACATCTACCACATCTTTGAGCCGGTGATGAAAAACGCTGCCACCCGCATCGTTCTGAAGCGTCCCAAGACGGAAAGCAGTATCCGGAAGATCTGGCTTCCCAAGACGCTGGCCTATATTCTTCGGAAGTGGCAGCAGTCGCAGGCTGAAATCATTGAGTTCCTGGGGGATGAGTACCAGAATTTCAATCTGGTGATCGCCCAGGACAACGGACGCCCTGTTGATCAGCGGATGATTGAGAAAGATTTCAACCAGCTCAAAACGACGGCAGGACTCCCTAACGTGGTCTTTCACTCGTTGCGCCATTCCAGCACGACCTACAAGCTCAAACTGAATCACGGCGACCTGAAGGCCACTCAGGGCGACACCGGCCACGCCGAGGTCGATATGATTACGAGAATTTATGCACACATCCTGGACGAAGACAGAAAGATCAATGCACAGAAATTTGAATCTTCTTTCTACTCCAACCCGGACTTGCGTAATGTGAGAGCGCCGGCAGACCCACAACCTACCATTGATGTGGCTCTGCTGATCCAGCAGTTACAAAATTCTCCCGAACTTGCAAACACGCTCGCGGCCCTGTTACCCCGGACCCGCTAACAGCCCTGTTAGCAAATTGTTAGCAAAGCCCCAAAAGGCTTGGAAACGGTTCGTGTCCTGTTAGCAAATTCCCGGCTTACAGGGCGCTGGCGTCCGAGGAAACTCCGACCTCCATGACGGCATGAAAAATGCCGCAAACCTTTGAGTTTACGGCATTTTGGCACGCCCGGCGGGGGTCGAACCCACGGCCTGTCGCTTAGGAGCGAGTGCTTATAATGTCGTTCTTTGTTGGTTTCTTCCAATTATGGTAGAGTACAGGTGCGGTAATTAGGGCACTCTGCTGTTTTCTGTCGGTTCAAGAAGCCCCGAATAGAGGGGCGCGTATTAGCAGATTTGTTGATTTGCTAAGGATGGCGGTAGGTCGTTTGTCGGTCGTATAACTTTCTTATCAGTAGGATGAATATTTTCTTCGTTAATGACAGGACTTTATGGATCATCACTATTCCAGATAGATGCGATGAGCATTACATCTGCGCTACATGCCTGATCTTTATTTTTCGACATAGCCCATATTTCATCTTTACGTGGTCCGGCATTCGCAAAAGAACAAGCGTCTATTGCGCAATACGTCACGGGAATGTAAATGCACCCAAATATTGCTTATCTTATAACATGATAAAGCAATTCATTTTTTCAGAATTGGCAAGATAAAATAATCTAGACATACGCAAATTGAGAGTCTGCCTGTACATAAAAACTCCCAGCTTTGCTAAGAGCCGAGAGCCTTGCATATGTTCAAGGAAGCGGACGGGTGAATCCGCTTCCAGAGTAGTTAAGGATTAGCCCGCACCAAACGAACCAGTAATCGTGCAGTTGGATACGCTCGAATCAGGGCGTCCTTGGAGATAGATTCTTGTATCCTTGGCGATGTCAACATTGTAGTACATCATACGGCCACTTGTAATGCGGTCATAATACAAACGCGTTACAGCACTGCCCGTCGAAGTTTTCCCTGCACGGAACACGCTGTTAACACTACTCGTATTGCTTGTGATGTACAACCTGGCGCGTTCAGGATTGTCCACGCTTGTCGTATCAGAAGTAATCTTCTGATAGGTGTTCGTGTTGCTGAATGTCATTTTGAAACTGGTGAAATCAACCGCTGCGTACGCGACTGTTCCCAATATCAGAGACAAACAGAGAACGATGGTAAATACTCTCTTTTTCATACAGATCGAACTCCTCCCTTGTATATTCAAAATGATGTCACCCCATCACTTTGTTCCCACGCTCAAATAATTCACCATCCCGGATGCAATAAACCGTATTGCAAAGCTGGTCCACGTCTTCCGCAATGTGCGTAGCAATCATCAATGTTGTTCCTTCATGCGTCAGATTCCTGAAAAGCTCTCGCATTTCTTTGGCTCCATTTACGTCCATATTGGACATGGGCTCATCCAGTAGGAGCAGTTTAGGGGCATCCAGCATGGCCATGGCGATGCTCAGTCGCTGTTTCATTCCTGTGGAGTATTGGGAAACCGGCTTTCGTTCGTCTGGCTGCAACCCAACCTTCTGTAAAAGAATAGAGATCTGCGTATCGTCTGGCTTATGAAGCAGCGCCGACAACTCCCGCATATTCTCTCTGGCGCTTTTGCGCAACAATAGTCCAGGCTGGTCAATCGCAATACCTGTAGATGGCGCAAAATCAACGTCTTTGCCGATCTTCTTTTCAAATACTTCGACGGTTCCACCGGTGGGGCGAATCAACCCAGCAATGCATTTCAGAAGCACGCTTTTTCCTGAACCATTTCGTCCGACAATCCCATAAATCTGTCCTTCCTGCAATTCCAGAGACACATCATTTAATACAACCTGTTCTCCAAAATTCTTGCTTAAGTGACTAATCCTCACCGCGCTTTTCATTCCGTGACCTCCTCATGAAGAACAAAGTCCAATTTCTTTACTCTTTGAACGCCCAGAAAGAACAGCAGACAAATCAGAATAATCAATACAACATATGAATGCAATAACGTCGGCAGTGCGGAATTCAGTGCTGTATTGGCGTGCGAATACAAAGAAGCGTGATAATTGGGAGAAAGAGCACTGAGAACGACATATCCCGTCTCTCCAGGCGCGAACATGGAGGCGCACCATGAAATTGCGTTCGCTGCAATCAGGATGATAAAGCTGCCTGCACGAGTGTACATCCGTGCAACCAAAGCGGCCATCCCGTAAAAGCTATTCATAAGTAAAAGAAGCAGATAACTGTGCAATAGCGCCGCATAGGGCGAAAATGTCTTGACAATATAGTTGTCCATCGTTAATTTCATGCGGGCGGGATCAATGGCGATTCTGCCGCTGGTCGCGATCAGCTTGGCTGGTTTGCTCCACTGGTTTGAAAAATCCACGTCCGGCAGCGTGACCGCGATGGATAAAAGGAGCACTCCCGTAGCAAAGATCACCGACGTGACAATCACGTAAAACGTCTGCCCAGAAAACCAAGCCTTCCTGCTGCCCTTGATGATTGCGTTGGTGGTAAATCTATCTACGATGGGCAAATCACAGAATAGAAGGATGATCGAGCAGCTGAAAATCAGCATGGAGAACCGCCAATTTGTCAACGCTACAAAAATTTCTCCAACCTGTAGTTTTTCACCCTGCACTCGGGCATTTTCCGCAAAAGGCAATGCATATATTAGAATAATACATCCCAGCATTGCAAACAACACCAACATCCTAGGGCTTTGCTTCCAGCGCTTTACGCATCGGAACATTGTCTGTATGCAATAACGAGACATTTACTGGATCAACTCCTTTTTAAACGCGTAATGAAACGCCAGATATCCCGCCGAATACAAAAGGCCCTGATAGAACAGCAGCTGCGGAAAATTGAATGTCTCCCATCGCATCTGCACCAGCATCTCAAGCGGTTGAAAGCAGGGGGGGAAAACGAGTGCGGCGCACATGCACATTATGAAGGGTGAAAAGTAGCAGACATACCGGTTGGGTTGAAAAACTGATAGCGCAATCCCTATGCCTGACCACACGGCACCAAATAGAAACGCCAATCCTGCGTGCGCCAGCATATACCATAAGCCGCCGTGCTTTGCAGAGAGTAATGGGAGCCATCCATCAAAAGCAGCAATGACTGTCGCATCCTGACAGGGTTCAAAAACAATAACCTGGAACAGGATAAATAACAGCACGCCTCCAGCCAACGCCACCCCACCACTGAACGTTCCGCCGAACCAGATGGACGGACAGCTTCTTTTATACCCGCCTCGAACCAATTGCTGACGGTAAAAACCAGCTTCATATGCATTGCAATATGCCCCACTGCCCGCAAAGGCGCATATTAGAGGCGCAGCCCAAATAAAGTATCCAAAATGGAATGCAATATTAAAAGAATAAGCATCTTCAAGTCCTATTGCGCCATGAAAAAGGACATCATATGCAGAACCAGCTGTTTCAGCAAAAAGAACTAGAAAGCAAATCACAGCACTCAGTAACACATGATATGATTTGCATGCACTTCGAATACTGTACAGTATTGCACGGTCAGTATTCCATTTCTTGTTCATTCCAAAACCTCACCCGTTTCTGCGTCAATATACATGACGAACACATTTGTTTGATTTCGGCATATATTGCTGGCGAACCGCCAGGCCGGACGGGCTTCCATGACCGCGTGATAATCCCAATTGTCCTGAGGCAGCGTAGGAATCAGCCGCCAACACAACCCGACCTCACGGATGACAAATCCATCGCTGTCATTGTCAGGAAACGCATTGACATAATCCATATTCTCTTCAAGAATGATGAGTGCATCCTCCAGAGATATATTTATAACAGCGCTGCCCTGTTCTGTATAGCTTCTACATACACCATCGATACGCAATAGCCCCTCGTCATCGATATATAGTTGTAGCACGTCGCCTTCGATTTCTGAATTAGGCAGAACATCACGGGCAACGGGTATCCCATTTAGGAACCGTTCATATTCTACAAGGTAGATCCCCGTAGAAATATAGTTTTTCAGATCTTCCACATGCTTCCCATCGTTTGATGGAAGCGCATAAGTGCGGCTCCACAAAAAGTCTTTCCACCCAAGTTTTGATGACAATTGTTCAATCCAGCTTTGTGCGATTTTTCGCGCCTGTTCCGGAGTCGTAGAAAGGCCATCCGCTTGTACGCCTTCTATTGCTGAAGAAATATTTCTTACAATTTCTCTCCTTGTCGAGTTGTAGACCAAGGCGCAAAAATAGGATTGGTACCGAGTAGATTTTTCACCTAAAGAATACGCACGTTCACGCTCTGCATCTTCGACAAGGCTTGACAGAAGCTCTTCCTTACTTTCTTTCGCAAGACTGTCGACAACTTCTGCCTGTGGATCTCCGAAAAAGACCTCTAGCCATGCCTCTTTGGTCGAGGGAGGGTAATGTGTCCTGTATGTCGGCAATCGCGTCCCAGTTTCAACCATCTGGACGTCCGCATCGATCACCAAATGAAGAAACGGACTCGTCAATTCTTTGGAAACATGAATTAATGAATCGCCTTCCTTAACCGGCATACCGTCTTCCGCAAAGGAACAGTGGGTTATTAGCATAACACCGATGAACAAAGCGATAAACGAACGTAGTTTCATCATGACCTCTTTCTGCGACTGGAAGGATATCCCTTCCATATTCATCGCAATAACCATGTTGATCGGAATATCAATACGAGATTATACGCGAATACATGCTATCAGTTTCCTTAATGACGCCTTCCGAATCCGTGATTGTACACTTAATCAAAATGCGGTAATCATACCCTTTGGTGACTGACTTTTCTTCACTTACAGTAGCATATGATTTTCCTGTTTTGGTATCGCTCCATGAGCATACTGATGACCACGACGTTGTTCCGGTAGTCCGTTTTTGTAGCGTCACTTTCACAATGGTCGTTGTGTCTGTATACTGACTTCGACCAGTACCGTAACACTCAGCCTTGCCAGCATTAATGCTAAAGCTTCCATCAAAGTCGCGGATATGCGTATACAACGGTTGCACGGAACTCTCCATATTCACTTCGCCCAGAGAAGTCGCTGACAGGCACAACGGGATGAAAAGTAGCACTAGAATGAAAACAACATATTTCTTCAACATATGAAAACGCCTCCTTTCGCTTTACACCTTGTAAATGCAAAAGAAGGCGTTTTGTTGCAGTGATTTAGCATTTTTAGTCGATTTTTTTAATTGCCTCTATGGACTGTGCAACAGCCAAAGTGGTTTCATAGTCATCCCCGGTGATGTCAAAGTAGCAATCACCAAGCGACCAGATGATGCTTACATCCCCTAAAGGCTGTCGCAAAACAGTCGCCTCAACACCATGTAATTGAATGAACTCGATTTCGGCATTTTCAGTATTGATCCTGCCAAATGTGTGTGTACCGTTCACCTTTATTACTATTGTGTTCCCTTCCTCGTCGCTGTATTCAGCCATATTCGCTCCAGCCTTCGAAATGCAATGTTGCATGAAATAGCCCTGTGGAATATATGTAGGGTAATAACGTCCTTCCCATTCCTTTGGTACGATGATTTCCTCTTCGTTTTCTGAAAAGCCTATACTCATATAGGAATCATTCATTTCCATCAGAAAGTGAATGACCTTTGCGCGGACACTGCCGCTTATCGCCACAGCAGTCGTTAACCCGATATTGAGTATCAGGACAACCAAAGCCGCTGTTTGCAGAACCCGCCATCCATACTTCCTTAGGTTGGAACGTATCGCAATGCGTTGCATTCGCTTGTCAATAAAGCCCAGCATACACGGCATCTTTTCTTCTGCAATACGGGAAAGTTCATTTTCATCTTCTTTGCTCATGGTCGCCCGGATAGCATCATAATCGCGCTTCATAATGCGATAAATCGCCAGTTCCAGAGAAGCCGCTTCATAGTTCTCTTCTGGGGTCTTCATTCTTTCGTGTTCACGGTTCAACCTGGTGTCCTCCCAGCAATTCATAAATTCTTTTTCGCGCCCGCGTCAGTCTGGAACGTACAGATACTTCTTGAATGCTCAGCATCTTCGCAATTTCCCGATCAGAAAGCTTTTCAAAGTATTTCATGCGGATGATCGCCTGATCGCTTTCTGACAACTGATCCAAGGCGCTCATCAATTCATCGATTGTGCATTCCTGCAAAATGCGTTCGTCTGGCGCAGAAGTCTCGCTTTCAGCGAAAAGAAGCGCCTCTTCGCTGTTCACCTCCCTGCGGGCGTTCTTTTTGCGATGCAGCATATAAGCGGCATTCTTCGTAGTTGAAATGATGTATCCTTCCAAAACGTTGCAGTCTAATTGTCTCAAAACAGAGACCTTTTGGATCAAGGAAACACAAGCGTCGCTGACTACATCTTCCGCATCGTATTTAGAATCCGTCAATGCTCGCGCCATTCGAAACATTGTCAGATGATATTTTACATATAGTGCTTTCATAAATTCACGATCCGAGTCATCCGTAATGGACAATATTACTATTGGAAAAAGCATCTCACACCTCCCCATATCGAAAAAATCTTTCCTTATATTCAAACACTCCATATACTTGTATGTATTATTGCTTTTCCACTCTTTATAAATAACAATATGCAGGACCTATACTTTTGGGGGAAATGCAGTTCTTTTGAGTTTCCTTGCTGCCACCATGGATATTATCTATCCAATTCATCTTTGTCAAGTACCACATCGGCGATATCATTCAGCCCGCAATTTAAAGCTGTGCATATGCGCAAAAGGACAGCCGTCGTCACATTTTCCCCTTTTCCAAGCTTTGCCAAAGAAGACGAACTGATGCCTGCCAGCTTCCGCATTTCGGAACGGGTCATACCTTTATCGATTAGCAACTTCCACAGTTTATTATAACTCATCCGCATTGGCTTGCGTTTTCTCCTTATTCCAAGATTCACCATAAAGTTCACAGCCGTCCTTTGACAGATGCAGTACTGTGTTAGCTTCGAGTATTTGCCTGGTGGCAGGCTTATAAGCACTTTGCTTATCAAAAGCAATAAATATCTGCTTTTGACTCTGTGCGTAGATTCTCATGATTCCATCAACCGGGCCATCACCGATGTTTTTCAGAATGAGAGAGTCATGAGCAATTGCCGGAAGGTCGGTCAGGAACAAAACAGCCAAATCATAAATGACCATACCCTTGTAGTTTGTACCTGTGCCCTTGTCATCAGGCGTCTCAAAGGTATAGCTGTTATATTCATTGAACTCCAAATGGGGAGCCTGACGGCGCTCGGTATACAGCGTATCGTTTAACTCCTTCATTTTTTCATTCACATCATCCTGAATTTCATTCAGAATGCTACGAATCCCTTCCTTGAGCATATTGTTGGCGATTTTTTTAGCATCCTGAAGATCGGTGAGTGTCAGATAAGCATCATTCTGAGCACGGAGCGCATCGATGCGTCCTTTGATTTCAGCATGCCTATCCAAGAACTCTTTAGACAGGTTTCCGATATAGCCCAAATCGGCGATCTGCTGTTGAATCTGTACCTGCTGCTCTCGCATCGACGCTATTTGACCCATCACAGCAGTTCGTTCATCGGCAAATTGTCTATCAAGAATGGAAGCCAGTTTTTGATGGTATTTCTCTACCTCGTATAGTTTGCGCAAATTCACGCCGGGGAAAAACTCGGTTAGTGCAGAGAAATCTGCTTCCGTAGGGTACAGCCCACATGCAAGGCTCATTTCGAGCAACTTTAACCTGCGTTCAGCTGTTTGAATTTCCGTTTCTATTTGGAGCTTACTGCTCTGTAGGCGCGACTTTTCTTGACTCTTTGCAATATCTTCGGCTGTATGGCTTGATGCCTGTTCTGTGGTCAGTGTTTGTAACTGCACCTCAAGGTCACGAATACTCGCCAGATTTTCTTCATACTGCGTGACACCACCGACCAAATCCGGCACAAAACGATATTTTCGAGCAGCTCGGAAGGCCTCCAGCTTTTTTGCGGCTTCATCAAGACTCTGTTTGCGGGCCTCAATGTCAACATACCGATTGAACAGTTTCAGCAGCATGTCAATAGACTTCTCCATGCTCTGTCCCGGAATACCACGGAGTGGCCTGCGTTCATCGTAATTATCTTTTCCGTAAATCCGAAAGAAGCTGCTCAGTGTTATTCTAAAAGACAGTTCAGGAAAATCAATATGGTATTTTGCTTTCAGCCAATCCGTAAACTGATGCAATTCCCATTCTTCTGTAAACACATAATCCTTCGTGCACAGAAACACCTTATCAATCTGATCTGTATGACGTGCAAAATAATAGGTTACGCCATCGAATCGGAAAGCGAAGTTTATTACATGGTGCCCTTTATGTTTTACGCCGTCACTCGATGCATAGGTTTTGCCACCAAAAGCAAAATCAATCGCAAGCATTGCAGACGATTTACCAATAGAATTCTCGCCATCCTCGCAGCCAAGGATTACATTAAGGCCTTCTTTAAAAGGAATGGGCGGGCGAACTTTGCCTTTTTCCACAAAGATCGGGGAACTCAATTCGATAAGCACATGAACACCTCACCTTCATCATTAATGTCTACAGCCCGAAGTGCGTACAGACAATCCATCACAGATAAAAAGTCAGTGGCTTCACCAAGGAATGGGCGGACCCTCTGGAACAACATCGTAGCAGAAACGGGGCCATTCACCAGTTCTTTCAGTACTAGCGGGATTAGCGCCAACGTACTGTCTTTATATGAATACAACTTATTCGGCAGTTGCATCGAATACCTCACAACTCTGGATGAAGTAGCAAACGACGATTCGACAGAACATTTCATCCTGTAAACTGGTACGGTGTACTTTTGCAGAAATCTCCTGAAAGATTTCCATTTTTGATTTGTTCGCTTTTTTCAGGCGCTTGAACATGGCATGCATCTGATCCTGAACTTCATCGTAATCAATTACGCCACGCTTATCAAGATTGGTCATGATTTCCCGGATTCTCCGGAAGTACGTGGTTACATTGTTTTTTACGGTATTGTACAAATGAAAATTCTCTGCAGGATTCACTTTTTGCGTCAAATCCTTTGGATCAAGCTCGGCATCAAAAAGATCCTTCTCTTTCAGATCGGCTATCTTTTTCACCACACCAACAATACCACGCTCAAGAGTAATGCTATCGAGAAGCCGGGTGCTTTCTTCATGGGCAGACAGTAATGCCTTGACACTTGCTAACTCTTTGGTCTTGGCGGGACTGTTATCCATTTGATAGGTTGCATGACACATCGGACAGAGTGCGACCAGATTAGTGACGGTAGCCTTTTTCTTTTTATCAACCAAGCTCACATCGAAAACGCGAGTAATCTGTGAACCTGTGGATACTGAGAGCCTTTTGCCACATCCGGGGAAAGGACAATACCCATCGCATTCCTCGTACAAGAAATCTCCAAACTTCGATTTCAAATCGGCAAACAATTCACGCTGTTTTTCTGCTTCCAGCTCTTCCAGCGGAACACATCCAGCGCTGCGCCGGATGATATCGACCATTGTATCTGCGACTACATTCCCAACGTTATCAGCATTGACCTGTGGAGCATAAGAAACAAGGTCAGCCGCAAGAAGCTGTCTTGTGGCTAATGGTCGTTCATTGATCCGGTCAGAAAGATTATCCGGAGTCAGTCTATACACAATCGATTGAGCAAATTTTGCAGTGAGGCCGCGTTTCGCATATGAGCGAAGCGTGGTCTCTTTTGTTATTCTCGAAGATGGGTCTTTCGGGGTTCCCCATTCAGCTTCACTGACCTCAGTAATCTGCGCGAACAAATCTCTGATGTACTGCGGTACATCAAGTCCATCTGAAAGGCGATTTCGTAGAACTGGAAACAGTGTCTGAAAATCCATAAAAGCGCGTTCCTTTCCCGGAGATTTGTCCCAACGTGTACCACGCTGTACCAAACTACCACCAGATGAAACGGGCTGTTTTTTACAATTATTTTCGTCATCCGGCTTCTGCGTAGCAGTTTAAATATATCACGCGCAGGACCAAATGTCAAATATATTGTCTGTGAAAAGGACTTACTCATAGCCGGTGACATGTTCCAAGTGCGTTGATGAGCAGAACTAATTTCCAAATCCCACTTCCCTAATTTCTGACAGACGTTCGTTGCCTGCAGAAAAGGAATTCCACTACGGAACAGGCACACAGCCCGTCCTTTATAGATTGCTGGGAACACACTGCTGAATCATCAACCTGCATCACCCGTCTCGGTGTCCGTTGGCCAGGACATTTCACAGACCAAGCCGGATGATGCTCCCACGCGACGATACTGTGAAGTCGCTGCAAGACCAGAAACGGAGAGATTCGTAATGGCTGCAGCTGTATTCAATGCGCCCTTTTTCGGCTCTCCGACAGAAAAAAATGCAAGGAGAGCTTGAAAAATGAAGGTTACCTACCGCAATTCCGACACCACCACCATCGAGATCGAAACCAGCGAAGAGATCGCTGTCACCCTGACCGAAAGCTACCGCAAGGAGGACAACCTTGCCCGCAAGTGCCGCTACCACCACTACAGCTACGACGCCATCGACTTTGAAGGCGAGAAGTACGCCGATCCGGATACCCCGGAGAGCATCCTTACCGCTTCCGAAGCCGAGGCCGAAAGCAATGCCCGGTACGCGCAGGCGCTCGCCCTGCTGACCGAGGTGCAGCGCAGCCGCTTCCTCATGTACGCCGCGGGCCTGTCCACTCATGAAATTGCCCGGCGTGAGGGCACGAATCAGAAATCGGTCCACGAGTCCATCGAGGCTGCCCGCAAAAAGCTAAAAAAGTTCTATGCGGACACCCCCTCAAACTGACCTGCAAATCTCCGTATTGCGCCAAGGGCAGTCACGCCCGGCAGAGAGGAGGTCAGAAGATGACCCAGATGACCCTGAAGCACCGTGTCCGCATTAATGTGTGCGATGAACACGGTCGCAAGCAGCCAGTGCTGCGCAGCGGAACGGCACGGCTCCCGAAGCGGCTGCTGAAATGGCTGTTCGGCGATTTCTGCGAGGTGCTGGTGCTCACCCCCGGCAAGACCGTCGGCGAGGTGGAGATTCACGAGGTTCCCCCGGAGGTGAAAGAAGATGCACCTGTATGAGATCAACACGGAGATTGCTCTGCTGATGCAGCAGCTCGAGGTCGATGAGGAGACCGGCGAAATCCTCACCAGCTCCGAAGACATCCTCCAGCAGCTGAACGCGCTGGACATGGAGCGCTCCCGGATTCTGGAGTACCTGGCCAAGGTGGTGCTGGACACCCGTGCCGAGGCCGCAGCCCTGAAGGCTGAGGAGGAACGCCTCGCCAAGCGCCGCCGGATCTGCGAACACCGCGAGGAGCGGCTCATCGAGGTGCTGGACCGCGAGTGCAATGGCCAGAAAACGGACCTCGGCATTGCCACCCTCCGCTACCGGGTGACCAGCCGGGTGGAGGTGTCCGATGCCGCGAAGGCCATCAGCTGGCTTCGCAGGCACAAGTACCGCGACTGCATCCGCGTCAAGGAACCCGAGGTTGACAAAACCGCTGTGCGCCGCCTGCTTTCCGACGGCAGCACGATACCGGGCATCGCGCTGGTCACCGGCCAGTCGTGCTCCCTGAAATGAAATGGAGGAAGAAACACATGAGCTTTCCTGTAGACGATTTCGGCATGAACATCCGTGCCGAGGTAAAGGCCTTCAACTTCGGCTTCTCCACGGCGAAGAACCTCGCCAGCGTGATTCGCGCCAACGACAAGGTGACGGTCGTGTCCTTCGCCCTGCCAACCCATGCCTGCTTCCGGCCCAACGGCCTCGGCATCTGCCCGCAGAACGTGACGATCATTGCCAACAGCCGGTATGCCGATCAGGCGCTGGAGCTGAAGCAGGCGTACCCCGAGCTGCGCATCTTCCTTGACCCGCGTGTCCACGCGAAGATGACGCTGGCCTCCTCCGGCAAGGTGTGGCTGGGCAGCGCGAACATGGCCATGAGCAACAGCCTCGACTCCACCATCGGCATCGAAAGCCCGGCGGTGTATGCGTACTTCATGGACCAGATTCGCCGCAGCGGCTTGCTGTGCCCGGAAAACGAAGTGCAGCTGGACTTCGATGATCCCGTCTATGACGGAAAGCCCGTCTGTGCCGCGGAGGACTTCGATGAGCTGGACGATGACGAGTAAGGAGGGTTCCCATGCTTCCAATCAAGAGCGGACGCCTGAACAAGCCGGTCAAGGCCGTGATCTACGGCCTTGAGGGCACCGGCAAGAGCACGCTGGCGGCGCACACGCCCAACCCGCTGTTTCTGGACACCGAGGGCGGCACGACCTACCTCGATGTTAACCGCATCGACCAGTTCACCGGCTGGGAGGGCCTGCTGAACACCATCGAGGAGGTGGCGCGGGACACCACCTGCTGCTCCACGCTGGTCATTGATACCGCTGACTGGGCTGAGCAGATGGCCATCAAGCACATCTGCGAGAAGTACAAGCAGATCGGTCTGGAATCCTTCGGCTTCGGCAAGGGCTACACCTACCTCGCTGAGGAGTTTGCCCGGATGCTCCGCGCCTGCGAAAACGTGCTTGCCTCGGGCCGCAATGTGGTCATCGTGGCCCATGCCCGTGTGCGCAAGCAGGAGCTGCCCGAGGAAATGGGTGCCTTCGATCACTGGGAACTCAAGCTCTCCCGGCAGTGTGCGCCCCTGCTGGCCGAGTGGCCGGACCTGCTGCTGTTCGTCAGCTACAAGACCTTTGTGTCCGGCACCGAGAGCGGCAGCAAGAAGGCCAGCGGCGGCAAGCGCGTCATGTATGCCACGCATCATCCCTGCTGGGATGCCAAGAACCGCTTCGGCCTGCCGGATGAGATGGACCTGGATTACAGCCACATCGCGCACCTGTTCACAGGTCAACCTCCCGTCCCGGCACCGCCCGCACAGCCGGATTTCCTTGCCGAGCTGGCAGAGCGCATGGAGCGGGACGCGGTAACCGAGGCACAGATCCGTCAGGTGGTCGCCCAGAAGGGCCACTATCCCGAGGAGGTTTCTCCCGCACAGTATCATCCGGATTTCTTCCGTCAGTGGCTGTTCCCGCACTGGGAGAAGATCGTGGACGTGATCCGCAGCAGCCCTGAGTACACGCCGTTTTGAGGAGGTAAAGCACAATGAGCAACTATGATGCCAACCTGATGGACTGGGACTCCGCCATTGAGTCCGACGGTCAGCAGTTTATCGTTCTGGACGAGGGAGACTACACCTTCACCGTGACCGGCTTCGAGCGTGGCCGCTATCCCGGCAGTGCGAAGATTCCCGCCTGCAACAAGGCCAGCCTGACGCTGACCATTGACCTGCCCGGCGGCCAGACCGCCAGCTGCAAGGAGGACCTGATTCTGTACCGCACCCTCGAATGGAAGCTGGCGGCCTTCTTCCGCGCCATCGGTCAGAAGAAGTCTGGCGAGCGCGTGGTCATGGACTGGAGCAAGGTGCTGGGTTCCCGCGGTCGCGCACACTTCAAGCCCCGCACCTATACCAGCAACGGCTCCGAGCACACCACCAACTCCGTGGACCGCTACTATGATTTCGATCCGCAGGCCATGCAGCAGGATTGGGTGCGTGACGCCGAACAGGCCGTGATGAACGGCACCGCGCAGCAGATACCGTCCCAGCCCCAGTATGCTCAGCAGCAGATGGGCTGGAAGAACGGAGGCTTCTGATCATGATGCAGCTCCGGCCTTACCAAAGTGAAGCCGTGACTGCCATTCGCCGCGAGTGGGCAGAGGGCAAGCAGCGCACACTGCTTGTTCTCCCCACCGGCGGTGGCAAGACGGTCGTGATGTCCAAGGTTGCCGAGGGGGCCGTGCGTGAGGGCGGCAGAGTCCTCATCATGGCGCACCGCGGTGAGCTGCTGACACAGGCCGCGGACAAGCTCCGCATGGTCACCGGCCTCGAAAGCGCCATCGAGAAAGCCGAAAGCAGCAGCCTGGGCAGCATGTTCCCCGTGACGGTCGGCTCGGTGCAGTCCCTGTGCCGGGAGCGCCGACTGTCCCGGTTCCCGCAGGACTATTTCTCCACAATCCTTGTGGATGAGGCGCATCACTGTCTGGCGGACAGCTATCAGCATGTGCTGGCACATTTCCCGGACGCAAATGTCCTGGGCGTGACCGCCACGCCGGACAAGCTGCTGAAGAAACAGATGGGTCAGTATTTTGACAGTCTGGCCTATGAGTACACCATGCGTCAGGCCATCAAGGACGGGTATCTCTGCCCGATCAAGGCGCAGATGATTCCGCTGGGGCTTGACATTTCCGGCGTAGGTGTGTCCGAGGGCGATTACAGAGCGGATGACATCGGCAGCGCACTGGAGCCGTACCTCGCGCAGATTGCGGATGAAATGCTGGAATACTGCCGGGGCCGCAAGACGGTCGTGTTTCTCCCGCTGGTCAGCACCTCCCGGAAGTTCTGTGCCATGCTGCGGGACCGCGGCTTCCGCGCCGCAGAGGTCAACGGCGAAAGCCCTGACCGCGCACAGCTTCTGGAGGACTTCGACCGCGGCAGGTACGACGTCCTCACGAACAGCATGCTGCTGACCGAGGGATGGGACTGCCCCTCCGTGGACTGCATCATCAACCTGCGGCCCACCAAGGTGCGCAGCCTGTACCAGCAGATCATCGGTCGCGGCCTGCGCCTGAGTCCCGGCAAGGAATACCTGCTGGTGCTGGATTTCCTGTGGCAGACGGAACGCCTTGACCTTTGCCGTCCCTCCTGCCTGGTGTGCAGGGACGAAAGCGAGACAGAGCGCGTAGACCGCATGGTGGAGGACGCGACAGGCGCTGTTGACCTGATGGAAGCCGAGGATCAGGCGGAGCGCGACACGATTCTGGAGCGCGAACAGTCCCTGGCCCGGCAGCTTGCCGAGATGCGCAGCCGCAGGCGCAGGCTTGTCGATCCGCTGCAGTTCGCCATGTCCATCGCCGCCGAGGACCTGGCTGATTACACACCGACCTTTGCGTGGGAGATGGCCCCGCCCTCCCAGAAGCAGCTGGACTTTCTGGAGAAGCGCGGCATCGACGCCGGAAGCATTGAGAACATGGGCAAGGCCAGCATGCTGATCGACCGCCTGATGAACCGCCAGAAGGAGGGCCTGAGCACACCCAAGCAGATCCGTCTGCTGGAGCGTTACGGCTTCCGGTTTGTGGGCACATGGTCCTTTGATGCCGCCAGCAAGGTTATTTCCCGGCTTGCGGCACTGAACTGGAAACTGCCGTATGGCTTCAACCCGGCGACCTATGTTCCATCGTAAGGAGGAGAACCCATGGATAATCTCTTGATTTCTGCACTGTCCGCAGTCGATGTACGTGATCTGTCCTACGCGGAATGGATGAACGTGGGCATGGCGCTCAAGCATGAGGGCTATGCCTGCTCTGTCTGGGATGAGTGGAGCCGCAACGATCAGCGCTATCATCCCGGCGAGTGTGCCCGCAAGTGGAACACCTTTCATGGCAGCGGCACGCCGGTGACCGGCGCGACCATCGTACAGATGGCAAAGCAGCGCGGCTGGAAGCCCTTCGAGGGAAACGGCATCATGGACTGGAACGATGAGCTTTCCTATGACGGAACGCCGGACATTTCCGTTTCGGCAGGCCATGCCCATGACGGAACGCCGGGTATTTCCGTTCCGTTCGACAATCTCCTGCCGGACATGAAGCCGACCGCTGAGCTGGCGAAGTACATCTCGACGCTGTTCAGGCCCGAGGAATATGTGGGCTATGTCACCGGCGAGGTGCGCCAGAACGAGGACGGCGAATGGGAACCGCTGCGCGGCGTGTTCAACCGCACAGCCGGTGAGCTGCTGACCTCTCTGGCCAAGTACCCGGATGACCTCGGTGCGACCATTGGCGATTGGAAGCCCCAGGTGGGCGGCTGGATTCGCTTTAACCCGCTGGACGGCACCGGTGCGTCCGACAGGAATGTCACCGCCTTCCGATATGCGCTGGTGGAATCCGATGTGATCCCGATTCAGGATCAGCTTGCGGCCTATCAGCGGCTGGAGCTGCCGATTGCCTGTCTGGTGTCCAGCGGCGGCAAGTCTGTGCATGCCATCGTTCACATCGACGCTCCGGACGAGTCGGAGTACCGCAAGCGCGTGCTGTACCTGTACTCGTTCCTCATTGGACACGGTCTGATTGTCGATCAGGCGAACAAGAACCCGTCCCGGCTGTCCCGGATGCCCGGGGTAGACAGGAACGGAAATCGCCAGAAGCTGCTGGCTGTCAACATTGGGAGACGGTCGTGGCAGGACTGGATGGATTTCGTTGAGGGGCTTGAGGATGACCTGCCGCCGCTGGAGGACATGTCAGCGCTGCTGGCACACCAGCCGGAGCTGCCGGAGGAGCTGATCCGCGGCATACTCCGCTGCGGGCACAAGATGCTCATCTCCGGCTCCTCGAAGGCGGGCAAGTCGTTTCTGCTCATGGAGCTGGCGATTGCGATTGCCGAGGGCCGCAAATGGCTGGGCTTTCCCTGCAAGAAGGGCCGCGTGCTGTATGTGAATCTGGAAATCGACCGCGCCAGCTGCATCAACCGCTTTGCAAAAATCTACGAAGCCCTGCACATTCAGAAGCCCAACGCCGCAAACATCGTGCTGTGGAACCTGCGCGGCAAGGCTGTGCCGCTGGACAAGCTGGTGCCCAAGCTCGTGCGCCGTGTGCGCGATCAGCACTTTGACGCCATCATCATCGACCCTATCTACAAGGTCATCACCGGCGATGAAAACAAGGCTTCCGACATGGCGCTGTTCTGCAATCAGTTCGACAAAATCTGTGCCGAAACCGGGTGTGCCGCCATCTACTGCCATCACCACTCCAAGGGCGATCAGGGCAACAAGGATGCCAAGGACCGTGCGTCCGGCTCCGGTGTGTTTGCCCGTGATCCCGATGCGCAGCTGGACATGATCGAGCTTCAGCTGGACGGCGACATGAAGTACGAGGCTGAGGCCTTCGGGCGCACAGCATGGCGATTGGAGAGCAGCCTGCGCGAGTTCCCCAACATCATCCCGGTGGACTTCTGGTTCGACTATCCGATTCACACGCTAGCAAGGCCCGAGGAGCTGACACAGGCTCCTGCCAAGGGCAGCGTTGCCGCAAAGATTCGGGGTGGGAAAAACTGCAGCCGCGATGAGCGTGCTGAACGCATCCGCATGGCATACGCAGCCTGTTCGTTCGATCCCGACACACCGGTCACGGTTTCCGCAATCGCGTCCTACCTGGATATGACGGACAGAACGGTGCGCGACTGGCTGAAAGAAATGTCGGACGAATACCAAAATGACCGCGGCGTCGTGACCCACATATGACTGCACGATTTGGTCGCAAACGGAACGGAACGTCTATATATATAGCGTTGTGTTCCACAACCCTCTACGGGGAGGAGTTCGTTACACTCCTCCCCCATACGAGGAGTGAACCAAGCGTTCCGAAAGGAGCTTTCCGTGATGAATTTCTTTCTCGACATGATTCCCCCGACCGTCACCGCACAGGAACACAAGGTGATGATTCGCCGCGGTCGACCGGTCTTCTACGATACCCCGCGTCTGAAGGAAGCCCGCAGGCTATACGAGCACGCGCTGCGGCTCAACCGGCCTGATACGCCGCTGGAGGGCGCTCTGGCCCTGACCGTCGAGTGGTATTTTCCCAGCAAGACACACCGTGAGGGTGCGCTGCGGGTGACCCGCCCCGACACAGACAACCTGCAAAAGCTCCTCAAGGACTGCATGACCCGCGTCGGCTTCTGGCGGGATGACGCACAGGTGTGCCGGGAAACCGTCACAAAGCGCTGGACCCGCACACGGCCCGGCATCCGAATCGAGGTGACGCAGCTTGATGCGTGAAGCCGAGACCCAGATCTTCCGAGCGGCGTACAGATACTTCGCCGCACACCCGTCACCGCCGCCCCTGTCCGATCAGGCGGCCTCGCTTGCCTGGTGGGAAACCGCGGCGAATGACATCGCTGCTGTGTCAGCCAGCTGGAACAATCATCCGCTGATCATCCGGCTGCTGGCTGCGATTTACGAGTACCTTGAGGAGAAGGCAAAGGAGACAGCACATGAACTACCGCAGAAACCATGACGGCTACTACGACCCCACCGTCGGTGAGGCGCTTGAGCACATTGTGCGTGAGGAACGCCGCAGGCGCAGGCTGGCACAGAAGCGAGAGCAGCAGCCGGGCACACAGCCCGAAGAACAGAAGCCCCGCCTCCAGCGCTACGTAAACATCGGCAGGCACAGGAGGTTCTGATATGACCGGAGAGAGACGGCATGGAAGGGAGGCAGACAGATGAACGCCAAGGAGTATCTTAATCAGGCGAGGGTGCTTGACCGAAGAATCAATATCACCCTCGAACGTGTGTCCCAGCTTCGTTCGCTGACACAGCGCATCACCCCGGCCTATGATGGCGAGGTGGTCTCGCACACCCGCAACGTGACCTCCCTGCAGGACACGATTGTCCGGCTTCTGGAGGCCGAGGATTTGCTGAACAGCACCATCGACACCCTCGTTGATCTCAAGACCGAGATTTCCGGTGTGCTCAAGCAGATCCACGACCCGGACTGCAGGCTGCTGCTTGAAATGCGCTACCTGGCCTTCAAAAGCTGGGAGGAGATTTCGGAGATCATGCACCTGCATATTCGCTCGACCTACAAGATGCACGGGCGGGCCTTGAAGGCGGTCGAGGAGATCATCAACGCGCCGGGATTTGAGAGCGTCGTCAAATTGGGCAGTTAAGGGCACTTGTGTGCATGCCTGTCTTTGTGGTATGATATGCTTGTCAAAACTGGATGTACAGTGATACCCGCAGTCTCGGCCCAACCGCCGGGACTGCTTCTGTTTTTGGAGGGAGCATGACACGCGATGAACTGATTCAGAAGATCGATGCGGCAAAGCGGGAAATGGAGCACGCCGGTCCGATTCACCGACGCGATCTTGCAAAGCACATCTGCCGCATGGAGAAGGAGCTGCGCTTCTTCGATTTTTCTCACCGGCAGGCACAGAAGCCGCATATTACCGCTTGACTTTTCCGGCGGGTAGAGCGTATATGTCACTACCCTAAAACAAGGAGGTCAAGCCCCATGATCACGATTGCAACCCAGTGCGATGACCGCAAGGCCATGGTCCGCAGGCTCTCCGAGCATCTGCAGGCTCCAGCGGTCTATCTGTACACCCCGACCTACGCCTTCCGGATTGGAGAGATTACGGTGAACAGAGACGCATCCGTCAGCGGCGAACGCGAAGCCCTGCTTCCCGCCGCTGAATGCCTGCTGGAAAACGGGTACATTACCGAGCTGCCCGCTGAACTGACGGAAGATGATTCCGAAGCGTCTGCGGAGGAAGTGCCTGCCAAAGCAGAGCCTGCTGATTCCGCAGCCGAGGACATCACGGTGACAACCATTCGGATTTACGAGCCTGACTGGACGGTACAGAGCATGACGAACCTCATGCACATGCTGTACGCCCGGCAGGACCTGATCAACCGCATGATGCAGATGAACTGCCTGCGCATCGATGAGGTGTACATTCAGAACCTTGCAGCAACCAGCCTGACCTGCGTCAGCGATTTCGAGACGATGCTGCATGACGCCATCCGAAACGGACAGGTCGCAGGCGTGAACCTCGATGCCGGTGCCGTTTCGGTCGATCTGCCATATGAACAGGATTCCATCCGATGGGTGTTCTACTCCCAGCTCATCAGCGCCTGCATCAAGGCTGCCAAGAGTGCGAAGCGGGTCCTGCCGCGCAGGCTGGATTCCGAAGCGGACAAGTACCACGCCAACGCCTGGCTGAATCGGCTGGGCTTCGGCGGCGCTGCCTACAAGGAACTACGCCGCACACTCATGGGCCACTTGGACGGCTACGCGGCATTCAAGAGCGAGGATCGGATGCAGGCCCACAAGAACAAGCTGGCTGAACAGCGCCGAATCCGGCGCGAGATGAACGAGGAGGCGCAGAAGCATGACTGAGAAGATGATCGCCCGGCTGGATGATTTGAGAGCCAGACAGCAGGCTGGTGAACACATGCGCTGTCCCCGCTGCGGGCAGGACACCATGAAGCCTGATTTGAAAACCAACGCCCTCAGCCGCCACGTCGAGGATGTGTACATCTGCGACAGCTGCGGCACGGCTGAAGCTCTGCTGGATTTCATGAAGCAGGAGCTGCCGCTCACAATGTGGGCGATTTGCAAGCCCCTGCGACCTGCCAGCGGATTTGGCGGCATGACCGCCGCGGATGTGCTGGCAAAGGTCATGACCGATCAGCTGCACACGCTGATCGCCATTTACAAGCTGTGCGAGTCTTACCCTGAGAACCGTGACGAGTACAGAGCGGAAGCCTACGAGACCTGCCCGGGGCTGACTGAACTGTGGACCGAGCCCTTTACGGCACGGTACGATTCCAAAGACAGTCCGGTCATGCTCCGCTTCCGCATGACGGACAGCGGTGATGTGCAGGTGGCAGCGAACATCCTCGAAGCCAAGTAACATCCCGGCAGATTCACGAGCGTCGGCGGCAACAATGCCCCGGCGCTTTTCGTTTGCCCACGTTGGGCGCACGTGGCCTGCTGTCAGGCCTTTGCCCCAGAGGCCGGGCAAACGGCCCAGCGGATTCCAAAGCCGCGACACGGGCCAACATGGCGGCTTTCTGCGCAAGACAAAAAAGCGGCCGCCTTCGCATTGGAAAGCGGCTGCGCTTTGCGCGGCGATTCAGAAGCCCCATGTGCCCCGGTGGTAGAGGTTGCTGTAGAGCAGGCCGCGCTCATTGAAAAACTGTCCGACCGTGGCGATGTAGCCCGAGCCGTCCAGGATGGCCATTTTAGAGCCTATGAGGCATCGGATGGTTTCCAGCACATCGGGGTCGTGCAGGTCGGAAGGGCTTCCGATGATTTGGGAGAGGTAGTCGGCGATGAAGATTGCGGTGTCGCTGTACTCCTTCTCGTCCGGATCGCTGGTCAGCCGGATGATGCCGTTGTGCGCGATGCCCACACCGCAGTGTACATCCAGCGCCTTCATCACCTCGCGCTGATTGGAGAGCGGGAACGGATGGGTCATGCCCGGGTTGATGCCTGCCTGTGTGCTGATGCGGAAGTGGTACACCACGCTGTCCTTCACGGTGAAGTGTTCAGCCTTGAGGGCATTCAGGAACTCGTCGAGGTTCATGAAGCCCTTGTGAATGGTCACACTGCCGTCGCGGGCTACCATGTATCCGGCCCCATCGGGGTTTCGCAGGAACATGGCCTTGATTTCGGAGCGGGTGGGCTGTCTCACGCCCTTGGGTGATGCACAGATTACACACATGTCGGTAATCCTCCTTTGGTGTATTGGGGAAGCCGGGGCTCCCGCGACACCCTTTCGGGTGTTTCGGCCCTTGCCGTGAGCCATCGTCAGGCGGGTTGATTTGCAAGCTCAGGCGAGGTTGATGTACTCGTCGAGGTCGCTGATCGTCGTTGGATCCTCCTTGATCCAATCGGCAACGCAATTCAGGAGCCAGCGCTCAAAGGCCGCATGGGAATCGAACACATCGCAGCAGCAGGCTGTCCCGACGCTGGCCTCGAGGTAGGCCTCAAGGTCATCGGTGAACACCAACTTGCCCTCGATTTCAAAGAGCTCACGGTCACTGAGGTAGTTTCGGGCGGCGATGGCCAGTTTGCAGTAGCCTTCGGGCAGGCAGGAAATTTTGTAGGCGCGTGTCATGGTTCTTCTCCTCTCGATTCTGAAGCTCCGGGCCATGCCCGGGCGGGCAGCGTATTCATCACTCTTTTGCCTTGAAATAGCAAGCAGTTAGCGGGCAGTTATGTGCACCTGTGAAACTTTATTTCCGAGCGCACACCCCCGTGTGCTTAGTCACCGATCACCCGGTAACCGGCAAGCTGGATTTCCGAACGCATGGCCTTGGCCAGCTGTGCGGCGGTCATCAGGCCCTGCGCAACCTGCAGGATGTCCTCGGGCGGCAGGGCTCCGTAGCTGGTGGTCTGGACCTCGATGCGGAAGCTCCCGGTGAAGCACACCTCGTCCTCCACGCACATGTAGGGCGTGTATTCGGGAGCGTCCGCGCGGGTGTAGAAGCTCAGGCCGATGCTGTTCTCCCGCTCCCGGATGCGCAGTTCGTAGGGCGTGCCCTCGCACAGGGCCTGAAGTCGATTCAGAAGCTGACGATTGGTGGTGGTGTTCTCCATGGTGTTTACCTCCTGCGCTGTGCGCGTGTATTCGGAAGCTCAGGCGGGCGATTCAGTAGCCCGTGACCGAGTCGAAGGTCATGCCCGCGATTTGGCGCTCCGTGTGCGTGGTCCAGTTCAGTTCGATCAGCTCGATTCCGGAGTACAGCTCGGCGCTGTCGGGCTCGGCGAACAGCCGGAAGGCCTCCCAAGCCTCGGGCAGGCCGGTGAATTCCTCCTCCGAGCCGGGCACACCGACGCCCTGTTCGCGGTGGGTGAAGCGGATGATGAAGGTCAGATCTGGAAGCATGGTGTTCTCCTTCTCCCGGATGTGCGCCCGGGGCGCTTGATTTGGAAGCGGCTGGGCCGTTCCCAAGGGCATCCGATTCAGAAGCCGGGTGTCCTTGGGAGCGGGCGGGCCGTGTGCGTGGCCCGCGCCCATTCCCGTGCTGTGCTCAGGCCGCCCTGCGCCAAGCGGCGTTGCCGGGCAGGCGGCAGATCAGCTGTTCGCGGGCGGTCTTGAAGGCGTCCCCGCTCATGCCGATTCGCAGGAGCAGGCACCGGAAGGTGTACTTCGGGTTGTCGGTTTCCGGGCGGGCCGGGCTGGCGGTCTTGATCGCCTTGGCGCGGGCCGAAAGGGCCATGCAGAGCTGGATGTCGGCGAGAACCTCGGCGGTGTTCAGGGTGGCGTTGAAGGCGCGGAACTCGATGCCCTTCCCTTGGAAAAGGCTGTGCAGGTTGAGCAGGCGGTAGCGGCTGGAGTGGTAGTGCTCGTGTGCGCAGGCCTCCCAGTCGTTTCCGCCGTACCAAAGGCGGGCAATCGCCGCGCGGCTGGTGGGCTTCTGGGTGTTCAGCTGGCGCAGGAAGTGCGGGTCGACCGGGCGGCACCAGCGGTTCCGGCGCTCCGGGGTGATCCCGAGGGCAAGGGTCAGCAGGTCCTCGTTCGCGTTGACCAGATTGACCAAGTTCCGAAGGGAAGCCGGGGTGTGCTCCGCGTCCCCGATGTGCACGTGGATGCCGCAGAAGGCCCCGTTCGTCTTGGCCCCGGCGGCCCGCAGGGCTTCGATGAGCCTGCACACCGTGCCGAGGTCGTCCCAGCCGAGGACCGGGCTGTTCAGCTCGCACTCCTCGCCGAAGAAGTCCGGCGCGTCGTTGATGCTCGAGTCGAACACCACCGTCCAGCGGCGGCCCGCGGGGTCCTCGACCTCGTACTTGTCGTAGACGCCGCCGCGGTGGCGGGTTGTGCTTCCGAAGAAGGTCGCGACCACCTCGGCGGCGGCGCGGCGGGTCATGCCGAAGAACTCGAGCTCCAGCCCGAAGGTCTCCCGGGAAAGGTCGGCGGCGGTTGCCGGGTTGGTGTGGTTGACTGCCATGGTGTACTCCTTTCGGCCCGGCGGCTTTTCCCGCCCGCGGCCCGCCCGGGGGTTGCCCCCGCGGCGTGACACATTCATCACTCCGCGCCGCCGAAAAAGCAACCCGATGAAAAGCACAAGGTTATCGGGCCAGAATAGCTCTGATTTGACAAAAAAGCGCCTGCCGTCCGGCGCGCTTCCTTATATTGCGCGGGAAGGCCTTTCCGGCGCCGCGAGCCGCCCAAGGCCACTGAGTCGCGGCAAACCCTACAC
>CAXHRY010000021.1:0-47227 GCA_964018965.1 uncultured Alistipes sp.
CCCTTCCAACCGAATACCGAACCATGAAACGAACCGCATCACTTTTCGCAGCCGCACTGCTTATGACGACCTTCGCGACGGCCCAGGACTACGGCCAGGCCCGCACCCTGAAAATCTGGGACAATGCCACGGCACCCCACAGCAACGGAATCACGACTCCCAAAACGGGAGTGGAGACACACCGCGTGGCGAACACTTCCGAAGCCATGCTTTACATCTTCCCGGCCGACGAAGCCAAAGCCACGGGCGAGGCCGTCGTAATCTGCCCGGGAGGCGGCTATGCCAAGCTGGCGATGGACCACGAGGGGTATGAAATGGCCCAGTGGTTCGCCCGAAACGGCATCACGGGCGCCGTGCTGGAGTACCGCATGCCCAACGGCCATCCCGAAGTACCGCTGGAGGACGCCGAACGCGCACTGCGCATCATGATGGGTCTCGAAGCCGGGGCCGAAGGCTACACCGCCGAGCGGGTCGGCATCGTCGGCTTCTCGGCCGGAGGCCACCTCGCAGCGATGACTTCGACGATGGCCGCGACGAAACCCGCGTTCTCGGTACTCTTCTACCCCGTGATCGCAGACGAGGACGAACGCCGCCACCAAGGTACGTTCTGCAACCTCACGAGTCGCGACCGCTCGCCAGAGATCATGGAGCGCTACTCGCTTCAGAATCGCGTGAACGCTCAGACGCCCCCGGCGATCCTGCTCCTCTCGGACAACGACCGCTCCGTACCGCCCGCCAACAGCATGGTCTACTACCTGGCCCTCAAGGAGCACGGCATCAAAGCTTCGATGCACGTCTACCCCGTCGGCGGACACGGATGGGGTTACCACGACGATTTCAAGTACAAACCCCAATGGCAGCAAGCCCTCCTGGACTGGCTGGCATTCATCCGTGAATAATCCGTGAATAAGAAGATGGGACGCGGCATCGGATTCATCGCCGCATTGTTGCTCATAACAACGGGCGCCACCGCACAGGAGTACGGCCAAACCCGTACGGTAACGATTTGGAACAACGCCACGGCGCCGCACAGCAACGGAATCGTCGGTCCCGAAAATACCCGAAACGGCAAGATCTACGCGATTTCGCAGGCCGAACTCTACATCTTCGCGGCCGACACAGCCACAACGACGGGCAAGGCGGTCGTAATCTGCCCGGGAGGCGGTTACGGCAACGTAGTCATCCGAAAAGAGGGCGTCGACATCGCCCGCTGGTTCGCAGCACGGGGAATCACCGCCGCCGTGCTCAAGTACCGGCTTCCGAACGGGCACCCCGAAGTGCCGCTCGAAGATGCCGAGCAGGCCTTGCGCATCATGACGGGCCGGGCACCCGGCGCCGAAGGATACACCGCCGAGCAGGTCGGCATCGTCGGCTTCTCGGCCGGAGGCCACCTCGCGGCAATGGCATCGACGATGGGTGCGGTGCAGCCCGCATTCTCGGTGCTTTTCTACCCCGTGATCGCCGACCTCGACGACTTGCGTCATCGGGGATCGTTCGACAACCTGGCCGGACCGGATCGGTCGCCCGAACAGCGCGAACGCTACTCGCTCCAGAACCGCGTGACCGCCCGGACGCCGAGAACGATCCTGTTTCTCTCGGACAACGACCTCATCGTTCCGCCGGGCAACAGCGTGCTCTATTACCGGGCACTGAAACGACACGGCATCCGCGCCTCGATGCACATCTACCCAGTCGGAGGCCACGGATGGGCATTCCAGGAGCGGTTTCCCTACAAGGCCGCATGCCAGGAGGCGCTGGCCGACTGGCTCGCATCGCTCGAATAATCAAGCAAGAAGGCCCGCGACATTCTGCCGCGGGCCTTCTTTCGATCGATACCTCCACACACGAAAAAAGCGACCTGTTCAGGCCGCTTTCGAGTAGTGGATAGGGGATTTAGTGACAGGAAGCCGCAGAATTACATTCATTGATTATCAACCATATACACTTCTAAAAAATTCATAAAAACAATATCATTGTCCCGTTTCTGTCCCGCGACAAAATCAATATTTGGGAACAATAAACATCTTCTGCGCAAAACAAATCAGCCGACATCTGCACATTCGGCATGACCTGCCAGCTGGACACTTTCCCCCTTATCTGCTAATATCTCAATCGTTCGCTGTTGCGACAATATTGTTTCGCTCTGATTTTTCAAAAGATCGAATACTTCTCGATCCATTGACACTCGATTCTGTTTCGAAGATTGAGGCTTCTTTTTAATCATAGTCGTCACAAACTTATCATTCTCAAGAAGTTTGCGAATATGCTTTTGTGCCAAAGGGCGATTTCCTCGCTCTATTTGCGACAAAAAAGATTGGGAAAGGCCAAGATAATCCGCCAAATCATTTTGCTGCAAATTATTTTCCCTTCTAAATTCTTTTATATCAATAATATAGTCCATATCAATTAAAAAAACGTCAAAAAAACCACATAATATTACCACATATAATCACAAAATGCTTATATTTGCAAATATTCCGAACAAATACCGCAGTTATTCGGAACAAATATAACCAATTTTAACATTAAAAGTTCAATCCAATGCAAAACTCAAGCAGAACCGAGCAAGTCGAAACATCAAAAATGCCTAACTGCACAACCAAATTTATCGGGGCGGGCAATGCACGTCGAATCATGCAAACATTCTCCGACACAATCGTTTTGGAAAACTGGCTGCACGACCAACGTGGAATCATCAAGATCAACGGGAAGATAGTATGTCGCATCGAAAACGTAACACTCCGCAAATGGGATCGTCTGGTAAAGCTGATCGATCAAATCGCGCCGGTAATCTGTTGGCTGACAAACCGCCCCCATAAGAAAAAAGACAACCATCTGGCAACAGAAGCCATTCTGTTTAACGAGTAGAAACAACCTGAGGGGCGGCCTCGGTCGCCCCTCAAAAAAATAAAGCCATGAAACAATATCTTATTCATATCCACATCGCCACCCAAATTAAGAACAAGCTGCAACGGGCCATTAGCGATATGCTCACCGATCTAAATCGTAAAGTGATTTCCCAATATGCAATCACTGCCTTCTTAATGGAAACCAACAAAAAAATTGCAGACATCAACATGCAGAACCGCAGATGTACCTCAGTGCAGCCAATTTATTTATCCAAATGGGATGAAGATAACATCCAGAAAAAAGGGATATTCGATCTTCATTTCTCAATCAACGGAGGACAATTCATAATCAGTTTGTATCAACTCAAAGAAGAAATCTAATATGAAATCAACGATGAGTCTCACCGAGTTTTGGAAATCGCTGGATACGGCGGGGAAAGATCGGCTACGCATCCTCGTATCAAAAGACACGGATTGCGCTCTTTCCACGGTCGATAAATATGGTACTGGCGCTGTTAATCCAAGCGCAAAAAAGAAAGCCAAAATACAGCGAATCGCAGCCAGGCATTTCAATGTATCAATAAGATTCTAACCATGTATTGCGACAAAGACCGCAGCGGTCATTACTCTATCATGGACATCAAGGCTGACGAGCTGGAGACAATCCGCCGAGCGATGATCGCTTACCGAACTGGTATGATCCCATACCGTCTGCCGACCATGTTCAAAATCGACATTGAGCCACAAAAACAATACGACTGCGCAGGTTTTATCCTCAAGCAAATAGAATATATACAACCCAAATAAGGGGGGGGGTGATCCCCGCAACTCAGCGTATGATTCCCGAATATGTAAAAGAACAGATACTCGAACACGACATCGTTTCTATAATCCAGAGCGAGGGTGTCAACCTCACGAAAAAGAACGCAAATTACGAGTGCTGCTGTCCGTTTCACCACGAGAAGACTCCCTCGTTCAAGGTATCGCCGGTCAGAAATATCTACCATTGCTTCGGTGCATGCGATGAAACCGGCAACGCCATCGACTTCATCATGCGCCTCAAGAATATGAAATTCTACGAGGCGTTGGAGTATTTGGCAGACAAACTCGGCATCCAATACGAAAAGCATGAGCCGACCGCCGAGGAGCGTGAACAACGCTTCCACCGTTCAGCCTTGATGGAGGCCAATAAAGTCGCCCTCGAATACTTTCGTGAATGCTTGAACCGATCTCGGCCGGCAATGGAATACGCACGCCACCGTTGGAAGAAAAGCACGATCGATCTGTTCATGGTTGGTTTTGCACCAGAGGGCGGCGGACTGCTCAAATACTGCACAGATAGAGGCTACAAACCGGAAATTCTGCTCGAAGCGGGGTTGGTCAAACGAAGTGAAAGAGACCACTCGCTATATGACACATTCCGCCACCGGATCATGTTTCCGATATACAACCGCACGGGTAATGTCATCGGGTTCTCCGGCCGATACATCGGCGGAAAAGACTACCCGAAATATCTCAATACCGGGGAAACTCCGTTATATACCAAGTCCAAAGAGCTATTCGGCCTATTTCATGCCTATCGACAAATCGTAACGACATCTACGGCCGTATTGGTAGAAGGGAATCCCGACGTAGTTCGTCTGCACGAAATCGGCGTCAACAACACGATTGCTCCTTTGGGGACCGCGCTCACGTCGGATCAGATCAATATTATCAAGAAATATGCGAAAACCGCTATTCTGATAGGAGACACGGATGACGCCGGAATCAAAGCCGTAAAGAAGCACGGGCTCGATCTGTTGCGGGAGGGGCTGAACGTTCGCGTGATGATTATTCCGGAAGGGAAAGATCCGGACGAGTATTTCCGCGTCCATCCCCAAGACTACGAAGACTGCCTCGCCCGCAACACCTACGACTATATTCCGTGGATATGCCGAGAGCTCATGCAGGAGCAACAGTCGCAAACAGAAGTTGCCGCCGCAATCACGGAAATCTGCAAATTATTGGCCCTCTGTCAAGATCAAACTGCCGTGGATATGTATATTGCAACATTCACGAAAGAGTATAAAAACGGCAAGATCTGGACACAGGAATACTACAAGGCCAAAAACGCGATGGATCGTCGGAAGGTCAAGGAGAATAACGACGATTTCGAAAATATGCTGGCCGAGTATGGATTCTACATCAAGGAAAACTGCTACTACGGTGCGGGAACCCGGTCGAATGACAAACGTTGGTCGAACTTTATTCTGATGCCGATCGTCCATATCCGCGACGAAAAAAACGCCCGACGGATCTTTCTCATGCGGAACATCAAGCGTCAAGAAGCTGTCATCAAATTTGCCCAAAGCGAACTGGTTTCATTTACCGATTTCAAGACCCGCATCGAAACGAAAGGCAACTACGTTTGGGAGGCCGGCCCAGGAGAGGTTACGCTGCTAAAAAAATATCTATACGACGACACCCCCTCCGCCGACGAGATCAAGCAACTCGGCTGGCAAAAGCGCTACCAGTTCTATGCCTGGGGTAACGGGGGACTGGACTGCGGCCATTTCGAGAAGGCTGACGAATATGGAATCGTCAACATGCGCGGACAAAAATTCTACCTACCGGGGTGCTCGCTGGATACCCGTGACGATACGCAGGGCTATCAGCACCAGCGTAAATTCATCTACGCGATTACGAACGATATATCCCTACACGACTACGCCGAAAAGCTCATCACGGTTTTCGGCAACAACGGCAAGGTTGCTTTGTGCTTCCTATTCGCATCCCTATTCAAGGACATTGTGACAAGTGTCACAACGTCCTTCCCGATCCTCAATCTGTTCGGTCCGAAAGGGACAGGTAAATCGGAGTTGGGACACTCGTTGACCTCCTTTTTTATTCCGAGCAACATTGCTCCGAATATCAACAATACAACGAAAGCCGCCCTCGCAGAGGCTGTGGCTGAAGTCTCGAATGCCGTCGTTCACTTGGATGAATATAAGAACTCGCTCGACTTGGAAAAGCGAGAGTTTCTCAAGGGGTTATGGGACGGAGCCGGCCGTTCACGAATGAACATGGATAACGACAAAAAGCGAGAGACTACGGCCGTAGACTGCGGAGTAGTCATGTCCGGACAGGAAATGCCGACGGCCGACATCGCACTTTTCAATCGTCTCGTATTCTTAACTTTCTCGAAAAGTGAATTTTCAGACCAAGAGAAACGAAACTATGAAAATCTGAAGCTCATCGAAAAACGAGGATTAACACATCTGACCGGAGAGCTCCTAAAACTCCGGCAGAAGTTTCAAGGCAATTTTCGAGCGGCTTGGGACGATGCAATCTCCGATCTGGCGAATAATGTCCGCCAATACGCCGTCGAAGATCGTACTTTGAAGAATTGGGCGACAATCCTCGCTGCATTCAAAAGTATCGGCTCACACCTCGATCTACCGTTCGACTATGCGGAGATGCTCTCCATCGCATCGACATTGTGCGTCGAGCAGAACAATAAGACCAAGCAAAATAACGAACTGTCCGGATTCTGGGAGATCGTCGATATTCTTGTCGCATCGAGCAAGATATGGATCAAAGTCGATTATCACATAAAAATGGGATCGGGAACTGGCCGGCCGCTTCAAATACAACAATCTAACATTCCACTTGAACTTGATCCGAACAAGCCATACCTATACATCAACTTCAAACGTATATCGCAGCTGTACGCCAAAGAAGGGAAAGATGCTGCCGGCAAAACGATTCCTCGTGAGACACTGAAATACTACCTGGAGCACTCACCCGAATTTCTCGGTACAGCCAAATCTATGCGGTTTAAGATGATCGAGACACCGCAAGGCTACACCCCAGCCGACGGAGAATCCGCTCGCAGCAAAGTCACAACCGCAATGATATTCGACTATACTTTAATAAAAAAGAACTACAACATTGATATAGATATTACCACCGGCTACAACGAAACCGATGATGATGAAAAATTCTAAATACCAATTTTATGAAAACCAACCACGTACAGATTACTTTCCAAGACAACAACCAGAAGGCGATCGTTCGGATTACCCAGAACGGGAATGAAATCTCTGTTTCAACCACATTCACACCGGAACTCAAGATGGATGATCCGGCTGATACCCCGGCATTGAACTGGGCCGCCGTATTTCTGGAAGCCATTAAGAACTTGGGAGAATGAACGACATCGAAGAATACGAGGTATATCTGGCCGAAGGCGTCTGCCCTGAATGCGGTGAAGAACTGATCCACGAAAATGAACGTGTACTATGCCCGCGCTGCGGCTTTTCTCTTTGCTGAACATAGGAACCATAGATGCCGAAAATCCTCACTACATTCACTACATTCACTACAACACTAATAGATAGATAGTTAAATAGAAAAAACAATGTAGTTTCCATTAACATAAAAACTACATCCAACTACAAAATAGGGCCATCCTATCGGTGAAAACTACAATCTCGGAATTTGTAGTTTTTCAAACATCTGATTATTAGTATTGTAGTGTTGTAGTTTATGTAGTTACGAAAAAACTATGACAAATTATGGACTTGATGGATATAACCGATGCCGAATGCGACCGCTATATCAAAAGGCTGATACCTCGTCTGATGCGAAAAAAGCCGGCGGAATGGACTCGTGTGGCTGACATTGCCAATAATCCGCAGAGATTCGTCGAAATAGTGGAGTGTCTCGCGTCCTATCGTTTCTACGACGACAATGAGGGGTACTGCCTAATTGAGATGAACAACGACGCATCGTGCATTCGGATTAGTCCCCATACCATCCGTCATCCTTATGAAAGAAAACATCAATGGAAATTTCACAATATTCCAGTAACACTCCCACTATGACTGTTCAGCTGAAAGTAGACAATCCAATGCTTACCGACTACCTACGCCATCTGTTTCCGCCTGATGGTGCAGATTTGAAAGTGAACTCCGGGTGCGGAATGGGGCGGCTCATTATCGCCCATTGCCGCGAATCCCCGAAGCCGGTCGCCCTGGCTTCGGGAGATTGCGTCGTGTCATTGCGCCTTCCGCTCTGCAACGCTACACAGACCCTCAAATACAAATTTCTATATTACAGCGCTGCGGACATGGCGCAACTGAATCTTGCGTTGCGGGCTTATTTCGACCTGGACTTCATCGGTTACTATCGCCGTGGGGAATCGGCCGGCTTTTCCAAGAAAGACATCATTGAGAGTTTCATTCAATCGCGTGGCCTGCTGTCATCCGACAATTACGAGGCTCTGCACAAGCGGGCCTACCGTCGACAGCGGGAGCGGGAAGCTCTCCTCATGCGGCGACTGCAACGCAAGGCATACTACGTCGATGAGGCACTTGATGTCTCCGGACTGAAAAAATAATTCTATATAAAATCGTAAAATACATTCCGTTTTCACTTATGATAAGAGTCATCAAAGCAATATGGGTCAAACCGGCCGAAGGAGGATCGAAAGACTGGGAACAGCTACCTCTTGTTCCGGCTACGGCGACACTCAAGGTCAAAACCACTCAAGAGAAGGCCGGTCGACTGAAAACATACAATCTCTCCGCTACGCTCCGTCGGGAGGTTCCGATTTTATCGAAGAATCTGCGCGTCCACATTCAGTATGATAATGGACATGAGATGTTCGGCACTCAAGATCTGCCGGTGTGTTTCGAAACCGAGCGGGAAAACCGGTTGACAATATCCGCAAAATATAAGACGCTGGACAATTTATAGGCGTCTTTCCCGTCCTTTTCTTACGTCGGCGCAGCCCCTATTTTTGCATTAAAAAACAGATATGAAGGTCACTCCGACACAGCAAAACAACATTCAACTGGCTCTCGATATTCGCCGAGGGCAATGGCTGTTATCCGACGCAGAGGCCTTGCTGCCTGTTGCATTGGACTTTCTTGCACACATCCCGTCCCAGCTTGACGCGCTTGACTTTGAGCCTATGGTGCACATGGAAACTGGAACTGCATTAGCCTTGAACAACGCCCAACCGCCGAAAAAGAAATGTGTGGCCACCATTCCAATGTTCGGCACTCTCACAAAATACAATACCTGCGGCACTATCGGGACGACAATGATCGCCGCGGAACTTCTGCGTATTGCTGCTGATGAACGTGTCGTCGGCATCGTTCTCGACATTGACTCCAGTGGAGGTTCGAGCAATGCAATTCCGGTAATGATCGATGCGATACACAAGGTGCAGGAATTGGGAAAGCCGATCGTTGCGCACTGTGACCTTTGCGCCTCGGCTGCCTATTGGATCGCTTCCCAGTGCGACGCAATTTTTGCCGACAATCCTCTCTCCTATTTCGGTTCTATTGGTGTGATGACACAGTTGATCGACGACTCAAACCTGAAATCCGGAGAAAGGGTCATTTCTATTTATGCCAAAGAATCCTCCGACAAAAACCTGTCCTACCGCAAAGCATTGGAAGGTGATTTCGAATTGATCCAGTCGGAAATGTCTCCGGTTGTTCAGCAATTCCACGCCGCAGTCAAGGCTGGTCGCAGCCGTTTGCAAGTCGATGTCGCCGGCGTACTTTCCGGGGCCATGTTCCGCGCCGAACGAGCAAAAGAGATCGGGATGATCGACAACCTGCTGACGTTGGATCAAACTGTGGAGAATGTTTTTACCCGTGCCGAATACCAATAAAATCTTAAACGATAAAAACAATGCCTGATGTAAAAAATTTTCTGTCCGAATCGAAGATGGGCCGCCTGGTTGCTCGTCTGCTCGGCAAAACCGATCTGGCGATCGGTGAGAACGGAAAGGTTGTGTTGACGGACGCCGAACGCGACCAGGTTCGCGCCAATTACGGAGAAAGGTTCCTGACCAAGTTGGAAGGAATGTCGTTCGCCGATTCTCAAACTGCGGACAGCACACACGAGTTATTCGATGCGGCCGTAGCTTTTCACGTCCAGAGGGCCGAGACACCGCTCCGACAGCAAATCGCCTCGCTCCAGGAGACGATCAACACCCTGGCCGACGAACCGGAACCGATCCCGAGCGCGTCGCCCACAGTGGCTACCGGGACGCCGGTGACGTTCCAGCTTGACATGGCCGCCAAGCACAACGCCCTCGCTGCCCGGGTTCTCACCTCGGGACAGAGTGTCGATTTCGCCGCACTGGAAGGTGCAACAATCGACATCTCCGATCTGAACAAAGAGTTCAACATCACGATGCCGCCGCACGTCCGTCTCGAACTCATCACTAAGCGTCTGTACTTGGGCTTTACCGACTCCCAGTACATGACGCGCATCCAATCGAATACCGACTACATTGCCACCGATGCGATCATCACCGAGGTGTCGCAGGAGTTCACACCCAAGTGGACCCCGAAGGGCATGATGAAATTCACGCCGATCCGCATCCCCTACCGCCGGCACAAGCTCAACGTACCGATCAGTCCGACGGAGATCATCAAGAGCTGGCTCATGTTCTTGTACGAACAGGGCAAGACCATGCAGCAGATGCCAATCACAAAGTACATCATCGAGAACCACATTCTGCCCAAGACTCTCGATGACATCACGCGCTCGATGATCGGCAAGGGCAAATACGAGGCAGCACCGACCAGCGTGAAGACCGGCGACCCCGGTCGCGCAGCAGCCAAGTCAATGGATGGATACGAGACAATCCTTGTCGAAGGGAAGAAGACCGGAGCGTACAAGATCAACTACTTCAAAGATGCGGTCAATCCCTACACGCTCAAAGGACAGGCTCTTCTCGACTACGTGGACAGCTTCGTGGATGCGATCGCTGATTTCTTCGTCGGCGCGTTGGAGATTCACTGCGCACCGCAGTTCCTCACCCACTACCAGCGCGAAGATTTTGCCGTCAATGGCAAATATACCGGCTTGAGTGTCGGCGACAAGGTACGTTTCACCAAGTTCACGTTCGCACCGCTGGAGTCCATGTACAACTCGCCGATCCTGTTTGCTACTGCGAAGAGCAACTTCGTCGAGCTGGTCGATTACAGCAAGGCTCAGAACTGCATCAACAAGATAGAAGAGGTGGACTACGAAGTGAAAATCTTCGGTGAGTACTCGCTGTCTGTCGGATTCAAAATCGGCGAGGCTGTGTACGCGGCAGTTCCGGACAATTACGATCCCAGCACGACCGTGATCCTCGATGCGCCCGCTGTTGACTCTAAGGACAGCAAGTGGACCTACGGTGGCCCGGCCGATCCCGCGAACAGTACCGAGGAGGGGAAGACGGACGGCTCCGACATTGAGGGGGCTTAACATCAAAACAACTACAACTATGGCTTATCAAAAAGTTAGTGTACCGAAGAACGGCGACGGCGCAGGATGCGCCTCCGCCAAATCCTCCGATATTATCATCATCGACGCAGAGGATATCATATCGGAGCCGGCTCGCACAGTCGGCAACGTGGTAATGGATGGGGATTACACCCTCAAAGAAGGTGCGGAAGCCATCCGCATCTACGCTACGGCTCCAACGATCGAATATACCGAGGAGTATGCAGGAGATCCGGATGCGCGAGGCGTAAAGCAAGGAATCGGCTATGAGCACCCCGGCAACAGCGTTGACATTAAGAACCACACAGAGGTCTTCATCAATAAGGGCGTCGTGATCCTCTCCAAAGAGTGCGACGGGACCTCCGCAGGACGTGTCCAGGCTTTCGGATCCAAGTGCAACCCACTCTACATGACGCCGGAGACGACCAACAACAAGGAAGCCAACAAACGCAAGTTCGTGTGGAAGCAGGAACAGATCAGTAAGTTCCTCCCCGGAGACTACAAGGGCAAGATGCCCACGATAGCCGCCGAAGCAACGGCCCCGAGTCAAACAACCGAAGGTGCTTAGCCATATGGTTAGAAAAATGATGAATCCAAAGAATCAGGCAGGAACAGTCGCTCCTGCTGCCGATTCGGCTGTTTCGGCCAGCAGCGAACAATCGCCGATGGAACCCATCGAAGTCGATCCCCCCGCAGCGAATCTGCACCCGCATGCGCCGTTGGTTGTATGCGCTTATCCTGGCACGGAAGCTCTGATGGAAGCCATCTGGAGCCGCCACTGCGACGAGCCACTCCTACTGATGCCGGTAAATCCGGATACGGACATCCGCGAGGTATTGGAGACGTGCATTGCCGATGAGCGCATCAATGATACGTTCGTCCTCGTTCCGGCTAACACGATTCCCTGTTCGAAAATCACCGTATTGGAAATGACGGTCCCGCTCGTTTACGTCGACAACCAACGCAAAGAGCACTACAATTACCGTCTGCCGATGTTCTTTAACAAGGAACTGCTCGTGACACACCTTGCGACGACCGATGTGACGGGAGAAGCGCTCATTCGTGGCTATGTCGAAAAGTTCTGCACCCGCCCTGTGCAGGTCAGCTTCGCTTTCGGCAACTACATCACCCCAGTTCTGCGACCTAACCCCTGCGAGCACGTAGTACTGGAGGGACTCATCCGACGAAAATTCATTGTCGCAAGTCCCGAAGGATTTGCGGCAATCGAAGAAATCATTCGAGGTAACCTGCTCAAGTGATGAACGAAATCCGTCAATGGTTAGATTCGGGAGCCGAGGTTCAACAAGGACTTCGGCTCTTGAATATTTACGCACCCAATGAGCATCTGGCCCGGTTGGTGACGTTAAATCCGAGCCGCTACAAGCAGCTCCTTGTCCGGACCTTGACGGCAAAAATTGCTCCCAAAACGGTGCAGCTTGCTGTACCTTTGAGGAGATTCCGCGAAGATTGGCCCTTCTTGCAAAAACTCGGCTGTCCGAACGAACTGAAGATCCTTGCCGCGGATAAAATCACGGCTTATCGGAACTACGTCGCCGCCCATGAGCAACTATACGACTGCACCTCTCTGGAAGAGTGCTATGCCGTCGCAAAAAAGTTGATAGAAAATTATATTGAAAATCGGAAAATTCATTCCGAATTGGCTTATTTCAAAGAGCACGGCAATCTGCTGGGCAAACATCCGATTTTCGAGGAACTGAAACGCTACGCCGAGTTGCGCCGCCTACCGGTTGCAGAGCTGTTTCGCCGGAAGGAGAACCTTGAGGGTGCAATTTGGCGGATCAACTCCGAGATACGCAAAGAGACGAAACCGCACCTGCTGACCAGCCGGGAACGCCGGCTCAAATCCAAGCAACGCGAACTGGCCGAAGTGCAACGAATCATCGCCAGCTATGCCGCTCTTTGACCTATCCGCGCTCTTTACTGAAGACCAGGCTATGCCGCGCTCGGAGAAATCCACGTCGGCGGTCGAGCGGTTTGAAATCTTGCACTCCGAGAAAGTCCACAGCCTCAAGCAGCTGACCGGCCGCATCCAAGAGCCCGGAGAAATCTTTTTCCTTTGGACGCTGAACTCGTTCAATGCGTTCACCTTTATCACCTATATCATCAAATATTTCGGGATGATCCGCCAGCTTACATTTTCGACCTATTCGATCAACGAACGCATTCTGGCCTCGTTGATTCGTTGGTACGATAAAGGCGCAATCGACGAAATATATATCTGCATCAGCGACTCGATCAAAAACCGAGTACCGAAGGTGAACGACCAGCTGCAAGCCTTCGCCCACGGCCGAAGAATCTCGATAGGATATGCTTGGAATCACTCCAAAGTAACGCTGATCCGAACCGACGAGCATCATTTCGTAATCTGCGGAAGCGGTAATTTCAGCGAAAATGCTCTTAATGAACAATACGTATTCCTGAACGATGAACGCATCTTCCAATTCTATGACGACTGTATCCGGCATCGGGCTGACTGAAAAGGACCGAGATGATCTCATGAATATGGGGGCACTCGGTTGGTCGGAGACCGATATCGCCACCTACTTCGGTTGGAACAAAGCACTATTGCACGAAGAATGTACCGATCCGAACAGCGAAATATCCAAACTGCTTGACCGCGGCCGGCTGCAAAAACGTGCCGAAATTGAGATCCGGTTGATGAAAGAGGCGATCGGCGGCAACCTCACGGCAGCCAAACAATATTCCGAGATCATCCGCGACAAATCCTTCCAGTTGTCGAAACTCGACATCTTTGGCGGTCCCGCGGATGAAGGAGCCTATCAACGCATCCAGGACTACATCGCCAAAGGATGCCCCGGAACACTTTCGGAGACGGAGCAGCTCTACATCGATCTGCTCGTGATGATCTATTCGCTCGACGGCCAACACGGGAAACGATACACGATCCGGTTCCTTACCCGCAAACCCTTCTGCTTCTCCTATCAACGTGCGAGCGATATGTATGCTGAAGCAGTGGAAATGTTCTTTGCAAACCGGAAAGTATCAAAAGAAGCTCTGAGGGCGAAGATGGCCGACCAATTCGACACACTGTATTCCCTGGCAATGGCCACCGCCAAAACCCCGAAAGAATACGAAATGGCGGCAAATATTCTTGCCCAAAAGGCCAAAGTGCAACGACTTGACCAGGATGAACCGGAGGTTCTTCCTGCCGCCCAATATCAGAAGCGGTTCCGCTTGCTGTCGCTGACCCCGGAGGTCATCGGCTTGTCTCCGGCCAACCGCGACATAATCGCGGCGCAGATCGACTCGACAATCGAGCCGGAAAGTGTGAAGCGACGTTTGCGCATGGAATCAGGAATCGAGGACGTGGATATTGTTGAAATTTTGGAAAATGTCGTACAGGAAGAGAATTAACGCAGACCGTACCGAGGTTGCCGACGTTCAGTATCAAAACAAATTCGCGCAGATCGCATCCCTGATATCGCCCCGCAGGTTCATCGGCATTCTCGGCCGAGGTTCTGCAAAAACGACGGATTTTCAAGTTGAACGCATTATCGACGTCGCCGAAGACATGCCGGGTGCACCGTGTGTCTGGCTGGCCGACACGTTCAGCAACCTCACGGCGAATGTTCTGCCGGCCGTATTGGAAGGATTGGAACGCAAAGGCTACAAAGAGGGTGTCCATTACATCATCGAGAAAGAGCCCCCCGTATTCACAGACAAAGAGAAAGCCAATCTGCCCGACTGGTTGAAACCGCACTTCTGGAAGCCCTACAACCGACTCGTCTCATACAAACGCACGATCATCTTCTATACGGGGATGAACATCCGTTTTGGCTCCCAGGACCGCCCCTCGACACTGGCCGGCGCATCTTACGTCCATGTCTTCGGTGACGAGGGCAAATACCTCAAGGAAGAGACGGTCGCCAATCTGATGAAAGCCGTGCGCGGATTCCGGCAACAATATGGCAATTCCGTATTCTACCGAGGTGTCACCTTCACGTCGGACATCGCTGATACCTCCCATGCCGGCGAATACGATTGGATGCTCCGAGAAGCCGGAAATATGAATGTAAAGAAGATGCTGTTCGTCATCCAAGCCGGTCTAATCTACAATGACGCGCTGCACGAGTTCGCCGCAGCAAAGGAAGCCTGGTTGAAAAACAAGACAACCGCAAATCTGATCGAGTGCCGCAACAAAATGCGGCTGGCAAACCTCTGGCGCGCGCGGTGGATCGAACTTCGTCGCATGGATGACGCCAGCACACTGTTCTTGCGAGCATCAAGCTATGTGAACGCCGACATTCTAACCGAAGGCTGGTTCGCCGATGCAATCGCATCGCAGCTGAACGACTTCAAGACGGCTATTTTATCCTGCCGTCCCTCACTGGAGAGCGGAGACCGCTTCTATTCATCTCTGGGCGAACATCATTTCTATTACGATGGTATCAATGAAGACGAATACGAGAAATTCCACCTGCGTGATAAGGAGAATTGTCGGGTACTGAAATACCTGAACCTTCGAAAACCGTTGCGGCTCGGCGTCGATTTCGGCAATATGTGCTCTCTATCGATCGCTCAAGACGGTATATTCAACAGCCGAGAGTGTATTCGGGTATTGAAATTCATGCACACCCTGGCCCCGGAATACATCCCCGACCTGGGACGAAAATTCCGAGAATATTTCGCTCCGATGTTCAACAAGACAATCTATCTTTATTACGACCGAGCAGGCAACACCTACAAGAAAGTCGGGCTCGACCAGGCGTCGCAATTTAAAAGGGCTATTGAATACGACGACACCGGACGTCGCACCGGTTGGACAATCGTGATGATGTCCCTCAATCAAGGTAATATTGGCCAGCCCGAGGAGTACAACTTCATGCAGATACTCCTTTCTGGCGGAAATCCACGACTGCCGATCGTATTGGTCGACGCCTACGCCGCAAAATATCTGAAACTCTCACTGGAAGGGGCACGGACGTTGGTAAAGAACGGCATCGTTTACAAGGATAAGCGCAGCGAAAAACTCCCGATCGATCAGCTGCCGACGAAATCCACTAATCCCTCGGACTCGTTCAAGTATCTGGTGATGTCCAAAGAGCTGCGTCAGATTGTCAAAGGGAAGATTCCCATCCCGGATTCTTTGTCCGACCCCCGCTTCAGAAAATAGGTATTTTGCCTTGCAAAATGAAGATGCTCCGCAAAACGCGGGGCATCTTTTTGTCTTTCGATATTTTACCGTCCTTTACTCTCTCTCGGATTTGTGGTTGGATTGTATCAACATCCCATCGCCTTGAACCATCATCCGGCCTCTATTCTTGCCCTATTCAGATACAAAGGAACAACACCGATTCTCACCTGTTCAATGAACCGGGCAATTTTTTCATGTCTGCGATGAAGAAATTTGCCTGCGGCACGCTGAAGAAATTTCTTCAAAAAAATCCCCCGAACCCTTGAAGCCGGTTCAAAAGTGCTTCGCGATCGTGTTTATGATGAAAAATCGGTGTTGAATCCATGTATCAGAAAGGTTCACGAAACGAGGCTGGACGATAGCTCCAAGGTTCTTTGAAATGTTGATAAAATTCATCTGAAACTCAAAGAATAGAGTAAACAACGAATATCGAAAATAATAGAAAGGTTACTCACTCGGCAGTCCGATAGGTGAAAAAAACAAGAAAACCCAGCCGGAGGGATTCCGGTAAAACATAAACCATTAAAACCAATTCAATGCTATGAAAAAGAACGAAAAAAAGGTGATTGTAGGGATGATTCCCGCAACCGTAAAGAAGAACGACGCACAGCCCGCAACGGCAACCGCAGAGGGCGCAAATGCCGCAGAAGCAGCCCAGCCAGGAGTCGCCCCCGAGGCCGAACAGCCGACGCCGGAAGCACCGGTCAAAGAAGAGACGCCCGAGGGAACGCTGTTCCCCTCCCCGACCGCCACACAGGCCGATACGGTGTTAAAACTGTCGCGGCGCATCGAAGAACTCGAACAACAGCTGCGCCGAGAGCCGCAGACCATCGAGGAGCGGATCATGTATTACAAGCGCAAACAAGAACTGACGGAACGTTACGAGCGATTCAATGATCAGATAGCCCACCTCGACAAACTGCGGGAGGACGTGGCAGAGGCCAACGCCAACGCCGACGATTTTTCCGATTCGAAAGAGGTGTATCGATTGCGACTTCTCGCCCCGCACCTTTACCGTGACGAACCCGTGCTCTCAATCGCCAATGAAGCACTCATCAACGATGTACTCGATCTTCTCAAAATGCGGATGCTGAACAAGGCCGCAGAACTCAAAGCCGAGATTTCGGCGTAATCCAAGAAACAAAGCAGGGGCGGCAGTACCGCCTGCCGCCCCTTTGATTAAATTTTAACGTTACATTAAAATCCAATCCAATGCGAAACAAAAATACAAAACCCAGCCCGAAATTACAAGAGAAGCGCGAAAAACTTATCGCTCTATCCGCACAGGCAAAGAAACTGCGACAGCAGAAGATCAGCAACGCCAAAACGACCGAAGAAGCCGCATTTTGGGCGTCCCGCACCGTCAATTATATGCTACTGCACCACATCTACACCGAGGGTAGCAGCACCCGCTTCGAAACGTTCAACGAGTGGAAAGCCCAGGGTGCAACAATCAAGAAAGGCGCGAAAGCCACGATTATATGGGGGCAGCCCCGGCAAGGTGTCGCCACACTGGAACAGAAAATCGAAGCTGCCCCGAACACAACACTAACAGACGAGAACACCACCGAGGAATACGAGTTTTTCCCGCTCTGCTTCCTTTTTTCGGAAGACGACGTATATTTTACCAATGCCGAGCACACCGACGACGAAACGGCGGAACAGGCAGTCCAAGCCACCACCGCACCCGTGATCGACAACAGCGCATTCGACGAAATATAATATTATGGGAACACTTGCTATATTTTTTCTAATAATTATGCTCGGCGCCGCTTCGGCCAACGCGAGCAACAAAAACCGCTAACCGATGGACACCCCCAAACCCCAACAGCAACCCCAACAGCCGCAAATCGACTGTCGTCGGTGCGCCCGCTACTACTTTTGCAGAATCGCCGTCGTCATCCCCACGCTAACCGGCCTATTCGACATAGAACATTGCAACGCATACGAAGAACGCAAGGTCCGATAAATTGGAAGTTGCCGCCGAGAAATCGGCGGCCGCTCAAAGCGGTATCTCCTCTAACGTCGCAGCCCCAGGCTGCGGCGTTTTTTTGTTGGCCCTATACAAAAGTTAAGGCCAACGAAAACCTGTCCGATAGTTGTTGTTTACTTCGATTACCTACGCTCCGTTAGGCTCGTTCGAGCCTCTACACTTCGGCACATCAAAGGGTTGCAAAGGCGTTGCGAGGCAACGGACGTGTTGATGGTGGGATCATCGCGCTCGTGCAGCAACAACGAGGAGCCGCTCCGCGGCATCTCTGCCGATGGTGGCATTTAGCCATATTTCACCTTTTCTTGGTTTTGCGATCGCAAACATAGGAGAGGGCGGGACGGGCTCTCGAACCTCATTGCGGCGGCGTTTTTTCAAAACGCCGCCGCAAATGGCATTATTTCAACGAAATAATAATTTTCCACCAAGAAAAACCCAAAAATATTGGCTTTTTCTTGGAAAAAATCGGCTTTTTTGGCGGGCATGCCAAAAAAGTTAGCGGTATCGGGAACCGGTTGTTCATGTCCTTTCCAACGCTGGTTCCTCGATGTATTTTTGTGCTATGAATTTGTACGATGCGATAAAGGAAATGCGCCGCATGACAGCCGAAAACAAGGCTTTCAGCTTCACGTTCATGTCGTACAATTCAGCCAATCGAAGCAGCGAGGGCGTGGTGAACGTCCGCCACGCCCGCCTGCTCAAGCGCGAATTGCTCAAGCATCACAAGAATGCGGAAATAGTCGAGGCATACCTCGACCTTGATACGATGCAAAGCAAGCGATTCTACCAACCTCTACTGATGAGTTTCAACGGACAAAAAGTGACTCTACAATGAGTGTCGTCAAACGAATTTCCGACTATTCCTACGCGCTGCACATGAACGACGGTCGCGTATTCACACTCTCGAACCACAAAAGCAGCGACTTGGATTCCCTGCTATGGCAGACCCAATCCCGCAACTGGGAGTATATGCCTGCAAGTGTCTGCGGATACCAAGTCATTCCCTACGGCCACGACAATATGCTGCCGAGTCAGCTCCGCGATGTCGTTGATGACAACAACTTGGCTCCTGGCATCATTGACCGCCAAATGGGCCTTCTCTATGGCCAAGGGGTGTTTCTGAATCAACTCTCATTCGACAACGGCAAGATCACCCACCGCTGGCAAGAAGATGCCGAGATTCAAGCTTGGCTCGATAGCTGGGACTACATTCCCTACATTAAAGGGGTGATGACTGATTATCTGTATCTCAAGGGATTTTTTGATGCCAAATATCTGACCCGCGGCCATCGCATCGGCCGACCTGCAAAGATTTCCCATCTGGAACACATCCCGGCGAAAAACGCCCGCCTGGAGTGGACGGATTCCCGGAACGTCGCGGACGTGAAACACATCCTCGTCGGCGATTTCGAGCACGCTTGCACCAATACCGGCGTCCGCATCTATCCGGTGTACAACCGTCGTCGCCCCGATCAATACGCCGCAGCTGCATCATATAACCACACCTATTCGTTTTCGCGGGATTTTTACTCCGTACCTCAATATTGGGGCGCACTGCGCTGGATCGTCCGTGGATCAGAGATTCCGACAATCTTCAAGTACGTCACCGAAAACGGTTTGAATCTGGCATACCACGTTCACAGTCCCAAGGGCTACTGGGATCATAAGCGTGATGTTATCCGACGCTCGAATCCGAGCTGGGATGAAGCGCGTATCGAGCAGGAGATTTCCGACTTGAGCACCCAGTTCCTCGATATGCTGACCGAGGTGCTGTCCGGCAAAGAAAACGCCGGCAAATTTTTTCACACCCTGGACGTGTGCGACGAGACCGGCGCCGTACATTCCTGGAAAGTAGAAGCGATCGATCAAAAAATAAAGGATTTCGTGGACTCTCAATTAAAAATTGCCGAAGCATCCTCCTCGGCAATCACCTCCGGAATGGGATTGCATCCATCACTCTCGAACGTGATGGTGAACGGTAAACTCGCCTCTGGCTCGGAGTTGCTGTACGCCTTCCGTCTCCACCTGCTCTCCTCAGTGGAGATCGCATCGAACGCGATACTGGAATCGATCAACCAGGCGATCGCATTCAACTTTCCGAAAAAGAACCTTCGGCTCGGATTCTATCACCAATCGTTGAAAGCCGAAGAGGCTCTAAACGCAGACGACCGAATAAAAAATCAATAACATGCCGCTATTCAACAAGGACAATCACGGGGCAACGGAGCTGAACGACCTGACCGGCTCCTATTATGCCAGCAACCGCTACGAGAATATCGCGGCCGAGATAGATTTTGCGACCAACGAGGTAGCCGAACTCGTCGGCCGGGAGGTCGTTGCCCGTGCCGAAGCAGAATATGCTGCCGGTGTCCCCTCGAAATTCGTTAAAATGGTGCAGCAGCCGATAGCATGCCTGGCAATATCTCGATACTTCCGTCTATGCGGCGTCAGCCACGAAGATGCCGGCCGCAAACTGAAAATCGACGACAACGAGAAAGTGCCGTTCGAATGGATGCTCGATCGCGATGACCGGGCCATGCACGAAAAATACTGCCGGGCACTCGATGCGCTCTACAATTATCTGGAGCGTGAGGAAATCAAGGAATGGGAGGCATCTCCCGTCCGTAAGGCGCTGTCCGAGTCGATCGTGCGGGGACTGGCCGCCTTCGAACGCGTCTATCCGATCGAGCACTCACACTATACCTACTTCATGCTCCTGCCGCTCATCATAGAGGCCCAAAATACCCATCTGCGGAAGGCTCTCGGCGAGGCATGGCCGCGGATCAGCGGTCAGGAGATCGCGCCGGGCGACGAGGAGATTCTCCGGCATGCACAATGCGCCGCTGTACTTTATGCCGTAATCACCGCCGTCGAACGCTGGTCGATCGAGGTATTCCCTCAGTCCATAGCCCGCCGCTTCATGCCGACCTACCAGGGGAACCGTGCCAGCAAAACCGCATCTACGCAGGAAATGGAATGGTATCTGAACCGGCTCCGCCGGCAGGTGGCCGAAGCGATGGAGAACCTCATGGCAGCGCTTCATGCAGACGAGAACCCCTACGACAACTACCCGCTCTTGCCGGATAATGATCGCCGCAAAAAATATTTCAATGCCGGAGTATGACGAGTCTCGAATTTTTTGAACGCGGCATCGTCCGAGAGATTCCGTCCTCCTGGGACGAAATGACCGCCGAACAGGTGCGTTTCGTGATGCGCACCTACGACAAGTGCATCCGCCGCGGAAAATCCCCGCTGGAGTTCAATATCCGGGTATTGTATCACTTCCTCGGCCTCAAACATAACTGGCATAGCATCCGCTGGGAGCGGCTCTACCCCAATCTGGTAGAAGAGCGCAACGCCAATATCTACATGCTCTGTGAAAAATGTCTCGGCTTCCTGTTCGCAGCCGATGACAACGACTCCATTCGGCTCTCATTCTCCACGACAAACAATGCGCTGCCAGTCGCTTGCCCAGGCTGGTTCCGCCGCAAACTGATCGGACCGGCCGATCTGCTCCAAGACCTGACATTCGGAGAATTTCGACATGCGGCAACCGCCCTGAACGCCTTCTTCAAAAGCAAAAAGATCGACGACCTCGACGAGTGCATCGCCTTTCTCTACCGCGTGCGGGTCAAAGCACCCAACCGCGCCGGCCGCCATGTAGCAGAAATAAACAATGCAACATTCGCCCGCGATGTTCGTCGCGTAGCCAGACTTCCATTCTGGCAGAAGAATCTCATCATGTCATGGTTCGCAGCCTGCATCAACTACTTGCAGACCGGCATCATCAACATTGACGGCGAGCTGATCGACACAGCACAGCTCTTCGCCAAAGACGAAGAGCCGGCCGCCACAAACTTCACCTGGAACGACCTTTTGATCCAGATCGCCAAAGAACAGACTATTGGCAACATCGACCGCGTGGATGACGAACCGCTGTTCACGATCATTTCAATCATGTGGCACAACCTCAAAGAACGGAAACGAGATGAAAAGGCTCAAAAAACTCATTGATCTGACCCGCTATCTTACCGAGTTCCGACCCGATGATCCCGAAATCGTCCCCTTGCGAATCGTGAACCATTCGCAGGCAACATCCCGTCTCGTCAACCGATCGGGGACACAGGTGCTTATTGCTCGTCCAGAGACCGGACAAAATGGAAACTCCGACACATATACCTGCTCGTACAGCACCGCGATATTCGTACTGGAGAAAAACCTTGACGCCGACCGAACGGATCAGCGCGAAGACGAGCAGTACAGTCGTCTGCTGGATCTCGCCTCGGAGTTACTGACCAAGATCGAGAACGACACCGGCAATTTCGACAACCCCTACCTACGGGATATGACCATCGCATCCATCGAGGTAGTCCCCGAAACCTCGATCTTCGGAGGCTGGTGCGGATATTCGATTGAAATCTCCTTTTCATAGCTTGAATTTCACGTTTCATTCAATCAAACGGAGTTTTTTTTGAAAATAAAATAACTTTTATGTTAAGACAGTAAAATATATATTATCTTTGTATCGTTAAATAATCACAATATGAGCACGGCAGAATTGGAAATCGTAGAACAGTCGGAATTGGTGAGTCTCTATTCGATCAAGTTTAACGGCGAAGACAAAACCGAGTTCGAACGTTTCTTGCAGACATTCAAGGATAATGCAGAATTGAACGAAGATTTTCAACGTATCGTCTATGCAATAAGCAAAATCCTTGCGAATGGGGCGTTGGAACGTTATTTCCGCCCAGAAGGTGGATATGGAGACGGGGTTTGTGCTGTGCCCATCGAATCCGGCCAGTTGCGGTTATATTGCCTGCGCATGTCCGATCAAATATTGATAATTGGAAACGGCGGTATAAAAAAGACCCGGACCACCCAAGAAGATCCGCTGCTGCAAGGCTATGTGATAACATTACAAAAATTTGACAGGCTGATCCGAACTGGCATAAGAAATGGAATCTTGACTATCGAGGAAAAAGAGATCGTCGGATCAGAAGGTAAAACTTTTCAAGTGTAGTGATTATGAAAACAAATGACTTATTCCACGAATGTCTGTCGGGAGTGTCGAATGACGTGAAAGCAGAGGTTGATTTGTCATTTGCCATCGTGGACAGAATCGACGCCATTCTAAAAGAGAAAGGCATGACGCAAAAAGAGTTCGCCGATGCTTTGGGGAAAAAAGAGTCTGAAGTATCCCGCTGGATGCGAGGCACGCATAATTTCACCATTCGGACGCTTTCACGCATCTCCAACGTACTTGGTTCACAAATTATCGGTGTGTCGCATTGAGGATACACCTCATAGGATTAAGAGCGACTTTCGTCGCTCTTTTTTCATAATTCAAGCCTAAAACCTATAAAACATGAAGAAACTCATCCCATTTTTATTCGCGATCGTGCTATGCGATAACGCTTTATCCCAAACGCACAAAGTATTTTGTCAAATTGTAGGCACACAAAAATTTGCCAAAGATCAAGTAACTGTTGCTATTGACTTCGGACAAGAAGGAGCCATGCGTCGCAATGCTCTCGGAGGCAGTGCTCTTAAAAATCGATTGGTTGATGAATCCGGGAAACCGATTTCATTCAACTCAATGGTTGATGCTATGAATTACATGGGGCAACTGGGATGGGTATTTGAACAGGCTTATGTCGTTACAATGCCGTCAGCAATGGGTGGTGGCCAAAATGTTTATCATTGGCTTTTGAGCAGGGACGTAGAATCAGACCAAGTAGCAACAGAGGGATTCAAGACCCAGGAGCAACATAAAAAGGAACAATCTCAGGCCCCACAGAATCCTAAAAAGGGACCGAAACGCCCCAAGAAATCTCAACCTGAATGGCCCGCTGATGATCTCTATTATTAGTTTTAAGAGCGACAAATTGTCGCTCTTTTTTGTTTTTCTCGGAATTATGACTACATTTGCAATGTCTTCTATACAGCATGGCGAGTGGGCTCGCTAAATTTGCGGGCATTTTTTATGCCTTTAATATATACGGTTTCGTACCCCCGTGTGGAGCGTTAATGCGCCCACTGCCATGCTGGTGGAAGACAACGGGAAAGGCGAAACCGTTTTTATTTTTGCCATTAAGTCTAAACCAGCAATGAACACCAATCCATCAGAGCGCGGAACCGCGCAAATTCCGATCGACGCGGAATTGCAGAGCATTCTGCTCCAAGTTACCAACAGCCGAGCGCAGCTGAACAACTACCTTCAGGCCATCCGGGACCGACATTTATTCGACCTCATTGAAGATGAAGTCGGTAAGGTAAACGACGATCTCGTCAATGCCATCACCGGGCTATCTATGGTCCTCGTAGATCGTATGTCCTACCAAATCATCGAGAACAAGTAGTCATACTCAAACAACAACGGCCATGAAAAAAATACTCGTTTATGAAATCGTCGTCGAGAATGACGCTCAAGAGCAGCTGATGATCGCAGAGATCGAATCCGTACTCGGCATGAAACCGACCCGCATCGAAGAACTGGAGGAATAAAATCGTATATTTGCAACATGATAGAGCTTTTCGGATTATGGGGTATTTGCGTGATCGTAGGAGCGATCCTACTCGGCAAATACGACAGACCCAAATATAAATAAGGGCTGTCGATCTGTATTTCCGTGTCCTTTTTTAGCCGCCTTCTGGCGGCTATTTTTGTTGCAAATCAGCAACAATGTCGATCAAACAGCGATTCGTGCAGTCTATCTTGGAAGACGAGGGCCGCCGCCTCATGCGGAACCAGGCCCTCGCTCTTGAACAAAAACTGCAATTCCACACCAGGCGTCTCTTCAGCACCCGACGCACCTCCGTCAGCGGCGGATCCGACTTTGACGGCCGACTGTCGTTCATTCACACCAGCTATGAACGCTTCCTCGATATGAAGCGGCTGCATTACGGATCGAAAATCGTCAGCCGACATCGCAAAATCCACAACCGTTTCGTGTTCGGACACTACTCGTCCATCGCCAGCCGGCTCATGTACGACCTGACCGACGTCGTTGTTGCCAAAATCAGAGAAGGAATCAAAGCCGAGCAATAAATATGGGCAAGAAGTTACGAGACGAGGATCTTCGATTAAACATCATCATCAACGGAGATAACGGCCGCAAAGAGATGGCTGCCCTGGAAAGGAGCATCCACGACACCAATGCGAAGCTCGAAGCACTCCACGCAACGCGCAAAAAGCTGGAGCAGCAAGGTAAGACTGACACCGCCACATACCGCCGTGTGCAGATGCAGATCGGCAAATACAACAAAGAGCTCGACGCCAACCGCGAGAAACTGGCCGCACTCCGCCGCCAGCAGTCGGTCAATACAATGACGCTCTCAGAGCTGCGTGCCCATATCAATCGAGTGCAAATGCAACTCAACAAGACCGACCCCAAGACCCCGTTGTGGGCGCAGCTGAACGCTGAGCTGAAAATGTCGAAGAGTCGCTTGGCCGAACTCTCCGGCCAGGCGAAAGTTTCGGGCGGGATAGTTTGCAATATGGCCGAGCGGATCAACCGTTATATCGGTCTCATCACGGCAGGTTTTGCCGGAATGACGTTCGTATTTACGGGGATCAATCGCGCCCGCAACTCGTTCAACGAATACGACGAAGCCCTCGTCGATGCGATGAAGACGACGGGGCTGACGCGCGACGAGGTTACCGGATTGAGTCGAGATTTAGCCAACATCGACACAAGAACCGCCCAAAACGACCTGCTCGGTCTTGTGCGAATCGGCGGCAAGCTCGGAATACAGGGTCGGGACAACCTTCTGCAATTCGCCGGTGCGGCTGACAAGATCAACGTGGCACTGAAAGAAGATCTCGGAGGCAATACGGAAGACGCAATCCGGGAAATCGGCAAACTGATCGACATATTCGACCTTCAGGAAAAATATGGACTGGAGAGAGCGATGCTGATGACCGGCTCGGCCATCAACGAACTGGGCATGGCATCGACGGCAAACGAGGGTTACATCGTCGAGTTCACCAAGCGCGTAGCCGGTATTGCTCCGAACGCGGATATTTCCATCGACAAAATTCTGGGGCTGGCTGCCACGCTCGACAAGTACGGCCAAATGAGCGAGACTTCGGCCACAGCCGTCGGCCAGACCATCGTCGGCATGTACAAGAAGACGAGCCAATTCGCGAAAGTCGCCAAAATGAGCTATAAAGACTTCCGCGAGCTACTGTCCAAAGATGCCAACGAGGCTTTCATCCGCGTTCTGGAGGGCATGAACAAAGACGCCGACGGGATGTTTACTGTTGTCAAGGCCCTCGACTCTCTCAAGCTAAACGGCCAACGCGCCCAGACTGTACTGGGATCGCTGTCAAAGCACTCGGAGGAACTGCGAAACCAGCAGGATATCTCGAACCGTTCGTTCATGGCAGGCACGTCGATCATCGACGAGTTCAAGACCAAGAACGAATCGGCAACAGCGACGATGGAGAAACACAAAAAAGCCGCCGTCGAGCAGGCCGTAGCTCTCGGCCAAAAGCTGACGCCAGCCATAGGCGTCTCGCTCTCGGCATCCACCTGGTCTCTCAAAATTATCGGGCAACTCGTTTCACTGGGGCTCAAGCATAAAACAATCCTCATCGCGCTGGCCGTGGCCTATGCCACCAATACCGCCGCAAAAAAAGTCTCGGTGGCCTGGGATAAAGTTGCCGCAATATGGAAACAACGGAAGATTCTTTTAAGCAACCAGTACCGCATCGCCTTAACACGCGAGGCAATCACGATCCATGAAACGCGGAATGCCGAAAATGCCGCAACCAAAGCAACGATGCTTTGGTGTGCTGCCAAGAACCTGCTCGTCGGAAACCTCCGTGCGGCAGCCCTGGCCATGAAAGCATTCTTCGTTTCAATGGGGCCAATCGGATGGGCCACTCTACTCATATCCACCCTCGTTACTGTTGGCGGTCATCTGGTGTCACGTTACAAAGAGGCACACGCCGCTCAGCAACTTTTAAGCGAAAGCATGAAAAAAGCTGCAACGGAAGCGGCACAGGAACGAATAGAGCTCGATCGGCTGAAAGGGAAACTGGAAGCGTGCAAGGAAGGCACGAAAGAATATAACGACACCAAAGCCGAGATCATCAACAAATTCGGCAAATATGATAGTACGCTAAAAAGCGAAACATTGACTATCAATACACTGAGAGACAAATACAATTCATTGACCAATGCAATTATACAGGCTGCGCGCGCTCGTCAGTACAATAGTTTCGTGGCTGAGCAGCAGAAATCATTCGACACACAGTTCGGGGAAATCTCAGACAAACTATGGGAGCATCTAAACGACAGATATTACACCGAGAAAGCATCAAAATACTACAACCAAATCATCAATGCGTTTTTCGGCGGCCGTTCCCTCGATGCGTGGCTTACAACCGGTTCGGCAAAATCCAAACGTTTAGTACGTCAACTCCAGGAATTACGCCAGGAGCAAAAGAAAATGGACGACGAGGCTCGTGCTCGTTTCGGCATAAAGTCCGACGCTGCGCCCGCGCCATCTGGTACGCCGTCCAGCAACCTCGAATCCGACGGAATAGATTCGTCCACTTCGGATTATGGATCGGCCGATGATAATAAATGGTCGCTGGATAAGGATGCACTGTACCAACAAAAGCGGCATGCCCTGAAAAAACAATATTTGGCCGGAGAGATCGCCACCGAGAAAGAGTACAATTCTCAGCTCCTCGCGTTGGAGATTGAAACCTTGCAACGGCGGCTAAATCTACATGTCGATAACGCAGAGGAACGCGCGAAGATTCGAAATTCACTCGACGACAAACTACTCCAACAGCGCGATCAGAATAACAAGTGGTCGCTCGACACCGATGAAACCTACCTGGCCGCGCAGCTTGATTTAAAGAACAAATATCTGAACAAAGAGATCACCTCGGAAGCCGAATACGATGCCCTTGCGTCCCAGCTGGAGATCACGACTTTGCAGAACCGCCTGGATAAAAACATCGAGAAGGGCGAGGAACGAACGAATCTGGAGCAGCAGTTAGCCGACAAACTTTTAGCACAACGACGACGGAATGCGCAGCGACAGGCGGAGATTGACGAAATTCTGGCAGATGCCGAAGTCAATAAAATCGCACAAGAGAATCGTCGCTACGAGGCTGAAAGACAAAAATACGCCGGACAATCGGATGTTTTGGCTGCACTCCAAAAACGCCATGAGAGCAGAATAGCCAAGATTCAACTGGATGCGGCCAACGATCGAATGGCCCGTGAAAACGCGCACTATCAACTTGCTCGGAAGTCGATGCAAAACCAGCATCGACGAGAGTTGATGCTATTTTCCGGTAATGCCCAGCAGCGGAAAGCTCTTCGCAAACGTCAATACGATGAACTCGCAGCCCTCGACAAAGAGCAGCTATCTAGATTGCGGGACCAACTGCAACATCTTATTGACTCCGGAGTCATTGATGATATCCATCTCGACGTATCACTACTCTCCGACGAAGATAAATTGAAGTTGTACGACCAACTTGCAGAGCTCCAGGCAAAATTGCAAGCGGCCCAAGGCAACTCGAATAAGGATGGCGCAGATCCGGACTCGTCGAAACAAATCTCTGACGGTATAGATAATGGAACCACCCTTTTGGGCATGAACAAAACCCAATGGGAGGACCTATTCAACGGGAACTTGGAGCAGTGGGAGAATTGGGCAGACAGCATTGCAGATGTAGTCTCAGGTATCGGATCACAGACCATGCAACTGTGGAGTTCCATTGATAGGCTACAAACTGCAAACGAAAACAATCAGCTTAAACTATTCCAGAAAAACAACGACAAGAAAAAGAAAGCTCTCGAAAAGCGTCTGAATGCCGGAATAATCACGGAAGCGCAATACAACGCCCAGAAAGAGGCAATGGACGCAGAATACGAGGCCTATCAAACAGAATTGGCGATTAAGCAGGCGAAAAGACAGAAAGCTATGCAAATTGCCGAGGCGACCATTAACACAGCCGTCAGCGTCACCAAGACTTTCGCTCAATGGGGTTGGCCCTGGGGTATTGTCCCTGCGGCAATACAGACCGCATTGGGTGCAGCGCAGATAGCATTGATTGCTGCGACGCCCATATCCACCGGAGCTGAAGACGGCGGCTTTCAAGATGTCACTCGTCGACAAGATGGCCGCCGGTTCAGAGCTCGGCTCAATCCTGATAAACGCGGTTTCATCAACGATCCCACCTTACTCGTTGCTGAAAATGGAGAAGAATACGTTATACCCAACGATGGATTGCAGAATCCCTCGCTGTTGCCTTTTATCAACACGGTGGAGACTGCACGCAGGAATGGAACGCTTCGAAGTTTAAACTTTGATTCGATATATCCAAAAAATGTCAGTCTGGGATTCGCTGCGGGGGGCGCCATTCCCGCATCTGGATCAACAATAAGCAATTCAACGGATATTCCGATGTATGGAGTTGCTGATCCGGCTCTTCTCCGGCAGCTTCACGATGCCGTGCAGAAACTCTCGGACAAGCTCGACGACCCGATCCCGGCCTACGTGACGCTATTGGGTCGCAACGGTCTGATCGAGCAGCTCGACAAGTATAATCGGAACAAGAAACTCGGAAAATTAGGATAAAATGTTGCAAATACGTTCATTTGGAGAGGTTCTCGACGTCAAGCCCCATCAAAAAGTGTCGTTAACGTTTGATAACCCCCTTTTCGAATCCGATCATATTCCCGTGGCTGTGTCTACGCCGATCGCATTTCCACTTTCAGCACAAATATGCAGGACCTTTATGTTTGTTCCTGCGCTACTCATGGTTCCAAAGGTAAAGAAGGTCCCAGCCGAGCTATTCATGAACGGTATCGCAATATGTTCGGGGACTCTCGTTTTCGATGAATACAACGATAATGAGCTGAGTTACACATTCGTCGGTGCTGAATTCGAGGATGTCGTATCCGGGCTACTATCCAATATTGAGTGGCCGGAGTATTCGGATATCGAATTTTCAAGGCTTGTAGAAGATGCTCGCTCCGGCCGATGCCGGGACTTTGCACTACCCCAAATCATGCGTAAAAGTTTCGCGGGTGCAAACGAATATAGGACAAGCACAGACAACAAAAAATATCCGGCATGCTCGGCGACGGACAAGTACGCAAATTACCTTGCGACAGAATACCCCTTCATCGTGCCGGCCGTACACGTATCTCGCATTCTCGAAAAAACGGTACCGGGATTGGAAATACTCGGGTACGATCTGAACAGATTGATATCTCAGTTGGCAATTCTTGCACCATTCAAAAGTAAATTGGCAAACAGACGTTTCGGTGTAATTCCAACCTATTACGGTACAACGCGGCCTTCAGAGACTACGCCTCCCTATAAGTGCGATCTCGACCTTGCGAACTCGATGCCCGACATGCCCGTCGCCGATTTTATCGCCAATCTGCTCAAGATGACATGCAGCACCCTTTTCTGCAATGGACGCAACTACCAGATTCGCGCGAACAGAGATATCATTGCATCAAGCCACATCGTAGACTGGACTGATAAAGTAGCGGATACCTACACTTGCGCGGTCGAAGAAGGACAAGGATACTCATTCTCATTTCAGTCAATAGGTAACGACTATCAGGCTACTAACCCGGACGACCCCGAACAACTCGAAGAATCGCCTATCCCCGTAGAAGTTTCTACGATGATGGAAGCAATAGACACGATTCGGGGTGCTACAAATATCGTATCGATGAAGTATCTTCCCACGGAAGATATCATCTCCGGAACCAGCGAACAAGCATACCTATATTATCGAAATATCATATCTCCTGGCGTTATAGGAAACAGCATACAATGGCAACCGATCCGTACGGCTGTTCCGATCTCGGACATTGCACACCAAGCCGGATTCGAGGACATAAAATTCGGAACCGAAAACACCACACAACGCTATGACTGCTCCGTGGCCTTCCTGGTTCCCCCCTGCGTTCCAACGGAAGTGTTTCCTACATCCAAAATACTCTCCGACGGCAGCATTCAGGAGACAATAGGTCTCTGTTCTATGACCCCCATCGTCGAATTACCTGCTGTGGGTGCTAACAAAACCGATACCGTTCACATCGGGCTGCTGCTTGATAATAATTTCGTGGATAAGGGTATATATTTCACCCGGCCAATCATGGATGCAGATTCAGGATCAGAACGTGTCAGCGACCTCACCCTGGCTCTCAACGGCAATGACGGATTATTTGAAACATACCATAGGCAATTTGCTGAGTGGCTGCGGAGCCCGAAGAATCCCCGAAGCATTGAGCTGAACCTGACAACTACAGATGTCGCCCAGTTCCGTTTATTTAACAAATACATGATGTGCAATCGCTTATGGATTGTGAAATCTCTGGAGCTAATACTCGACACATCTGATGATTCAATACAATCGACTGCCGAAGTTGTACCCGTTTGATGTCCTTTTTTTTGACGGCAACGGTATCTATTTTTATCTCGAAAAATATGTCCTGCGTCATAAACCATATCCCAACCTTCTCTTTTACCGAGAACTTCCCTGACATCCTCGTATCGGGAGTGACTGCCCCCATACATATTACCGTCGCATTAGAGGGAGCAAGATTCATAGATAATATGGAGCTAAATAGCGACACCCGTGGTATAGTAACTGTACCTATGCGGCAGATATTATCCATGCTTCGCACCGCAGCGAGACCGGAAGCAATATCCACGAAGCTGCCGCGCATTGATATACACATCGAGTGTGGCGAGAATACCTCCGAGTTCAGTGCCCATGTGATGCCAGGAGGACTCGCAGATGTTGTAGACAATATCGAAGGATTCACTGAGAAAAACTTCCTGACTTGGCAGCCACAGATACTTTGGACAACACGCCAACGACCGCAGTGGCTCGCACTGATACAATCTACAGATAGTCGGATTGAAATCCGCACAACGCTAACATGTACAGACGGCAGGACATTTACCCGATCGATTGTCAGTCATCCAGCCCCGTTGATTTATCATCAAATAGACGTGTCGTTCGCAACGTTGTGGGCTGAGTTCTGCGAAAATCATAGTTTGTGTCCGTATTGTTACGACATCGAAGGCGGCGTGATAATTTCGGGAACTGAGGGGATCACTCCCACTTTCCTCCCTTATAAGGGCATGGTCCAAAGATACATGTTGCGAGAACCGTCCTTGGGTGACATCCTGTTCGGATTTGTAAACACCCTTGGAGGTTTGGATGTCCTCGTCATGCAGGGGCAGCAGATTCTTAAACCACAGGGCAAAATCAGCACCTTCATACACAACAACTCGGAATTAGAGCTTGCGAACAGTTATACATCTTACTGGGAAGTCTCAACCGGATATATTGATTCGGAAAATACTGCCGCACAATACCGAGATTTCATGAAGAGTCGAGACCGATGGATATACAGCAACGGCATATGGAGCCGCATCATCGTTGATGAATTCACCGTTGAAGACACCCGGTTCGAATTGAATGCCTATTCATTCAAATACCACCTTGCTGAGCGCAACGAACGCCGCTTTTTCGAACGCACCGATCTCCCCGAAGTCGAATTGCCAATCATATTATAACATGCCGCGAGTTCCTCAAAATTATCGGTCCGATTTCATAGTCGTAGAAACATTCTACAAATTCAACGATTCAAACGATCTCGTCGTTGACAAGATTCCCGACACGTCCATTGATTTCGAATTTATATACAGCGCTGAAGATTATAGAACCTTCACGGCAGGCCGCAAGGCCGGCAGGTATTTCAACTGCAAACCGTTGAACGAATCGTCCATCGAGGTTTTCATACCGTTGGCAAGCCACTCACTCGGATGCGGAGAACTGATTCATGAACTTTTGCTTCACACCCCGAACGCCGACTTTCCGGAAGCTGTTCAGAATGTTCGTATTCCGGCTCGAACCGGCTATTTTTTGCACAAAGGCCCCTCGGCGCCCCCGTCCGTGGTACCGAAAGGTATAGCCATCGCCACGGCGATTATGGAAACAAAAAGCGCTGGAGCATTCGTTAACGTCAACAGAATGCTGTCGACCGACAAGACCTTCGGCAGTATCGTCGAAGCGGCTGCGGCGATTATCAATGCAGGAATCACCGAGGCAGTAGTCGACGGCGTAGTCCTCACGTTCAAAGGCGCGGAGGGCTGGCAGACGCGACAGTTCACCGGCATGGCTTCGGTCGAGGAGTTCGTGAAGGCTGCGAATTGGCGAATGCTCGAAGGCGGCGGCTCGTTCGAACTTGTCCAGGAAACCGGTGACCGGACCGATGTGGCTATGTCGCAGGCAGCCGTGACGCAGGAACTCGATGATATCAACCAAGTATTGTTTACGCAGTACACGACGGCGACGCTTACGCGCACTCCGCCCGTGATCGAACGAGGTGTATCTAAGGAAATCACGCTGACGTGGGCGACGCGTTTCAACGGCAAAGCCGAGACGCCTTCGTCGCTGTCAGTCAAGAAAGGCGCGACGGTGCTCACCTCTGAGGCCAAGGCGGACGGTTCGGTCAAAGACACGATCTCCGAGACTACGACGTACAACCTTACGGTTGTAGTGAAGGGTGTAACGAAGACGGCATCGGCAACGGTCGATGCCTACTACCCGAAGTACTTCGGGTGCCATGCGGTAGACGGAGTCTCCGAGCAGATAACGGCCGCTATCGTCAAGGGCCTCGTGAAACAGGCTCTCACCAATACGGCCGTCGGATCGTATTCGATTCCCGTTGCCGAGTCGAACGCCACCTATGTATGGCTTTGCGTGCCCAGCTCGATGTCCATCACCGAGGTAATGGCCGGAGGTCTCGAATTCGATATTTACCAGGAAACCCCGAACGTGAACATGGCTTTCGAGGTAAGCATAGGCGACGTGTCGTATAAGTGCTACCGCTCGAAGAACAAGCCGAACGCCGGAACGATCAATATTCAAATAGTCAAATAATTAAGATTTATTGTTATGCCGAAAATTTATGGAAAAATGATGCCCGACTACGGGCAGCCTTTAGTAGATGCCGTCGCCGTAGACACGGACGCCGTGAAAGATGAAGCCCTTGGCTCTTTTCAAAGTCAGATCAACGCAGCGGCCTTCGAGGTCGGCGCCGATGGAAAAATAAAAATTAAATCAGACGCGCTGCCCACGAATGTGAATCTCGGTCTTGCAGTCGTGGCTGCGCTTCCCGAAACGGGTGTTGCTCGCACGATTTATCTTGTTCCGTCACCCGACGGATCGGGCGACAACACACACGACGAGTTCGTGTGGGTGAACAAAGGCACAGACGAGGAACCCGCCTACGGCTGGGAGCGGATCGGAGGCGTGAGCCTCGATGTCACGAACACGCTGAACGTGTGTATCCTTCCCGAAAACTTCGTGTTTGGGAAATCGTTGTCCGAAGAAAATGATGCCGCTTTGATTGCCGAAATCATGAATGCACATGTTCTGATTTCGACATCGGGTCAGTTTGCAGGAACGCCCCTTATGCGCTGCGCATCGACGGGAGCACCACTGTATTTCGCTTCGGCAGCGACGATTGATGGGCGTTCGTACGCATACACACACTGGATTGCTTCAACGAAAAAACTCGAACCCATCTACACGAAACAGGTGCCTGCGACCACTAACCGCGGTAGCATAGGTCAGGTGCTCACAGTCGGAGAATCGGGCCCTGAGTGGACGAATTTGCCGGACAACAACGACGCGGGTACCGTCTTCGTATTGGATAAATCGCAGTTACCCTACACTCTGACCGATGAGGACAAGGAGAAGCTGTCAGTGGCGAGCTTATTACAAATTAACAACGGCAACAGCGTCGTCACCTTAGTACGCGGGCAGTCGGGAGTTCCTGACGATCCATCCGTTCCAAACTATGTCGGCATGTGGCTGTCGGTGCGGGCGACATCCACATTCTGGTCGCTTCCAGTATTCGCCGAAGGTATTGTCGGGCGTTTGAGTACGGACTTTATTCGAGATCGCCTCGCTGTGACATTCGAGAGTGGTCAGAACCTGACCACCGAACAGAAACAGGCTGCTCGTACGAATATCGGAGCAGCCGCCGAAGGTTCTACACTCCACCTGACCGGCGTTTCTAACAGCATCTCGCTCGGCGCAGCCCAAACCGATGCGAGCGCTTATGATGCGATTGTGGCCAACATGACGGGCGCGAAGCTCCGCATCAACTACATCGACTCGGAGTCGATAGGATGGCCGTTTGCGGCTGAATCCATCCAGCGTTCGGAGATTGTCGACGACGAAAGCACAACGTACTATTGGGTCACTGGCATCGGACAAATCGGCAATACGGTTCACCGAATATCGTTCAAGGCGACGTACGCAAACGAAACTCTTTCAATCACCGACAGTGTTCTGGAAGCGATCGGCGGCAGCACGGAGCAATACGACTTGCGGGTCAGCCAGATTACGGGTACTTCGACGAACGACACGAACAAAGCCGTGCACGACCTTCTGGCCGCCGGGTCATACCCTCGGATCACGATCAACGACGGTGTGGAAACGTATGCCGTAACGTCGTACGCGCATGCTGAACCGGTCTTTCCTGAAACAACCGGCTACTATATTCTGTCGGTCGATGGCGCTTACGGGTCGAATATCGAGTCGGTTTCGGGTGCTCGGATTTACGAGAAGAGATTCATGCTCGACGCAACCGGAAAGCTGAGCCGTTATAAGGTTAAGGCCGACGGTGAGTTTTCGGAGCACGACCCTCTGCTGATCGATGGGCTGGCTAAGCAGTCGGACATCGACGATATCAACCAGGTGCTGTTTACGCAGTACACGAAGACCGCCATTACGGCTACCACCGTTTCCGGAAGCAGAATCTTCGAGAAAGGTGTTCCCACGGCTATCAATGTCAATTGGTATTCATATTTCAATAACATCCTCGAAACGCCTACATCGTTGTTAGTCAAACAAGGAGACACGGTTATCAGCACGGAGCCCAAGGATCACGGAAGCAAGCAGGTAACCCTCACTGAGGGTGCGACGTTCTCTGTCGAAGCCACGATTAAGGGCGTGAAGAAAACGGCATCGGCAACGGTCAACGCCTACTACCCGAAATACTTCGGGTGCCATGCGGTAGACGGAGTCTCCGAGCAGATAACGGCCGCTATCGTCACAGGACTCGTAAAACAGGATCTCACCAATACGGCCGTCGGATCGTATTCGATTCCCGTTGCCGAGTCGAACGCCACCTATGTATGGCTTTGCGTTCCCGACTCGATGTCCATCACCGAGGTAATGGCCGGAGGTCTCGAATTCGATCTTTACCAGGAAACCCCGAACGTGAACATGGCTTTCGAGGTGAACGTAAACGGGGTTGTCTACAAGTGCTACCGCTCGAAGAACAAGCCGAATGCCGGAACGATCAATCTTCAGATAACGAAATAGGGCTATGCCGAAGATTTACGACAAGATGACGGCCGCTTACGGCCAGGCTGGCGTCGACCGAAAAGTTGCCGACGCCAGCCAAATATACGATGAGGACGCCCACTGTTTTCAGAGCGATATTAACGCAAAATCCGCCGAAGTGCTGGTGGTCCCGTACGGATACGACATGCAGACGGACGACGTAGGTTTGCTGCTCTCGACCGAAGAATTTCTCTCGATCGTAGCTGGCTATCGGGCGGGGAAACATGTCATGGTCGCAAAGTATTGCGACGAAGAGGTCAGTTATGATCTCCACGCAGGTGTTACCCCCGAAGTGCGAGTCGCTCTTGATGAGCAGACTGGTGCAGTGAGGTCGGCGACCCTGACCTGGAACGACTTCTATACAGAAGCGAACGGTATAAAAAAACTTTCGGAATATCGGATAGATTACCAGTCGGGCGGTACCCCTCAGTTTACCCGTCAAGATAGCCGCATTACTCCGGAGGACCCACTGCCATCCGCCGTCACAGTTGTGGATAAGGTACAGGAATCGCGGATTGTACCCTGCTGGTTGCATAAAGGACAGACGTTGTGCCTGCTTAAGGATTCTTATTATGCCACATACTGCCTGCGGATGTTCGGAAACGGGAAATATAAGCAGTTCAATATCGGTGAAGAAGTCGAGGTCGTAAGGGCGGAGTATCTCGGTGGGCCATGGTCGGTCGAGGTGCTCATGCTCGGTGTCGGAGGTATCACCTTCCTGATGCAAGAAGGAGTACATTATTCTTATTCTCTGAATGGCGTTGTCGGACGCTATATCCCCATCCCATGTAATTCTATGGGTACATTCACCTTGCCGCCGGCTGCGAAGGACTTGAAAATATCCTATTATGGCAGCACCCTGCGACGCCTGGTATTCGCAGGCGACTACTTTGGACAACTCAGGCGAGGTGTCTACCGCAACACGGGTGTCGCGGGAACCTCGTTGGCCTGGGAAAAGATTCCATGCCGCAGCCATATCGTAGCGCCCAATGGTTCATACAAGCGCTACGATCTTTCGAATAGCGGATTGAATGTTTCCGAGCCAACCATTGAATGTATTCCATGGAAAAAAACGGGAGAGTTTAGTATTGGCCCGGGAACATCGCAGGTGTCCCCAAATTGGTTCATAAATAGCAGCCAGATATCGCATAATGGCGATTACAGCCTTCCGCATTTGGTCATCCTCGTCCGGCGGCGGGTAAGGAACGGTCATAAAACAGATGGACGCTATAACAAGACCGAATATGCGCCATTTAATAACCAAAGACTTCTATCACTCCTGCTCTCTTGGATGGAATATGAGAAAGGAAATGTGAACAATACCCCCGCAGCAACTTATTTACAAACGAGTTTAGTTGCCAATGCAGATAAAACACTGAAGCGAGTACTCCGATATATCGATATTGCGATTGCATTTCAGCTCCGCAATCATCGGGGGAATGTAAGGATGTCTCACCGGTACAGTGTGTCGCGCATATACTATCGTCTTTATAATAAAGGAAGCGGCAAATGGGTATTTACGAGACAATAAAAAAAACGGCAGGGTCCGAGATACGCGCGCATGAGCAGCGGGTTACTCAAATCTATCGCCGTTTGATATGACAAAGATAATGAATTTCTTTGATATTTTGAAAAATGAGGACAATTATTCAGGCAACATTAGAAATATTATTGTATAGTTGGCAGCTACCGCAGAACTTGATAGGTTTGCTGTACCTGCTCTATTGCCGGGATCGCGTCAAGGTAACAACGCAAGGCGGAGCAGTGTTTTATGCAACGAATCATGTCAAGGGAGGTGTGACGCTCGGACAATACGTATTTATCTCGGCGCGCAATATGACGTGCGAGGCCATCTACGACCATGAGTATGGTCACGTTCTTCAGTCGAAAGTACTCGGACCTCTTTGGATTTTCGTAATTGCCATACCGAGCGGTGGGCATTGTCTCGTTTGCCGAGCCGAGAACTATTATCACTTCTACACCGAGAGTTGGGCCAATGTTTGGGGTGGCATTCCTGCCTATCGCGGCGAGTATCATCACCATGAGGACGGTCTTATTGTCACCTGCTGGGACAAACTGGTAGAAATGAAGAAACGATATTTCTGAGCCCTCAGCCTTGTCCTTTTCCAGCCGCCCATGGGCGGCTATTTTTGTGGCATAACATTACGTTTATGACACCCGCACACCGCACAGAAGTTCAGCTTTTCACCGCCGTCGGCCTGCTTGTCGTGGGCTGTGGCCTTCTCGTCGCAGGCTTCGTTATCGCGCCGCGAGGCGAGATTCACAGCTCCGTTCTGGTTGCCTTCGGCGAAGCCCTCTCTTTTGCTGGGGCGATTTTCGGTATCGACTACACCTACAAAGTCAAAACAACCCAACAAAAAGATAATGAATAGACTTCGCATCCTCCTCGACAACGGCCACGGCAACGATACGCCGGGCAAGCGCTCGCCCCGATGGGCCGACGGCACGCAGCTCTTCGAATACGAGTTCAACCGCGACATCGTGCACCGCATCGCCCGCCTGCTGGCGCACAAAGGCATCACCTTCGACATCATCGTTCCAGGCTTGGCCGATACGCCGCTTTCGCAGCGGGCCAGCCTCGTCAATCATATTTGTGCCGTGAATGGCAAGGCGAACTGTCTGCTCGTCTCGGTTCACGCAAATGCCGGCGGCGGAACCGGCTGGGAAGTGTGGACCAGCCGCGGACAGACCCGGGCGGACGAGTATGCCGAAATCTTCTACCGTCATGCCGAGCGGGCGTTTCCTGAGTGGCGCATGCGCTCCGATACGACCGACGGCGACCATGATAAGGAAGCAGACTTCGCAATCCTGGCTAAGACCGCATGTCCGGCCGTGCTTACTGAGAATTTTTTCATGGATACGGAAAAGGATTGCCGCTTCATCATGTCGGAGGCGGGCCGCGACCGCATCGCCCGGATGCACTTCGACGCGATCCTGGAGTGCGTCGACCACTTCGAAAAGGCGACACGATGAAGACACTGCGCATTGTTCTGCTCCTGGCCCTGCTCGCGGCCGCGTTCCTCCTCGGCCGACACTCGGCCGGGCGCCTGGACGAAGTTGTCGAAACGCACATCGACACCACGGTCTACTACCGTCCGCTGCCAGGCCGGACTGTCGACCGGACCATTGCGGTAACCGTACCGAAATGGCTGTTCGCACCAGCTGCCGATACGGCTTGTCACGTTTCACAGTATAATAAAGGGGATGCTGTGCCGTCTTTTGACAGCATTCAAGTGCAGATCACCGAGCGCACGCTGGAGTATCGCGATTCGACCTACCACGCGCGCGTCGTCGGCCCGGCCGTCGGGCCGCTGGCTCCCCGCCTCGACTTCATCGAGACCTACAACACGACGACCGTCCGGACGCAGATCGTCCGCGAGCGGCCTGCCTGGGACATAGGAATAGAGGTCGGCGCAGATCTCCGTGATCGTTGGACGGGGGTATATGCCACCCGAAACCTTGGACGCATATCGCTATCGGCCGGCGCTGGGTACGATCCGCTCCGCCAGGAACCGCGCCTCGAAATCCGGGGCAAGGTGTCAATTTGGCAACAGAAAACCACAAAATAAAGCTCATCATGGAAAAATTCATCGCAACGATCAAGGCTTACATCATGGCCGCTGTCACCTGGCTCTGCCGCTTCGAGAAAGACAAAATCCTGCACTTCGCGCTGGCCGACAACATCGCTACCGTCGTCTGGATCGGCGCAGCACTCACCATCGGATGGCTGCTCTCCCTCGGATGGGTGACGGCGATCTGCGCTGTCGTCACCTGCGCGGCCATCCTGCTCAAGGATTGCTGGCTCGACCCGGCGCCCGACTGGAGGGATATTTGGGCCGGGCTGATCGGATTGGCCTGGGCTCTGGCGAAGATCGGTCTGTTGTGGCTCTGCTGGAGGCTGTTTCTTTGATTTCCATTAGACGGAAAAGCCCCGGTCTCAAACGATCGGGGCTCTACTTTTTTTATTAAAGCAGACCCTTATAATTTTGCAACACCGGATTTGCCGTTCGGACACTTTGCGGCGTATAAGCATCCGTTATTACGAGCGACGAATGCCGAGCCTGTTCTTTCACCGAAAGAGTATCCATTGCACGGAGCATTTCCGTGATACCAGAATCTTTGAGCGAATAGAATTTGTACTCTTTCGGAAAATCCAACGCCGGGACAATCGTCGTATTCCAATAATTGCGATAGGCCCTCTCGCTGCACAACTTTGCACCAGGCCGAAACCCAGAGGAGAAGATATAATGCGAACTTGGAGCATTGAAAAACTCCAAATCCACCATCAATTCAAGGATCGGTGCAGGAATAGTAACAACACCTGACTTCTTATTTTTGGAGATCGAGGCGTCAATATAGACCGTCTGCTTTGCAACGTTGATGTCCTGAAGCCGAAGTTTACAAATTTCACGCGGACGGATCAACATATAATATAAGAAGTAGCACACCAGCAAAAAAGGCCTGTTGTTGGCGACGAGCCAATCGTGTAGCCGACGCATATCACCGGAATCAATCACCGTCCTATTTTTCGGTTTTAGGCCTTTATTCATACTCTGCAACCCTTCGGTCGGCTTTTCCTTGAGATAGAGGTGCTGCACCAGAAAAGTCGAAAATGATCGCAGAAATGCCAGGTTGTTATTCCGCGTCGCAGGGGAATTCCCTCGTCCGATATAAATATAATCCAGGAAACGGACGCAGAACGTCCGATCGAACTGATATATGTATCGGATCGCAGTAGGCTGGTTCTCATTCCAACGCTCCATGACGCTGGCTGAACTCATATAACCATGGATTGTCGATTGCCGCAACACTCCGTCATTCAATTGCTTGGTGATATAGGCTCGATAGTGTGCCAGGGCATCCGAAAATAGTTTGTACGAGTAATCTGCATCGGCTTCGACCCATGGATTCCAACCGGCTTCGAGCTTCGCAGAAAGCCGATGGCAGACCTGGGCGGCATAACGCCGCTTTTCCGAAGCGGTACCGACGGAGTTAATCTTGATCCGCTTGCGCCGCATGCAACCCCGCGCCGGATCGAACGCATAAAAGCTGATGAACCAGCAGGCACCAGTATGCAACCTTGGATAAGTGTAGGAGAGAATTTCATTTAGCGCTGAATTTCGCGCCGTCTTAACTGGCAACATTTTTTTTACATTTTCACCGTAGTAAAAATGTATAACGTTGATAATCAAAAGTCGGACTATAAAGTTTTTGTCCCGCTTCTGTCCCGGCTCCTCCAATCGAAACGCCTGCAAATTATTGAATATCAATAAAATGCAGGCATCCTTCGTAGTGGATAGGGGATTCGAACCCCTATGTCATGCGTGAGAGGCATGTATCCTAACCCTTAGATGAATCCACCGTTTGAATTTCGTGCTGCAAAGATAACGCCTTCTTTCGAATCTCCAAAAAATTTCAGCCGAAATATGCGATTTTTTTCGATTTTTTAGCGTATCGTACGCTTTTTGCCTATCTTTACAAGAAAAAAAGAACCGCAGACGACTTGCACGGACCTTCCGTCATCGCCGGTTATCGTCTCGGATACGCCGCTTCGAAGGGTTTCCGATCACGACGGCGAAGCCCGAGGGATATTGCGAACGGCTCCGAACGAAAATTCTTCCGAGAAGAGAAAATTCGGCGCCGAAAAGAATACGGTTCCCCCGAAACAGTCATACAAATTCTATTGCGATCATGAAATTCACCGTTCCGAGCAGCATCGTACTCCTGCTGGCGATCTGCACCATCTCCTGCACCCGCAAACCCGTAACGCCGCGGTTCGAGACCCTCGCCATCGACACCCTCCTGGGCGACAGCACGCGCGGCTGCGAAGTCGACTACCGCTTCGCGACGATCCGCAATGCGGAGGATTCGCCGGCACTCGAAGCCATCGAACGCGCCAACATCGGTTATTTCTTCTCGCTGGAGGATTTCACCGGTTCGGCTGCCGACGCGATGGCCGTATCGCTGCATGAAATCGGCGACGAATTACGACAAGGTTTACCCGAGAAGTTTCTATACCGGATTTCCGCCGAATCCGAGGCCGAAGTGAGGGATACGCTGCTCGTCTACACCATCACCGCGTCGAACTACCTGGGCGGCGCTCACGGCATGTACGGCACCTACCATCACGTCTATTCGCTCGCCGACGGTTACGAGATAGGTATTGCGGATATCTTCGACGAAGAAGAGTTGGAGCAACTCGGCCGTTCGATCCGTCGAAAACTCTACGAACGCTACGGAGCTACCAACGATGAAGAACTCGCCGCACAGGGTTTCTTCCCCGACTACGGAATCGCCCCCAACGACAATTTCCGACCGACGGCCGACGGCATCGTTTTCCAATACAATCCTTATGAAATCGGGTGTTATGCTCTGGGGGCCGTCGATGTGACGATTCCGAACGAAGAGTTGCGGCAATTGAAAAAGGAATAATCGAGACATCGACCGATTCCGGAAGCAATGCGGTCCGCAGGATCGCGCGAGCCGGAGCCTTCTCCGGGCGGAGGCTCGCATGAGTCCGGGGACAGAGGACGGTAAAAAGCAAGATCGACTACTATTTCCCCTTAGTCGGGCTCGCCCCGCAGGCTACGTCCGGTCCCAGCCGCCGAAGATCGTTGCCAAGAAAAATTTTCGCAGCCCCCCCTAAAAGTAAAAAAGGTTCGGGTCTCACGACCGGAACCTTTTCTTTCACAAGGGAACCACCCCTTGCGAAAAGAGGTAAAACCGGAGGTATTCGACTACCGAAACGAGCACCGTCCCGAAGTCTTAGCAACGGATTTTCCGCTGCAACCTGCCGATTTCCTCAACCAACCTAAAACTACTAACCTAAATGAACCTTAAAACTTCACTGCAAAGATAAGCGTCTTTTTTGTATTATGCAAATATTTTACGAATATAGTAAATATATTTAACAATTTGGTAACATTAACTCACGGCAAGCAATTCCGAAGGGGAGTCGCAACGATCTGATGCAAGGAAAAATAAGAAAAAACGACCTGGAGAAGCTTCATCGATCGCGAAAAGTCGTTTCAACATCGGATTTCATTCGCACCGGGCAAGAAAAGCCGCCCGAAGCGGCGCCGCAAGCAAAATCGAGAAAGCAATATAGCCGACGAACTCGGTTCCACCGTTGCCTGTATATGGACCAGAACCGCATCGCCGCTCCGCCGCGAGTTAAAAAAACGATCGAATGGGCTCTGTCCCGCAACCCTCGAGTCTTCGCCGCCTGCCCAATCAATAGAACTCTGCCGAAAGAATCGCAGTACCCATAGCCGAAAAAAAACGCCGAAGTCTCGAACACTCGAAAAAAGACACAAAAAAAAGGAAACCCGGATTCGGGGAACTGACGTCCCGTCTTCCATAGTTTCCTCACCAACCTAAAACTACTAACCTAAATGAACCTTAAAACTTCGCTGCAAAGATAAGCATTAGAATCGGACCGCACAAGGATTTTATTAATTTTTTTAATGATTTTTTGATATTTTTCAATATTTCATCTCTCGAAGCAACGACAGCACCGACCGACAAAAGCACGATCACCGCTTTTCCGACTTCGCACGCCTCGACAAATCGCGTACGACGAGGACACGGACACCCGAATCCACCGTCCGCGCCCCGAACGGGCCTGTCCCGAAATCCGCCGCAAACACCTCGAAATCAATAGGTATCGGCTCGTAACCGAATTCAAGCGGCGAAACCGTCGCCGAATTACCGATATCGGGCTTACCGGAACGCCTATTTCGCAAAAAGATCGGTCGACACGCGAAGTATTTGGAGATTACATCGACGTGTACGATATGACGCAGTCGGTGGAGGGCGGTGCGACACGCCCGGTATTTTACGAGAGCCGGGTAATCAATCTGAAACTCGACGAGCAGTCCTTGCGGCGTATTGATGCGGAGTATGATGCGATGGCCGAGGAGGCGGAAGAGTATGTCATTGAGAAAAGCAAGCGTGAATTGGGGCGGCTCGATTCGATCCTTGGAGCTGACGCGACGGTGGCATCATTGCGCGAGGAGATCGTAAAACACTATGAGGAATTCCGGCAATACGAGCAGACGGGTAAGGCGATGATAGTAGCCTATTCGCGGCCGATAGCGATCAGGATTTACCGTCGGATCCTCGAAATGCGCCCGGTGTGGAGTGACAAGTTGGCTGTTGTGATGACTTCCGGCAATAAAGATCCGGAAGACTGGCGGGTGATTATTGGAAATGATTCCTTCAAGAAAGAGTTGGAGAAGCGGTTCAAAGACAACGACAGCTCGTTGAAAATCGTCATCGTAGTTGATATGTGGCTTATGGGTTTCGACGTACCTTCGCTTTCGACGATGTATGTCCATAAACCGATGTCCGGACACAATCTAATGATCGTGTGTTTGGGGATAAACAAGGTGGTTTGGTTGTGGATTATGTGGGTATCGCTTCGGCGTTGAAGACGACGATGAACGATTATACATACCGTGACCGCAAAAATTATGGTGATACGGATGTGGCTAAAACCGCCTATCCGGAGTTTCAGAAGAAACCGGACGTTTGCCGTGATCTGATGTATGGATTCGATTATGGTGCTTTCTTCGGTAAGTCTGATTTGGAGTGGGCGAAAGCCATCAGCGGAGGAGTCGATTTCATGCAGTCCCCCGAGCGGATGGAAACGAAAAACGCTATATCGAAGAGGCGCTGCTCCGGCAGGCAGGCATTGTCGCTTTGTCAGAGTTTGCCGAATTACGAGCAACGTATCCAAGCTGCCTATTTTGAGGCGTTGCGCACATTACTGACGCGCGTGGAAGCCAAGGGCAAGATTTCGTTCCGTGAGATCAACGGGCGTATTAATGAATTGCTCAAGCAGAGTATCAAGAGCGAAGGGGTAATTAATCTTTTCTCCGATATCAAGGAGGCGTTCTCTTTGTTCGATCCGAAATTCCTGGAAGAGGTTGCCCGGATTAAGGAACGGAATTTCGCCGTAGAATTATTGCGTAGGTTGATTGCAGAACAGGTACAACTATATCAGCGAACGAATACGGTACGAGCCGAGAAGTTCTCGGAAATTCTGTCCGATGCCATGAGTCGCTATTTGAAAGGGATGCTGACGAACGAAGAGGTTATCGAAGAACTGCTGAAAATAGCCCGTGAGATCGTTCACGGCGAAAAGGCCGGCAAGTCGCTTAATCTGAACAGCGAAGAACTTGTCTTTTATGATGCGTTGACCAAGCCTGAGGCTGTAAAAGATTTCTATCCCAACGATCAGTTGGTCGCTATTACGCGAGAGTTGACAGATGCGCTTCGGCGAAACAAGACGCTTGACTGGAATATGAAGGAGAGTGCTCGTGCCGGAATGCGGCGTATCGCCAAACGATTGTTGAAAAAATATAATTATCCGCCTGCTGGGCAGGAAGATGCTTTGAATACGATTATGGTGCAGTGTAAGAAGTTGAACGAAAATAATTGAATGAGATAGTTATGGGTAAGTAGGAAGAGTCGTATAATGATTTTGCAAGATATAGGAATGGGCAGTGTCCATAATTTTGTGTAAATGGGAGAATAGGATTCAGTTTGAGTTATGCTCTCCTCGATCCCGGAATATCCCTGTCATCTGTTTCCGCCGGCAGGGAATTTATCGCCGGAGATGGAAATCCGCAAGGCCTTGTGAATCGCCCGAGGGCGAGCCTTGCATATACGTTCTGCTAGTCGCTACCGTCGGAAAAGACAACATTCTGCGGTACAGACGGGAGCTTGCCTCACAACGCGCATATCAGAACTCTGATAGTCGTAGTCTACGATAAGCCCGTCAGGCAGCAGAAGACGGAAACGTCGCGGATGCGGGCCAGCCGGCGGTCGAGCGCCTTGCGGGGCAGCAGTTCCAGTTCATGCGCCGTGAGGTGCTCTTTGGCCTGCACCTCGTCCTCTTTGAGTTTGTAGTAGCGAAACAGGGTTTTCGTAATCCACTCGTTGCGCAGGCAGTAGAGGACAAAGTTGCGCAGACAGTCCATCACGGCGACCGCCCCGTTGCGGCGGCAGCAGTGGGCGGTTTGCAGGAAGAGGTTGAAGCCGTCCAGAAACTCGTAGTTCATCCGTTCGACGGGAATGTCCTCGGCTTTGCCGCGTTGGGCGAGTACTGTTTGAGGTAGCGCAGCAGCCGCTCGTACTTGTCGGCCGTGCGCTGCGTGATGCGCACGCCCACTTCGGCCTGCCGCCGCTTCACATAGTCGGCAAGGCCCGCAATGAGCATCATCGTGTTGCACGTCGGGTTCAGGTAGCGCCGCTTGATCTGCGCGGCATTGGCCGCATAGCCCTCGGCCACCAGTTTGGAGCGGATGTCCAAAATCCGTACACGGAACTCGTCGAGCATTTCATCGACTTTTTGCGCAAGTCGGCTCGTGCCCATCATGCGTTCCTTTTTTGGGTTCCACAGTTCGGGCTTGCCCTCGCAATGGAAATAGAATTCCTGCCGCAGACTGCCTGTGGTGACGCGGGCGTAAACCGACGCC
>CAXHRY010000022.1:0-43575 GCA_964018965.1 uncultured Alistipes sp.
TACTCTTAGATAATAAACAAAATGGGGCTGCCTAAGACTTATTAGACAGCCCCTCGTTTGTAAAAAATGCGGACTCCGCCGTTCCGGTCACAACGAAGACTTCCGAAATCGGCTCCGGCACACACGTCTCGCCGCACGAATTTTGCAACGAAACCGAATACCGAAAAAAATTTAAAAATTTATTTGCTTAGATAACAGAAAGTATGTATTTTTGTGCTGTGAAAAAAATAACGCAAGTTTTTCCAAACGAATAATAAATTCACATTATGGCAACTATCAAAATTGGTATCAACGGCTTCGGCCGTATCGGCCGTCTGGTGTTCCGTGCCGCTTGCACGAACGACAACATCGAGGTAGTGGGCATCAACGACCTGGTGCCGGTAGACTACATGGCTTACATGCTCAAGTACGACACGATGCACGGTCAGTTCAAGGGTACGATCGACTACGATGCCGAGAAGGGTCTGCTGATCGTAAACGGTAAGGCCATCCGCGTTACCGCCGAGAAGGATCCCGCCAACCTGAAGTGGAACGAAGTCGGCGCCGAGTACGTCGTAGAGTCGACCGGTCTGTTCCTCACCAAGGAGAAGGCTCAGGCTCACATCGCCGCAGGTGCCAAGTACGTCGTTATGTCGGCTCCCTCGAAGGACGATACGCCGATGTTCGTTTGCGGCGTCAACACCGACACCTATGCCGGTCAGACGATCGTTTCGAACGCTTCGTGCACCACGAACTGCCTCGCCCCGATCGCTAAGGTGCTGAACGACAAGTTCGGTATCACCGACGGTCTGATGACGACGGTTCACTCGACCACCGCAACGCAGAAGACCGTAGACGGTCCCTCGATGAAGGACTGGCGCGGCGGCCGTGCCGCTTCGGGCAACATCATCCCCTCGTCGACCGGCGCTGCCAAGGCCGTAGGTAAGGTGATCCCCGAGCTGAACGGTAAGCTCACGGGTATGTCGATGCGCGTTCCGACCCTCGACGTGTCGGTTGTCGACCTGACCGTAAACCTGGCTAAGCCCGCCAAGTACGACGAGATCTGCGCTGCCATGAAGGAGGCTTCGGAAGGCGAACTCAACGGTATCCTGGGTTACACCGAGGAGGCTGTCGTTTCGTCGGACTTCCTGGGCGACGCTCGCACGTCGATTTTCGACAAGGCTGCCGGTATCGCACTGACCGACACGTTCGTGAAGGTCGTTTCGTGGTACGACAACGAGTGGGGTTACTCGAACAAGGTGCTGATGCTCATCGAGAAGATGGCTGCTTACAACAACAAGTAGTCTTCAGCCCACAGCTGAAAATCCGGTCCGGAGCCGCAAGTGCGGTTCCGGACTTTTTCGTACCGGACGATTCAAAATACCGGAACTCGAAATGCCGAAAACAGCAGCTTCACGCCCTTTGTCGTATTTATAAATCTACCCCGTCCAGGCAGAGAGTTCGGATGCAAACCCTTAGTTAGGCTTCGACGAGCAATACGAACCCGGATACGAATACGTGATTCGGATTTTGCATCGTGTGCTGGCACATCCGATGGAGGACCAGAACTCGGATGAACATCTTGTTGCGGATCATCTCCAAGAAGCGAAAAGATTCGGAAAACATTCCTCCGTTCTATCTCGAAGAATAGCTCGAAACTCCTCCGCCGCTTCCCGAAACCATCCCCGGTCTCCTGAGATCGAACAAAGATGGTATCCGGAACGGAATTTCAAGCCCAACCGATACGATATGGACATTCCGCCTCTGTCCGAACCGATTCCGACAGAGGCGATTTTCAATATCGGAGGCTATCGACGGCCTCCTTTTTTTCACAGGAAGACTCGATTCCCGGCACGAACGAAAAGACCCCGATCCCACCGGGACCGAGGTCTTAAAATAACCGTACACGCGGATTCCGTATACGGACCGACGTATGACGGGAACTATTTCGCAGAAGCGTCGATCTGACAGCTCTTCGAACCGTCGTAAGCCCACTTCACGTAGATCGCACCCCAGGTATAACCGCCGCCGAAGGCCGACAGAATCAGGTTGTCGCCCGGACGCAACTCCTTCTCGTAATCGTAGAGGCACGAAGGAATCGTTGCAGCCGTCGTATTGCCGTTGCGATCGATGTTAATCATACATTTATCGCTCGAAATACCCATACGGCGCGCCGTAGCATCGATGATGCGCAGGTTGGCCTGATGAGGTACGAGGTAACGGATATCATCGCCCGTAAGCTGGTGACGTTCCATCATCTCCACCGATACGTCGGCCATCTTCGAAACGGCAGCCTTGAATACGGCATGACCGTCCCACGAGATCGTGTGCCAATTGTTCTGCACGGTCTCGACCGACGCCGGATAACGCGAACCGCCCGCCTTCATGTAGAGCTGCAACTCGCCCGAGCCGTCCGAACGCAGAATCGAGTCGATGACGCCCAACCCCTCGGTATTGGCTTCGAGGAGCACGGCAGCAGCTCCGTCGCCGAAAATCGGACAGGTCGAACGGTCGGTGTAGTCCACGATCGAAGACATCTTGTCCGCACCGACGACGATCACCTTCTTGCTCGTTCCCGCTTCGATGAACTTGGCGCCCGTGGTCAACGCGAAGAGGAAACCGCTGCAAGCGGCCGACACGTCGTAGGCGAAAGCGTTTTTGCATCCGGCCTGATCAGCGATGAGGTTACCCGTCGAGGGGAAGAACATATCGGGGGTGATCGTGGCGCAAATCACCGCATCGATCTCCATCGGATCGACACCCGTCTTATCGAGCAGGTTCAACACCGCGCGCGCACCCATATAGGAAGTACCTACGCCCTCGCCCTTGAGAATGTGACGCGTCTTGATGCCGACATGCGACATGATCCACTCGTCGTTGGTATCGACCATACGACTCAACTCCTCGTTGGTGAGGATATAATCGGGGAGGTATTGTCCCACACCCGTTATGGCTGCTGTTATCTTACCCATTAACTTTCTTCCTTTACCTGTTTTGAATTAATTTTGAAACGCACGCTGCAACCGCGCCGTCAGTCCGGCCCGGATCACCTGTTCGGTCGAGAGGATCATGCTACGGATCGCCTTCGACGTCGAACCGCCGTGGCCGATCACCACGGGTGCGTTGACACCCAGCACGGGAGTACCGCCGACATTTTCGTAGTTCATGGCATCCCAGAAAGCATTGCCGCCACCCAGAGCCTTATTGATGCGGTAGAGTCCCTCGGCCATCTTGAGCGCGATATTGCCCACGAAACCGTCGCAGATAATCACATCGGCGACTTTGCCCGAAAAGATATGCATGCCCTCTACGTTGCCCACGAAATTGATCCGCTCGTCGGCCTTCAGCAGTTCATAGACCGCCTTGGTCTGTGCGTTACCCTTCGTGTCCTCCTCGCCGATGTTGAGCAGCGCGACGCGCGGACGCTCGATGTGCAGAACCGATTCGGCATAGAACGCCCCTATCAGACCGTACTGCGCCAGCACTTCGGGTTTGCAGTCCACATTCAGCCCCACGTCCAGCAACAGCGCAGGACGTCCCGCGACAGTAGGCACGAGGGAGGAGATCGCAGGACGGATTACCCCTTCGATAGGTTTTACGGCATACATCGAACCGACCATCATGGCTCCCGTAGATCCGGCGCTGGCGAAGCCGTCGATCGCACCCTTGGCCAAATACCCGAAACCGACCGTGATGCTCGAATCGGCCTTGGCCTGAAATGCCTTGGCGGGATGATCGCCCATCTCGATGACCTCGGTCGTAGCGACGATATCGAACCGCTCGGCAGGGCATCCCTCGGCGTCGAGCACCTCGCGGATACGCGTTTCATCGCCGAACAGGACGATGCGGCTATCCTCGCCGATGGCGTCGAGGGCCATGACCGCACCTTTCACCGCAGCCTCGGGAGCGAAATCGCCGCCCATGGCGTCTATACCAATCTTCAACATATTTACAAGCGATTTGGTGTTAGTATCTCCCATTCCCACACTGCATTACGCATAGTTCGCAGGCAGTCCGGGCTTCGCGGGGAAACCTTCAAAAATTCAGAAAGAGCTGCATCTTCGGGGGATGCGCTCTTTCGAAGACTATTCGTCCGCCTTCTTCTCGATGGCGAGCTTGCCGCGATAGAAACCGCACTCGGGGCATACGCGGTGATACAGTACGGACGCACCGCAGTTCGAGCAGGTTACGACCGTCGGAACTACGGCCTTGTAGTGGGTTCTTCTCTTATCGCGTCGGGTCGACGAGATTTTGTGTTTAGGATGTGCCATTTTAGTGAATGAATTATAAGTTTAAGTATTATCTATACAATTTCGTGTCTCGGTATGACGTCCGCTTTGGAACGTTCTGCGTTCACGCGGTTGCAAGTCCGGCCTTCCCGTGAATCTCCTCCCAGGAGGTGTTTTTCGGGACACGGCCCGCAAGTTATTCCATGACCGACTACTTCTTCGTTTCAATTAATATTATTACTCCTCTTTTCCCGTCGCGTCGTCCGCCTCCATGCGTCGTTTTAGCTCCGCGAGTGCCGACATACCTTCCTGGCCGATCGGAGGCTCCGCCTGCACGGCCTGCCGCTCGATGCGGGCGAACTCCTCGTCGGAAACGATCCGGAAACGCTCCAGCATCCGAGGGTCGCACTCCCCGTCGGGGTGTACGCGCTGATAGGGCAAAGCAAGAACGATGCTTTCGTAAACATATTGCGTCAGGTCCACCTCTGTCTCCGCAGGCGAGAGCCACAACACCTCGCCGTCGTATTCGCGCACTTCGTCAGAAAATTTCACCAACAGGCGGCCTTCGTAATCGACCGGGATGCGACAATCCTCCAAACAGCGGTCGCACGCCACGACGACATACCCTTCGATCGTAAGATCGAGGACGAGCTGCGTCTCGCTGCGCTCCAGCACGACATGCACATCGCACGCACCGTCCTTGATTTCAGAGGCTTCGTACGCCTCGAAGAGCGTGCGATCCACTTTGAAATCGAAGTCGTGCGAACCGTTTTTCAGTCCTTTGTAAGCGATCGAATATGTCTTTGTGAACTCCATTCGTACACAATTAGTGCGCAAAGTTACTAAAAAATAAAAGATTTGCAAAGAAATCCGGCATATTTGCATATTCCGCTCCGTCGGAAGCCGAATAAATTTGACTTTGCACGCAGCTTGTATTACCTTTGCGGCATGACAGACAACAAGGGATATACGATCGCTGTTTCGAGTCGCTTCGAGGGTTGGTGGCGCTACAATGCCGCACTCATGTGCGGCTGTTTCGACGCCGAGGAGCGGCGTATCGATTTCGCATCGTCGGAATCACACGTCGCCGACGTGGGGACGAGTTCCCGCATCCGTCCCGCCGGAATCCCGGCCGATCGTGCGGTGACACTCGTCGCACCGCCGTGCGACCACCTGATTCTCTACGTCTACATCGTGCCCCACACCTTGCCCGAGAACAACGATATCGATGCCTCGCGACCTTTCGACGTCGATTTGCAGATCTCCTTCGCAGGCAAGAAACTCCGGACGGAACGCCTGCGGATCAACCAATGGTCGGGCACATCGATCGAGATGCGAGTGGAGGCACCCCGATAAATCGGGAATCGGTCACTCCGTAAATCCGATCGAAATGAAAGGAAGAATCTGCGCGAGACCCGTTTGCCAGTATTGCCACGTATGGCCGCCGTCGCGCATGCGGTATTGCAGCGGAATACACCGTTCGCGCATCAGCGCATAGCAACGGATATTGCAGGCATAGAGGAAATCCTCGTCGCCGCAGTCGAGCCACCAGCGAATCGTACGCCACGGCGCCACTTCCTCTTCGGGAAGCGTCTCCAGCATCCGTACGGGCGAATTGTCGGTGACGGATCGAAGGAATGCGGGATCGTCCTTACGCGGCACGGGGAAAGTATCCAGCAAGCCGCTCAGCGAGCAGGCCGAACCGAAAACCTCGGGGTGATGCATGGCATAGACCACCGTACCTCCGCCACCCATCGAGAGACCCGCCACGGCGCGTTGCGATTTTTCGCCACGGATGCGATACTTGCTTTCGACCGCGGGCATGAACTCCTCGAAGAAGAAAGTTTCATAGGGCCACCCCTCCACATCGAAATATCCTATGTGTCTTCCCGTACGGGAGGGCCCCTCGCCCGAAGCGTCGGGCATGACGATCACCATCGGTTGCGCCACGCCTTCGGCGAAAGCGGCATCGGCGATGCGGTGTACCTGGCCCCGCTCGACCCAGGCCGTATGGTCGTCGCTGGCTCCGTGCAGCAGATAGAGCACGGGGTAACTTTTCTGCGACGCATCGTATCCGTCGGGCAGATACACCGAGCAGGTTTTCGGAGCGCCCAGCACCCGGCTTTCGAGTGTGAACGTTTCGATACGGCTCTGCGCCGAAGCGCCGAACAACGAGCCGCAAAGAAGTGCAAACGATAACAGGAACTTCTTCATGGTCGGTTTATTCTACGTAAAGCACCAACCCCTTGAGGTATTCGCCTTCGGGATGGTAAATGTTGATCGGATGGTCGGCGGGCTGGGTCAGCTGATGCAGAATCCTCACCTTACGGCCCGCGATGGCCGCCGCCGAAAACACCGTCGTGCGGAACAACTCCTTGGAGACGGCCTGCGAACAGGAGAAGGTGAAGAGGATACCTCCGGGACGTATCTGCGACAGAGCCCGGGCGTTGAGCCGCTTATACCCCTGCATGGCATTGCCCAGCACCTTGTGGTGTTTGGCGAAGGCCGGAGGATCGAGAATAATCAGGTCGTAACGATCGCCGATGTCGCGCAGATACTCCACGGCGTCGGCCGCGACCTCCGTATGGGGAGCCCCCTGGCCGAAGTTGAGCCGCATATTCTCCGTGGCCAGCGTCACGGCGCGCTCCGAAGAGTCCACCGAGCAAACCTCCCGGGCACCGCCCGCCAGGGCATAAACCGAGAAACCGCCCGTATAACAGAATGTATTGAGCACCGTGCGGCCCGCAGCATAACGGCGTACCAGCTCGCGGTTTTCACGTTGGTCGAGGAAAAAACCCGTCTTCTGCCCCTCCTCCCAGTTGACTCGGAAACGATGTCCGTGCTCCAGGACGATCTGCGACGAGGCATCGGAACGCCCCCACAGATACCCGTCCACGGCACCGAGATCGGCCTTGAAAGGCAGCGTCTGCGACGATTTGTCGTAGATGGCCGTGATCCGCTCGCCGTAGACCGCACGGATGGCGGCGGCGATCTCCAGGCGGGAGCGATACATGCCCACCGAGTGGCACTGTACGACGGCCGTCGTGCCGTAGATGTCGACAATGAGCCCCGGCAACGAATCGCCCTCGCCGTGGATCAGGCGGTAGCACGTAGTCTCGGGATCGTTGGTAAGCCCCAGCCGGCGCCGTACGTCGAGAGCCACGGCGACACGGCGTTTCCACCACGCGCCGTCGATCGGCTCGCGGTCGAAAGCGAGGATACGCACAGCGATCGAGCCGATCTGATAGTGGCCCTGGGCGATGAACTCGCCCGAGCGGGTATAGACTTCGACGAGCGCCCCCTCGGCGATCTCGGACTCCTCCGCGGCCCGGATGTGATCGATAGCCCCGGAGAACACCCAGGGGTGGAAACGGCGGAGCGACTCCTCCTTGCCTTTGCGCAGATAAATTTGCGGTATCATGGAAATGGTTTTATTTCACGTAATCATATGTCCGGGGTCGCACACCCTTCATCCGACGGTCCTTGTTCGCGGCATTTCGCAGCGTTCGCAATTACGCCCCTCCGACCCTCTTTCGAGGGACTTCCGGGTATATCCCGCGAAGAAGCGGGGCTATCGGACGTCCATACATAATCATCGGCTATTTCGTCCGTTCGAGCGGCGGCGTCTGCATCAGTCGCTCGTAGATACGCGTGCAGACCCACGCATCGGTCGCGGCATAGAGCCGCTGCTTGTCGGTAAGCGACGTCGCCTCCCAGTTGCTGAGCCGCTGGGCCTTCGACACGCGTTGCCCCAGCACGATGGCCGAGAGCTTGCGCAGGCTCTTCTCCTCGATGCCCCAACGGGGCGCGATGGTCTGCAAATCGACGAAGCCCCCGTCGCGAAACTTACGCAACTGCCTGAGCGACCGCAGGTCGCCCGCCACGTCGGCACCGACCTTCTTCAACGCGGGATCGCCCAGCAGATCCGTAATGGGCTTGATAAGCGCGAAGCGATTGAGCCGAAACAGGTAACAACGCTCGGCCGAGGAGAGTTGCAGCAGCGAGACGCGGAACGTCACGCCCGGGCGAAACGACGGCCGGGTCTCGGTATCGAATCCGATGACGGACTGCTGCGAGAGATACTTGCATGCGGCGGCGATTTGCCGTTCGTGTTCGATGACCCGAATCTCCCCCGGGAATTCGATGGCCGGGAGTTGAGCGGTCAGTTCGTTGCTGATCTTATCGGTAAAAGGCTTGTCGTAGCTCATGCGTTGCTGGGATGTCCGGCAAAATTACGCAATTATTTTCAGAATCGGGGCAACGGAAGCTATTTTGTTATGCGATTTCCGGAAAGGATCCGGGCAGCGGTCAATCGCGCAGCTCCAGCATGCCGTCGCTGCGCGTGGAGATTCGGCCCTCGGCCATGAGCCTGCGGACCGCTTCGGCGACCCGTTCGGGCGGAAGGCGAAGCTGCGCGGCGACTTGCTGCGGCCAGACGGGCCCCTGTGCGAGCAGAGCCGCGATCGCCTGTTCGGAAGCGGCCTCTCCGCCCTGCTGCCGCTTCTCGGCGCGGCGCCGGGCCAGACAAACGTCGCAGATACCGCACGGCGCAACCTCTCCGGCACCGAAGTACTCCTCCAGCAACGTACTGCGGCAGCGATCCTCGTTCGTCGCATAGGCGATCATCCGTTCGAAACGCGCCTGCATAAGTTCCTTGCGTCGCTGATAAGTCTCGGGGGCGATATAAAGATCGGCCCGCGGAAGCCGCTCCTCGTTCAGAAAAAGAATGGGCGACCGGTTGGAAGGAATATAGCGGATCACGCGCAGCTGCCACAACCTTTTGAGTAGTTCCTTGACCCGCTCGACCGTATAGCCGCTCCAGGTGGCCAGTTCGCCCTCGTCGATGGGCCGGAACTCGGTGAAAACGCCGTTGTAGAGCCGCAGCAGCGTGCGGATGAAATGGTCCAGCTCCTCGCGTTGCACGCGCAGTTTGTAAAGGTCGTCGCGACTGACGCAAAACATGACCCGCGCGGGGTTGTCCTGAGCATCGGTGAGGGTCATGTAACCGTTCTGCTGCAACAGCTTCACGGCGCTGACGACCGTACCCGAATAGAGATGCTCGCGAGCGCAGAAGTCGTGGATGTTGAACAGAAACGACGCCTCGGCGCCGTCGCCGATGCCGACCCGAAGGTAGGAGCAGATGCGTTCGTAGATATCCTTGATCTTCTCCAGGGGCGGAAACTCCTGCTCGAAGCGACGGGCGATGCGGTCGCTGTCGTCCGAGGCCACCAGCAGCAACGCATAGGCCCGCTGCCCGTCGCGGCCGGCACGCCCCGCCTCCTGGTAGTAGCTCTCGAGCGAATCGCACATGGCATAGTGCACGACGAAGCGCACGTCGGGTTTGTCGATACCCATGCCGAAAGCATTCGTGGCGGCCATCACCCGCACGCGCCCCGAAAGCCACTCCTCCTGACGCAACGTGCGTTCGGCATGGCCCATTCCGCCGTGATAGGCCGCAGCCGGAATGCCCTCGCGACGCAGCATGTCGGCGATCTGCTCGGTACCCTCGCGCGTGCGGCAATAGACGATACCCGAGCCGGGAACGTTGTGCAAAAGCCGCAACAGTTGCCCGTTCTTGTCGTCCGTACGGCGGACGCTGTACGAAAGGTTGGGCCTTGCGAAGCTGCTGCGCAGGATGTGCGGCTCGGTGAACTTCAGATGGCGCATGATATCGTCGGCGACCACCGGCGTCGCCGAAGCCGTAAGCGCCAGGATCGGAACGCCCGGCAGGCGTTCGCGCAGTTCGGCGATACGCAGGTACGAGGGCCGGAAATCGTAGCCCCACTGCGAGATGCAGTGAGCCTCGTCCACGGCCAGCAGCGAGACGTTCATCCGCACGACGCGCAGACGGAAAGCCTCTGTGGCCAACCGTTCGGGCGCCACGTAGAGAAATTTCACGTCGCCGTAGGCGCAGTTGTCGAGCGCGATGTCGATCTGCCGGGGCGAAAGCCCCGAATGGATCGCCACGGCAGAGATCCGGCGCGCCCGCAGACGGTCGACCTGATCTTTCATCAGAGCGATGAGCGGCGTGACGACGATGCACAGCCCCTCGCGGGCCATCGTCGGAACCTGGTAGGTCAGCGATTTACCGCCGCCCGTGGGCATCAGCGCAAGGGTGTCGCGCCCCGCCATCACCGAGTCGATGATCTCCCGCTGCACAGGGCGGAAGGAGTCGAATCCCCAGTAACGGCGCAGCGTCCCCGCTATTTTCTCGTCGTCTGCTCGCATGATCTTTCCGATGAATCGGGCCGCCGTGTTCGGTCGACTCCGATCGTGTTGCAAAAATAGCGAGATTTTGCAGCAAAGGCGGCCTGCACCGAGATTTTTTTCATCTTTCTCGCTTAGTAATCTTACAGGTTGAATCGTATTTATTAAAAACACGGCGGCGATTTCCGCGCGCACCCGATTCCTTACAGACACCCATCGAATACCGACTATGGCAAAAAAACTCAGACAGGCGATCCGCTTCGGATGGATCGCGACAATGGCGACAGCGGTCGCATGCAGCGAAAAGGACCCGGGCGAAACCCGGATACGAGGAATTCTTTTCTCGCCCTCGCAAACCGTAATCCCGGCGGGCGGCACGGTACGACTCCCGCTGAAAACGGACGGCACCGCCGGTAGGGTCGATTACGACTTCGCGGCGAACGAATTGCAGCTGTCGCTCGTCTCCGACAATCCGTCGGTCGTCTCGGTGACCTCCGAGGGCGAAGCCCGCGCACTGAAGATCGGTTCGACGACCGTCACGGCGAGTTCGCCCGACGGAGAGATGTCGGCCCGCATGCAGATGATCGTATCGTTCGACTTCAGCCGGCCGCTGGAGCCGTCGCAAATCTATGCCAAAGGGATGCGTCTGCACGACAAGATGGCCATGCAGAGTTTCGACCTGGCCCGAAACGGCGACCTGATCGTCGCCGGATGCCAGGGCCCGGCACTCCACGTGCAGCGCTGCCCGCGTTCGGGAGTTCCGTCGGAGCCGATGACGATCTACTACGCCGGACACGCGACCAACATCTCGATCGAGGAGCAACAGTCCGAAACCTATGTCTGGACCTCGAATTTCGCGACCCGCTACGACGACGGCTCCTATTTCGGCGAACAGATCGTCTCGCGCGTGAAGTTCGAACCCGGCCGCAGCTGTCTCGCAGAGGACGTCGCCGACAACTACTACGTCGGTCCCCATCGCAACCTCTGCGTCGCAGCGGACGTCACCGACGATCTGCTGTGCATCCTTTGCAGCGACAACACCTCGCCCGGCAAAAACACCCGGTTCGATATTTATCGGCTCTCCGAAGCGAAGACCGTGCCCGTGAGCGAGGTGACACTGCTCGAAATCTCCCGCGGCGGCGAAAGCGGAGCTCCGATCCCGGCGCAGAAGATCCGCCCGCGAGTCGCGGTGCACGACCTGACGCGAATCGCACCGCTATACCGGTTCTACGCCGACAATGCGCAGCTCAACGGCGGTTTGCCGATGCAGGGATACGCAATAACCCGCGACCGCATCTACTGGTGTGCGGGCGACGGCGGCCGGAACGACAGCGGCAAGACGCCCCCGGGTTCGACCGTCACGGAACTCGACCTGCACGGCCGGATCATACGCCTGCATACGCCGGTCGCGGCATCTCGCGATGTCGAACGGCTCAACGAATGCGGTCTGACCGACTCGGGCTACTTCGAGGCGGAAGGCGTCAAAATCCGCAACGGGCGCTGCTACCTGGGCTTCATCACCACAGCCCGTCAGGATTCGTGGGAATTCCGGGCCCACGTGCTGCGGCTGGAGTGACACCCGCTCGCCGAACCGAGAAAAAGGGGCTGTCTAACAAATCCGAATTTTACGATTTCACCCCCGTCAGAATGAACTCTGACAGGGGTGATTTCAATTTCGGGGACTTGTTAGACAGCCCCTCGATCGTTTAGCGGTCGGCGTTACTTCACGACGGCGCCGATCACCGTCTTGTCTTTGCGCGGATCATCCAACTGGTCGATATTGCCCAGCACCTTGCCGAAGATCGGGTCGAGACCCGCACAGAGGTTCTCCAGCTCGGCGACAGTCATACCGTATTGGCGCGCCGGATTGTCGTTGCCCAGCAGCAGGCAGCTCTGCGTAGCGCCGCCGTTGTCGGCCAGTGTGCCGAGCATCGTAGCGAAGTTGAACAATACGCCCGGGATAGCGACTCCCTCGGCGTCGTAAACGGTCGATCCGACGATCGAATTGGCGATCTTGTTGTTGGACGACTGCAACTTGACGTTTGCATCGGTTCCTCCCGCTTCGGTATTTCCCGTTATCAGCGAGTTGTAGACCTCTACGGTAGCCGGAGCCGCATTCTGAAGCAGACCCGGACCATAGTCGGCCTCGATGTTGGAGTTACCCGAAACCGTACAGTTGATGACGAAGGTCTTGCTCGGGGCTGCGGTCGTACCGTGTACCGCGATACCCGCACCGCGACCGCAATGATTGCCGTAAACCGTCGAGTTGACAACCACGACATTACCCCACTCGCGGGTATATATACCGCCGCCGGCACGCGTGTTGATCTCCGAATGAAGCGAATTGCCGCTGACCGTCGAGTTGGATACCAGCACATTGGTCGTCGTATTCGTGCCAAGGACATAGATACCGACACCCACGCCCGAAGACTTGTTATCGGCGATCGTCGTATGGTCGATATGCGTCAGCGAACAGTCGGCGATCCAGAAAGCGCCGCTATTATAGGCCGCTCCGTTATCGCGAACCGCATTGTTCCTCACGTCGCAGAAGGAGAACAGAGCCTCGGCCCCCTTATCGACGCGAATGATACCCTGACGCCCGTCCATATTGTCGCAGATCTTGCAACGTACGATATCCACCGCCGAGTTACCGACATACAGCGCCGAACCGTAGGTGTTGTAAATTTTCACGCCGCCGATGGTCGGACCTCCGGCCGAACCGAAGTTCGCCGAGCCGCCCGTAATGGTAAATCCGTCGACCACGGCGCGCATGCCGTCCATCTTCGTTGCAGTCACGCACATCACGTGGTAAACCGCCCCGTTGCCGTCGAGAATCGTCTCGTTCTTCGCCGGATCGGCAACGGCGCCCTCCGCAGCATCGGCCGGATAACCGCCGATCATCGAGAAGTTGCTGTGGATCTCGAAGGTCTTGTCGGCATCGGTCTTGACACCCGTCAGCGGCACCGTGGGCACATAGCGGCCGGCGGCTACGTGAATCAGGTCGCCGTTCATCGCCAGGTCGAGGGCCTTTTCGAGCGTCGTGGCCTTCGCCCAGCTCAGACCGTCGTTTGCGGCATCGCCGTCGGCCTTGACGTAATAGTTCGTCGCCAGGTCGGAAGCGCTCGCAGCCTCCTGCGTGAGGGGCAGCGTCACCTCCTCGCCCTTGATGACATAGGCCGAAATCGTCGCCGTACGCGCCTCGAGCGTACGGTTAGCACCGACCGTGACGGTCACCTGCGCGTCGCCACTGCCGTAAGAGGGATCGAACGTCACCCAATCGCGGTTGCTGGTGATGCGCCAGGGCAGGTTCGACTTGATCGTTACGGTGTATTCCGCGGTGGCTTTTCCGGCCTGAAGGGCCGACTCGACGAAACTCAGTTCGGGAGTCGCAGGCGTGAAAGCCGTATCGTCGGAGAAGTCCTGGCAGGCACCGAATCCGGCGCACGCCAACGTCAGAAGCAAATTTCGAAATATCGTTTTCATGGATTCCGTCATTTTTGAGTTTCAACGATAGCCAGTCCGGTCGCTACGGCACGCATGACGCCGCCGTTGTCGGTAGGCCAATTCCGCAGTTCGAGATCGCCCGATTCGGGCATGCGGGCGATGAAGGTCGACGAGCCGCCGCCATCGAGGTTGAGCGCGTCCCAGGCACCGCAGCCCGACATGAGATTCATCAGATCGTAAAGGTCAGCACCGTTCGAATAGTGGAAATTACGGCCGTCGACCACCATGAGGTAAACCTCCTTGCCATCCTGCGATACGCCGATGCAGGTACGCGGTTCGAGGTTGCCCACCGGCATCGTGTTGGTGCTCTGGTCCATCTGCTCGCCACCCTTGAGCAACAGCGTGCTGCGCCCACAGACCGCCTCGCTCACCGTAGCCTTATCCATGGCCTTGAACTCCTCGTCGGTGAGGCAGTAGGCGGTGTTGTCCGTCGAGATGACGAAGACATTGCAGTCCACACGGTCGAACGAGGTCTTCACACCTACGCCGCCCCGGTAGCAGATGCCGTAGGGAACGAAGGTCGACATATTGAAGAAGTCGGCATTCGTGCCGCCCAGGACCCGTTCACCCGCAGGCCGATTCTCCTGCATGGCTTCGAGTTGCTTCATGATCGTCTGACCCACACCGACCTTATCCTGGTCGTTGGCCAACGTCGCACGTAAGGTGATCATGTCGCTCAACGCTATGCGGAAGAGGAACATCTGGATCGCCAGACCGTCGTTAGCCAGAAATCCCATCTCCAGCATATCCACCCCGTCGGCGATCGCATAGGTCCGATCGCTCTTCACATGGGCGATGTATCCGTTCGAACCATCCTTCAGGCTCTGCCCCCAGGCCGTCGCAGCCTCCTGACCGAACGAAGCGTGTTCATCGAAGGCATTCGAGTTGTCGCAGGCCGCAAAAAGTCCGGCGCAAAGCAGCAACCCGATCATATATTTGTATAATTTCATCGTTTTCATGGTTTATGCGTATTTGCAATCACACTTCACACTAATAACCCGGATTGTTGGGCCGCAGATTGGAGTTATAGAGCAACTCGCGGCTCGGCAGCGGCATCAGACACTGATAGTCCTGCGTGCCGAGCGTGGCGGTAGCCTTACCCGTACGCACGAGGTCGTACCAGCGGAAACCCTCGGCCAGCAGCTCCAGGCGACGCTCCTTGAGGATGGCATCGAGGAAATCAGCCTCGGTAGCCGGCGACACTCCCTCCAGACCGCGTTTGTTGCGCAGCTCGTTGAGCCGCTCCAGACCGCCGCCGTTGAGTCCCTGAGCCTCGGCGCTGATGAGATACATCTCCGCCAGGCGCGAGATGACCACGGGGTCGCTGCCGGTCTGTCCGCTGGGGTACTTGTTGATGAAATTGAGGTTGTCGAGCGTCGTGATCGAAATGTTCTTGCGCAGATCGTTGTCGGCATACATCTCCATCACCTCCGGAGCCGGACGGTAGTTGTAGGTACCCTTGTTGGGATGGTTGTAGGAGTAGAACTGGTTGGAAATCTTGATCCCCGAACCGTCGTCCGTAAGGCACGAGAAAGCGAAGATCACCTCGTTGTTAGCCTGACCGCGGAAGATCTTCTCAAACGAATCGAGCGAATAACGCGGATTGGCGATCAGACTCTCGGCCAACTCGGCAGCTTCGCCCTTCTTGCCGAGGTAGAGTTTAACACGGGCCTTGAGTGCCGTAACGGCCGCAGGCGAGACGTAATAATAGCTCGCAGCAGTGAGTCCGGAGAGGTACCTCTCGGCCGAATCGAGATCCTCCTCGACCAGCGCCCAGGCCTTCTCGGCCGAATCGCGCGACACCTTGTCCTGCGTATTGGTACGCAGCACGGGGACATCGCCGAAACGCGTCACCAGACACAGATAGATATGCGCACGGAAGTAGAAGGCCTCGCCCAACACGCGATTGCGCGTCTCGCCCTCGGAAAGGCCCTGGGCTACCGATATGACGTTGTTGACCTGCATCAGCGCTTTGTAGTAGCCGTTCCATTGGCTGCTCACGAACGTATGCAATGCGTTGGAGAGCGAATTGATAAGATCGATCGGACGGCCCGTGCTGGTCGTCAGCTCGCCGCCGAAAAGGTCGAAGGCGATATAGGAGTAATAGGTAGGTCCCTCCTGCACCTTGTTGTACATACCGATACGCAAAGCCTCGATATCTCCGGCGCCCACCAGCGTCGGCGAAACGGCCGAATGCGGTTCGATGTCGAGCATGCCGCTGCATGCGCCCATCAGCGGCAGCAGAGCAAGCAGGATTTTCTTATATAACGATTTCATGATTTTCCGGATTTAGAAAGTGATGTTTACGCCCATCTTGAAAATTCGCGGCTGCGGCACGCCGTCGTTATCCTCGCCGTAGAAGCGCGGATCGAGGTTGACGCTCGTCTCGGGATCCCAGCCGGGATAGCGCGAGCAGAGGAACAGGTTGTCGCCCTGGAGGTAGACGCGCAGGCCCTTCATGCGCAGTTTCGAAGCGATCTGCTGCGGGAAAGTGTAACCCAGCGTCGCCGAGCGCAAACGAATGAACGAACCGTCGGTCAGATACATCGTCGAGTTCTTGCCGTTCCAACCGCTGTACGAGTAGATCGCGCGCGGATATTTGTCGCTCGTACCGGGACCCGTCCAGCGGTTTTCGTACCAGGGGCGCAGCAGCGAACGCAAATAACCGGGTTTCGTGCAATGGACCATCCACGAGGCGTAGACATCGTTGCCGTAGCTGTAGGTGAAGAAGAGACTCAGTTCGAGGCCTTTCCACTTGAAGGTGTTGTTCCAACCGCCCGAGAACTTGGGATTGGGGTTACCCGTCACGATACGGTCGTCGTCGGTAATGTCGCCGTCGCCGTTCCGGTCCCAATATTTCACGTCGCCCGCACGTACACCCTTGTCGTATTGAGGCTGCGGAACTTCACCGTCGTACTGGTAAAGACCGTCCGTACGGAAAATATACCACGACCCCACGGGTTTGCCGATCATCAGCGCGCGGTTCGCACCGATCGACAGCAGATCGTCTTCGAGCAGCGAGGTGAGTTCGTTGACGTTGCGCGAAATATTGAGCGACGAGCTCCACGCCACCTGGCCCAGGTTGAAATGGGTGTTGATCGTGAACTCGACGCCCTTGTTGCGCATCGATCCGATGTTGCTCAGGATCGAGGTCTCGCCCGTCGTAGCATGCACGGGCTTCGAGTAGAGCAGGTTGTTGGTGTTCTTCAGGTAGACGTCGGCGATCATGTTGATCTTGCCGCCCAGGAAGCTCAGGTCCAGACCGGCGTTGTACTGGTCGGCCGTCTCCCACGTGAGATTGCTGTTGCCGCTCGAACTGATGGCGATACCGCTCTGACCGCCGTAGTTGGCACCGCCGCTGATAAGGGGCTGCCAGCCGTAGTTGCTGATGCCGTCCTGGTTACCCGTACGGCCATAGCTGGCGCGAATCTTCAGTTCGGTCTTGTCGGCATCCCAAAAGGATTCGTTCGAGATGTTCCAGCCGACCGAAACCGAGGGGAACCAGCCCCAGCGGCAATCGGGAGCGAACCGCGACGAACCGTCGGTACGTACCGTGGCATTGACCATGTAACGATCCTTGTAGGCGAGGCTCAGACGAGCGAAATAGGACTCGATGGCATACTCCGAGACTCCGCCGCTGGCACCGACGATATTCGCTGCGACACTCGCCACGTCGAACGCAGGCGACGGATAGTTCTGCGCATCGATATAGGCCGTACGAGCCTTGTTCTTGAGGAACGAGTGGCCCACCATCGCACCGAAATCGAAGTTTTCGCCGAACTTGCGATCGTAGTTGGCGTAGAGGTCGAACGTATTGGTCATGACGAAACGGTTGCGGTCGAGAATACGGCCGTTGTCCGCAGCGTAGGGGTGATTCTGGTTGTAATAGATATAATCGTAGGTATAAGCCGAGTCGTTGTTGTACGACGCCTTGACCGTCAGTCCGTCGATGATCTTCGCTTCGGCCCAGAACGCCCCGATGAAACGGTAGTTGTCCGTATAGGAGACCTCCTCGGAGAGAATCTGCACGGGATTGTGGAGGACCAGTTCGTTGGTGCCGCCTACGTAGTAATCGCCGTTGGGTTTGTAGGGACGGTCGAAAGGTCGCTGCTGTACGGCACGACCGATGATCGTCGAACCCAGGTCGGCACCCGGAATACGGTTGTTATGCAGATAGTTCGCCCCGAGATTCGCACCCACCTTGAGCCAGTTGAACATCTCGTGACTGATATTCGACTTGAGGTTGATTTTCGAAACATCGTTGGTCTTGATGACACCTTCCTGGTAGTTATAGCTGCCCGAAAGGTAGTATTTGGTCTTGGAGTTGCCGCCCGAGAACGATACGTCGAGGAAGTGCGACTGCCCCAGGCGCGTGATGAGGTCGAGCCAGTCCGTATCGGGCATATCGCCGTAAGGATTGCTAATATGCTTGACGAACGACGAGCTGTTGACCGTGAATCCGTTCTGACGGTTGTAGTTGTCGATGCCTTCGTTGAATATTTCGACGTACTCCTTCGAACCGATATAATCGCGACGGTCGGCATTGGCGAACTGCGTGATGCTGAAACCGTAGTTGACCTTCAGATCCGACTTGCCCTCGCGACCTTGCTTGGTGGTGATGAGCACGACGCCGTTCGTAGCGCGCGAACCGTAGATCGCAGCCGACGCGGCATCCTTCAGCACCTCGATCGACTCGATATCCGAAAGGTTGAGCGTGGCCAGCGAACTCATGTCCTCACCGAACGAATAGAGCGAGGCCGAGTTGTTCGTCAACGGAATGCCGTCGACGACGTAGAGCGGTTCGTTGCTGGCGCTGAGCGACGACGATCCGCGGATGCTCATCTTCTCGGCCGAACCGAGGTTACCCGAGCTGGTCGAGATCGAGACACCGGCGATGCGACCCTGGAGCAATTCGGAGGGCGACATGACGCTGCGCATGTTCTCCTCCGTGGGTTTGAACTGGCTGATGGCATTGGTCACCAGGCTACGACGCTGCGTACCGTAGCCCACGACGACCACTTCGTCCATCGTCATATCGTCGTTCTCCATCCGGATCTCGTAGAGACGGTGGGGATTGTCCACGGCGACTTCGCGGGTCTTCAGACCCAGGTAAGAGACGATCAGACGGGAATCGGTCCGGGTTCCGATACGAACCGAGAAAGCTCCGTCGGGACCGGTCGTCGTACCGATCGTCGTGCCGTCGACGATCACCGTAGCGCCGTAGACGGGCTGTCCGTCGGGAGCGAGAACGACGCCTTTGACGGTGGCATTGTCCGTCGGACGCTCCGCCGTCGGTTCGTTTTTGGCCGGAGCGGACATGATGGCGATGATCTTGCCCTCGACGCTGCCCACGACACGCTGTCCCGCGAACATCTTTTCGACGACGGTCGCGATCGGCTCGTCGTCGACTTGCAACGTAATACGTTTGTTCACGTCGGCATCTTTCGTCTTGATGACGAAAGAGTAGCCGTAATCCTTTTGCAAGCGTTCGATCGCCGCTTTGATCGTCGCATTGCGGACCGACAGGCTCACCTTCTGGGCCTGTGCGCCGGTAGCCTGCAAGAAGAAAAACAGGACTGCGACGAGCGTAATCAAACTTTTGGATGAAGATAAAAGTTTATTCATACGTTTGGAATTAGAAGTTTTGGTAATCGATTCATTCGTTTCATTGGATCAGGGTTCGTTGTTTTACTGCATAATAGGTTGTTTTTCAGGGTTCCGACAAATAATAGATTCCTTTCTCCCGGCGTATCGTGAAAAGACGGTCCTTATTGAGCGCCTCGAGGATCCGGTCCAGCGATTCGTTGTTGATGAAGGAGGCGTAGTAGATCTCTTCGCCGAGCGCCTTGTCCGTGATGATGATATCGACATCGAAGTGGCGATGCAGATCGGCGACGATGTCCGCCAACGACTCTTCGACGAAGAAAAAATCGTTGTTGTCCCGCCAGTTGCGATAGGATTCGGGCTCGAAACGGAGAAAATCGATATGGTTGCTCGTCTTGTCGTAGCGAAGCATGTCGCCGGGCGAAAGGGTCAGGCGTCCGTCCATCTTGGCGGCCCGGATACCGACCGAGACGCTTCCCTGCACGAGGCTCACCTCCGATTTGCCGTCTTCGGCGTAGGATTTGAGGTTGAACTGCGTGCCGAGCACCTCGATCTGCAAACGGTCGGCCGAGACGATGAAGGGGCGTTTTTCGTCGCGGCGCACGTCGGCGAACAATTCGCCCGAGAGGTAGATCTGGCGCATCGTACCGTTGAACTCCTTGGGGTAGATCAGTTTACTGCCCGCATTGAGCCATACCCGCGAACTGTCGGGCAACACGATCTCACGCCGTTCGCCCATCGCAGTGCAGACCTCGACCCATTCGCGCGGCGTGGATGCCTGACGGCGATAGTGGAAGGCCAGCACCAGCGATGCGACGACGGCCGCATACTCGACCGCACGCAGGAGCATCGCCCGGTAACGACGTACCAGTACGCGATGCTCCGGAGGGGTACATGCTGCGGCGAAAGAATCGAGTTTGCGGCGTACGCGCTCTTTGCCCACGGGGTCGTACTCCGTTTCGGTGGCATCGAGCAATTCATTGAACAGCTGATCGATACCCGGATCATTCAGGTGGTTCATCAGCCAGATCCGCACCTGCCGGGCTTCGCCCTCCGTGCAGCGGTCCTGCATGTAGTCGAAAAGCTGTTCGCGTGATATGTTTTTCTTGGCATCCATACGTAAGGTTCTCAAAAGAGGATCATAAACAAGGGTAACAGCACGGAAATGGTTCTCCGAATCTGCTTGATGGCCAGATCGACGTGTTTCTCGACGGTCCGGATCGAAAGGTTGAGCGCACGGGCGATCTCGGCATTGGTCATGCTGCGCTCGTAGCGCATGGAGAAGATTTCGCGCCGCTTGTCGGGCATCGACCGCATGGCCGCATCGATAAATCCGGCTCGCTCGCGACGGAGCAGGTATTCGCCGGCATCGGGATCCGTATCGGCCACGTCGAACATCGCATCGTTGATATCGCTCCGCAACAAGTTGTAACGCAAACGCATGTAATCGAAGAGTTCGTTGCGCGTAGCGACCAGCAGGTAGCTGCGCAGCGAGAGTTTCGAATTGATCCGCTCCTTGCGTATCCACACCTTGATGAAGACGTTCTGGATGATATCCTCCGCAGCGAACGAATCCTTGAGAATATGCTTGGCAAAGGTGTGCAGCAGATCGTAGTAACGGTCGAAGATGGCTTCGAAAGCCCTCTTGTCGCCGTCGCGCATCCGCTCGACCAGTTCCGAATCGCGTAGATATTTCTGCATGGCATTCATCGGTTCGAACGCATATCGGTGATCGTATAAGGTGAAGCGCACGCCCTCAGGGCAGCGTCGATCGCCACCGGAGCGTTGGCGTCGGTCACCGGTGTCGAGACATTGGGCGAGACGTCGTTGCGAGTCGAATAGCGGTAAGCGTTGCCCTCGACACCTACGCCCGTACAGGGAGTCACAAGGGTATGGAAAACGGTCGCGGCAGCGGCATAACGACTGATGCCGAAATCCATATGATAGGTATCCCGCGTGAGGTCCATCGCATTGTTGAGCGACGAGGTACGCAGATTTTGCAGCGTCGTGCCCGTCGGTATCACGATATCGATGCAGGTCTGCTCGGTAATTTTCTCCACCTGTGCGACGATCGCGCGGAACATCGCCGACTGATCGGGGAAATAACGCGGATACATGGTCGCATGCGTGCGTCCGTAGGCCTGGGACATGATATAACAGATGGTCGGACGGCGGTGCGGCTGCGCCCGGCGGATCTTGTCGCAAAGGCCCAGGATGGCATCCTGCTCGGTCGAGGTCCACTCCCAGGCATACGTCGAACCCGTATGCTCCTGGAGGGTCACGATGTCCCACGTATCCGACGCGACGATGCTTTCGAGCGACCGGTTGAGCGAACCGGTGTTCTCCCACCGTGTACCGCCCGGCTCGCAGTAGTAATAAGTACAGATATCGGCGGCCGAATAGTTCGCATAGAACTCCGGAAGTTTGTACCCGCCGTGGTAGGCGCGCACCATCCGAACATTGCCGATTCCGGCACTGCGCAACATCCCCGGCAGATGCTCGGTGGCATCGACCGTAAAACTGTTCCCGATGAAAAGAATCTTAACGGTTTCGGCATCCGCGGGCAACGGAGGATTGAACGGGCGGTCGATTTCGCTGCCGATCTGAATCAGATCGCCGTCGGCGAAAGCGAAGCAGAGGAATTTGCCCGTATGAAGCACGCAGCGGAGCCCTGCCGGATTGGCGCCCGGCACGGCAATCCCCGTATCGGCGCCTCCGATGGCAAGGTTACCGTTTCCCGCCGATTCGACGGGGGGGGGAATTCCGGCTCTCAGAGCCTTCGTATCGGCCTTTGCAGTCGTCGCAGCACCGTCGGCGACCCAAAAGCCACCGGCATTGATCGTAAACAGCGGTACGGAGCCTTTGCGCACGCCCCGTGTTCCGGCATCCGCGAACGAGAATTTCAGGATATCGTCGCCGGCAACTACCGATTCGGCGTAATTGCAGGATTCGATACGGACCCGGAGCCAGGTTTTCAGCGCCTCGGGCGAATCGAACAAGGCCACCTCGTCGCGGCGGACAATGGCTTGCACGACCGGAATATCGAGCCGTTGCGAAGTGCCGTAACGAATCGTCAACAGCGAAGACCGCTCCTGCTCCGAAACATTGCCCTGCGCCGTTACGCGCACTTTGGCCGGACCCTCGCCGCGCTCCGGATCGACGAAAAGCCATTCGGCATCGCACTCGACCGACCACCGGGCATCGGTCGATACGGTGAGTTGCAACATAGACCCCGCAGCATCGAAATGCAACGACGCAGGAGTAGCATGCAAAAGCGCTTCGCCCGAGGACATCTTCTCCTCCGAAGAACATGCCGTCCAAAAGCCGAGCACTGCCAAGCACAGCGAAACGCGTAACAAAAGCCTCTTCATCATTCGGTCCATAGTTCGGTTTATAATAAGTACGTACGGATACGACTCTCTACGTAACCCCACAGGCGAAAAAAACACCGGATCGTTCGACCGCGGAATTCCGGGACTCCGAACCATTTCAAAAATAAGAATTATTCACGCTCCGCACCTGCATCATCGGCATTTTTCTTCGTCCTCGAGGGTGAATAAGCCGATCCATCGCTTGACGAAACGCCCGATTTTCCGTATCTTCGTACCGGATTTCCGACGACGATCGATACACTCGCCCGCCCGGAATCCGGCCTCGACCGACGCTACAGAGGCTCGGTTCACGCAAACAACAACGATCCGTCATGTATAAATTCGAACCCATCCTCAAACAGGTAATCTGGGGCGGCGAAAAGATCGCACCCTTCAAAGGCATCGACACCGATCTCAAACAGATCGGCGAAAGTTGGGAACTTTCGGGCGTGAGCGGCCACGAATCGGTCGTAGCCGAAGGCCCCGACGCCGGAATGACGCTCCCCGAGCTGATCGCACGCGACGGCGCGCAGCTGCTCGGCAAATCCGTCCGGGAACGTTTCGGCGATGAATTCCCGCTGCTCGTGAAATTCATCGACGCCCGGCAGGACCTCTCGATTCAGGTTCATCCGAACGACACACTGGCGCTGGAACGCCACGGCTCGAAGGGCAAAACCGAAATGTGGTACGTCGTGCAGGCCGCCCCGGAGGCCCACCTGCGCTCGGGTTTCGCCCGCAGAGCGACTCCCGAGGAGTATGAAGCGGCCGTCGCCGACGACACGATCTGCGACCTGCTCTCCGACTACGCCGTCCGTCCGGGCGACGTCTTCTTCCTGCCCGCCGGACGCATCCACTCGATCGGTGCGGGGTCGTTCATCGCCGAAATCCAACAGACCTCCGACATCACCTACCGCATCTACGACTTCAATCGACGCGACGCTCAGGGCAACACGCGCGAACTGCACACCGAACTGGCTCGGGAGGCCATCGACTACGAAGTGCTGCCCGACTACCGCACCTATTATAATAATAAACCCAACGAGCCGACGGAACTCGTCTCGTGCCCCTACTTCACCACGTCGCTCTACGAACCGACCCGACCGGCCGATCTCGACCTTGCGGCACAGGATTCGTTCCTCATTGTGATCTGCATCGGCGGCACAGGCTCGCTCACCGACGATGCGGGCGCGACACTGCCCGTCCGGCAGGGCGAAACGGTGTTGATTCCGGCTGCGACGAAACGGCTGCGCATCGTTCCCGGCGAAGGTCTGCGGCTGCTTTTGTCCCGAATCTGAGCGCAGTGCTTTTTTCGGCGGATTCATTGCAGTTTTGCAATTTTTCGATAACTTTGAAGAAAAAACAACAACCCTACACCATGAAGAACCGACTTCTCGAAATCGCATCGCACTTCGCATTGGAAGGCACCATCGCATCCATAGACTCGCTGGGCGAAGGATTCATCAACGACACGTTCATCGTCCGCACCGCAGGCGATGCGCCGGATTATATCCTTCAGCGCAAGAACAAAAATATTTTCCCGGACGTTCCGGCCATGATGGAAAATATCCGCAAGGTCACCGACCATATCCGCCGCGGCGTCATAGCCGCCGGAGGCGCCCCCTTGCGCGAGGTGATGACCGTAGTCCCGACGACCGACGGAAAGCTGTATCACATCGACGCCGAGGGCGAATACTGGGCCGCCACGATCTTCATCGCCGATACGATCGCCTACAACAAAGCCGATTCGCCGGAACTGGCACGCAAGGGCGGCGAGGGTATCGGAAAGTTCCAGGCCCAGCTGGCCGACTTCGCGGAGCCGCTCGCCGAGACGATCAAAGGGTTCCACAACATCCGCCATCGTTTCGTGCAGTGGGACGAGGCCATAGCCCGCGACGTTGCAGGCCGCGTCGCCAAGCTCGCGGAGGAGATCGGCTGGATCGCGTCGCGCCGCGAGGAGATGCTCGCTTTCTGGTCGAAAGTCGAGGACGGCTCGATCCCTACGCGCGTAACGCACAACGACACGAAGATCAATAATATCCTTTTCGACAAGCAGGGCGAGGTACTCTGCGCCATAGACCTCGACACGGTGATGGCCTCCACGTCGCTCAACGACTTCGGCGACGCAATCCGCTCCTACACCAATACGGGCGACGAGGACGACCGCGACCTCGCACGCGTGGGCATGTCGATGGAGATGTTCGCAGCCTATACCGACGGCTACCTGTCGCAGCGCGCCAAGCAACTGGCGCAGTCCGAGATCGACTACCTCGCTTTCTCAGCCCGCTACATCACCTACGAACAGGTGCTGCGCTTCCTGATGGACTACATCGACGGCGACACCTACTACAAGACCAAATATCCGGAGCACAACCTCGTGCGCACGCATGCCCAGTATGCTCTGCTGCGCAGCATGGAGGAGCAGTATCCCGAAATGTGCCGCATCGTCCGCGAGACGGCCGAAAAATACCGATAATCATGGAGGTACGCAAGATTGCGGGCATCTCGCCCGACGATACCGCAGCCGTGGAAAAAACCTTCGCCGAAATTCCGGCCACGGCGATCGCCTGCTGCAACTGGCCCGAAGAGTATCCTTACGCCCCGAAGGTCGCTTTCCGCATGTTCCACACGGGCGACATGCTGCTGCTGCGTTTCGACGTCGATGAGCGTTACACCGCCGCACACGTCACCGAAGACAACGGTCCGGTTTGGACCGATTCGTGCGTCGAGTTCTTCATCTCGCCCGACGGCGAACGTTACTACAATTTCGAGACGAACGCCATCGGGCGCATGCTGCTCGCAGCCCGTACGTCGCGGATCGACGCAGAACCCGCCTCGGCCGAGGTCCTGGCAAGGGTCAAACGCTACCCGACATACCCCGCCGAGGCGTTCGACGAACGCGAGGGCGACAACCGCTGGGCATTGACGCTGGCCATCCCCCCGCAGGCGCTTTTCCGCCACGGGATCGCGGACTGGAGCGGAGTGGAGGCCCGCATGAACCTCTACAAATGCGGGGACAACCTCTCGCACCCGCACTTCCTGTCGTGGCAGCCGATCGAGACGCCGCAGCCCGATTTCCACCGTCCCGAATTTTTCGCCGCGGTGAAGTTCGAGAAGTAACCGAGGGGGAGGGAGACGGCGGCGAGCTACGACAACCGGCCGCAACAACCGGCCCCGAAAGGCTGCAACACGGATATAAAAGGCTCGGTCCGAATCGAGAGCAGCCCCGCTTTGCCGCGCAGCGGCATCAAGTCCCCTCCGAGGAGGGGATTTAGGGGTGGGTAGGATTTGCAAACGACGCCGAAGGCGGCGAGCTACGACAACCGGCCGCAACAACCGGCCCCGAAAAACTGCAACACGGATATAAAAGGCATTAACGTTTTTATTATTCATACCATGAACAACAAGTATTCACTTCCCAAAGACGGAGGGCTTATCGCGGAATCGGCTCCGCGGGACATCATCCACCGTTACGAGAAGATTCGCACGAAAGTTTACGAGAACGAGTACGAAGGCGTGCAGTACGTGGCCGACATGATCGCCAAAGCGATCCGCACGTACAACGAAATCCACTGCTCGAACGAAGTTTACGAAGAGTCGCAGCCGTTCGTCCTGGGTCTCACGACAGGTCGCACGCCCCTGGGACTCTACCGCGAGCTGGTGAGACGCCACCGGGAGGGACTTATTTCGTTCCGCAACGTAGCCGTCTTCAGCCTCGACGAATTCTATCCGATCAAGTCGACCGAACAGCAGAGCCGCAACTACCGTATCCACGAGGAGTTCCTCAACCATATCGACATCCAGCCCGAGAACGTCCATATTCCCGACGGCACGGTGACGAAAGACCGGATTTCGGAGTATTGCGCATCGTACGACCACGCCGTGCGCAAGATCGACCTGATGATTATCGGCGTGGGCGAGGACGGACAGATCGGATTCAACGAACCGGGCTCCTACGCCAAGTCGCGCACGCGCCTGGTGCAGCTCACCCACAACTCGCGCAAGATTCAGTCGGGCGCCTTCTTCGGTCTGGAGAACACCCCCAAGATGGCCATCACGATGGGTATCGATACCATCATGCGCGCCGATAAGATCGTCCTCATAGCCTGGGGCGAAAACAAGGCGCAAATCATCCAGAAGGTCGTCGAGGGCGAGATCACCTCGCAGGTGCCCGCTTCGCATCTCCAGTCCCACGGCAACATCGAAGTGGTGATCGACGAAAACGCCGCGCAATTGCTCACGCGCGAGCAGACCCCCTGGATGGTCGGCCCCTGCAACTGGACCCCGAAATTCACGCGCAAGGCCGTGGTATGGTTGTGCGGCGTGGTGCAGAAACCGATCCTCAAACTCACCTACAAGGACTACATCGAAAACTCGCTGGGCGAGCTGCTCGAACAGGGCCGCACGTTCGACCAGATCAACATCGACGTATTCAACGACCTGCAACACACCATTTCGGGCTGGCCGGGCGGCAAACCCGACGCCGACGATTCGACGCGCCCCGTGCCGTCGTCCCCCTTCCCCAAACGCGTGGTGATCTTCTCGCCCCACCCCGACGACGACGTGATCTCGATGGGCGGAACGTTCATCCGTCTCGTGCAGCAGGGACACGACGTACACGTAGCCTACGAAACCTCGGGTAACGTGGCCGTAGCCGACGACGTGGTGTTGCAAAACATCGACACAGCCCGCGAAATGGGCTTCGGCGACCACTACGACGAAGTCGAAAAGATCATCGCCGGGAAAAGGAAGGGCGAGCCCGAGCCGCGTCCGCTGCTCGATCTGAAGGGGTCGATCCGCCGTGCCGAGGCACGTGCCGCCGTACGCTCGTTCGGACTGAACCCCGACACGAACGCCCATTTCCTCAACCTGCCCTTCTACGAGACGGGCGGCATCAAGAAAGGTCAGTTGAGCGACGCCGATATCGACATCATCGTCAAGCTGCTGCGCGAGATCCAGCCCGACCAGATCTACGCCGCCGGCGATCTGGCCGACCCCCACGGCACGCACCGTACCTGCATGGAGGCCGTACTCGGAGCACTGGAGGTGGTCAAGAACGACGAATGGCTGAAGAACTGCCACCTGTGGCTGTACCGCGGTGCCTGGATGGAGTGGGATCTCGGCATGGTCGACATGGCAGTACCCCTGTCGCCCGACGAACTCATCATGAAGCGTCACGCCATCTACCGCCACCTCTCGCAGAAGGACATCATGCCCTTCCCGGGCGAAGACCCGCGCGAGTTCTGGCAGCGCGCCGAAGACCGCACGCAGAATACGGCACGCCTCTACGACCTGCTCGGAATGGCCGAATACCAGGCTATCGAAGTTTTCGTCAAGATGTTCTGATTCTGAACTGTAAAGGCAACTGCATGCAACTTTAGGCTCTCGACTGTAATCTTGCTTAGGAATGCCGAAGCCTCGCGGCCTTTGGTCGCGTCCGTAAATCCGGCCCCGCCCTAAATCCCTTCCCCGGAGGGGACTTAGGGTGCAGCCCGCAAGGTTATCAGGACTTAAAATTGCATGCAATTCCCACTATGAATACTTAATTTAACTCTTAATTCTTAATCGACTTGCTATGCGTTTAATCATCGAAGATACATCCGTACAGGTAGCCCGGTGGGCCGCCGACTACATCATCCGCCAGATCAAAGCCAAGGAGCAGATCACCGCATCGCCTTTCGTGCTGGGTCTGCCCACGGGATCGACGCCGCTCGAAACCTATAAGGAGCTGATCCGACGCCATAAGGCCGGCGATGTGTCGTTCCAGAACGTCATCACGTTCAACATGGACGAATACGTAGGTCTCCCGGAGGAACATCCCGAGAGCTACCATTCGTTCATGTGGAACAACTTTTTCTCGCACGTGGACATCAAGCCCGAGAACGTCAATATTCTCAACGGCAACGCCGAAGACCTGACCAGGGAGTGCGCCGACTACGAAGCGCGCATCGTCGAAGCGGGCGGCATCGACCTCTTCATGGGCGGCGTTGGCGAGGACGGACACATCGCCTTTAACGAACCTTTCTCGTCGCTCACGTCGCGCACGCGTCAGAAAACCCTCACCACCGACACGATTCAGGTCAACGCCCGTTTCTTCGGCGGCGACACGAACCTCGTACCGAAGACCGCACTGACGGTAGGCGTGGGCACGGTCCTCGCCTCGAAGAAGGTGATGATCCTCGCCACGGGGCACAAGAAAGCCCGCGCCGTACGTCACGGCGTCGAGGGTTCGTACAACCACCAGTGGACCATCTCGGCCCTGCAAGTACATCCCAACGGAATCCTCGTATGCGACGATCCCGCCGCCGAGGAGCTGCGCGTAGCTACCTATCGCTATTTCAAAGATATCGAGAAGGAGAATCTATAGTGCAGCCTGTCTGTACGCTCGTTTTTTCACCCCTGCCGAAACTGTTCGGCAGGGGTGATTTTTTTGAAACTTTTTCGGAGCAGGAACGTATGGCTATAAACTACGCTCTCAAAGAGCCGCACGAGCCGGATTCTTAGTCGCTGCGTTCCGCGGCGATAGGCCTGTCTCGAAGCGCACAAAAACTCCGCATCATCGTTCGCAGTGCCCGGCTAAGAGCCGGGATTTAGAAATAGCCATGCGATTCACAGCCTTAATTGCCGGGAAGGAGTAAAGGCCAGATCTTACTCCGCCCGCGTAAGCGCAGCCAAGCGACGATCCCGCGAGAACGACATGCGGATGCTCTTAAATGCGCTACGCTTGTTTCACTCCTACGCGCTCGGCACAGTCCGCAAGCAGCCTCTGCCCTCGCTCGGGCGTCGGTCGGTATCTTTTGGCACCAAAAGGTGCAAAGAATGCAGTCTGAAAGACTGCGCGGGCCGCAGCCTCCGCCGGCGAAGGCCCGGCATCAGTCCGGAGACAAATGACTGTGAAAAGCAAGATTCACTGCTTTTTTCCCATAGGACCCGGCTATTGCGTCCGCGAAAAACCTTTCACTTTCACTTTTCACCTTATGAAAAACTTCCTCCTGCTCGCAGCTCTCGCCGCGACGACCTGGTCGATTATCGTGACCCGCCACTACCGCATCGAAAACCGACGCCTGACCCGAAACCAGAACGCCCTGGCCACAGGCTGCGACACGCTCCGCAACCGCCTCAATGAGAGCACGGCCGAAACCCAGATCCTGCGCCTGCGCATCGCCGAGTTCGAACGACTCCGGACCGAAGACGCCGCCCGTATCCGCGCTCTCGGGCTGCGGCTACGACACGTCGAAGCCACCGCGAAGGCCGTAGCGGCCACCGATCTCGACAAACGCGTCCCGCTGCACGACACCCTCGTCGTCCGGCTGCGAGACACGCTCGTGTTGCGCGACACGGTGCGGCTGTTTCGCTGGCAGGATGCGTGGGTGACGCTCGAAGGGGAAATCGGCCCCGACAGCGTGCATTGTCGCGTGGAGAGCGTCGACACCTTGCACCAGATCGTCTACCGCATCCCGCGCCGATTTCTTTTCATCCGCTGGGGCACGAAGGCCCTGCGCCAACAAATCGCCTCGACGAATCCCCACACGCACATCGTCGCCTCGGAATACGTCCGCATTGAACGCTGAGGCGCAGCCCCGAAAAACAATCATCGTCCGAAGCCCCTTCCCCGCGAGTTTACGAACGCAGCGAAACGCCACGCCGCTCGCCGCCCCGAGCAAAATTACGGTCGACGAATCGATGCGGGGCATAATTCGAGCGGATATTCTCTAAAAAATCCGGCTACCCCAATAAGGGTAGACCGGATTTTTCGTGTCAGAGCGAAAACATCCGACAAGATGAACCCGGACAAAAACATATGGGACCTCTGCATCGATGCGCTCAAAGGATCGCTCGACGACCGGCGACGGCGCGAATTCGAATACTGGATCTCCCGGGAAGAGAACCGTCGCTTCTACGAAAATCTCCGTAAACTCTGGCTCGACATACGCCGTTATACTGCGGACTACGAACCCGATGCCGAAACATTGTGGCATCGGCTGCAACAACGCATCGAAAACCCGGCACCCGCCGTCGAAGCTCCCCGCACGCAACCATTCCGTGCCCTGCTGCGCACGGCGGCCATCGTCGCGGTAGCCGTCGGCGCTACGTGGCTGCTGGCTCGCACCGAATCGTTCCGCAATACGACATACGCCGCACAACAGCGATTCTACGCCTTCGAAGGCAAATCGCAAATCTGGCTCACCGACGGATCCTCCGTATGGCTCCACGGCGGCGCGACGCTCTGCTGCGACGGTAGCTTCGGCCGCAAAACGCGCGATGTCGAACTCTCGGGCGAAGGATTTTTCGACGTGGCCAAAGACCCCGAACGCCCTTTCACGGTCGAAATCGCGGGGTTGAAGGTCCGCGTACACGGCACGCGGTTCAACATCCGCACACTCCCGGCAAGCGGCGAAGTATTGATCTCGCTCCTCGAAGGCTCCGTGACGCTCGACACGGACGAGGGTCCGCAACGACGATTGCGTCCGGGTGAAATCGCTCGTTTCGATCCTGCCACGCATCGGCTCGACATCTCGCACGGCAACGTAGCGATGGAATCGTGCTGGACCGGCGGGAAGCTCGTCTTCGAACAACGTACCCTGGGCGACATCTGCCGCTACATGGCACGTTGGTACGACGTCGAGATCGACGTGGCACCGGCCCTGGCCCGCAACTATGCCTACACTTTCACCATTACCGACGAACCCTTGGAGGAGATCCTGCGCATCATGAGCCGTATCAACCCCATCGTCTACAAATTCTCGGAGAACCGTTCCATTTCCATCTCCGAAATCGAATAAACCGCCACCTTAAATCTTCCGCCTATGTAAAGACCCGAACGCCACGACCGACCCGACGGAGATTCAGTCCGTCAGAACCAACGTACTACTAAAAAAAATCATCCATGAAGCATTTCAGACTATTCGCAATCCTGTGTCTCGTTCTGTGCGGCGGTGCGACGACCGCTTTCGGACAGGCGCAGGAACCGCGGCTCGATGTCGAATTCACCGACATTCCGCTCGCAGAGGCCATCGCCCAAATCGAGAAGAACTCGAAATACACCTTCTTTTACGACGCCAAACGCACCGACCTCACCCAAAAAGTGAGCTTGCGGGCACACCGCATGCCTATCTCCGAAGCCATCCGCAAGATGCTCGCTCCGACCGGTATGAGTTTCACCATCACCGAACGTCAGATCGCCCTGATTCCCGCCCGCAAAACCGACTCACGCCCCCGCACGATATCCGGAACGGTCAAGGACTCTCACGAAATGCCCCTGGCCGGTGTCGCCGTGACGATCGAAGGAACTCCGCACGGCGCCGTGACCGAAGCCAACGGTAATTTCTCGCTCACGGTTCCCGATCAACCCGTGACGCTGAATTTCACCTACCTGGGCTACGTATCCAAGAAGATCGCCGTACCCGCGTCGCAACACCAGGTGACGGTGTTTCTCTCGGAGGATGCCGTGCAGATGGAGGATATCGTAGTCGTCGGTTACGGTACGCAGAAGAAAGTCAACCTCACGGGCGCCATCGCCACGGTGGACCAGAGCCAGTTGCAAAACCGCACGGCACCCTCCGTAACGCACATGCTTCAGGGTGCCGTTCCGGGTGTGACGATCACGACCTCGTCGGGACGTCCGGGTAACTCGGCCGCACTCAACATCCGCGGTATCACCTCCATCAACGGAGGTTCGCCGCTGGTACTGGTCGACGGTGCCGAAGGCGACCTGGCGAAAATCAACCCCAACGACGTGGCGTCGATCTCGGTCATCAAGGACGCTTCCGCAGCAGCCATTTACGGCGCCCGTGCAGCCTACGGCGTCGTGCTCGTCACCACGAAAGAAGGCGACGAGTCGGGTAAAACACGCATCACTTACAGCGGTCGTTGGGGTTGGAACGAACCCACGACTTCGACCGACTACGAAACGCGCGGTTACTATTCTGTCTACCTCAACGACCTGTTCTGGCACTCCTACGCCGGCACGAATTACACGCGCTACACCGAGCAGGACATGATGGAACTGTGGGCTCGCCGCAACGACAAAACGGAACATCCCGATCGTCCGTGGGTGAAGATCGACCAACGCGACGGTCGCGACACCTATGTATATTACGGCAATACCGACTGGTACCACTACCTCTTCCAGGACCAGCACCCCACCACGAACCACAGCATCTCGCTTTCGGGAGGCAATTCGCGCGTGAAATACCTGCTCTCGGGCAACTATTACAGCGAGGAAGGCGTTTTCCGCAAGAATACCGACAAAATGCAGAAAATCAACTTCCGTTCGAAGGTTACGTTCGATATCAACAAGTGGCTCAAGGTGAGCAATAACACCAGCTACTATAACTCGAAATACCACTATCCAGGTCCTTCGGGCGTGAACAACTCCTTCGCGTGGGCTACCGTACACGCTTTGGCCTCGTTCGTGCCGCGGAACCCCGACGGAACGAGCGTCTACAACACTTCGTTCTCCAGCTACCAGATCATGGACGGTCTGCCCACGATCCTCGACAAAGGCGTCAACACCAACGAGGATCGCAACGACAACATCGCTACCACCACGGAGCTGACCTGGACCCCTGTCAAGGGTTTGGAAGTGAAGGGTAACTTCACCTACATGTTCAACAACAACCGTTACCTAAACCGCCAGGCCAATACCGAATATTCGCAGTACCCGGGCGAGGTGAGCATCCTCGACACAAAGAACTTCCAGGATAAGCTCCAGGAGTCGACCGAGGTGCACCACTACTACCAGGCCAACATCTTCGCGACATACGAACACACCTTCGCCAAAGACCACAACTTCAAGGCAATGGTCGGTTTCAACTGGGAAACCAAACATCTGAAGGATGTGAAAGCCATCGGTTACAACCTCTATTCGGAATCGCTAAAAGACCTCAACTTAGTGGGTCCCGATCCCTCGAGTGAAACCGGCGAAAAGCGTATGGAGGTCTCGGGCGGTCAGAACGAATACGCCCTGATGGGTTACTTCGCCCGTCTGAATTACGACTATAAGGGCAAATACCTCTTCGAGGCGAGCGGCCGCTACGACGGCACGTCGCGCTTCAAACGCGGCCAGCGCTGGGGCTTCTTCCCCTCCTTCTCGCTGGCATGGCGCGTTTCCGAAGAAGATTTCTTCGACAATATCCGCGACGAGTTCAACAACCTGAAGATCCGCTTCTCCTACGGTCAACTGGGTAATCAGAACGTCGGTTACTACGACTACATCCGTAAGATTTCGATCAGCAACCAGACCTACCTCTTCGGCGGCGACAAACCTTCGACGGCGACTATCACGGCCCCCGTGGCTTCGAACCTCTCGTGGGAGACCAGTATCCACAAGAATCTCGGTTTCGACATGAGTTTCCTGAAAAACCGTTTGGCATTCTCGGCCGACCTCTACATCCGCGACACAAAGGACATGCTTACCGATGGTATCGCCCTGCCGGCCGTCTACGGCGCTTCGTCGCCCAAGATGAACAGCGCCGACCTGCGTACGAAAGGTTACGAGCTCTCGCTGAGTTGGCGCGACGACTTCGAGCTGCTGCGCCGTCCCTTCTCCTACAATGTGACGCTGACCTTCAACGACTATGTGACGGATATCACCCGCTTCGAGAACAAGGAAATGATCTTCGCTAAGAAGTACTACAAAGGGATGCGTTGGGGCGAGATTTGGGGCTACCGCACGGGCGGGCTGTTCGCAACGGACGAAGAAGCCCGTAACTACGCCGTGGACCAAACCAACGTGAACGCCATCATCAACGCTTCGGCTGGTGCCGAAAAGGGTTTGCGTGCGGGCGACATCAAATTCCTCGACCTGGACGGCGACAATACGATTTCCATCGGCAAAAACACCGTCGACGATCCGGGAGACCGCCGCATCATCGGTAATTCGCAGCCGCGCTACCACTACGGCGCTACGGCAGGGTTCTCGTGGGCCGGTATCGACTTCTCGATCTTCTTCCAGGGCATCGGCCGCCGCGACTGGTATCCCGCAGCCAACGCACTGGCATTCTGGGGTCCCTACGCACGCCCCTACGCCTCGTTCATCCCCAAGAACTTCCACGAGCAAATCTGGTCGGAGGACAACCCCAATTCCTACTTCCCCCGTCCGCGCGGATACACGGCGCTGCAAGGTACCAACCGCGAGCTGACCGCCGTGAACGACCGCTACCTGCAAAATATCGGCTACTGCCGTCTGAAGAACCTGACGGTGGGTTACACGCTGCCCAAGCAATGGACCCGCAAGGTACTGATCGAGAGTCTGCGCGTCTATTTCTCGGGCGAGAACCTCGCCTGCTGGTCGGGGATCCGCTCGGACTACATCGACCCCGAAATGGCCGCCACGGACGGCAACCTGCGCATTTATCCCTGGCAGAAAACCTTCATGTTCGGCGTGGACGTCACCTTCTAACCGTTTAAATGATACACGTTATGAAAAAGATATTATCGTTACTGGCGCTGGCCGGCGCAATGACGCTCTCCTCGTGCGAGGACTGGCTCGACAAATACCCGCTGGCACAGTTGTCGCCCGAGACTTTCTTCTCGAACGAAACCGAATTGCAGTCGTTCAGCAACACGTTCTACACGATCTTCCCCGCTACGAGCATCTACTCCGAGGCGGTGGACAACATCATCGTGAACGAACTGATGGCCGAGATGCGCGACGGACGCACGATTCCCGATTCGGGCAGCGGCTGGACATGGACCCAGCTGCGCGACTTCAACACCCTGCTCGAATACTCCTCCAATTGCAAGGACACCGAGGTCCGCAACCGTTACGACGCTCTGGCACGCTTCTTCCGCGCCTATTTCTACTTCGAGAAGGTGAAGCGCTTCGGCGACGTGCCCTGGTACTCCAAACCGATCGGTTCGGACGACACCGAACTCAAACGTCCCCGCGATTCGCGTGAATACGTCATGCAACGCATGATCGAGGATATCGATTTCGCCATCCGCCACCTCCCGACGAATCACGAGACCTATCGCGTCACGAAATGGACGGCCCTGGCGCTCAAATCGCGTTTCTGTCTCTTCGAAGGAACATTCCGCAAGTATCACGCCATCGACGACTACGACCACGACTGGCGGTACTACCTCGAACTGGCCGCCGGAGCTGCCGAGGAGTTCATCGCCAACAGCGGCTACACGCTCTACACCGCAGGAGGGACGTCGGTCTGCTACCGCGACCTCTTCACCTCGGAGAATGCACAGACTTCGGAGGTAATCCTGGCGCGCGACTACAACAGCAGCCTGGGTGTGACCCACAACGCCAACTTCTACACCATGAGCCCCTCTTACGGACGCCCGGGCATGACGCGAAAGATCGCCGACAGCTATCTGATGGCCGACGGCTCGCGCTTCACCGACCAAGCGGGATGGCAAACGATGGAGTTCAAGGATATGTGCAAGAACCGCGACCCGCGCATGGCTCAGACCATCCGCACACCGGGATATACGCGCATCGGCAGCACGACGAAGTTGAATCCCGACCTGGCCAACTCGATCACGGGTCTGCATCTGACCAAGTACATCATGGGACCCAGTGCCGGGGCCGACTCCTACAACAAGTCGTACAACGACCTGCCAATCTTCCGTACGGCCGAGGTGCTGCTCAACTTCGCCGAAGCCAAAGCCGAACTGGGAACCCTTACGCAGGAGGATATCAACCTCTCGATCAAGAAGCTGCGCGACCGCGTAGGCATGCCCAACCTCGACCTGGCAGCTGCCAACGACAACCCCGACCCCTATATGTCGGCTCCGGAAACGGGTTATGTCAATGTCTCGGGCGAAAACAAGGGTGTGATCCTCGAGATCCGCCGCGAACGCACGATCGAACTCTTCCAGGAGGGTTTCCGCTACTACGACATCATGCGCTGGAAAGAGGGTCAGACCTTCACGCAACCGCTTCTGGGTCTCTACATCCCCGCTAAAGACGATTCCAACCTCGACGGCGCTAAAGGCGATTACGACCTCGACGGCGACGGCACGCCCGATGTTTGTTTCGTCGAGAAGGGCGAGAGCGTCTCGACCAAGGCTCCGCTCAAGTTGGTGCTGGAGCAGGATGTCTTCCTCTCGGAAGGCGACCACGGCTTCATCTCGCCCCACAAGAACAACAGGGGCAAGTGGAATGAGGAGCGCGACTACCTCTACCCCATCCCGACCAACGACCGCGAGCTCTCGGGATTCGCCCTGACGCAGAACCCCGGCTGGAAAGACGGCTTCACGGAATAATTTCGACCGGTTCGCGGCCGTCGGCCGTCCGCTCCACCCGAGGGAGGGCGACGACTGCAGACAAAAAAAACGAACAAATAACAAACCTCAAAAAAACGATCCGAAGATGAAAAAAATATTATCGATCCTGCTGGCATTCGGCATGGCGCTGAACGCTTCGGCCTGCACCAAGGAACATACCGAACAGACGGATGTGGTTCCGCCCCACCAGCAGGGCGGCGAAACGACCGGCCCCGACCGGCTCAAGAAGGATGGCGTAACGCGCCTGGTGACCTACAACGTCGGCGTGTTCAACAAATACATCAAGGACGACTATCAACTCATAGCCGACATGATGAAGGAGATCGACGCCGATGCCGTCTGCATGAACGAATTGGACAGCTGCACCACCCGCACGGGCAACGTTTTCCAACTCAAGAAGGTAGCCGGGCTCCTGGGCAACTGGGACTACGAATTCGGTGGCGCCATGCCTTACAGGGGAGGCAAATACGGCGAAGGTATCGCCACGAAAGAGAAAGCCGTGAAAAAATTCTCGGTAGGTCTGCCGAAAGGCGAGGGTGCCGAGCCGCGCGTACTGGTCGTCATGGAGCTGCCCAAGTACGTCATCGCCACCACGCACCTCGACCATGTATCGGCCCTGGCGCAGTTGCCCCAGGTAGAGCTCATCACCAAGGTCTTGAAGGAACGGTATGGCAATTCGAACAAACCCGTCTTCCTGGGCGGCGACATGAACGCCAAACCCGGCTCGGAGACCATCAAGGAGTTGGAAAAGGATTGGACGACGATCTCGATCACGGGATTCGGCACTTTCCCCTCGGACAGCCCCAAATCGTGCATCGACTTCATCATGCAGCTCAACAACGGCGTCGAGTGCGAAGTCGTGGGTTCGGAAGTGATGCGTTCGTTCAAGTCCGGCGATGTAAGCAAGGCTTCGGACCACCTCCCGGTGATGGTCGACGTGATTATCAAGTAACTTTTTTCACCCTAAAACGAAACTACCATGAAACGCATATCATTCCTGCGCCCTCTCACCGCGGCGGCCCTGCTGCTCGCCCTGGCCGGTTGCAAGGACGAATACGACAACACCAAGCCGAGCGTGAAGGCTCCGGCCGTCCTGGCCATCCAAAACGCTTCGGACCAAGCCGAAGTGGTCTCGCTGCTCGAACCCAAGAACCGCACGATCAACCTGCGTGCCGTGGCCAACTCCATCAGCGACGAGAACGTGACCGTCACGTTCAAGATCGACCGATCGCTGGTCGACGCCTACAACCAGGCGCACGGCACCTCCTACGAGCTCTGCCCGGCCGAGGCTTACGACTTCTCGAAAAAGGAGGTGATCCTCCCGCGTTACAACGAGGTATCCTCGACGGCGCAGCTCACGCTGCTGAGCGAGAAGATGCCCGTGGCCGTGGATGAGACGGGCGAACCTCTCCAGCCGCAGCCGCAGTACCTGCTGCCGATCACCATCGACGAGGTGAAGGGCGATTCGCGCGCTTCGGTCGACGAGACGAACAACGTCTACTACGTGCTTTTCAGCAAGCGCGTGCTTCCGAGCGCCCAACTGCTCGACCGCACCGGCTGGAAGGTGGTGCACAAGCCGAGTTTCAAGAACAAGTACGACACCCCGAACATGCTGGACGGCAACGAGACGACCTTCGGCTTCTGCAACTCCGACGAGGACAAGAACGCGGACGGCAGCAAAGCGCTTCCGCCCTACTACTTCGTCATCGACCTGGGCAAACCCGTCATGGTGCGCGGTCTGCAACTCACGGCCCGTACGGAGACCTTCGAGGACAAGATCGTTCCGCGTTATGCGGTAGCCATGGGCGAAATCGCCACAGCGTTGGAGATCACCGGCGACGGCATGGAGAACAGCGCCGACTGGACCTACACCGAGACTTGGGGCACCGACGTCTTGTTGAACTTACTCGTGGCCAACCCCTATCTCGAAAAACCGCAATGGGCACGCTACATCCGCTTCCGGGTGGACATGTCCTACCAGCGTATGACCTACGGAGCCAAACCCACATTCAAGGGATGGTGCATCGCCGAACTGAACGTATGGGGCAACCTCGAACAATTCGAACTCGACTGATTCCCGGCTTCGAGCCGAATCCAACATCGGGGCAGTCCCTGCGGCAAACCGCAGGGACTGCTTTCCATCCCGTAATTTCGTCCGGGAAATACGATAATTTCGTCGATTTTGACTATCTTTACTCATCGGTATATCCATGAACAACGAACGCGACATACGCCTCTGGCAACGAATCCGCCAAGGGGGGGGGAATTTGCAGGCATTCCGCGAGTTGTTCGACCGTTACTATGCCCCGCTGTGCCGTTTCGCCGCCTATTGGCTGCGCGACCGGGGTGCCGCCGAAGAGATCGTCCTGGATGTCTTCACCCACCTCTGGCAACATGCCGCCGAGCTGCGCATCGAACTTTCGGTGCGCGCCTACTTGTTCCGTGCCGTGAGAAACCGCTCGCTCAACCGGCTGCGGGACGATCGGCTGCGCAACATTCCCTTCGACGAGCTCGAACCGCTGCTCGCCGACACCCCCAATCACCGGATCGAAACCGACGACCTGATGCGTCTGGTCGCCGAAGCCGTCGCCGATCTCCCCGTGCGTTGTCGCGAAATCTACCTCAAAAGCCGCGAGGAGGAGCTCTCGAATGCCGAAATCGCACGCGAACTGTCGATCTCGGTGAAGACCGTCGAAGCGCAAATCACCAAGGCCCTGCGCCGCATCCGCCACCGCATCGGAGAAGCCTGAAGACGAATAATACCGCCCAAAAATTCGACGTCGCGTTTTTCGCCGTCTTTGCGAGGATACTTCCGCTCGAAAAACGCAAGCCGACTTTTATTCGAACTTTGGCGCCGCCGAAGATACTATGTCTGGGAAAAATAGAAGCAAGCTTGCTTTTTTCTCTCGACTTATTCGTATCTTTAACTTCGTTTTGGAGACTCCCGCTCGGCAAACTCCAAATAAATTTGGGTTTGCCCTCACTTATTCGTATCTTTGTCCGCTATGGAACGGACTGCAATATTCCCCGGATCGTTCGATCCCTTCACCCGCGGACATGCAGCGCTGGTCGAGGAGGCCCTGAACCTGTTCGACCGCGTAATCATCGGTATCGGCAACAACACGACCAAACGCGGGTTGCTTACCCCCGAGAACCGCAAACGGCTGATCGACGATTTCTATGCCGCACAACCTCGTGTCGAAGCCCGCATCTATACCGGGCTGACGGGTGAATTCGCCCTCGGAGCCGGCGCTTCGGCAATCATCCGCGGCGTAAGGAACACCACAGATTTCGAATACGAACGCACGATGCAGGCCGCCAATCAACGCATCTACCCTACCCTGACCACCGTAATGCTTTTCACCCCGGCCGTCGTGGCCGACATCGCGTCGTCCACCGTACGCGAAGTGCTCGCCTTCGGACGTACGGTCGAGGAGTTCATGCCCGAAGGAGTCGATATCGAAAAATACCTATGAATATGATGGAATTCACAGCCGAAATGATCGCCGGATTTTTGGGCGGCGACGTCGACGGCGATAAAAACGCCAAGGTACATACCGTGTCCTCGATCGAGGAGGGCAAAACCGGATCGCTGGCCTACCTCACGAATCCCAAATACGAACCCTTCCTCTACACGACCGGAGCTTCGATCGTGCTGGTCGACCGCTCGTTCACGCCTTCGCAGCCCGTCGCAGCGACGCTCGTGCGCGTCGACGATGCGGGAGCCTGCGTACTGAAGCTGCTGGAGATGTACAACGCCGCGAAGCCCCGCCGCAAGGGAATCAGCCAGCGGGCGTCGGTAGACGAGAGTGCCGTGCTGGGCGAAGATTGTTACGTCGGCGACTTCGCCGTCATCGAGCAGGGAGTGCGCATCGGACGCAACTGCCAGATCTACCCGCAGGTCTACGTAGGCCGCGGCGTCGAAATCGGCGACGGCACGACGCTCTACCCCGGAGCGAAGATCTACGAAGGTTGCAAAATCGGCCGCCGCTGCATCCTCCACGCCGGAGCGGTGATCGGGGCCGACGGATTCGGATTCATGCCCAACGCTGCGGGCGGCTTCGACAAGATCCCGCAACTGGGCGACGTGGTGATCGAAGACGACGTCGAGATCGGCGCCAATACCTGCATCGACCGCGCGAAGACCGATTCGACCGTCATCCGCCGGGGCGTGAAGCTCGACAACCTCATCCAGATCGGCCACAACGTACAAATCGGCGAGAACACCGTATCGTCGGCCCAGACCGGCATCGCGGGAACCTCGAAGGTGGGCAGCAATTGCTTCCTCGCGGGACAGGTCGGCATCGCCGACCACGTGACGGTGGGCGACCGCGTGAAAATCGGCTCGAAGAGCGGCATCGACAAGAACGTTCCCGACGGAGAAGTACGGCTCGGATATCCGGCGCTCCCGGGCATGCAGTACCACCGTTCGTCGGCCGTATTCAAGAATCTGCCCGAACTGGTCCGCCGCGTCTCGGAACTCGAAAAACGAATCGCACAATACGAAGAAAAAGCATAACGATGAAAAAGATCCTGCTATGCGCAGCTACGGCACTCGCATGCGCCGCCTGCACGAATGAAAACAGTTTTACCATCGAGGGCCGCATCGAAGGGCTCTCGGGAAAGGTCTACCTGCTCGACGAGGAGCGCAACGCGATCGACTCGACCGTCGTCAAAGACGGTTCGTTCCGGCTCAAGGGCCAAACCCAGGAGGCCGCCATCCGCATGCTGCGCGACGCGCGCGGCGAGGGAGCCACGTTCAGCGCCCTGCTGATCCTCGAACCGGGTCGGATCGTCGTAACCGACGATCCCGAAAATCCCTACCGCAAGCTGGTATCGGGAACCCCGTCGAACGACGCCAGCGCAGCCTACGGCGCCGCATCGAGCGCTCTGGTGAAAGAATACCGCGATCCGGAAACCGACCAGGAACGCCGCGCAGCCATCGAGGAGGAGTACTCCGCACTCACCCGCAAGAGCGTCGAGGAGAATCGCGACAACCTCTTCGGTGCGCTGATTCTGGCGCAGGAACTGGGCTACGAACTCTCGGGCCGGGAGCTGCTGGAAGAGATCGCCGCCTTCACGCCCGAAATTCAGCGCACCGCGCTGCTCACGCAGCTTCGCGAGCAGGCCGAGGCACGGCTCCGCACCGAAGTGGGCCAGCCCTTCATCCCGTTCGAGGCACCGGACGCCGCGGGCAAGGCAATAACCCTGAGTTCGGTCGTCTCGGCACACCGCTACGTCCTGCTCGACTTCTGGGCTTCGTGGTGCGGCCCCTGCATGGGCGAGGTACCCCATCTGAAGAAAGCCTACGACGCATTCCGCAAGAAAGGATTCGAGATCTACGGCGTGTCGCTCGACAAAGACCGCGACAAGTGGCTGGCAGCCATCGAGGAGAACGACATGCCTTGGATCCAGGTGTGCTCGCTGGAGGCCTTCGACGATCCCGGAGCCCGTGCATACGCCGTGCAGGCCATTCCGTCGAATTTCCTGATCGCAGCCGACGGCACGATCGTGGCCAAGAATCTGCGCGGCGAAGCGCTCTACGAGAAGCTCGCCGAACTGCTAAAATAACGGTCGCAACCTTTCGCGCAAACGCCGGGACGGGATCGCCATCCCGCCCCGGCTTGATTTCGAAGCATGAACAAACCCGAGAAATACCGCATCATGGGCATCGACCCCGGCACGAACTACATGGGTTACGGCGTGCTTGAGGTCGAGGGCCGTATGCTGCGTTCGGTCGTACTGGGCGATATCGATCTTCACAAACTCACCGACCCCTACGCCAAACTGCGCTATATCTTCGAGCGTGTGGGAGCCCTGGTGGACGAATACGCCCCGAAGGAGGTAGCGCTCGAATCGCCTTTCTTCGGCGAGAACGTGCAATCGATGCTGAAGCTGGGCCGGGCGCAGGGCGTCGCGATGGCTGCGGCGCTGAGCCGGGGGCTCGACGTCTTCGAATACGCCCCGATGCGCATCAAACAGAGCATCACGGGTCGCGGCTCGGCGCCCAAGGAGCAGGTCGCAGCGATCGTATGCCGGATGCTGACGATCGACGCACCTCCCCGGCGACTCGATGCCACGGACGGCATGGCCGTAGCCTTATGCCACTACTACGCGACCTCCAGTCCTCTCGACGCAGCATTGGGCAACGCACGTGTGAAAGGATTGGGCGGCGGAAAGAAAGCCGCTTCGAAGGGCGGTTCGCAAAGCTGGGAAACCTTCCTCCGGCAACACCCCGACCGAGAAATCAAATAACCAGAGAACAGCGGCCGGACCGCACCCGACGACAGGCCACGAAAATACGATTTCGCTTTTTTCCGTAATTTTTTTGCCGAAAAATCTGCACATTTCGATTTTTACCCTTATATTTGCATTCGCAATTCGGCACCGTAGCTTAATTGAATAGAGCATCTGACTACGGATCAGAAGGTTACAGGTTT
>CAXHRY010000023.1:0-41876 GCA_964018965.1 uncultured Alistipes sp.
GCTTTTTTTATTTGGTTCGTATTTACTCTTAGATAATAAACAAAATGGGGCTGCCTAAGACTTATTAGACAGCCCCCATTTTACCCCGAATAGAATACTCGAAAGTCGATGGATCTACGTGATTGGGGCCGAACCCCAGCTTCGGTATGTTTTGCCCAGTGCGTATGGGCGACAGCGGAAGTTCGGCGCCCGAATAAACGGCGAAAAAGCGCGAAAATTCTTAGTACCTTTTCCGCTTCGTTCGTATATAAGGTAAAACTATACATGAAGCCTGTTTCAAGCCCTTACCCCCTCCCGCCAAGTCCACGAGGATACGGCGTGTAGCAGAATACGGCAGTTGTGCGCCGTCTTTGTTGCGGTGACTCGGCAATTCGAGTCGCGATCGATCGCTCTCGTCTTATGATGCAGCAGGGGCGGCAACATAGAGGACCGATGACGCTCGAAAGAACGACGTACGGTTATTTCTTTCGAAAGCCTCGTTTCTGCGGGGCGGCCGAAGGCTGCGAGGCATTTTCCGTCCGCAGTAGAAATACGATCGGTATATCGCTATTCTTATTTTTATATAATAGGATGCTATGTTTGGGTGTATGATATTGATTTCAAGGTTGATAAATGTGCGATTCCTTTATATTCTCCGGTGAGGATCCGACGAGGGCCCGTTTTATGGCTATCTTTGCACGACACCGAATTCCGCCAATCTGTGAATCCTGAAGCTGGGAGGGAAAATTCCGCCGACGTCGGACGTATGCGAGTGCGGAGGCGCTGTGTTCGTCGGATGCGTTTCTTTTCGCACTTCGCTTTCGTGGGATGTAAGGGTTGTCGGCGAAATTCGTGTCTGTATGGTAACGATGCGGGAGTTTTCGGTTTATCCGAATTTGTGGAGTTGAGATACGAAAGAACGGTTTCAGTTAGGTTCTTAATGAAAAAAAGATTATTTTTGTAGGCGAAAGTCCCCTGTGTTGTAACATTAACTAAAATTATTCACCTTTAAAAACCTGAACTTATGATTCGATTTACACGAATGGCTCTGCTTTCCGGTGTTTGCGGAGCTTTTTTGATGTCGGCACAGGGATGTTCTCCTCGTCAGAATGTGCTGACAGATGCGGAGTTAGCCGACGGATGGCAACTCCTTTTCGACGGTAAGACGCTCGACCAGTGGAAGGATTTCAACGGCGATTCTCTCACGCAGCCCTGGCACGTCGTCGACGGTTGCATTCAGGCTTACGGAAGCGGAAGCGATCTTTCGGGTTATATCGTAACGAAAAAGCAATACGAAAACTTCATCATCGACTGGGATTGGAAACTCTCCTACGGCGGCAACAGCGGAATGCTCTACCACGTGGTCGAAAATCCCTATTTTGCGGTTCCGTATGTCACGGGTCCCGAATACCAGCTTATCGATAACGAGGGTTGGGAGGCTCAGAATGCCCCGACGAAGCTCGAAGAGTGGCAGAAACTCGGCGTGGACTATGCCATGCACCTGCCCGATGCTGCGGCCATGCAGGTCAATCCGCAGGGCGAGTGGAACAATTCGCGCATCGTTTGCGACAACGGTCACGTGGAGCACTGGCTCAACGGCAAGAAGATCCTCGAATTCGAGGCCTACACCGACGACTGGTTCGCCCGCAAGAACAGCGGCAAGTGGGAGACGGCTCCCGAATACGGACTGGCGCGCCGCGGCGTGATCTGCTTGCAGGACCACGGCTATCCGGCTTCGTTCCGCAATCTGAAGATCAAGGAGCTGCCCCGCAAGGCCGGCAAGGAGGTCGAGTTGTTCAACGGCGTCGATCTGACGGGCTGGGAGGCTTACGGCACGGAGAAATGGTATGTCGACAAGGAGGGTCTGCTCGTCTGCGAGAGCGGTCCCGACAAGAAATACGGCTATCTCGCTACGCGCGAATACTACGACGATTTCGATCTTACGCTCGAATTCAAACAGCTGGCCAACGGTAATTCGGGCGTCTTCTTCCGCTCGTTCGTCGAGCCGCCGGTGAAGGTTCACGGCTGGCAGTGCGAGGTGGCTCCGAAGGGCTACGACACGGCCGGTATCTATGAGTCTTACGGTCGCGGCTGGCTGGTCCAGATTCCCGACGAGAAGGAGAATATCCTCAAGCCCGGTGCGTGGAACACGCTGCGCCTGCGCGTCGTGGGCGACCGGGTGCAGACGTGGCTCAACGGCGAGGAGATGGTCGACATCACCGACGCCAAAATCGGCGCCGCACAGGGCCGCATCGCCTTGCAGATACACGATGGCGGCGGCATCAAGGTGCAGTGGCGCAATATCCGACTGACAAATCTTTAATTAACCGACCTATTTCATTATTAGATATGAAAAAGACAACGAGGCGACAATTTTTGCAGAGCCTTGGCGGCATGGCGTTGTTGACGATCCTGCCGCGAAAGGTGCTGGGCGGTCCGGGTTTTACGGCGCCGAGCGACCAGCTGACGAAGGGTATCATCGGCGTGGGCGGCATCGGCCGCAGCGCCTATCACTTTACGAGCAACGATGCTTGCCGGCTGATCTCGGTCTGCGACGTGGACCAGGGTCACCTGAACAAGGCCCTGGCCTTAGGCGAGAAGAAATTCGGTCAGAAGCTGGCTGCCTACCGCGATTATCGCGACCTTATCAACGATCCGAACGTGGATATCGTCCACATCGCTACGCCGCCGCACTGGCACGGTATCATGTGTATGGATGCCGCCCGCGCGGGCAAGGATATCTGGTGCGAGAAACCCATGACGCGAACGATCGGCGAAAGCCGCCGCGTCGCGGAAGCCGTAGCCCGCAACAACCGTATGTTCCGGCTGAACACCTGGTTCCGCTTCAAGGATACGTTCTACGGACTGGGTACTACGGTCGAGCCGCTGAAGAAGCTCATCGACAGCGGAATGCTCGGCTGGCCGCTGAAGGTCACGATCTCGGGCGCCACGGGCTTCGCGTGGAAATTCTTCTGGACGGGTAAGGAGAACTTGCAACCGGAGACGGTTCCCGCAGATTTGGATTACGACATGTGGCTGGGGCCGGCTCCCTATAAACCCTACAACAAGCACCGCGTCCACCAGACTTTCCGCGGATATTGGGACTACGACGGCGGCGGTCTGGCCGATATGGGCCAGCATTATATGGACCCTGTGCAGTACCTGCTGGGCAAGGACGATACCTCGCCGGTGAAGGTCGAGATCGATGCTCCGGAGCAGCATCCGGATGCCGTAGGTATTTGGCGCAAGATCGTCTACACCTATGCGGACGGCTGCCAGATCGTGCTCGAAGGCGAAGGCTACGAGAGTCAGGGCAAAGTGCCCTATATCGAAGGTCCTTTGGGTAAGGTCTACAAAGGCTTCGAATGCACGATTCCCGATGTGATGGAGAAACTCGCGGAGCTTCCCGATCCGGAACCCCAGCAGACGGATTTCCTGGAGTGCGTGCGTACGCGCCGTCGCTTCGCGCTGGACGAGCAGAAGGGCCACCGGAGCTGCACGCTCGTGAATATGGGTACTTGCGCGCTGCGCCTGAATCGCGACCTGCGGTTCGACCCCGAGAAACAGTTGTTTATCGATGACGATGCCGCCAACCGCCTGATCGACCAACCGATGCGCGGTGGCTGGCAAATGTGATGATCCCGAAAACCGAAAAAGAAGATGAAAAAAATCCATATCTTACTGTTGGCGATCGCGCTGCTCGGCACCCCGAAGGCGTTTTCGCAGGATGGGCGTCAGCGAAGCACCGAGACGATCGTTGCGGACTGCCTGGCCCAATTGCCCGCTCAGACGCAGGATGCGTTCGCAGGCACGATGCAGGAGCTGGCCTCGACAGGCTCGGAGGGCGTCGAGTCGCTCGTAGGGCTGTTGGTCCCCGCGGCTGAAGGCAAGAATGCCGCGACGGAATATGCGTTGAGCGGTCTGGTGGCTTATGCGACTTCGCCGGCTTGCGGGGCGGATGTGCTTGCCGCTGTCCGCAAGGGCCTCGCGCAGTCGCTGCGAAACTGTTCGGATAAGGCGAATTGTGCCTTCGTGCTGTCGCTCCTGGGACAATGCGGTTCGGTCGCGGAGGCGGATGCCATCGCGGCATATGCCGGGGACGACTACCTGGCGGATCATGCGGTCCGTGCTCTGACATTGATTCCGGGTTCGGAATCCGCCCTGCTGAAACTGGGTGCGGATGCCCGCGACAAAGCCTTGAAGCAGAGCCTTTGCAACGCTTACGTTGCGAAGGGTATGCCTGCGGCCGAAGAACTGCTGCTGAAATGGCTCGCAGAGGGCGATGCCGATCTCACGAAGTTGGTATACTGCGCTTTGGCGACGTGCAGCGGTGCGGCGGGCGAACGCGTGCTCGCGGCTGCTGCGAAGAAGGCCGGCTACGGCGACGAGGCTACGAAAGCCACCGAATGTTACCTGACCCTGCTGGAACGGCGCGTGGCGGAGAACCCGGCTGCTGCCGTCAAGAGCGTGAAGGGACTTCTGAAGTGCGGCGATACGATGGTTCGCGGTGCGGGCCTTCGGATGCTGGTCGACGCTCAGGGATTCGATAAGAGCTTCGGCGATATCGCCGCGGCGGTGAAGAAGGGCCCTGCGGAGTATCGTTATGCGGCGTTGGATGCCATTTCGGCAGCCGATGCTGCGACTTTCTCACGCATCGCGCAGCTGCTCAAGGGCTGCGATGCCCAGGGCCGTGCGCAGATTCTGAAATGGTTGGGCGATCGCAAGGCCGAGTCGGAGCGCGCCACGGTGGCCAAATACGTGAACGACACGGATGCCGTTGTCGCCGCAGCTGCTATCGATGCTGCGGGCCGCCTGGGCGGTGAGGAGAACCTCGCGGTGTTGGTGGAGGCGCTGGCAGGCCCGTGCCGCGATGCGGCGAAGCGTGCGCTGCTGGTCTATCCCGGCGATATCGCTCCGGCGGTCGTCGGAATGTTGGAGAACGCTCGTCCGCAGGTGCGTATCTCGGCGTTGGAACTCGCTTCGGCGCGTCGAGTGAAGTGCTCGGATAAGGTTTTCGGATTGTTGGAGGATACCGCTGCAGCGGATGCGGCCTACGCGGCGCTTCCGAACGTGGTGACGTCGCAGGACGGAGCTCGCGTCGCGCAGTTGCTCAACGGTGCTTCAGCGGATCGTGTGCCGACGGTTCAACGGGCGCTGATCGCGACGCTCGAAGGTGTCGATGCTCAGAAGCGTTACGACGCCGTGGCGAAATACATGGCCGCGACTCAGGACGCGTCGCGTTACTATGCGGTGTCGGCCTGGACCGGTGCCGACGCTGCCGTGGATGCGTTGAACGAAGCTGCGGCTCGGGGCGATAAGACGGCCTTCGCGGCGCTGCTTACGGTGGAGAATCCCCGGATGACGGATGTGCTTTATGCCCTTGCGGAGAACCGTGCCGAATATGCCGATGCCGCCATCGTGCGTTACGGCGAACTGGCGGGACGCGTAGAGCCGCGCGACAAACGCGTTCCCTACTATGCCAAAGCGCTCCGTGCGCAGGTAAACGCTGCTACGAAATCGAAGTTGCTCAAGGGCCTCGCTGCGACGCATGCGTTGACGGGACTGGAGCTGGCGCTTCCTTATCTCGATGATGCGGCAACGGCAACGGCCGCAGCGAATGCCGTGAAGACGATCGCGGCGAAGCATCCGGGCGAGGGCGGCGACGTGGCTGTCGAGGCTCTGGAGAAGGCGCGCAAGGTTTATGTCGAGCTTGCGAAGTCGGATGCGGATGCGGGGTATGCCGTGGATGAGATCGCGGGCCTGTTGGCCAAATATGCCGCCATCTCACGTTACGAACTCTCCGAAGAGGAGCGTAACGACGGTTTCGAGGTGCTCTTCGACGGCCATTCGATGGAGAAATGGACGGGCAACAAGACCAACTATATTCCCAAGGACGGTACGATCTACGTCACGGCGCAGTACGGCGGTTCGGGCAACCTCTATACGGTGAAGGAGTACGGAAACTTCGTGTTGCGTTTCGAATTCGCATTCGATCGTGAGGGCGTGAACAACGGCATCGGCATTCGCACGCCGATGGGTGTCGACGCTGCCTATCACGGCATGGAGATCCAAGTTCTGGACCACGACGCTCCGATGTACAAGAACCTGAAGAAACACCAGCAGCACGGATCGGTTTACGGCATTATCCCGGCCAAGCGCGTGGTATTCCCCGAGCGCGGAACGTGGAACGTGGAGGAGATCCGCGCCGAAGGCGACCATATCACCGTCACGGTGAACGGAGAGGTGATTCTCGACGGCAATATCCGCGAAGCGTGCCAGGGCCACAACGTAGCACCCGACGGCGGCAAGGAGAATCCCTACACCGTCGATCATCGGAACCACCCGGGGCTGTTCAACGAGAGCGGTCATATCGGTCTGCTGGGCCACGGTGCCGGAATCATGTTCCGGAACATTCGGGTCAAGGAGCTGCCGGCTACCAAAGCCCGGAAACGGAAGTAAAGCAGTCGCCGATCCGTGATATTCGTGCGGATCGGCGATATTTTTTTGCGATACGGTGAAAAGTCCGTATATTTATCGGAAAATTTAAACCGAGAAGTTATGTTTATTCCCTGTGCGATCGGATACGGTCAGATCATAATCATCGCTTTCATCGTGCTGCTGCTATTCGGCGGTGCGAAAATTCCCGAGCTGATGCGCGGCGTAGGTCGTGGCGTCAAGGAGTTCAAGGATGCCGTGAATACCGATTATTCGGCCGAGGAGAAAAAGTCGAACGCTCCGGAAAAGAGATCCGAGGCGGAGGATAAGTGATTTTTCGCTCCGGAAACGCGATAGCGATGCGCCGGACGAGGTTTTCGCGGCGACGTGTGTCGTCGTGCTGTTTCGTACGAGCGATCGGCAAGCGGTCGCCCTTTGGAGTCTGTTGCCGATATTTTCCCGAAAGGTTTGAAGATGAATAGAAACGATCGAGCTACCGATACGGAGATGGAATTCTGGGACCATTTCGCTGCGTTGCGCCCCCATTTGGTGCGTGGTGCGGCGGCGGTCGTCGTCATCGGTGTGGCGGCATTCCTGCTCAAAGGTTTTCTGATCGACACGGTGCTGTTCGGACCCAAGAGCGCCGGGTTTCCGACCAACCGCATGCTGCTCTGGATGGGATATGCCATGCAGTCGGTCTGCGAGAGGATCAACTCCTGGTCGGGGCTGTCGCTGGCGGTCAATACCGATGCGTTCGATGTTTCGAATCTCGATTTCCGGGTCATCAACACCTCGCTGGCGGGGCAGTTCAACCTCCATATGAAGGTCTCCTTCGTCACGGGACTGGTCCTGGCCATGCCCTACGTGCTGTGGGAGTTCTGGCGTTTCGTCAAACCGGCGCTCACCGAGCGTGAGATCGCGGCTACGCACCGTTTCGTCTTCTGGGTTTCGACCTTCTTCTTCGCCGGGCTGCTTTTCGGCTATTTCGTCATCGTACCCCTCTCGGTGAGTTTCTTCATCAACTACCAGGCGAGTTCGTCGATCGTCAATATGATCGACGTGGGACAGTATCTCTCCACGGTGATGGTCGCCTCGCTGGCTTCGGCGCTGGTCTTTCAGCTGCCGCTGGTGGTCTATTTCCTCACCCGCATGGGACTGGTTTCGTCGGCTTTTCTGCGACGTTACCGTCGTCATGCTTTCGTCGTGCTGCTGGTGATCGCGGCGATCATCACGCCGCCCGATATCTTCAGCCTCGTTTTAGTGATTATACCGCTCTACTGGCTCTACGAACTGAGTATCCGACTCGCAGCCCGTACCGAGCGCAGGTCGGCTGCCGCTGCGGCCGAAACAACTGTCGCAATATCGAATGAAAACCGATCCGAATAACTTCAGTCCGGTTCGTATCGCCGTGATCGGCGCCGGAAACCGGGCTACGAAATACCTCGAATACGCGCGCCGCAATCCCGAACGGTTGCGACTCGCCGCCGTCGTCGAGACCAACGGCCTGCGTCGCCGATGCTTCGCCCGCAGTTTCGGACTCGACGAAAAATATTGCTACGCGCACTACGACGATTTCTTCGCCGTGCCGCGCGAGATCGATGCCGTGCTGATTACCACGCCCGACGATGCGCACTACGATCCGGCCGTCAAGGCGATACGTGCGGGTTATCACGTGCTGCTCGAAAAACCCATCGCTCAGCGTCTGGACGAATGTACGGAGATCGCCCGTCTGGCCCGCGAGCAGGGCGTGCGCGTGGGCGTGTGCCACGTACTGCGTTATCATCCCTATTTCGAGAAGATCCGCGAAGTGGTCGCCTCGGGCGAGATGGGCGAAATCATCTCGGTGAACCATACCGTGTCGGTGGGGTTGGACCGTGCTACGCACAGCTATGTGCGCGGACTGTTCCGCAACGAGCGCGATTCGAACCCGATTCTGCTGGCCAAATGCTGCCACGATATCGACTTTCTGGTGTGGCTGACGGGCAAACGGTGCCGCAAGGTGTCGTCGTTCGGCGCTTTGCGCTGGTTCCGCAAGGAGAATGCCCCCGCGGGGAGCGCCGCGCGGTGTATTGACTGCGGCGTGGAGCCGGGATGTCCCTTCTCGGCGCGTAACCTCTACTACGAGCGCCGCGACTGGATCGCCAACTTCGACGTCCGCGAGGGGCAGACGCTCGACGATGCGATTCTCGAAGAACTGCGTACGGGGTTGTACGGACGCTGCGTCTATCGTTGCGACAACGACGTCGCGGACCATCAGATCGTGGCCATGGAGCTGGAGGATCTCTCGACCATCAGCCTGACGATGGACGTCTTCACGATGGACGATTTCCGCAAAACCTGCATCCGTATGACGGGCGGTGAGATCGACGGCGACGAACGCCGTCTGCGCATCCGCCGCTTCCGCACGGGCTACGAACGCATTTACGACTTTACCGATACGATCGGCCAACCGTTCCATGCCGGGGCGGACCTGCGTCTGGTGGAGGATTTCCTCCGTGCGGTGAACGATCCCTCGTATCGGCTGCTGACCTCGATCGAAGCCTCGGTCGAGAGCCACCGTATCTGTTATGCCGCCGATCGGAGCCGTGCGACGGGCGAGATCGTCCGGTTGGAGTAAACGATAGCCGGTCGGGTCTCGATCCGGGAGGGGCTGTCTAATAAGTCTTAGGCAGCCCCATTTTGTTTATTATCTAAGAGTAAATACGAACCAAATAAAAAAAGCAAAATAACAACAGGGATATTTGGAAAATAAGTCTAAAGTTCCTATTTTTGAGAAACGAAAGATACGCAGACCAAACTGTTTATCTTAGCAGAGATCAACTAAATATTACTAATAACCATCGATAAACAGTCGAGGTGCGTGCACATAGTGCGCGGTCCTTGACCAAAATGGTTATTACATTAGTTGATTGATCTCTGCTAATTGTGAAAGTTCCGCGCACTTTATTTTGGAAATGTTTTATTCAAAATAAATGCCGAACTATGAAGAAACATCGTCAAACTCATATCCCGCATTACGGGTATCAAGGACGAATATCACATTCACACATTCCTTTTTCACAGACATCGAAAACATTTTTTCAGGCGGGAGAGTTATATCTGTTCCACCGCAGCAATATCCGCTGTCCGTCGAGAAATTCGCTGTGGGGTCAGTACGATAAACACGAACAAGACCGATTGTATCTGGAGTCGAGCAGTCTCGACCTGCGTACTTTCCGCAAATGGCATGTGTTGCCGTCGGAGTATTGCTATTGCCGCAAAGCAAACCGCAGCGAACTACGAGATTATTTTTTTGCTTTATCCTGGAGTGAACAGCGCGTGGCACGCAATTCTCCATTCCCTAATTACATCCCATAGAATCCTCTGTCCGAGGAGGCAGTGACGCAACAACTGCAGGAGGGAGAGGTCGGTTCGGATCTCTCCCGTTTTGTATTCGCATGTTTTTCTGGGGGGGGGTAAAATATAGGCTTTTATCCTGATTTACAGAACAAAAGCCTTTGTTATACGGTAAAAAATTCGTATATTTGTTTTGCCCAACAATAATAAACGCCCGTATAACTATGACGAAGATAACATTTAAATCCGACAATCAAAAGCAAAGTTTGCTTTTACCACCCAGTTTGGATGAATTAATACCCGCGACACACAGTGTTCGTGTGGTGAATGCCATCATCGATCGTTTGAATGTAGACGTAATTCTGCACACCTATCGCGGCGGAGGCAACAGTTGTTTCCATCCGCGACAGATGCTCAAGATTCTGGTCTATGCCTATCTGAACAACATCTACTCATCACGCCGCATTGCGCAGCAGCTTACGGAGAACATCCACTACATGTGGCTTTCGGGCGGTGCGAAGCCGGACTTTAGGACGATCAACTATTTTCGGGGGAAACGGTTGAAGGGCATTTTCGATGACCTGTTCCGTCAGGTCGTGGAACTGCTCCACAAGGAGGGCTTCGTATCGCTGGAAGTACAGTACATCGACGGGACGAAGATCGAATCGGCAGCCAATAAATACGGTTTCGTCTGGCGTGGCTCGGTGGAAAAACACGACAAGCGGCTGCGGGAAAAAACCGATGCCGTATTGCGCGAGATCGAACAGGTTATCCGCGACGAGCAGCAGCAGACAGATACGGAATCGACGCTCTCGACCGAGGAGTTCGCTTCCCGTGTAGAGCGTATCAAGGAGCGGATGGATGAGGAAAATCTCACCAAGCAGCAGTACCGAGTCGTCAGAGACGTAGAGAACAAGGCGCTGCCTAAAATGAAAGAGTACGAGCGGCATATCGCTACGATGGGAGATCGTAACTCCTATGCCAAAAGCGATCCCGACGCGACATTCATGCGCATGAAAGAGGATGCCATGCTCAACGGGCAGCTCAAACCCGGATACAACGTACAGATCGCCACCGAGAATCAGTTCATCACCAATTACGGCATCTTTCAAAGACCTGCGGATACGGGAACGCTGATCGACTTTCTGGAATCTTTCCATAAGAAATACGGAATGCACAGCCGTGAGATCGTCGCCGATGCCGGATACGGAAGCCAGCAGAACTACGAGTATATGTTCGGCAAGGGAATGATACCTTACGTCAAATACAACTACTTCCATAAGGAACAGACCCGGGCGTTTCGAAACAATCCCTTTCTGCAACAGAACCTCAAATACGATCCCTCGACAGATCAATTTACCTGTCCGGCGGGGAAAAGCATGGTACGGATTTCGGGTAAAAATCCCAAGTCTGAGTTAGGATACCAAGCTCACACACATCTGTATCAGGCCTCCGGCTGCTCCCGATGTCCTCTCCGAGAAGAATGCCATAGTGCTGAAGAGAACCGTATCATACGCGTGAATCATGCCCTAAACGAGTACAAGCGTACGGTCAGGGAATTGCTTACATCCCAGCGGGGTATGCTTCATCGCTCCCGAAGACCCATAGAGCCCGAAGCTGTATTCGGGCACATCAAAGCCGACCATATGTTCCGCAGATTCCGATTGCGATCGTTACCAAAGGTCAATATTGAATTCGGACTCGTCGCATTGGCACACAATATACGTAAAATAACGTCGATCACATTGCTTGATAAGCGCAGTGACGATGATCCCGGAAAAAATCATAAAAGTTATGTGGTGAAATGCCGAATATGGGCAAATTCTCTAATTTATTCCGCTGCTTAATATTCTTGAATCCTCAAAAATAGGGCTGCCTAACTTTTATTGTTAGACAGCCCCTCTGAAAGCAAAGTTACTTCGTCACTCGGAAACTGTCGATCCAGAATTGTCGGGTCGTCCCGTCGACTTTGACGCAGGCCAGGCGGATTTGCGTGGTGCGGTCGGCGCCGTAGATCTTCAGTTTGTGGTTTTCCCATCCCGTGAAGCCCTTGCCCGACGTGGTGTTGGCATCGGGCATGAAGCCGTCGAGTTCTACGGTATGCGCCTTGACTGTCGAGTCCTCTGCGAAGGATCCGGCGCCTATGATCTCGAAATAGGCGCTCCGCTTGTTGGAGGCGTTGCCCGTCAGTTCCGTTTCGACGGTGATGGCGGTCGGCGTGTCGCCCAGTTCGGTCATGGCTCGCGAGGTGATGGCCCCTTCGTAGGTGCCGGTCCCGAACTGGATGCACTGATCCTTGGCGTAGACCCGGCGCCAGTCGTGTCCGTTCGCCGTGTCGTTTTCGCCGGCGATCCAGCCGTTGGCTGCGAATCCGGCCTGCTTGCTCACCCAGTCGTTGTTGTGTGCCACCCAGTCGAACGTATCTTCGAAGATAACCGTCACGGGTTTCGTCGCCGACGGCGTCACCTCGATGTCGTCCACCTCGAAACGCGCTTTGCCGCTCTTCTCGGTTCCGTCGACCGTGGCGTAGATAATCAGACGGTCGGTCGGCTTGACACCCGGTACTTCGAACGATGCGTCGATCCAGGTTTGCGGTGTAGCCGACACCGGGCATTCGTCCTGTGTGAAGACGAGGTTCTGCGTCATGGTGTAGGCGTTCGCATAGCTCTTGAGGTTGGCATCGGTAACCGTTTCCGGTACGATACCCACGCGTACGACGGCTTTGTCGATCGTGAATGCCGATCCGTCGGCATTGGGTTCGTTCCAGTTGCCCAGACGGAACGAGATGCGTACGTCGCTCTCGTCGGTGAGCTTCGCGAGCTTCGGTGTCACGATGAAGCCCGCCGCGCTTGCGGTTCCCAGCTTGATATAACCGGGGAATTCATAGGCGCGCAGACCGTACCATCCGTCGAGTCCGCGATCGGTGCGGAAAGCGGCGCTGTGCGTGTTGAACACGTCGGCCGACCCGCCCGTATTGGCGTTGCAAAGATCGTTCATTTCCGCATCCGGAGCCGTAGAGGCCCCGGCACCTTTCGGACGGGCTCCGTACGAAAGGAGGATATGGTCGCCGCCCCACTTCAAACCCTCGAAATCGAGAGCTGCCAGGGCTTCCGCCGCAGGGGTGCGGGGTGCGGTCGTGCGGCTTTCGAGGAAGACCCATCGGGAATCCTCGACTCCTTCGACGGCACTGATCGCCTGCACGGCGAAGTGGTAGGTCGTCGACGGTGTAAGGGCGCCGAACGTGTAGCGCATCGCCGGGAACTTCGCATTTTGGGTGATGTCGGGCGATATCCGGACGGGTTGGCCGTCGGGATCGGTGAAGATCGCTGTGCGGTATCGGTGCGAGCTTTCGGCGGGGTCCTTCCATCCGAGAGTGAGCGTCGAAGCTGTCGCGTCGATCAGTTCGAGATCGGTCGGAGCCGGGGCGTACTCGATCTCCTTGGCCTGCTGTACGACTTCGAGCGTCGTGATCGTCTGGTCGTCGATTCGGAATTCGAGCGTCGCCTGGCGCTCCTGGCCCGAGAGGTTGTGTGCGGCCGAGATCGTCATCGTCGCGGTGCCGGCGTCGCCGCTCTCGGGAGTACACTCGATCCAGTCGGCTTCGCAGCCGACCGTCCATTCTGCATTGGCGGTCACTTTCACCGTCTTCTCCTGGCCGGAGGCTGCGAATTCGAGCGATGCGGCGTCGAGCGTCAGTTCGGGTCGGAAGTCGCTGGGCTTCTCGTAGGTGTAGATCACCCGGAAACGGTCGATGAACCAGCGGTTGGTATCTTCGGCGATCGATCCGACGTAGATCTGCGTGGAGGCGGTGGCGCCGAAAATCCGGAATTCGTGAATCGACCATTCGTTCCAGCTTCCGATGTCGAACTCCTGTTCGGTCGCCGAAGCGTCTCCCACCGTGCCGCCTCCTACGACGCGGATGCGGAGCCGGTCGTTGTCGGGCTTGTTGTTCAGAGACCATCCGGAGAGCGTCAGTTCGACAGCGACGTCCTTGACTTCGTTGCCGATGGGCTCGAGCCGGGGCGAGAGGAGTCCCGCACCGCCGTTGGCCCAGCCGCTTTTCAGATAGCCCGAGGCGCTCGCGGAGCCCGCCGATCGGGGGTAGGAGGTCGCACGACCCGCTTCGATGGTCCATCCGTTGGTCGACGCGGGGTAGCCGGACCATTTGTCGATACGCGTGCCGTCGCTGCCGGTCCACGCATCGCTTTTTACGTAAGCCGTATTATTCGCCCACGAGAAATCGTCTTCCCAGAGTATCTGTTTGATGTAGGTTACGATATCCTCGACGAAAGTGATCGTTTCGCCCGTGCCGTCGCCCTCTTCGAGCGCGGGATCGTCGATCCTGTATCCGGCTTCCGAGCTTTCGAAACGGAAGAATACCGCGGGGCAATCCTCTTTGATGAAAAAGGGAATACGCACCGTCGACCATTTTCCGGCTGCGTCGGCCGATGCGGGCATGGCGTATTCCACGGGGGTCCATTGCGCGCGGTCCTGGCTGATGAAGAGCCGCAGTTCGTCCGCTGCGGGGATTTTCCGGTCGTTGGTCACGCCGAACGAGAAGATGAAGTTGTAGTCGCCTTTGGTGGCGATGCCGCCGACGGTGAGCCAGCCATCCCGATCGAAAAGGAGGTTGTTGCCGCCCGAGGCTCCGTCGTAGGTCGACGAGGGCGATCCTGCGTCGACCGTGACCGACCGGGCGTCGTAATAGGTCTCTTCGATGCCCATGCCGCGGAGGTTCCATCCCGCGTACTCCGTGACATCGGTCCCTGCGGCGTCCGTGCCGAAGTCGTCGCCGTAGAAATAGACCGCCTCATCGGCGCCGGCCTGCGAGAGGATCACGCTCGTCGATACCTGACGGTTGGTGACGAATTTCAGCTCGGCCGACCGGGCCTTCCCGTCGTTGCGTTGCAGCGTGACGACCAGATCCATATCGCCGTCGCCGGCCTCTTTCGAGAGGGTGAACCAGGGCTCTCCGAAGCCCGTATTCTTGTCGTAGACGACCACCCAATAGGTGTTCGACCTTACGCGGATGACCACTTCGTCGCCGTTGTAGCTCAGTCCGCGCGTGTTGGCGCTGTAATAGGTCGCATCGGTTTCCAGGCGGATCGCGTCGAGCGACGTGTCGTCGTTCGCGCAGGCACCGAGCGCCGTGCAAAGCACGAGCGCCAGGATAGCCCGAAGGTATGTTTGAAATCTTTTCATCGTTCGCTCTCTCGTTAAAGGTTGTCGATCTGTGCGGCGAACTCTTTGGGACGCGACATCGTTTCGACGTACTTGTTGCCGAAGCGGTCGGTTACCTCGATCTGAAGCGTCGATGTGGCGCTCGATGCGTTCACCGCGAAGAGGTGGTAGTTGTTGTTCGACGTCAGCACGTCGGTATAGGTGTTGTTCGAATTCTTGTAGACCCGCGTGGCGTCGTAGGCATAGGTGTGCAGCGGATCCTTCATGTATACGCGCGTCGGATTGAGTTCTATGCCGTTCTCCTTCACCGAAACCGTCCATTCGGGATCCCAGCCCCATACGTTGATGTAGACCACGTTGTTGCCCACGTTGGCGTAGTCGTCGCGGTTGGGGTAGTGGCGGATCAGGTTGCGGATGATCGAGTTGTTGGCGAAGAAGGTCTTCACGCTGTTCATGTCGTAGGTTCGGAATTGAAGGTCGCGTCTCTCGCCGTAGCCTTTGTAGTACCACTGCATGTCGGTACCCGCGAATTCGTAGACGCCCATGCCTCCCGGGGCTCCGTCCTTGCAGACGTGGCCGTTGTCGTAATAACCCGTCCACCACCACGTGGCGCACGAACCGCCCGTGTTGTGTTCCGTCAGGCCTTCGCGGATCTTCATCACGTTGTTGTTGTGCGTATGACCCGAGATGATGTGTACGTCGGTGAATTCGCGCAGCATCTCGTCGAGTTGCGTCGAGTGTCCGTAGGCCATCGAGGGCGTTATGGCGAACGCCGAGTTGTAGTAGAACATCTGGCAGTGCGTGCCGATGACGAGCGGTGCGTTCTTATCCTTGACGGTCTCCAGATCGGCTTTCAGCCAGGCGAGTTCGCGATCCGTCAGCGCCGAGTTGTAGGAGTGATCGCCCGGTGTCTTGGTCGAGGCGTCGGCTCCCGCATTGAGGTAAACCGTGTTGTCGAGCATGATGAAGTGCACCTTGCCGATGTTGAACGAGTAGTAGGTCGGTCCGAAAAGCTCCTTGTAGGGCTTCTCGGCCGAGAAGTCGTCCGTGGCGTACTCGTCGTTGTCGTGGTTGCCCGGCACGTGGTAGATCAATCCCGGGACGGCCGAATCCTTCAGGGTGTTGACATAACTGTTCAGATCGTATTTGAGCGAGTTCCAGTAGAGGTCGAAAGTCATGTCGCCCACGTTGAGCAGATAGACTCTCTTCTGCGATGCGGCGATGTACTCCTTCACTTCGGGGAGCAGGATGCGCCGATACTGTTCGAGGTCGCCCAGTCGATTGGCCAGATGGATGTCGGCCAGCACCAGCAGGTCGAAATTCTCTTGTCCGGGGACCTCCGTCAATTCGAAGTCCACCTGTTCGCAGGCCTCCTCTCCGGGCGTTACTTTTCCCCAGATCTGGGGGATCGAGTTCTCTACTTGAGGCTCGTAGCCCGAAGGTACGCTGACGAAGACGTAGTCGTGATACTTTTTCGAGGGGAGATAGTAGCACCCCGTGTCGTCGGTCGTGGTGAGAATCTCGCCGTCGGAGACCACGGCGCCCGCTACGGGTACCGAACCGCAGAACACCACGCCCTTGACGGTCATGCCGTCGCGGTCGGGAATCTGCACGTCGAGGCTGCGGCGGAACTTCAGGATTCCCAATATCTGGCTGGCGCCGCCGCGCCGTACGACCAGGCGGTAGGACCCCGTCGGAAGCTCCTGCGGTATCGCGAAGGTGACGTAGGCGTAGTCGAGGGCGGTTACCGTAAGCGCCGTCTCCTCTCCGGAGGCGACGTCGACGAGCGAAAGGCCGTCGCCTGCGGCGAAGCCCTTGCCCTGGATGGTCAGTTCTTTGACGGACGAGGTGTAGAACGTCGTCGCAGGGACCAGCTGGTCGTTTATGAGACGATCCGTTTGGGCGCTGTTGATCGTCGCATCGTCGCCGCATCCGACCGTCGCGAGACAGAGGACGAAGAACGACAACAGGTTTCGATACAATATTTTGTTCATAATCGATTGCATTTTTAATAGTCCTAAATCTCGGCGATCTGCCAGAAGCTGATACGCGGTGCGCCGCCTTTGGCGATGGTCGTGCTCTCGGTCGTGCTGCCGTTGACCATTCCGTTGCCGGCGTTCCGGTTCTCGGTGACGCGGAAGCGGATCGTGAACTTCCGACGGCTTTTCAGCTCGGCGGGGAGTTTCACGATGAACTGCTGCAACTGGTGGCACGAGTACCAGTCGGGTGATACGATCTCGCCGATCTTGGTGTACGAGGCCATCGGGCCGTTCTCCTCGTCGCCCCACTCGATGTCGAAATACATCGGGCCGGTCTGCGAGCTGGCGAGGGCGAAAGTAAGGTATTGCTCCTTCGACGCATCGGGCGCATAGTCGTTCACGTGGAAAAGCCAGCACTCGCCCTTGTACCCCTCGGGTGCGTCGCTGCGATTCATCGTCGAGGCGGTGCAGTCCCAGAAATACTGGCAGGATACGCATGCGAAGACATTGAAATTCTGGAAATTGATGGCCAACGACGGCGTGATGCTCTGCGAGCCGTCGGCCTTGACCGTCACCGAAGCCGGTGCCATACGCGCATAGCTCCATCCCCAGTCCATCGAGATGCCTCCGGCTCCCGCCTGGACGGCCGACCACATGGTCGTCGTCAGTTGTCCGCTGCCCGTGCTGGGGGTGATCCGCTCGTAGGTATTCACGTCGGAGAAGGGTCCGAACTGAATCAGCGTCTTCGACATGCGCGTCGTCGCATCGGCCGAGACTCCGTTGTCCTCGTGGCTGCGCAGGCGGAGGATGTAACGCTCGCCCGTCGATTGCTTGTAGTATTTGGTCACGATACCCGTCAGCGGTCCCGAGCCTTCGGGGATGAGCGTCGCGAAGCGGTCGAGGAACCACGAACTCGTGTAGAGTTTGCAGGTGTTGCCTTGCTCGTCGCGCAGCAGATGCCCGTAGAAGTCGTTGCCGTCGCACCAGGGCATGGCTGTAGCGTTGTAGGGAATCGTCGCGTAGGAGGGCGTCGACCGGGTATAGCGCTCGTCGATATTGACGTAGGTGCCTGCCGGTTGTACGAACTCCACCTTGCGGAGCTTCACGAGGGTGTTTTCGTAGTTTTCGATCTCCGAGATGCTTTCTATCTCGACGGGTTCGATCGCGGTGCCGTGCTCGTTGCGTTCGAATACGGCGTTGGGCGTGAAGGCCGTCGCGGCGAGCGAATGAGTGATCGGGTCCGTTGCGAGCTGCTGTCCCAGCAGATGGATTTTCAGTCGCTCGTTGCAGGCATATACGTTGTCGGCAGCCGAGGCGAATTCGAAGAGCATGCCGCGGCGGCTTTCGTCCTGCAAGGTCATTACGTTCGGATCGAAGTTGCGCTTCTCGCGGATACTCGTCACGGAGCCCTCTACCCATACGTTGTCGGTGATCTTGCCCCGGTCGGCATAGCGTGCCACGGCCTCGGCGATGGTCAGCTTCTCGCCGTTGGAGGGATCCTGCGCCGTGTCGAACTGCACGATCGTCAGATCGACGCAGAGTTTTTCGAGGTTCGTACCGATGGCCTGGAACCGGACTACGCCTTCGCGTTCGTCGCCCGTGTTGGGTGCGATTATCACCTCCTGGGTATTCTCGGTCCGCTCGCCGAACGAGATCCATTGTGCGGCGTTCTCCTGCGCTTCTGCACGCCAGGCGATGTTGGTCTTCAGCGGTACGGTGATCGTGGCGCCCTTCGATGCGGCCGTCACGTGGTCGGAACCCATGTCGAGGGCGATCGCCGGATCGACGCCCGACTGCGTTACCTCGAAGGATTTGACGATGCGGCCGCCGATGACGACGTTGACCGCGCTGTAACGGGTGTAGGCTTCGGCATTGGCCGATACCGTGACCGTGAAGCGGCCGCTGTCGTCGCCTTCGTTGGGCCAGATGTCGATCCACTCCTCGTCGCCTGCGTAGGCGGGTTCGATGACCCACGGACCCATGTTCGAATACATTTCGACGGTCAGCGAACCTCCGTTGACCGTGTAGGAGAGCGATTCGACCTCCTCGCCGAAGTAGAGATAGGGAGCGTCGGTATCCTCGTCGGAGCTGCACCCCGTCGCCCACAGAGCGCAGAGAACCGGCAACAGCGCCAGACGGTATTTCATGAACGATATGATTCTTTCGATAAGCATGTTTCGATAGTTTTAAGGGTTACTTGCGCGCCCACCAGAGCTGCGTCTTCATGTTGTCCGGACCCTGTTCTTCGAGTGCCTTGAGGTAGTTCTCGCGGTTGGTATCCACCGTCGTCACCGGATAGACGAAACGGGTGGGCAGCACTCCGTCGTTCTCCGTACCCTTGCCGATCTTGAAGACCGGGTAACCCGTACGACGATACTCGTGCCAAGCCTCGTAGCCCACCCAGAAGAGGGCTATGTACTTCTGGTTGAGAATCTGTTCGAGCGTGTTGTCGTAGGCGACGATCTGCATGAAGGCCTCCTTCTGCGTAGCCGTGATTTCGTAGGTGGGCGAAGGGTTGATGTGGTCCCAATGGTCGATCGATGCCAGTATGGCCTGCTCGTAATACTGCCGGGCCGCCTGCTCGCCGCCCGGGATCATGCCGCGGAAAGCCGCCTCGGAGAGGATGAACAACACTTCGTCGTAGCGCATGAAGGAGTAGGGCGAGGTGTAGTCGCCCAGTACGTCCTTGTTCAGATAGGCGCAGTTGGTGGCGTTGGTTTCCGTCGAGGGGTAGCCGCTCACCAGTCCCGTCCACTCGTTGTTCTGCTGTACGGCGTAGATACCCAGACGCGGATCGTTGGTGTTGTTCATCGCATTGATCAGATGCTCGGCCATGCGGTGGGAATTGGAGGTGAAGTTCTGCAACGTGGTGGTGCCGAAACGACCGATGAAGGGATCGATGTTGGTGTAGAACAGCGTCGCGTTGTCGTCGTTGGAGGCCATGACGGGATAGAGCGTAGGATTGGCCGTGATCGCTTGCAGCTTCTCGCTGATGCCCATCTCCGCGTCGCGGTTTTGCAGCCGCATCAGCAGCCGCATGTAGAGCGAGTTGGTGAACTTGCGCCATTTGGCCACGTCGCCGCCGAACATCAGGTCTTTGTTCGGGTAGCGCAACGCCCGGGAGGGATCGTAGAGCGTGTTGGCCCGTTCCAGATCGGCGAAGAGCCGGGTGTAAATCTCCTTTTGGGTGTCGAACTTGGGTTTGAGCACGTTGTTGCGGCCCTGGAACGCTTCGCTGAAGGGAATCGATCCGTAGATGTCCGTCCAGTTGGAGACGAACAGCGCCCGCATGGTCAGTGCGATAGCCTCCGAGTTCGCGTCGTCGTTCTTCACGGCTTGCTCGATCATGTGGTCGGAGTTGGCCGCCCAACGTGCCAGGTGGTTCCACGTGCCGCTGTTGTAGCTGTCGCGGATCATGTAGCGGTGGACGTTCTCGGTATACATCTGCACGGTGTACTGAACCAGTTCGTTGTTAATCATCCAGGTGCGGTAGACCATGCCGTCGGCACCCGTGAAGAGGATATGCTCCAGCAGGTTGAGCGGATGGATATCGCCCATCTCCATCTGGTTCCGGTTGGTATTGTACTCGTCGAAGTTCGAGGTGCAGGCCGCCGCCAGCAGCAGCGTCGCACCGAACGAGAGCGCATATATGCGTAACTTTTTCATAGAGTCGGTTCTTGTTTAGAAGTCCAGTTTCAGATTAATACCGTAGGTACGGGTCATCGGATAGGCTCCGGCTTCGATACCGCGTGCGATGGACGATCCCACGACGTAACCCGCTTCCGGATCGTAGAGCGGGAAGTTCGTCCAGCAGAACAGGTTGGTGGCGTAGACGCCGACGGTCAACCCTTGCAATGCGCGGGTCTTCTTGCAGATATGCTTCGGAAGCGAATATTCCAGACGCAGCTCCCTGAGCTTGAGGAACGAGGTGTCGAAGACGTTCTCCTCGGCGTTTTCGCGGGCGTAGACGTAATTGGTGTAGTGATCGACGATATCGGTGGTGATGGTCCGGTTGGGCTGGTAGGTGCCGTCTTCGTTGAGGTTCACACCCGGGACGATCATGCCGGCGTAGCGGCCCTTGAGCGTATTGTTGAGCTTGCCCTGATAGGCCAGTGCGAAATGCGTCATCGAGTAGGTGTTGCCGCCCCATTGCGCGCTGAACGACAGCCCCAGGCGGAAACCTTTGTAGGAGAGCGAATGGGACATGCCGGCCGTCCAGTCGGGATAGATGCTGCCCAGATCGAGCAGTTCGGCTTCGGTCGAGGTGATGGTGGCGCTTCCGGTCTTGGCGTCGACGACGATTTGGTTCGAGCAGTCGACATAATTCCCGTTCTGATCGATGTAGAAGGCCCCTTCGGGAGCGCGCTGGTACCCGCGGCCGTAGAGGCGTCCCAGCTCCGTGCCGGGATAGGCGCGGACGTAGATGCTGCCTCCGACGGTGATGTTGGGGTTCATGTTCCACATCGAAACGCCGTCGGCCAGCTCGACCAGTTTGTTCCAGTTCTTCGCCCAGTTGGCGTTGATCGTCCACTTGAAGTTCTTGGTGCTGACCGGCTGGAAGCGTGCCGAGATCTCTACGCCGCTGTTTCTTACGCAACCGGCGTTCACGACTACCGATGTAGCTCCTACGGCCTGGTCGATGGGTACGGTGATGATCTGGTCGGTCGTTTCGCTGTGATACCACGCCACGTCGAAGTTCAGCCGGCTGTCGAAGAGTTTGGCTTCGAGGCCCGCCTCCCAGCTTTCGACGTTCTCGGGTCTGAGGTAATAGTTCTGAATCTCGCTGTTGAGGTAGTAGGAGCTGGCGAAACTGCCGTTGGAGTAGACCGATACGAGTTTGTTGGGCGATGTGTCGTTACCTACGTTGGCCCACGATCCGCGGAGTTTGAGCAGGTTGACCCACGATGCGCGATCTTTGAGTCCGAAGACCTGATCGAGCAGTACGCTGGCCGATACCGAGGGGTAGAAGTAGGAGTTGTTGCCCGGCGCGAGCGTCGAAGACCAGTCGTTGCGCCCCGTGATATCGAGGAAGAGCATGTCGCGCCATCCGAGCGACAGGAATCCGTAGAAGGAGTTGATCGACTTGGTGTAGCGATACGAGCGGTAGATGGGCGAGCTGATCGAGTTGGCCATCTTGTAGATATTCTTCTCCAGCAGACCGTCGGCCGACGAGGCGTAGATGTTGCTGCGGCGCCAGAGCATATTGTTGCCGCCGAACGAGGCGCGCAGGTCGAAATCGCCCATCTTGCGCGTGTAGGAGAGCAGGAAATCGCTGTTCACCTCGAGCGAGGATACCGTCTGTTCCTTGTAGTAGCCGTAGGGAAATCCGGTGGAGTACCAGGGTTTGCGCTGCGTACGGAATTCGTTGTTGAAGTCCATGCCGGTACGCAGGTCGAGCGTCAGCCCTTCGAGCAACTGAATATTGAGCGCCATGTTGCCGAACACGCGGTCGCGGCTGAGGGTGTTGAGTTGTTCGTAGACCTGCATGTAGATGTTGTCCGCATAGGTCGAGTTGATGAGCAGGTTGGGCGTTCCCTCCTCGTACATGCGGTCGATGCGGCCGTTGGCGTATTCGTGGTAGTACGACGTGACGTCCACCACGTTGGGATTCCAGATCAGCGTGTAGAGCGGCGATGCGGTGTTGTAACCCGACATGGGCATATTGTCCGAATTTTTACGGAAATAGGTTACCTTGCTCGTCATGCGGAGCCATTTGTTGATCTGCGAAGTGACCGATACGTTGAAGTTCTGGCTGTCGTAGCCCGTATTGGGAACGATCCAGTCATTGCGCGAATCCTTCACCGAAAAGCGGGCCGAAGTCCCTTTGCCGTTGTTGTAGGAGAGTGCGAGGCTGTTGTTGAAGGTGACGCCCGTTTCGAAGAAGCCTTTGTACCAGTCGCGATAAATCCAGGGCAGCCGCTTGTACATGTCCGTCTCCCAGTCGCGCGATTCGTACTGGTAGAACATCTGGCCGTCGAACTTGGCGCCGAACGCGACGCGCGAGTAGATACGGCCCGTGCTGGCGATGCCGTCTTCGGCATTGGCTGCGGGTACGCTCCAGAAGTTGTATTTGCGCTGCTGTTCGAGGTTGGAGCTGTTGCCGTTTCCGGCGCCGTATTGGTCCTGGAAGTCGGGCCAGAATCCGGCTCGCTCGAAGGTTACCGACGAGTTGAACGAGATGCCGAGTCCCGGATTCGAACGGCCCGATTTGGTGGTGATGACGATGGCGCCGTTCGCCGCACGCGAACCGTAGAGGGCGGTCGCGGCCGGACCTTTGAGCACCGATACCGATTCGATATCCTCGGGGTTGAGGTCGCTGGCGCCGTTGCCGTAGTCGATCGGGGCGGTGGTGTTGAAGGCCATCGATCCCGAGTCGGTGGATTGCGAGTCGCTGGAGATGGGCACGCCGTCGATGACGAACAGCGCGGTGTTGTTGTCGTGCGTCAGGGACGATTCGCCGCGCAGCGTCACGCGGATCGAACCGCCGGGACCCTGTCCTGCCGAGTCGAAGTTCAGACCGGCCACCTTGCCTGCCATGCCGTTGAGCCAGTTGCTCGAGACGGTGTTGTTGAGGGCTTCGTTATCGAGTTTGGTGACGGCATAGCCGAGCGATTTCTCCTTGCGCGTGAGGCCGAGGGCCGTGACGACCACTTCGTCGATCATCTCGGAGGACTCTTTCAGGACGATCTCGAACGAGGTCTGGGTGCCTACGCGGATCGAGGCCGGCTCGTAACCGATGAAGTTGACCGACAGCTCGTCGTTTTCCGAGAGCGAGGGAACCTGAAAGACGAACGCACCGTCCGTGTCGGTACTCGTTCCGAATGTCGTTCCCTGCACGATCACCGCAGCGCCGATTACGGGGGAACCTTTGCCGTCGACTACCCGGCCGCTGATGCGGGCGGGGCGCGAGGCGTTCGGTTTGCGGACCGAGAGGTAGATGTTTTTCTGATAGATTTTGTAGTCGATGCTGCTTCCGGCGATCAGTTGTTCCAGGGCGGCGGTCAGCGGCTTGCCGTTCACGTCGATGCTCGCGCGACGTCCGATATTGATGCCTTTGTCGACGATGAAATAGAATTTGGTTTGCTTCTCGATCTCGTTCATAATCTGTTCCATGCGGACATCCTTCAGTTTCAGGGTCACTTTCGGATTGTCTTGCGCATACAACACCCCCCCCCACGTGGAGAGGGTGAAACAGCCTATGAATAAAACTGCGAAACAGCATTTGATTTGCTGAATAATAATTTTATTCATACTTTTGTAAATTAGTGGTTATTAGGATAGGATTTCTATATGGCCGCTTCGTCTGCGGGCGGTTCCGACGCCCGCAGGCATTTTTTTATGCGGATAGGGAATTGCGGTCAGATTTCATTCATAGGCACTCGGATTTAGGTTGTGTTCGGAGGATGGATCGGCGGGTTATTTGATGACGATCCGGTTATGGTCTGTTTGCTCGTATTCGAACGGTGCGATTTTTTGCAGAGCTCGCAGTGCGTAGTCGAGTCCCATCGCGATCGATATCTTGCCTCGGATGAGGTTCAGGCGGGGCAGTTCGCTCTTTTCGACCTCGATTTCCACGCCGTAGAGGCGTTCCAGCCGTTCTACGATATCTCGGAAGTCGTGTCCCGCCAGATTGAGGATTCCCTCCGGCCAGAGATAGTCGTTCGCATCCTCGATGCGGCGGAGCGCCAGCCGGTCGCCTTTCAGACTGACGAAGTCGTCGGCCTTCATTTCGATCGCATCGCCCTGCGAGAGCTTGTTGTTCACGCGTAGCCGTCCTCGCAGCAATGCGGCGGAGAAGTGGCGGGTTCGTTCGTCGGCCGTCACGTCGAACTTCGTGCCGAGGACCTCGACGTCGCAGGCGAAGGTTTCGACGACGAACGGACGGGCCGCATCGCGTTCGACGTCGAACATCGCTTCGCCCGAGAGCTTCACCCGGCGCAATTTGCCGAAACGCACGGGATACTCCAGCTTCGCGCCCGAATTGAGGCATACGGTCGTACCGTCCTGCAACGTGATGTCGACGCGCTGCCCGGCCGGTGCCGAGATCGCCAGATATTGTCGCGTGTGTTGTTCGATCACGATATTTCGCGTCGTGTAGCAGGCTCCGACCATCAGCAGTACGGCCGCGGCGGTGCGGATACAGCGGCGTAGCAGCGTCTTCGGTCCGTATGACGTTCGGGGAATCGTCAGCGGCTTTATGCGTTGAGGCGGGGGCGTATTGACGATCGCGGCGTCGTGGACGAACCACAGCGCATTCAACGTCTCCTGATTGGCCGGATCGGCTCGGAGCCATTTCGTTACGGTCTCTTCCTCGGCTTCGGTGAGGTCGCCCGCGATGAATCGGTACAATAATTCTTTATCCATGACTTCAATATGGTGCTTGAGCGTACCCGATGGACATAAAAAAGGTACGCTCGGTGTTAAATAAATATTCTTAATAATGTAACAGGTTGAGAAACAGCGCGATCATCCCGGAAGGGAGATAGTCTTCCAAGGCCTTGCGCAGGATTCCGAGCGCTTTTTGAATCGCGGCTTTCACGTTGCGGGGCGATATGCCCGTCGCCGCGGCGATCTCTTGGTAGGTTTTGCCTTCGAAGCGGCTTGCGATGAAGATGCCGCGCATGGGTTCGGGCATGCGGTCGATTTCTCCGCGCACGATCTGCGAGATCTCCGTAGTGAAAAGCCGTTCGGGATCGCATGCCTCCAGGGCTGTGATGCGGGCCTGAATGGCACTGTTGGTTGTCGAGTGTATCTCCGAACGGATTTTCTGGCGGTTCTTTTCATTGCGCAGCCACTCCAGGCAGCCGTGCTTCACGGCGCCCAGGATATAGGCGGGGGCACCCGTTCGGATCCGCAACTCCTCGCGATGTTCCCAGAAATAGAGGAAACTGTCGGTAACGATATCCTCCGCGGCCATATCGTTGCGAAGATACGACCGTGCGATTCTTACGAAGCGCGGCTGGTATTCGGCGTAGAGGTCGTCGAAATATTCGCGGGTGATATGTCGGTTCCGGTAGGTCATTCGGTTGGCTACGTTCCACGAAGGTATAAAAAAAGGCAATCATATACAACTCTATGCATCGTTGACTTCTTGACTGTGATCGTGTTCGGGACGGTCTGCGTTTGGCAGAGCTTGTAAATCCGCATCTTACACACATCTTTTTGTGAGTCGGGAATGCTGCGTCGGGCGTCGTTATTGCCGGGGAGGCAATGCGTCGTGGTAATGGGGGGGGGAAATAAAAAAGTCGACTGATTATTCAGCCGACTTTTCGAAAGTGGTACCACCAGGAATCGAACCGGGGACACAAGGATTTTCAGTCCTTTGCTCTACCAACTGAGCTATGGCACCATCCGTCGAGTCCTAAGACTCATCGAGCAATGTTTTCGAAAATTATTCGTTTCCATTGCGAGTGCAAAGGTAGGTAAATTTTCCGAACCTGCAAATATTTTTCATGCTTTTTTGCATTTTTGCTGTCGGAGTACCCGAACCGGGCCTGAAATAGCATTGCAACGCTATTCCCAGAACCCGTGGAAATGGTGCACGGGACCGTGACCGTGGCCGATGGCATAGTCGGCGCCCGCACGGATCGCCGCATCGATATACGCTTTGGCTCGGCGGACCGCTTCGGTGAGTCCGTATCCGTGGGCCAGGAATGCTGCGACGGCCGAAGACAGCGTGCACCCTGTGCCGTGGGTATTGACCGTCGCGAGGCGTCGCGAGCGCAACTCCTCCGTGCGGTCGTTCTCGGCATCGTAGAATACGTCGATCAGTTCCTCGTCGGTGAGATGTCCCGCCTTGAGGAGCACCGAAACCCGGCCGCCGAGCGACAATTCGCGGGCCAGTTCGGGCAGTTGCTCCTGCGACTCGATCTTGCGGCCCAACAGAATCTCGGCTTCGGGAATATTGGGGGTGATGACGCGCACGTGAGGGATCAATTCGCGTTGCAGCGTCTCGACCGCCTTGTCCTGCAAGAGTTTGTCGCCCGAGGTGGCGACCATCACCGGATCGAGCACGACATTGTGCATGCCGAACTCCTCCAGCGTCGCCTTTACCGTCCGGATCAGCTCCGAGGAGTGCAACATGCCGATCTTCACGGCATCGGCGCCGATGTCGCTCAGTACCGAGCGGATCTGCCCGGCGACGAACTCTACCGGAACGGGATGTACGCCCGTCACGCCGACCGTGTTTTCGTCGACCACCGCGACGATGGCCGACATGCCGTAACATCCGCAGGCCGAAAAGGTCTTCAGGTCGGCCTGGATGCCTGCACCGCCGCTGGGGTCGCTTCCGGCGATGGTCAGGGCACGTTTGTAGTGTTTCATAGCTGTGTTCAGATTTTCCATTTTTCTTCGTTCCAAGCACTGTCCCAGAAGAGCCACTCCATGCGGGTGCAGAGCACGAAAATCTCCGTCATGTGGCGCCGCGTTTCGGGCGATGCCGTCTCAGCCAGTTCGTCGCAGATTTCCACGGCGCGTCGGCATGCCGCGGCGAAGGACTCGTCGCCGTAAGCTTCGACCCATTTCCGGTAGGGATTTTCTGCGAGGTCGGCAGTGCGCAGGATATGTTCCCCGACGCGCTGGTAGACCCAAAAACAGGGGAGCACCGAAGCTGCCGCTACCTCCGTGGCTTCGAGCATTTGTGCGTCGAGTACCGAGGTGTAGAGCAGACATGCGGGCGACATCTCGTCGGGGGAAGGATCGTAACCCTTCAAAAAGGATTGGTGCATGATCTCCTCCATCGCAACGCCGTCCGACGCGAAGGTCGTGAAGTCGACCTGCTGGCGGCGCCGGGGCATCCGCGAAGCGAGTGCCAGCAGACGGCGTGCGTAACTGCGGAGGTAGAGCACGTCCTGATGCAGGTAGAAGTCGAACCGCTGCTCGGGCAGCGAACCGTCGGCGAGTCCCTTTACGAAGGGATGTTCCAGAATCTTTTCGTATACGGGCCGGGCTGCTTCCCAGGCCCCGTCGCTCCATTTGCGTTCCACGGTGTGTAGTTTTTAGCGTTTGTAACCGCATACGGCGACGTAGTCGCCCCGGTCGTATCCTTCTGTGGGTTCCTCCACGCCGTTGTCCGAATAGAGCGGATGGCGCGTGAGCGTCTGCGCCGATTCCAGGTCGGTGAAGCCTGTTTCGGTCAGCAGTGCGATTTTCTCGGCCGTCGTGCGCCAGTTGGCCACTTCGACGAACTCGATCGGGTAGGGATTGGGCGGGTAGCATCCCGCGAGCAACGGATGGTCCCACGTCCCGACCGCCTTGGCCAGGTTGTAGAGCACTCCGTAGGAGCTCTCCTTCGGTACGTCGATCACGACGATGCGTCCCCCGGGACGCAGTGCGGCATAGGCTTTCTCGAAGACAGCCCCGAGATCGGTGATATAGCTCGGCGTGCCGTTCAACAGGATCGTGTCGTAACGTTCCGTGCCGTAGTCGTAGGCTTCGGCAGTGGTGATTTCCACGGTCATGCCGCGTTTGCGGGCGATTTCGGCCATTCCTTCGGAGGGTTCCAGCCCTTCGTCGACGCGGATGCCGTATTCATCCCGCAGGATCGTTTCGAACAGGCCGCTGCCGCAGCCTACCGAGAAGATGCGGCCTCCGTCGCGCAGACAGCGGGCCACGAGTGCGACCTCCGAGTAGAGGACGTTGTGGTTTTCGAGGAACCATGCGTCGTATTTGGCCGCATATTGGTCGAATCCTTTTCCCATAGTGTGTGTGGTTTTATATCCTATTGTTTTTCGATGTTTGTTTTTCTTTAGTCGGGTCGATGCCGCCCAAGGCTGCGGGGTGTCGGTCGTCCGAACTGAAATCGACGCCCGATTCACCGCAATTTAATGGTGCCGACAAGCATCCTGTCGTCGAGGTCCGTGATGCGTTTCAACTGGTCCTCGTATCGTCCGGCCATGACGTCGAAGACGCGTTTGAGTCCGATGGCGCGGCAAACGAACAGGCTGACGTCCATCTGTTTCTGATCGGTGTACTCTTTATCGAAGGCATATGTCAAACTGAAGACGTCGGCCGGCTGCGACTCCTCCTCGGAGTAGGTCTTCATCTCATTCTCCTTCAGAAGCGCGAGCGGGCCCGGGACGGCGCAGACCTCCGAAATGTTGGAGAGCTGGTCATACATTTGGTAAAACTCGCGGTTGTAATTGTCGTACAATGTTTTCGGGGGCAGAGTCACCGAGGAGCGGGGCGGAACGATCAGAATGGACTTCTCGCTTTTGATTACCGATTTCGAGTTCGAAGAACCGCCTCCCACCGTGAGCGGACCGATATTCACTGCGGCACCGCTCCCTTTTCCGGCCGACTGCACCTCCTGCGTGCCCTCGTAGAAGGCGCGGTAGCCAATCGACGGGCCGTTGAGGGTGGTTTCTTCGAGATTGAGGTATACGGGCCTGTCGCATTTGTTTTTGACCCGGAATTGGATTTCCACCCGGTTGCAAAAGCCGTAATTGCGCTCCGCGGCCATCTCCATGAGCGGTTTCCATTGGTTGCGGAGGCGGGAACCGCCCGGCACGAGGTCGATCTCGATCTCCTCGGAAGATAGGACCGACGCCGAAGTGGAGCGGTAGAAAAGTATGGCTGCTTTGGCCTCTTTGCTGCCCGGCTTCAGCAGGAACTCAAAATCGCCGACCGAATAGGATGCGATGAGCCCGATGTTGTCCGGCGCGGCGGCGATCGATGCATCGCTCCTGCGCTCATCGGCTTGCGATTGCGGTCGGGATGCAGCTTCGCTCGACGTTCCGCCGCCGATCATCCGCATCTCCCCGTCGTCGATTTTTACAGCAAAACACTCCTCGACGGGGATTTGCCTGATCGGGGCGTCCGCATCGGAGGTCTCGCAATAGGTTATGCATTTGGAGCCGATGTCGACATGGAATACTCCGAGCGACTTGCCGTTTTTGAGGATAATGACATCGGCGAATGCCGGTAAGGCGATGCAGGTCGCCAGGAGGATTGATATCAGGGTTGTCAGTCTATGTTTCATGGTTTTTAGGATAGGGTTCTACAAAATCTGCAAATCATCTCGATTGCGTCGGCCGGGACGCTCGTCACAAGGGTTCATCGTGCGGCGGCTCTGTTTGCGGTTCCCTATAGTTCCATCGTGCAGCTCTCCATCGTGAGCGCGTCGATCACGAACAGCCGGTTGCGCAGTACGCCGTCGCATCCGGCGATGATTTTGATCGCTTCGGAGGCCTCTATGCATCCGATGATGCCCGGTGTCGTGCCCATGACGCCCAGCACGCGGGCCGGACCTTCGGTGAGCCGTTCGCGCTCGGGGTAGAGGTCGCGGTAGCGCTTGCCGCCCCGGTAGTTGAATACCGAGACCTGACCGTGGAATTCGCCGATCGAGCCGTAGACGTAGGGCTTTCCGAGGCGTGCGCAGGCATCGTCGATCGTGTAGCGCGTGGCGAAGTTGTCGCATCCGTCGACCACCAGGTCGTACTGTGCGACGATGCTGTCGGCATTCTCCGCGGTCAGACGGCAGTCGTAGCGGTCGAAGCGCGTGTGCGACGAGAGGGCCCGCAGGCGCCGTTCGGCGCATGCGGTTTTCGGGATCCCGACCTCCGCTTCGGTGTAGAGCACCTGCCGCTGGAGGTTCGTCAGCGATACCCGGTCGTCGTCCACGAGACCGATGCGGCCTACGCCTGCGGCCGTGAGGTAGAGCGACACGGCCGAACCGAGTCCTCCGACTCCCACCACCAATACCGAGGCTTCGGACAACCGTCGTTGTCCCTCCTCGCCGATCTGCGGCAGCATCGTCTGCCGTGCGTAACGGTTTTCCATCGTCGTGAAGATGAATAGCTAAAAGTATTTTTTTTCGCAAACTGCGGCTCTTTGGAGCGGGGCGGGCCGAAGCCTCCTCCGGGTGAAGGCTCGCTTCACAGCTGCCGAAGATGATCTTTGTTGCAAAGTCAACCCTAAAACTCCGCTCTTAGCGGGGCGCAGGCTGCAACCCGCCTTGCCCCTGCTAATCGAAAATCCGGTCCCAGTCTTTCCACACCACGTCGTAACCCATGCGGCGGATGTCGGCCTCGACCTGGCGGGGCGAACGCTCGTCGTTGACGCTGAACTGTTCGAGCGCCTGCGGGTGTGTGCGGTAGCCGCCCGGATCGGTCTTCGATCCGGCACTCATCGAAGTGACGCCGAGCGTAGCCATGTGGTTGCGGAAGTCGGCCGACTCGCGGGTCGAGACCGAGATGTCGACGTCGTGGTCGAAGAGCCGGAAAGCGAAGATCAGCTGCGCCAGCTCGCGGTCGTTCATCGTCACGTTGGGCTGGAAATGTCCCTCCGAAGGACGCATGCGGGGGAAATTGACGCTGTATTTCGTCTGCCAATAGTGTTTGCGCAGGTATTGCAGGTGGAGGGCCATCATCGTCACGTCGGTGCGCCAATCCTCCAGGCCGATCAGCACGCCCATGCCGATTTTGTGCAGTCCGGCCCGGCCCATGCGGTCGAAGCCGTTGACGCGCCATTCGAAGTCGGATTTCCGGCCGCGAGGGTGGTAGACTTTGTAGCGGGCCCGGTGGTAGGTCTCCTGGAAGCAGACCACGCCGTTGAGTCCCGACTGCGCGAGGCGTGCGTACTCGTCGCTCTCTAAGGGCATCACCTCGATGGTGAGGTTGGCGAAGTGGGGGCGCGCCAACTGCAACGCCCGTTCGATGTACTCCACGCCTGCGTCGCGCGGGTTCTCGCCCGTGACGATCAGCAGGTTCTCGAACGGTCCCAGCTCGCGGATCGCTTCGCATTCGGCGACGATCTCCTCCTCGGTCAGAATCACGCGCGGGATGAGGTTCGGGTAGCGGAATCCGCAGTAGACGCAGTGATTCGTGCACGAATTGGTGATGTAGAGCGGCACGTACATCTGCATCGTACGGCCGAAACGTTCCTGGGTGTATTTGCGGCTCAACTGCGCCATCCGTTCGAGGTAGGGCGCCGCGGCGGGCGACACGAGGGCCATGAAATCATCCGCCGAGAGACGTTCCTTGGCCAGGGCGCGTTCGACGTCGGCCGAAGTCTTGGCCATGATCCGTGCCGTGGTCCGGTCCCAGTCGTATTTTTCGAGTTCTTCCGAAAACATGATGCGGCGTGTTTTTAGTCGAGGAACGAAGTGAGGGGGCTGCTGGCTTCGGCCTGGGCCGAGGTGGATACGGCCCCCAGTCCTGCGAGGTAAGCTTCGCGACCGGCCTCGACCGCTTTGCGGAAGGCTGCGGCCATCGCTTCGGGATCGCCTGCTACGGCGATGGCCGTGTTGATGAGCACGGCGTCGGCACCCAGCTCCATCGCTTCGGTCGCATGCGACGGAGCGCCGATTCCGGCGTCTACCACTACGGGCACGTTGCTCTGCTCGATGATGATGCGCAGGAAATCGCGCGTCAGCAGTCCCTTATTGGTGCCGATCGGGGCGCCCAACGGCATGACGGCGGCTGTGCCGGCATCCTCCAGGCGTTTGCACAGCACGGGGTCGGCCTGGATGTAGGGCAGTACGACGAATCCCATCTTCGCCAGTCGTTCGGTGGCTGCGAGGGTTTCCGCCGGGTCGGGCAGCAGGTAGCGCGGATCGGGGTGGATCTCCAGTTTGATGAAGTTCGTGCCGAAGGCTTCGCGCGCCAGCTGGGCTGCGAGCACGGCTTCGTCGGCGTTGCGCACGCCCGAGGTGTTGGGCAGCAGTTGGATGTCGCCGCGGCGGATATGACGCAGCATGTCGTCCTCGCGGTCTTCCATGTCGATGCGTTTCATCGCCACGGTCACCATCTCGGTACCCGACGCATCGATGGCGTCGGCCATGCGTTCGTTCGAACTGAATTTTCCGGTTCCGACGAAGAGCCGCGACGAGAATTCGCGCCCTCCGATAATCAGTTTGTCCATGGGTGTCTATTGTTTTTTGTAGCTAATGCAAATCGGTATTCGGTGTTTCCCGGACCGTATCTTTACTCGATACGGCCGATGTCTTGCGGCCTTCGGTCGCGTTTGTAAATCTCACACTCTCCTAAATCTTCGTTTCGTCGATGATCCGCAGCACCTCGCGCGTTCGGGCGGCCGTATCGGCGGCGCGCAGCAGCATTCCCGAGAGCGCTACTCCGGCGATTCCGCATCTCATCAGCGGGGCGATGTCGTCGAGTTCGATGCCTCCGATGGCGACCACAGGGAGTGTGTACCCCCGTTCGCGGCACCAGCTCAGGATGTGCCGGTAACCCTCTTCGCCCAACACGGGGCTGAGGTTCTTTTTCGTCTCCGTGAATCGGTAGGGCCCCAGACCGATATAGTCCACGCCCAGTCGGACCAGCCGTTCGATATCTTCGGCCGTGTTGGCCGTGCCTCCGATGATCCGACCGGGGCCCAACAGCTTGCGGGCCTCGTCGGGCGCCATGTCGTGTTTGCCGAGGTGTACGCCCTCGGCGCCGATGCTTTCGACCAGCTCTACGTGGTCGTCGACGATCAGTTTCGCGCCGTAACGGTCGCACAGCGCACGCAAGCGCATGCCCGTGCGGAGAATCTCCTCCTCGGGGGCATCCTTCATGCGGAGCTGTATCCAGCGGCATCCGCCCCGCAGCGCCTCCGTGGCGCCGCTCAGCGTGTCGTGTCGCTCGTTTTCGTGAGTGATGAATTGTAACACAGTATCTTGTCTATTCGTTTTCGGATCGATTGCAGGCTCGGCTCGCTCCAGACATATCCCAGGAATGCTGCGCCGCCGAATCCCCGACGATCCAGCTCGGGAAGCCGTTCGGGGGTGACGCCGCCCAGTGCCACGGTGCGCGCTCCCAGCAGCCCGGCTGCGGCCGCCGCCGCGAGCTCCTGCTCTCCAAAGGCGGCCGTATAACCCGTCTTGGAGAGGCTGTCGTAAATCGGGCTCAGGAAGCGGTAGTCCTCCTCCGTGGCGCGTGCGAGTTCGTCTATCGAGTGGCACGAACGACTGCGCAGACCCCGCCAGCCTTCGGGCGGCAAGGGGTTGCGGCCGTTGAGATGGATGCCCCCCAGGCCGTATTCGGCGGCCAGGGAATGGTGGTCGTGCAGCGATAGCCGGGGGTAGGCCGACGTCGGTATCCGCTCGATAAGTTGCCGTAGCTGCTCTTCCGAGGCCCCCGGTTTGCGCAGGTGGACCCGCACGTCGGGCAACTCGGCGAGCCGGGCGATCGCTTCGGCTTCGCAGGGGATGAAATCCTCGGCTGTGATGATGACGATGCGCATCGTCAACCGCCGCAAACGGCTCGGATGATCGTTACGTTGGCTCCGTCGTGCAGCGGGGTGCTTTCCCACGCGGCGCGGGGTACGACCTTGTTGTCCACGGCGATGGCGATACCTCGGTCGGGCAATTGTTGCTCGGCGACCAGATCGGCTACCGTAGCCTCTGCGCCGAGCTCGGTTTCGGCGCGGTTTACGTAGATTTTCATGGTATGTATTCTTAATAAAGAGGTGTACCTCGCACCCGATCGGGTTGCAATCGCATCGACAAGTCCCTACGCCGGCATTATCCGTCAGGTTCTAAGGGTATGATCTCAGCCTTTGCCCGCTTCTCCCTTGTTGGTTCGGACGATTCCCGCTTCTCGATTTCCCGGCATCCGGTTCGTCGCTTCGGTTATCCGCCCCTCCCTTGGAAGTTCGGTCCTTGAAGGCACCCCTCTTTTATTTCGGACAAATATAGCAAAAAAGAGGATTGCCTGCAATTTTTCGGGGAAAAAGATTGTGGAAAGAGCCGGGCTCTATGATCGATTTTGCTTTTCTGCAAACTGCGGCTCGTCACAGCCGCGCAGTTCGCCGTCCCTCCCCGGCGGACTGACTCTCGCCTAAAGGCTCGGGCAGCCTCCGCTGGCGGCGAACCGCAGCTTCCGATTCATGTATTGCCTCCTCCGGAACGATAGTTGTCGAAAATCTTTCCGAATTGTCGTTTCTTCATTACCTTTGTGTCATGGATTTCAAACTCGTATCGGATTATGCCCCGATGGGCGATCAGCCGGAGGCCATCGCACAGTTGGTCGGCTCGATCCGCCACGGCTCGCAACACAACGTTCTGCTGGGCGTGACGGGTTCGGGAAAGACCTTTACCGTGGCCAACGTTATCGCGGAGCTGAACCGTCCGACGCTCGTGCTGAGCCACAACAAGACGCTTGCGGCGCAGCTCTACGGGGAGTTTCGGAACTTTTTTCCGGAAAACGCCGTCGAATATTTCGTTTCTTATTACGATTACTATCAGCCGGAGGCCTACCTTCCTTCGACCGATACCTATATAGAAAAAGATTTGTCGATCAACGACGAGATCGAAAGGATGCGTTTGAGCACCGTGGCGACGCTGCTGTCGGGGCGACGCGACGTGATCGTCGTTTCGAGCGTCTCGTGCATCTACGGCGCCGGCAATCCGGCGGATTTCCATGCCACGGCGATCGATATCCGCGTCGGGCAGGTCGTCAGCTACAAACACTTTCTTTACAAGTTGGTCGAGGCGCTCTACACCCGTACCGAACGCGAACTGGAGCCCGCGACGTTCCGTGTGAACGGCGATACGGTCGACATCATGGCGGCGTTCGGCGAGTTCGGCAACCAGTGTTTCCGCGTGATGTTCTACGACAACGAGATCGAAGCCATCCAGGCGATCGACCCCGTCACGGGGCAGCGGATCCATTCGCTCGACAACCTCACGCTCTATCCCACGAACCTTTTCGTAACCACGAAGGAGCGCATCAACGCCGCCGTGCAGCAAATCTACCTCGACCTGGGCAAGCAGATCGAGTTTTTCGAACGCGAGGGGCGCATGATGGAGGCGCAGCGGATCAAACAGCGCGTGGAGTACGACCTCGAAATGATTAAGGAGCTGGGTTACTGTCCCGGCATCGAGAACTATTCGCGTTATTTCGACGGACGTGCTGCGGGTACGCGCCCCTTCTGCCTGCTGGACTATTTCCCCAAGGATTACATGATCGTCGTGGATGAGAGCCACGTGACACTGCCTCAGGTTCATGCCATGTTCGGCGGCGACCGAGCCCGCAAGGAGAACCTCGTGGAGTACGGATTCCGCCTCCCCGCAGCGAAGGATAACCGTCCGTTGACCTTCGCCGAGTTCGAACAGTTGCAGGGTACCTCGATCTATGTGAGCGCTACCCCGGCCGACTGGGAGCTGATGAAAAGCGAAGGGGTGATCGCCGAGCAGCTGATACGTCCCACGGGACTCGTCGATCCGCCGTTGGAGGTGCGTGTGACGCTCAACCAGATCGACGACCTGCTGGAGGAGATCGACAAGCGGGTGAAGCGCGACGATAAAGTGCTCGTGACGACCATCACCAAACGCATAGCCGAGGAGTTGTCGAAGTATTTCGATCGGGTGGGCGTGCGCAACCGTTATATCCACTCCGACGTCGATACGCTCGAACGCATTCAGATTCTGGAAGACCTGCGGGCGGGGATGTTCGACGTGCTGATCGGCGTGAACCTCCTGCGCGAGGGTCTGGATCTTCCCGAAGTGGCCCTTGTGGCGATTCTCGATGCCGACAAGGAAGGATTCTTGCGCAATGTGCGTTCGATCACGCAGATTGCGGGCCGCGCCGCGCGTCATTCTCAGGGCAATGTCATCCTCTATGCGGATACTTGCACCGAGTCGATGCGCTACGCTATCGAACAGAGCAACCGCCGCCGCGAAATACAGGTGCGTTATAATATGGAGCATGGCATGATGCCCCGCCGGGCGCAGAAGAGCGGTACGGGTCCGAGTGCCCTGCTCGCAGGACGAGCTGCGGCCGAGACGGCTGCCAATGCCATCGCCTATCCCCTTGCCGAGGAGCATTATGCTGCTGCGGCCGATGTTGCGGCGTCTTATACGGCAGGTGCGGGACGACAGCCGGAGCCGATGGCGGCAGGATCGGGTGCGGGCGAAAATCTCGATGTGCTGATCGCCCGGGCTCGCGAAGATATGGAGCGAGCTGCCAAGGCATTGGATTTCCTTGCTGCGGCGCGTTTCCGCGATCGCATGTATGAATTGCAGAAGTTGCGCGACGAAAATCGCCGGTAGGGGAGCAGCTCTGCCGCGGGGCGCCCTCGTGCGTCGTATGCCCCTGTGTTAATCCTCTGCGTGACGGAACGTGAAATATTTTGCGGCCAGGAAGCTGTAAATCATAGTGATGCACGTCGTGAGCAACTTCGCGGGCGTGGGCCATAGACCGCATCCTTCGACGAAGAATTTCAAACCTGCATAGGTCAGCAATACCGAGCCTCCGATCGAGAGCGCATAGCGCAGAAGCTGCGTGCGGGTTCGCACGGGCGAAAAACGGAATGCTACGTGGCGGTTGAGCCAGAATCCGCAGCAGAACGTGATGGGGAAGACGAGAATCATCGCTGCGATATGCGGCGAGAGAACGACGCACCCGAGATCGAAATAGCGGTGTGCTACGACGTAGTTGTAAATCAGGAAATAACAGGCCGGATCGACGGCGAAGTAGGTAATCCCGCCGCATGCCGCATAGCGGAATACCTGTCTGGGCATCAATGCCGATACGGGGCGTATGTAGCACGCATCGACGGCGCGGAGTATCCCTTCTCCGAGTCGCATCAGCGGGCGGTATAGGTCCACATTCCGGGGAAACGGTCGGCATACCCGCGGATGAATTGCGCGCAAGCCTCGGCATCTTCCGATTCGAAAGGCGAAACCATGAATTTCGGGCCGTAGCGGTAGACGCCGCAACGGAACGATCCGTCTTTCTCGGTCGCTTCGCGCGCCGCACGTTCGGCATTCCCCTGCGTGCTGAATACACCCAACACCACGTAGCGATGGCCCGAAATGAGTTGTGCCGGTCTGCGGTTCTCCCGGGCTTGTTCTACGGACCGTGCGGCTGCCGGTTGCGTTGTCGTTGCAGGCGTTTTCGCCGCGACTGCCTCTGCGGTGCTGGATTGCGTTTCGGATGCTGTGGACGCAGTTCCATGCGTAGTATCCGTTGCGGGTGTCGTTGCCCCCGGTGTTTCGGAGCCGGTATTCGGAGTCGTCGCTACGTCGTTTTCATCGACCGAAGGCGTTGCGGCCTGTTCCGGAGCGGGCATGCGTTGTGCGAATGCGTCCGTTTCGGCGGTGCGAAGGGGGCGATGATCCGAGTGCAGGGTGTCGATAAGGGATCCCTTGCCGGAAAATTCGGTATAGGCGAAGAAGCCGATGACGGCAGCGGCACAGACCGCCACGCACCCGAGTGCCATCGTCCAGTCGAAGCGGCGTTTGACTTTGATCCGCACGGGTGTGTGTCCCTGAGGGTTGAGCCGTGCGTCGAAAGCCTCATCGAGCGCGAAATGCTTGTCTTTCAGTACTCCTACGCCGGCAATCGTCAGCACGCCCTCTTGCAGGGTGCGGTTCAGCCAGCGGCCGTAGATCTCTTGTGCCTGAGTGTCCGTAGCGGTTGCGTCGGGCTGCGACCCGTTGGCCTGAGCCGCAATTCGCAAAGCCCGCGCGATCTCGGCGGGGAGTGTCGTTTCCGCCACCGCAGAGGCGAAATCTACGGCGTAGCAGGACGGTGCTACGGTACGTTTGTCGATACGTCGTGCCGGACGTCGCACCCTGCGAAGTGTCCCTACGCCCGGGAGACCGATCGTTTTGCCGGCAGCCAGCAAGTTGCCGATCAGTCTGTTGACCTGTTCTACCATCGGATATTGCGTCATGACTTCCTCGTTTTGGCTCGGACGGAGTGCGGTGCGGCCTGCGGTACGATTGCGGGCCGGGCGATGCCGCGATAGATCATCCATGCACCCAGTACGATGAAAGGAATGCTGAGCCACTGGCCCATGTCGAGGGCCCAGCCGACTTCGAAAGCTTCCTGTTCGGTTTTGATGAATTCGATGAAGAAGCGCGTGAGGAACGTGCCGATGAGCCCTATGCCGAACAGAATGCCCGGACGGCGGCGTGCCAGGTCTTTGCGGTAATAGAGCCAGCAAAGGAGGGCGAAGGTCGCTATGTAGCACAGCGCTTCGTAGATCTGCGTGGGATGCACGGCTGCCGGGGCGAATTCGCGGACCCATTTGGCCGAACGCAGGAACTGGAAGCCCCACGGGAGGGAGGTCGCCGTGCCGAAGATTTCGGAGTTGAAGAGGTTGCCCATGCGGACGATGGCCCCGCCGATGCCTACCGGTATCATGATGCGGTCGAGCGACCAGATATAAGGCAGTTTGTTTTTGCGAGAGAAGAGCCACAGGCCGATCAGCAGTCCGATCGCGGCACCGTGGCTGGCCATGCCGCCGTCGCGGAATCCCGTGATGATGGTCCACGGTTGCCGCAGGTACTCCATCGTGTCGTAGAAGAGACAGTGGCCCAGGCGTGCGCCGAGGATCGTCGCCAGCGTTCCGTAGACGAAGATCGATTCCGAGACCGACGCGGGGAGTCCCTCGCGTTTGCAGAAGTTATCGAAAAATTTGGCTCCGATCAGGATGGCCAGCGCCCACATCAGGCCGTAGTAGCGGATGTCGAGCGAGCCGATGGAGAATAACACCGGATCGAAATCCCAAACGATGGTTAACGTACGTATCATTTATTCAAATTCGTTTCAGTATGGATGATGGCGCGGCTCGCGAATGTTGCTTTTCGGCGCGGCCGACGGTCCGGAATGACTCCTGCGTTATTTCATCTGTTGCAGGGGAACCTTTTTCAGCGAGAACGAGAAGGTGCTTCCGACGCCCGGTTCGCTGCGGACCGTAATTCGTTCTCCGTGCGCTTCGACGATATGCTTGACGATCGCCAGGCCGAGGCCCGTGCCGCCTTGCTCGCGCGAACGACCTTTGTCCGTGCGGTAGAATCGTTCGAAGATGCGCGGCTGGTCCTCCTTGCCGATACCCTGGCCGTTGTCCTCGACCTCGATCAGAATCTTGTCGAGCATGTCGCGGAAGCGTACCCGCGTCTGTCCTCCCTCCTTGCCGTAACGGATCGAATTGATGATGAGGTTGACGAAGACCTGGCCGATGTAGTGTTTGTCGGCCAGCACCCAGAACGGCGAAGGTAGGTTCTCCGCACCTTTGACCGAGATGCGGATATGTTTGCGGTCCGCTTCGATTTCGGCCTGTTCGGCGATCTCCTTGGCCAGCGCTACGATGTCGAACTTCTCCATGTCGAGGCGGTTCATGCTGCTCTCCAGCTTCGAGATCGTGTCGAGGTCGTTGACGATGTTTATCAGACGGTCGATGCTTTTCTCGGCGCGTTCGAGGTATTTGCGGTTGATGAGTTCGTCCTCCAGGCCGCCGTCGAGCAGCGTCGAGATATAGCCCTGGATATTGAAAATCGGGGTTTTGAGTTCGTGCGCGACGTTACCCAGATATTGTTTGCGGAACTGCTCGGCCTCCTTGAGCCGGGCGATCTCCTTGTCGTTGGTATCGGCCCAGGCCGTGAGCTCCTCGCCGATGTTTTCGACGCGTTTGTCTTTCAGTTCGGAGAAGATCTCCCGGGTATGCACGTCGCGCGAAAGAACGATCGAGTAGATCGGTTTGAGCTTGTAGGCTACGTATTTGCGGATGATGAACAGCGCAGCCAGTGCGATGAACACCAGCATGCCGGCAGCCGTGCCGAGCACGACCCACCACCGGAAACCCGATATGCCCATTCCTGCGGCGACGAAAAGCGCTGCGAGCAGGGCGATCCACAGCGATGCCCCCTCCTTGGTTTTGATGTGCAGCATAGGCCTATCGGTATTGTTGCATGAGGCGGGCGATGTATTTGCCCACGATGTCGAATTCGAGATTCACGATCGAGCCCGGTTCGATGCGGCAGAAGTTCGTATGCTCGAACGTGTAGGGGATGATCGCCACGCGGAACGAGCGATCCGTCGGGTCGCAGACCGTGAGGCTCACGCCGTTGACCGTTACCGACCCTTTCTCCACGGTGCACAGTCCGCCGCCGCGGGGTTCGTATTCGAACGTGAAGTACCAACTGCCGTCGGCATCCTCCTTGGCCGTGCAGCGGGCCGTCTGATCGACGTGTCCCTGAACGATATGTCCGTCTAACAGCGCATCGGGTTTCATCGAACGCTCCAGATTCACCAGATCGCCTTCTGCGAGCAATCCGAGGTTGCTGCGCTCGAGCGTCTCTTTCATGGCTGTCACGGTGTAGGTATCGTCGCAGATGTCCACAACTGTCAAACATACGCCGTTATGTGCTATACTCTGGTCGATTTTCAGCTCCCGGGCGAATGCCGCACGAAGCGTGAAATCCTTGTTCTGACGGTCCGAGCGGATCGCGACGACCTCGCCCATACCCTCCACGATGCCTGAAAACATAATGCTTAGGTGTTTATTATCAGTTTGCCTTTTACTTTGTAGACCGAGGATATGTCGCTGATATCTAATGTTATATCGTCGTATTTCTCCCGATCTCCGGCCACCAGGCGGACTTTTCCGTCGATCCCGGCCGACCTTACTATCCGCAAAGTTACGATTTTTTGGGAGACTATCACATATTCTCCGCCCGGAATAATCGCATCCGGGTCGGTCTTTTTCAGCAGAACGATCGTTCCGGGGGGCAGCATATCGCCCATGGAGCGTCCTGCGTAGAACATTGCCAGATCGCAATCTCCGATCGGGGGCACCACCATGTCGTTCGACGATTCGAGGTGTTCGAGGTGTGCGATTCCCTGTTCGACGTCGATATCGTAATAGGGTATCTGCACGCCGCGCAGTTTCTCGTCGTTGAACATCTGACCCTCGCCGGTGAGCAGCCAGAGTTTGTCGATTTGCGGAAATTTGGTGACGATCCGATCGGCCAGGTCGAGTGAAATACCGTTGTTGCCGCGTTTGATCTGATAGAGATTCTCGCCTCGGGCCAGCCCGATATAGCGTGCGAAATAGTTGGTCGACATATTCGCCCAATGGATTACGGCTTCGATTCGTTGCCAATTATTCTGTTTTTCGCGCATTTTTTTTTGTATTTAAAAATTTTTTCGCACCTTTGCAATCCCGGTCCCGTAGTTCAATGGATAGAATATAAGATTCCGGTTCTTACGATATGGGTTCGATTCCCGTCGGGACTAC
>CAXHRY010000024.1:0-39467 GCA_964018965.1 uncultured Alistipes sp.
CCTCCGCTCCGGACAGCCCATGCCCGCCGCGCTCCTCTGCTTCCAGCGGTTTCCACCCGTTGCCATCTGCCCCACTCTGTTCGTATCCGTCGGCTCCCCACAGCTCTCGGCTGTTCTGTTTCAGTCCGTGCCCGCCTGTCTCCTCCGCTCCGGTCTGTTCTCATCCACGTTTTTTGCTTCGCGCTGTTCTCCTCCCGCCTTGGCTCGTTCCGGGTTGTTTGCGTCCGTGTTTTCCGCCTCCCGCATCTCTCCTCTACCTCGGTTCGGGCAGCCCGTGCCCGATACTCTCCTCCGCTCCGGACAGCCCATGCCCGCCGCGCTCCTCTGCTTCCAGCGGTTTCCACCCGTTGCCATCTGCCCCACTCCGTTCGTATCCGTCGGCTCCCCACGGCTCCCGGCTGTTCTGTTCGGGCCCTGTGTCCTCGGCTCCCCTCCAGCTCTGTTTCTTTCGGCTCCCTGGTACTCCTGTTCGTTCAGCCCGTTGCGGTCCGGGCTGCTCATCTTTCACCTCTCCTTCGTCCCAGCCCGTGCCGGGCAGCCCATGCCCGATACTCTCCTCTGCTTCTCGCTGCACTCCTTCGGTCCGCGCACCTCCACACCCTACGACCCTTCGCGACCGACCCGTTTATTACACGACAATCCGCCTCCACGGGGAAATAGTCTCCCGACGAGAGCGTTCCTCTGCGGCACTTGCGAATGGTGGACCGCCGATACCCCGCCGCTGTGCGGCAGGGTATCCGATCGGTCACGGGTGTTGTATCCGATTGCGCTAAACTTCTGTTCGTAGGGTAGTTATTGCTCGGGAGCCGTCTCGAACCCGGGAACGATCGTGTTACTTGGGATCACGTTCGGCATTCGTTCCCGGATTGCGAGACGCATCCGTCGCGGTGGGCCGGGACGCTTCGCCGGTCTTGTAGCGAAGCGTCTCCTCTGCGGCTCTGCATCGTGCTATGTGGTAGGCCAGTAAAGTCATGTAAAAAGCGGGCGCAGGGAGTACGAGAGTGACGCAGCTCGCCCCGTATACAGAGTCCGGGATCCCTGCGCCCGAAAAAATAAACAGACAACGACTGCCGTGTTCCGGCCCCGTCAGCGGAATGATCGTCAATTTGACGGGTTGGGACGGGTTTCGCTTCGTCCACGGTCGCGCTGAACGCGCGAGCCGCCGGGGGTGTACGGTATGCACTTTGAAACCGGTGCCGGTCGACATATTCGCTGAAAAAGGGAAACCGCCGATAGCATCCGACATCGGAATTTCGCCACACCGGTCGGCGCCGTCGGGCAGTTCCCCTGCCGTTCGCGACCGCAGATGCAAATCCTGTCTGCCGAGTAACGAGCAACAGACTACGAATTTGTTATTGGATCTATTCGGACGCATAACGGTTTGTTGGTTAATTGTTTTCGCGTCCTCTGTGAATCCGCGTGCAATATAATATTGCACTTTCGGACATAAAAAAGCACGGGACGCAGGTGCAGCCCCTTCAACCGGCCTTGCGAGCCTTGGTACGGTAGCTGCCCTTACGCCCGTGTCAGCCTCCTGCACCGAGTGCAGGGGCAAAACACAGGTTTCAGACAAAATTTACACCATACCAAAACCTATTATATACATAATAGTCGCAAGTTTGTTGAAGGCATAAAGGTTTGTCCTAACCTTTAGAATATGTTACGGCTACGTAGCCGCATTCGACTGCAAATGTAACATAACTTTTCGTTTCTAAGTTATGCGACCCGTCGAAAATTAAAAGTTACGGAACGTAAACCTTGAGCTTAATAGGGGAAGGCTCTGGTAAACCCGAACACTATAAGCACAAAATGCCCACGCCCGTAACGTAGAAGTAGTACCCATTTCTTACGCCGGACATGGGCCGACGTTCGTGGGACTAAATTTGTGCTTTGCCTGTGTTCGAAAAATTTACCAGATTTTCCCCCGGCAAAGTTCACGAATCCGTCTTCCGACGAATCGCTTGTCCCAAAGGTAGTACAAAAAATTTAAACCGCAACAATTTTCGTGCGATTTTTTGCGATAAAAGGATTTTCGCGCCCCAATAAACTATGGTAACGGTTTTTCAGTGCATGCGCAACGGATCTTTTCGGGAAAAATCATCTTCGGCGGCTGGGGGCGTCGCACCTTCGGTGCGAGCCGCCGAAGATGGCAAGGCGCAGCCTTGCGGTTGTATTCGCGATAGTATATTGCAATGGCGGATTGCATCACAGGCAGGCAAATAGCTTGCAAGCCGCTTAAGATGGCAAGGTAATAGCCTTGCGGTTGTATGTGAGGTAGTATGGTGCAATTGTGGGTTGTATAACGGGCGGTGCAAATAGCCTGCGAGCCGCCGAAGTTGGCAAGGCGCAGCCTTGCGGTCGTATTCTCGATATAGTATATTGCAATGTTAGATTGTGCAACAGGCATGCAAATAGCCTGTGAGCCGCTTAAGATAGCAAGGTAATAGCCTTGCGGTCGGATATACAATTAGAGGTTTACAATAATAGATTGCATTGCGGGCGGGAAGCGGTCGGTAAGCCACCGAAGATAACGAGTTCATCGCGTTACGACCGGATAAATAATTGTAAACCATAATACTATATTGTATTCCGAGCAAGCAACATACAAGTCGCCGAGGATGCAACGCGGGTGGCGTCGGTTTTTGGGCGAAAGTTTTTTGTCAATTGTCTTGCGGGAAGCAGCCTGCGGAGGGACGCCAAAGGCGGGCCTCCGCCGCGCCAAGGCTGCGGCCCGCGCCCAGCTAAAAGCTGGGCATTATGACAAATAATGCAATAGTAGATTGCATCGCGAGTGGGCTGCGGTCCACGCCGCCGAAGATGACAAGGCGATCACCTTGCGATGGGAGATAACCGGAAATTACAATGATAAATTGTATTATGGATAGGCTGCGGCCCGCACGATCTGCAGGATCGTTTCGTTTACAGGTAATCATTCCTTGCACTTTTTGCGGACAGAAAGTACACAAAACCAGATCGCTTGAAGCGATTTAGAAAAATGCGATCTGAAAGATCGCGCGAGCCATAGCCTCCCCCGGGCGGAGGCACGCTATGCTCGCCCCGCAGGCTATGCCTCGAAAAATTCCTGAAACGCTTATTGCTCGAACATCTGCGGCCCGCGCGATCCGAAGGATCGCATTCGTTTACAGGATAACCTTTTCCGCAGCCTGCGGCCGCAGAATAATCATCTTCGGCGATCGGAGACATCGCACCGGAAGCATGAACAGACGGATAAACGAAAAACAGCAGGGAATCTCGCGATTGCCTGCTGCCCCCGGAGGTTGCCCTCCTAAAACTACTAACCCAAACTTAAATAAATGAAGAAACCTCACTGCGGTTGCTGTGCCGCAGTTGATCGGATAATTCGCAAAGCACGTGCCAAACGCATCGCGAGCGATCGTAGGATCGTATTTTCGCTGGTTTCGGCCTTTTTTTCGCCTTTTCGGAGGATCCGACCATCGCGTACGCCCCAAAGAGAAGGAGAGGACCGAGGCCCTCTCCCGTGAAGTTATCCGAACGGGGAACCGTTGCGTCCCGATTCTGGCCGTTCCTCCAACTTCGGACGTCACAACTGAACTCTTCAATAGTCCCGAATGGAACAGTGCAAAAGTATGGATTTTCAGCGCGGTTGTCAAGTGCCCGAGCCTGGAAAAACGATGCCGAACAGTTCTGTTTGCGGCATGTAACGTCGGGCCGATTATTCGATTTCGGCACAGCGTCTTTTTATGCTATGTCCCCGACTTTCAGGGTGATGCTTCCTGCGTGTTCCGATCGGGGCAGGACGGTCGGGTGCTGAAAACGACGGAGAGGACCGCTTTGCGATCCTCTCCGTGCAGGGAACGGCGGGGTGCCTATTTCTTCAGGCCCATCTTCTCGATCAGGGCGCGCGTCTCGGGCTTATGACCGCGGAATGCGACGTAGAGTTTCATCGGGTGTTGCGTGCCACCCTTCGAAAGGATGTTTTCACGGAACGACGCAGCCACCTCGCGGTTGAAGATACCCTTCTCCTTGAAGAGCGAGTAGGCATCGGCTTCGAGCACCTCGGCCCACTTATAGCCGTAGTAACCGGCTGCGTAACCGCCCGAGAAGATATGTCCGAACGAGGGCGCCATCGCCGTGCCCTCTACCACGGGCATCACCTGCGTGGGGGCCATCGAGACCTCCTCGAACTGCTCGACGCTTCCTTTGAACGGAGCCTTGAGCGTGTGCCAAGCCATGTCGGTCATGCCGAACGAGAGTTGACGTACATTGGCATAGGCTGCCAGGTAGTTTTTCGAGGCGACGATGCGGTCGACGATCTCGGCCGGAATCGGCTCGCCGGTCTGGTAGTGCACGGCCCACAGGTCGAGGAACTCCTTCTCGGTAGCCCAGTTCTCCATGATCTGCGAGGGGAGTTCGACGAAGTCGCGGTAGACGCTCGTGCCGGTCTGCGACTCGTATTTACCCTCGCCCAGCATGCCGTGGAGCGAGTGGCCGAACTCGTGGAGGAAGGTCTCCACCTCGTCGTAGGTCAGCAGCGACGGCGACGTCTCGGTAGGCTTGGTGAAGTTCATCACGAGCGACACGAGAGGACGCGTCTCCTGGCCGTCGACGATCTTCGAACCGCGGAACTCGGTCATCCAGGCGCCGCCGCGCTTCGAAGCGCGGGGGAAGAAGTCGAGGTAGAGCACCGCCATGAAGCGGCCCGTCTCGTCGGTCACGTCGTAGGCCGTGACGTCGGGGTGGTAGACCTCGATTTCGGGGTTGGGCGTGAAGTTGAGCCCATAGAGCTTGTTGGCGAGCATGAAGACGCCTTTTTTGACATTCTCGAGCTGGAAGTAGGGCTTCACCATGCCGTCGTTCACGGCGTATTTCTCATCCTTGTATTTCTCCGTGTAGTAGGCCCAGTCCCACGGCATGAGCTGACCCTCGAAGCCGAGCGATGCGGCGTAGTCGGCGATCATGCGGTAGTCGGCGTCGGCGAACTCCTTGGTTTCGGTGAGCAGCTCCGTGAGGAACGACTGCACGGTGGGGGTGTTCTCGGCCATGCGATTTTCGAGTACGTAATCGGCGTAGCACTCGTAGCCGAGCAGGTTGGCGATCTTCAGACGCGTATTGGCGATCTGCTTGACGATCTCCGTGTTGTCGTTCTCGCCGCCCACGGCGCGCGAATTGTAGGCCTTCCACAACTGCTCCTTCAGCGCCCGGTTGGACGAATAGCGCAGGAAGGGGATGTAGCTCGGGGCCTGAAGTGTCACCGTCCAGCCGCGCTCTCCGCGGGCCTTGGCGTCGGCCGCCATGCCTTCGCGTACGAAGTCGGGAAGTTCGGCCACGGCTTTCGGGTCGGTGATGTTGAGCGCGAAAGCGTTGGTCGCCGCCAGGGCGTTCTGGCCGAAGCGGAGCGTGAGGCCCGAAAGCTCGGTGGTGTATTGACGGTAGAGCTCCTTCTTGTCGTCGGGCAGTGCCGCGCCGCTGCGGGCGAAACTCTTGTAGGTGTCTTCGAGCAGTGTCTTATCTTCGGGTTTGAGTCCGAATCCCGGGTGTTCGTAGACGTATTTCACGCGCTCGAACAGCGCCGGGTTGAGCGATACGTCGTTCGACAGTTCGGTCAGCTTGGGCTGCACGCGCATGGCGATCTCCTGCATCTCGTCCGAAGTGTCGGCTTCGAGCAGGTTGAAGAAGATTCCCGAGATGCGGTTGAGCAGTTCGCCCTGGCGTTCCAGTGCGACGATCGTGTTGCCGAAGGTCGGCTTCGCGGGGTTGTTGATGATGGCGTCCACCTCGGCGCGCGAGCAGGCGATCGCAGCGTCGAACGCAGGTTCGTAGTGCGACAGCTCGATCTTCGAGAAGGGCGGCGTCGCATAGGGGGTATCCCACTGTGCGAGCAGCGGATTGGTCGTATCCAGTTCGGGCAGTTGCGCTTTGGGAATCGAATTGTCCGCGCAACCGGCCGCAAAAGCGGTGAAGGTCATGATGACGAGTGCTTTTTTCATGTTTTTAATAAATATGATCGGTTTCTCTTTTATCGGGTCGGGGTCGTGGTGTGCGGACTGCCGTTTCTGGCGCGTCTCTCGGGTCCGATGTCTCCGAGGCCGTCAGTTCGCAACTTCGGTTTCGGGGTTATCCTCATCCTCCTCGGGTTCGTTCCACAGGCCGCGGCTGCGCAACATCGCTCGTTTGTCGGGATCCTGTCCGCGGAAGGCGCGGTAGAGCGACATGCCGTCCTCCGACCCGCCGCGGGCGAGTAGCTTGCGGCGGAAATCGTCGGCGATCTGCCGGTTGAAGAGGTCCTTGCTCTCGCGGAATGCCTCGAAAGCGTCCTTGTCCAGCACCTCGGCCCACGTATAGAAATAGTATCCGGCCGAGTATCCGCCGTCGAAGATATGGCTGAAGTAGGGGTAGTGGTAACGGGGCTCGATCTGCGGGATCAGACCGCGTTTCTCGGTGAGGACCCGGTGTTCGAACTCCATCGGGTCGAACGGCTCGTACTCCGTGAGGGAGTGGATGTCGAGGTCGGAGAGCGACGCGGCGATCAACTCCGTAGTCATGAATCCCTGGTTGAACAGCTCGCTGCGTCGCATCTTTTCGATCAGGTAGGGCGTGATGACCTCGCCCGTGCGGTAGTGTACGGCATATTGGCGCAGCACTTCGGGTTCGAAAGCCCAATTCTCCATGATCTGCGAGGGGAGTTCCACGAAGTCGCCTTCGACCTCCGAAAGACCGCGGTATTTCACGTCGTGGAACAGGAAGTGGAGCGCATGGCCGAATTCGTGGAAGAGCGTTTCCGTCTCGTCGAGCGTCAGCAGTGCGGGTTCGTTGCGCGTCGGACGCGTGAAGTTGCAGACGATCGACACCACGGGAGCTACGCGGCGGCCGTCGGCATAGGTCTGCTCGACGTAGTTGCCGCACCAGGCGCCCTGACTCTTACCCTCGCGCGGATGGTAGTCGAAGTAGAGTACTCCCAGGTGCGATTCGTCGGTGTCGAGCACCTCGTAGGCCGTCGCTTCGGGATGGTATACCGGGACGACGATCGGCCGGAAGGTGATGCCGTAAAGGCGGTTTGCCAGGAAGAAGATGCCGCTTTGGACGTTCTCCAGCGAGAAATAGGGGCGTAGCATCTCCTCGTCGAGGGAGTATTTCTGTTTGCGGACCTTCTCGGCGTAGTACCACCAGTCCCAAGCGGCGAATTCGCCGTCGGGGAAATCCTTTTTGAAGAGCGGTTCCATCTCCTCCAGTTCGCGTTTCGCGCTTTCGAGCGCCGGGGTCCAGATCTGCTCCAGCAGGTCGTATGCCGCGGCGGGCGTCGCGGCCATCTGGTCGGCGATGACATAGGCGGCGTAGGAGGGGTAGCCCAGCAGGTGGGCTTTCTCCGTCCGCAGGCGTATGAAGTCGCCGATGAGCGCCTTGTTGTCGTATTCGTCGTCGTTGTTGCAACGATTCAGATAGGCTTTGTAAAGTTCCTCGCGCAGTTCGCGTTTCGAGGAGTAGGTAAGAAACGGTATCAGACTCGGCTTGTGGAGCGTGAAAGCGTATTTGTTTTTCTCGCCCAAAGACTGTGCCTTCTCGCGCGCCGGTTCGCGGGCGCTGTTGGGCAGTCCGTCGAGCTGCGAGGCTTCGAGCATCAGCACGTAGCCGTTGTTCTGGGCGAGGAGGTTGTTGCCGAATTTCACGGCAGTAACCGACAACTCCTCGTTGATCTGCTTGAGCCGCTCCTTGCCCGCGGCGTCGAGCAGTGCTCCCGAGCGTACGAAGCCGTCGTAGGTCTTTCGGAGCAAGCGGCTCTGTTCGGCGTCGAGGTCGAGCGTCGCACGCCGGTCGTAGACCGCTTTGACTTTCTCGAACAACCGTTCGTCGAGGCGGATTTTGTCGGCGTGGGACGACAACAGGGGCATCGCCTGCTCCTGGAGTGCCTGCATTTGCGGCGTATTCTCCGCGGCGCAGAGCATCTCGAAGATCAGTGCCGTCTGGGCGAGCATGGCGCCCGCATTGTCGTAGGCCAGGATGACGTTCTCGAACGTGGGTTCGTCGTGGTTCGTGACGATGGCGTCGATCTCGGCGTCGTGCAACGACATGCCGCGCTCGAATGCGGGCATGAAGTGTTCGGGACGGATGCGATCGAAAGGCGGCACGCCGTAGGGGGTGTTCCACTCCGTGAAGAAGGGGTTCTCCCCGGGCTTTTCCGGGGCGTCGCACGATACGAAGGTCATAAGCAGGCAAATTGAAATTCCGGCGAAAACTTTCATCTTGGTATCTGGTTTTTTCGGCAGTCCCGGTCGTAAAACGTCCGGCCTCGCGGGATTGTTGTATTTGACTGCCTTTTTGTTTACCTTTGCGGCAAAGTTACGAAAAAAGTCGGGCAATATTCCGCTGTAAGCAAACTATTTCCCCGCCGCGTGCCAAATGGATGCGCCCGGGGCCCAAATTCTTCGGATCATGCAATTGTTCTACGATGCCTGTTTCGCCCCTCCGACCCATACGCTCGGCGAGGAGGAGTCGCGCCACTGTATCCGCGTTCTGCGTCTCGGATGCGGCGATACCTTATATATAACGGACGGCCGCGGCAATCTCTTTCGCTGCGAGATCGTCACGGCCGATCCGCGCGGCTGCACGGTACGTGCGGTCGAGTGTACGGAGGAGTTCGAGCGGCTTCCCTATCGGTTGACGATGGCCGTGGCGCCGACCAAGAACAACGATCGTTTCGAATGGTTTCTCGAAAAGGCAACCGAGGTGGGTATCGCGGAGATCGTGCCGCTCGATACGGCCCACAGCGAGCGACGGATCTTCAAACCCGAACGGGGCGAGCGGATCATCACCGCGGCCATGAAACAGTCGCTGAAGGCTTATCGTCCGCAGCTGCACGAACTTACGCCGTTCCGGGAGGCGGTTCTGCAACCGTTCGAGGGACGCAAACTGATCGCCCATTGCGCTCCGGCCGTGAGTCCCGAGGGGAAGAAACTGTTGCCCGCTACGTTGCGTGCAGGCGAGGATGCGATGATTTTTATCGGCCCCGAAGGCGATTTTTCGCAGGAAGAGATTACCTTTGCGCTCGCAAACGGATGCGAGGAGATCACCCTCGGGCGCCAGCGATTGCGCACCGAGACGGCGGCCCTCGTAGCCACGGTGATGGTTTCGACGGTTAATGCACTGAAAGGTTAAAGGTTAAAACTCAAAGGGCAAAGGTGATGGGGCCGAGCTCCCTGCCATGCCGGATTGCACTCTCGAGTCCTCTCCGAGGAGTGGACTCAGGGGAGGGGCGGATTCGTAAATGCGGCGGAACGCCGCGAGTGCACAACGGTCGGAAGCAGCAAAACATTCCTGAACACGTAATATACAAAAGCTAAAATATGTTTTTTATCTACTCGCTTCTTGCTCTGGCAGTTGTCGCGGCATTGATCTTCGCCGTGCCGCTGCGAGCCAAAGCCTGGACGACGCTCCTGGTTGTGGCGGTCGGAGCCTTCGGCAGCGCAGCCGGTGCTATCCGGGTACTCGCCGAAGGGGGCTCGATGCGGCTGTGGTCGGTGTCGGGCACGCTTTTCGGCGGTGACGGCGGCCGGATCGACGCCCTCTCGGCGTGGTTCGTCCTTTTGATCGCCCTCGGGTCGGTCGCTTCGGTGTTGTACGCCCGCGGCTACCTGGAGCATACGCTCCGCGAAAAATCCCCGGCTCACGTCTCGCTGCACTACACCTCCTTGGCGGTGATGTGCTACGCCATGCTGGGGGTGGTGACCTCCGAAGGGGGCTATTCGTTCCTCTTTTGCTGGGAGCTGATGACCGTGGCGTCGTTCCTGCTGATTCTCTACGATGCCGAACGCCGCGAGGTACGTCGCGCTGCGCTGTCGTACCTCATCATGATGCACATCGGCTTCGTGCTGCTCGTCATCGGCTTCGTCTCGGTGCAGGTTCTGACGGGCGAAGGGTCGTTTTCGGCGCTGGAACGCTGCTTTGCGGCCGATTCCGGCGTCGTGCTGCCGCTGCTGCTCGTCTTTATGGCCGGCTTCGGCATGAAGGCGGGATTGTTCCCGCTGCATGTCTGGCTTCCGGAGGCGCACCCCGCGGCTCCGTCGCATGTCTCGGCGCTGATGTCGGGCGTGATGATCAAGACGGGCGTCTACGGCATCCTGCGCATCACGGGCGCTCTGGCCGCTACGGGGCTTCCCGAGCTGCGCACGGCGGGCTATATCCTCCTGGGTGCGGGTATCGTCACGGGACTCTGGGGCGTGACGATGGCGGCGTTGCAGAACGACGTGAAACGTCTGCTGGCTTACTCCTCGATCGAGAACATCGGCGTGATCCTGCTGGCCTTGGGCGTCGCGACGCTGGGCCGTGCGCAGGGCAACCATCTCGTCGCCCTGTGCGGTATCGCGGGAGCGCTGCTCCATACGCTCAACCACTCGTTCTTCAAGTCGCTGCTCTTCTTCGGCGCAGGCAACGTCCTCTCGCAGACGCACACCACCTCGCTCGACGCCCTCGGGGGACTGGGACGCCATATGCCGCTGACGGCTACGCTTTTCCTGCTCGGTACGGCCGCCATCTGCGCGTTGCCTCCGCTGAACGGTTTCGTCTCCGAGCTGTTGATTTACCTCGGCCTGTTCAAGGATATAGCCGCCGATGGCAATACCCTCGCTGCGGCCGTAGGGCTTACCGCGTTGGCACTTATCGGCGGATTGGTCGTCATGGCCTTCACCAAACTCTACGGTACGGTCTTTCTCGGATCGCCCCGTTCGCACGAGGTGGCCGAAGCCTCGGAGGTCGACAACTGCCGCATCGTCGCCATGGCATTGCCTTTGGCCGGCATTCTGGCCGTCGGACTCTTCCCCCGTATGGCTACCGTCGTGGCGACGCGTGCTGCGTCGTTCTTCTTGCCGCAGATACCTGCCGAAGCTGCCGATTTTCTGCTTTCGGAACCCCTCGAAGCGGTCGGCCGCACAGCCTGGCTGCTCGTGACGGTCGTCGCAGCGATCGCCTGGTTGCGCCGCCGCGCACTGCGGGGCCGCGACCTGAGGCAGGGCCCCACGTGGGGCTGCGGATTCACCGCTCCCAACATCCGGATGCAGTATACGGGCGAATCCTTCTCCGAAGGATTGCAGTCCATCGCCGCGTCGCTCACGCAGAACAGCGGCGAGGGATCGCCCGTGGGCAAGGGCGAGATCTTCCCCGCGGCCCACGGCTTCGACGTGCGTCACAAAGACCGTCTCGACAAACTTTTCGCCGCCTGGTGGGTCGAGTTGCTGCGTTTGATAAATCAACGCGTCATGCGGCTGCGCACGGGTAAGATCAACCACTACGTCCTTTTCGCCCTGGCGTTCCTCGCCCTGGTGCTCCTGCTCTCCATAACGAATCTGATCCGATGAATACGCTGCTCAATATCTTGTTGTTGCTCGTGACGGCGGTCGCCATTCCGGGCGTTATCAACCGCACGCGGGCCCGCCTGGCGGGACGCCGCGGCATCCGTTTCCTGCAACACCTCTACGACGTGCGCCTGCAACTGCGCAAGGGCGCCGTCTATTCGCCGACCGTTTCGGCGCTGTTCCGTGCTACGCCGTCGGTCTACGCCGGTGCGGCGCTCGTCGCCGCGCTTTTCATCCCGGTGGGTGATTTGCAGCCGCTGCTCTCGTTCGAGGGCGACATCGTGGCCTTCGCCTACCTGCTGGCTTTGGGGCGCGTGGCGCTGATCCTCGCCGCGATGGACACGGGCAGCTCGTTCGAGGGAATGGGCGCCAGCCGCGAAGCGCTCTACGGCGCGCTGGTCGAACCTGCGCTGATGCTCACGGCTGGAACGCTGGCTCTCGCTTCGGGGCACAGCTCCTTCGCCCGCATCTTCGCGGCCGGTGCTGCGATCGGTCCCCAGCAGATCGTCATCCTGCTGCTTGCGACTTACATCCTGGTGAAGATCGTCTTCACCGAAAGCGGCCGAGTTCCGGTGGACGACCCCCGCACGCACCTCGAACTGACGATGATCCACGAGGTGATGTGCCTCGATTACTGCGGCGTCGACATGGCTCTCATCAAGATCGGCGGATGGCTGAAGACCGCTGCGCTGTCGATGCTCGCGGCTGATGCCGCCACGATGGCCTGGGGCTGTCCCTGGTGGTTGGCGGCTCCCGTCGCGGTGCTGCTCACGGGGTTGTCGGTCGGCATCGTCGAGTCGACGCAGGCCCGTAACAAACTTTCGCGCAACACGACTTTCATCCTCACCATCGCGGCGCTCGCGGCACTCGTCTTCTTCACGTGCTACCTGCTGCGTCTTAACATCGGATTGCAATGATACTTCCGTTAGTCATACTCTACACCGTGACGCTCGTCTATCTGTCGATCACCGAGCGTTTCCGCAACTTCGCATCGATCATGGGATTGCAGGGATGGTTGCTTTTCGCCGTCGCCATTCTGCGGTTGCACGCCGTCGATCCGGCCGAGCTGGCGTTCGTCGCTATCGAAACGCTGCTTTTCAAGGGCATTCTCGTCCCGGCGCTGCTCTTCGCCGTGATTCGCCGTACGAAGATCAACCGTGTGCGTACCTCCGGGTCGTCGCAGGCCGGGTCGCTCCTGCTGTCGCTCCTGGCGCTGGTCGTCAGCGCCTCGGTGACTTACTATATCGCCGACGCGACGGTCGACCTGGTGTTCTTCGGAGTGGCGCTCTACGCCCTGCTGAGCGGTCTGATCCTGATCGTCATGCGACGTCGCATCTTTTCGCACATGGTCGGATTCCTGACCATCGAGAACGGTGTGTTCCTCTTTTCGACGGCCATCGGCGTCGAGATGCCGCTGCTCATCAACTTCGCCATCCTGCTCGATATCCTGATCTCGGTGCTGATGCTCGGCATCTTCTTCACGAAGATCGACGGCAAGATCCACGCCGACGATGCCGATGCGTTGACCAACGTTAAAGACTGACCCCATGCTTTACTATCTTTTACTCGCCACGGCCGTCGCTTCGGCGGTTTTCGCGGCTCGCAGCCGGCGTCAGATTTTCGTCGCAGGCATGTTTTTCTACCTCGTGCAGGCAGCCTTCGCCGCACGCATCCTCTGCGGCGGCGCATGCGATCCGCTCTCGGCGCAGTGGTTCGCTTTCGACGCTCCCGCGACGCTTTTCTTCGTGTTGCTGTGCATCGTTTCGTGTTATGCCTTCGTGCATTCGGAGGTCTATCTCGCGGATTGCGATCTGGGGCAGGTGCGCACCTACTCCGCGTTGCTCATGCTGCTCACGACGGCCATCGCCGGAGCCTACTTCGCCGACAATTTGGCTGTGACATGGATTTTCCTCGAAGCCACGACGCTCTGTTCGGCCGGTATCGTCTACCATCGCCGTACGGCCGCGACGCTCGAGGCGGCCTGGAAGTATGTTTTCGTTTGCTCGACGGGTATTGCCATGGCCTACCTCGGCATCCTGCTGCTGGCGGCCGCCACCAAGTGCGAATCGCTCGCTTATGCCGATGTTGCCGCAGCCGCTCCGGCCGGAAGCCCGCTCTATCTGAAGACGGCCTTCCTGTTGATTCTCTGCGGATATAGTTGCAAGGTGGAGTTGTTCCCACTCTATACGGTGGGTGTCGACGCCAATTTCGCGGCCCCCTCGCCCGCTTCGGCGCTCATCTCTACGGGACTCGTCAACGCCGGATTCCTGGCCGTGCTGCGCGTCTACAAAACTCTCGCGCAGACCGACGTCTTCCCCTGGGTGCGGGCCGTGTTGCTGCTGGTCGGGGTGCTGTCGCTGGTGATCGGAGCGCTGTTTTTGCGCCGCACGAACAACTACAAACGGTTTCTCTCCTACTCGACGGTCGAAAATATGGGTATAGCTGCCATCGGTCTGGGGATCGGCGGCGCGGGTGTCTGGGCCGCGGTGTTCCATGTCGTCTGCCACACGCTGGTCAAGAGCAGCCTCTTTTTTCAGATGGCCGTCGTGCGACAGGTCTATAACGGCTACCGCATCAACCGCCTGGGCGACTACATCCGCATCAACCGCATCGGAGCCATCGGCCTGTTGGTGGGCATGGTGACGTTGCTCGCTTTCCCTCCCTCGCCGCTCTTCGTCTCCGAGCTGATGATTCTGCGCGAGGTGGTCGTCGTGCGCAAGTGGTGGCTCGTGGCCGTCATGACCCTGCTGCTGTGCATCGTCATCTACTCGTTCTGCTCGCGTATGATCCGCCTCTGCTATCAGCCCAACCAGGACGAGCTGCATCCTTCGAAGGCCGATCGGGCCCTCTCGTGGTCGGCGCTTTCGCTGCTTATCGCCGCACTGGTGCTGGGCATGTGGCAACCCGATTTCCTATGTCGCATCATCGATCAAATCGCTGCGTTATGAACTATCTCGTAACCGACAATACCTCGGGCGCCGTGCGCCTGAGCGATATCCCGGAACTCTCGTACGGCGAATTCTACGACGATCTGGCCGTCAGGCTGGCCGACGAGCGTTACCACGTAGCCCACTATTTCGCGCTGCCCGACCAGCGGCGCATGCGCTTCTTCTGCCTGCTGCTCGACGATGCGGCGGGGCAGGTACTCGTCACGAGTCATGCGATGGAGTACTACGAAGATACGGCCTTGCCGTCGCTCACGGCGCTCCATGCGCAGATGCACCCCTTCGAACGCGATATCGCCGAGCGTTACGGCATCCGCTTCGACGGCATGCCGTGGCCCAAACCGCTGCGTTTTCCCTTCGACCGCTATGACCGTCGCAGTTCGATGGACAATTACCCCTTCTACACGATGGAAGGCGGGTCGCTGCACGAGGTCAACGTAGGCCCCATTCACGCAGGAGTCATCGAACCCGGTGCTTTCCGTTTCATCTGCAACGGCGAGCAGGTCCTCCATCTCGAAATCGCCTTGGGTTATCAGCACCGTGGCGTGGAACAGACCTTAACGGCGACGGATAACCGCCTGCGGCAGGTCTGCCTGGCCGAGACCGTCGCGGGAGACAGTGCCGTGACGCATGCCACGGCTTTCACCGAGGCTTTGGCGAAACTCGCCGGACGTACTTATCCCGAGCAGCTCGTGCGCGAACGAGCCCTGGCCCTCGAACTCGAACGCATGGCCATGCAGATCGCCGACACGGGCGCGCTCTCGATGGACGTGGGTTATCAGTTGGGACAGGTGGCGTGCGAGGCGCTGCGTACCATGACGATCAATACCACGCAGGCGTGGTGCGGCAATCGTTTCGCCAAGGGGCTCATCCGCCCGCTGGGCACCGATCATCCGTTGACGGCCGAGAAGGCGTCGATGATTCGCCGCAACGTGACCGAGATCGCCCGCCGCTACGACGAGGTGCGCCACGACCTCAAATCGTCGCCTACGGTGCTGGCCCGTTTCGAACAGTGCGGCATCGTGCCGCGCGATGAGATGCGCCGCATCGGCGGGGTGGGGCAGGCGGCCCGTGCGAGCGGTTTGCAGCGCGATATCCGGGCCTCTCATCCGTGGGGTCTTTACGCTTCGGAGTTGCGCCACGAACCCGTCGTCAAGCGCCACGGCGACGTGATGGCCCGTCTGACGGTGCGCTGTCGCGAGGTGTTGCAGTCGGCCGGATACATCGACCGGATGCTGGCCGCAAGCGAGGAGCTGTTCGCCGGAGGCACCTCCGCGCTTCCCGCTCCCGACTACGCGGCGCCGCTGGCACCCTGTTCGCTCGCTTTCGGGCTGGTCGAAGGGTGGCGCGGCGAGACCTGCCACGCGGTGGTTACGGACGGCGAAGGACGCATTGCGGCCTGCCGCGTGAAGGATCCTTCGCTCCACAACTGGATGGCCCTGGCGCTGGCCGTGCGCAGCGAGGGAATCTCCGATTTTCCGATCTGCAACAAGAGTTTCAACCTCTCCTATTGCGGTCACGACCTGTAAAACGAAGCACTGAAAACTGTCGGTCGCCCGTTGCCGCCATTCGGCGGATCGGTGCGGGAGATCGAACCATAGAGCATACGAAGATGATTTTACCGAAAATACGCGTCATGCGCAGCCACGGTCGGCAGGCCATTCCGGACCTCGATGCCGTGGAGCTGACTTCCGAATTCCGGGGTCGTCCCTGCCTGACGGCTACCGACGATACGACGGCCCTGCACCAGGCCGCTGCGATTTGCCCCACGGGAGCGCTGAGCGCCGAACCTTTCGCCCTCGACCTGGGCCGGTGCCTCTTCTGCGGCGAGTGTGCCCGGCGTGCTCCTCGCAACATCCGTTTTACCAACGATTACCGCATCGGATCGCCCACGCGCGACGGACTGATCCTTCGCCCGGGCGACACGCATGTGCCCTTCGATACGGCGTCGGTACGGCCCGAAATCCGCCGTTACTTCCGTCAGGCACTCCAGTTGCGCGAGGTGTGCGCCGGAGGCGACGCCTCGGTAGAGATGGAGCTGGGAGCTACGGGGAATGTCAACTTCGACCTCGGACGCTTCGGCATCGGCTTCACGGCTTCGCCGCGTCATGCCGACGGTGTGGCGATCTCGGGTCCCGTAACGGCGAACATGGCCGAGGCTCTCGAGATCTGCTACGAGGCCGTCGCTGAGCCGAAGGTGCTGATCGCCTGCGGCACGGAGGCTTGCTCGGGCGGGCTTTTCGCCGAGAGCCGTGCTGTGGACCGCACGTTCTTCGAGCGTCACCGCGTCGATTTGTGGTTGCCCGGAGCCCCGATGCACCCGATGATCTTCATCGACGGCATCCGCACGCTCCTGGGACATAAGGAGCGTACGGCCCCGCAGGAGAAGTAGCCGGGGCCGCGCCGAAAACGAAACGCTCGCGGCGAACAGCACCGTTTTTGCAAGAGGCTCGCCGACAACGCAGCACAACGATAATCGATCCGGAACCATGCAACGACTGCACACCGTATTTTTCTCGTTTTTCAAAATCGGGATGTTCACTTTCGGCGGCGGATACGCCATGATCCCTTTGATTCAGCAGGAGGTGATCGTCCGCCGCAAATGGATCGAGGAGCGCGATTTCCTCGATCTGCTCACCCTCGCACAGTCGGTTCCCGGACCGATATCCCTCAATACGTCGGTCTTCGTGGGTTACAAACTCCGTGGACTGCGCGGTGCCGTAGCTGCGCTGTCGGGCGCTATCCTGCCCTCGTTCGCCATCATTCTGGCCATTGCGCTCTTCTTCGCCGACATTCGTCAGAATCCCGTCGTCGATGCGGCGTTCAAAGGGATGCGGCCCGCCGTCGTAGCGCTTATCATCGGTCCCGTGCTGTCGCTTTCGCGCGGCATGCACCGGGCGTTGTACCTCGTCATCGTCCTCTCGGCGCTCATCATCTGGGGGCTCGGATGGTCGCCCGTCTACGTGCTGCTGCTCGCGGCTGCGGCGGGTATTGCCTGGGAATTGACGATTGCCCGGAAAGCGGATTCGAAAAACACACGGAAATGATCCTTCTACAGCTTTTTCTGAGTTATCTGAAGATCGGGTTCTTCGGATTCGGCGGCGGATACGCCATGCTGTCGCTCATCCAGAACGAAGTGGTCGTGCGGCATGCCTGGATGACCAATGCCGAGTTCTCCGATATCGTGGCCGTTTCGCAGATCACTCCCGGGCCGATCGCCATCAATTCGGCCACCTACGTGGGCTACAACGTCGGCATGCAGATGGGGCATACCTGGTGCGGCGTGCTGGGGTCGGTGATCGCGACATTCGCGGTGTGCCTTCCGTCACTTACGCTGATGATGCTCGTAGCACGGTTTTTTCTGCGTTTGAAAAACAACCGTTACATCGAGGGTGCCATGAAGGGGATGCGTCCCGCTGTGATCGGTATGATCGCCGCGGCGGCCCTGCTGCTGATCTTCCCCCACAGCGACGCCCCCGGCGATCAGAACTTCATCGACCTGTGGAGCTGGATGTTGTTCGGGGGCGTGTTCCTCGGCTCGTGGTGCAAGGTCAATCCCATTCTGCTCATCGCACTCTCGGCTGCGGCGGGCGTGTTGATCTATTACCCCTGGTAATCGGGAGCTGCGCGAAAGAAATCCGCCCCGAATCGTATGGGTTCTCGCCTTTTTTGTTACTTTTGCCGAAAAAGAACTATTTCCATGAAACGAATTCTGTTCACACTGTTCCTCTCGCTGCTGGCTGCCGGAGTTTCTGCGAGAGCGGTCAAGGTATATTGCTTCTTCGCCGACGGCGAACGTCACTATTACGAAGACGAAAACGTGAAAGCCGTCATCACGGTCGAGGGTGAAGCCCCTTGCCTGGCGATCTATAACAAGAGCGGTAGCACGATCTATATCGATCGCAATGCGTCGTCGTTCACCCTGAACGGAACCCGCAACGATCTTTGCGGTGCTTCGATGCAACGGGCGGGAGGAAGCGCCGATATTCGCATTGCCGTAGCGCCGGGGAAGGTCTGCATGCTCGGCGGATGGAACGTCGATTCGAGTATCTACCGGGGCATCGGCAACGGAAAGAGCATCCGTCCCCGCAAACCCGGGCGAAGCTGGACCTTCGGCGAGGAGAACTCCCCGGTCCGGTTGCAGGTCGAAGTCGTCTACGGCATGACTCCCGGGTGCGACGAGCCTCGACGGCTGACTCTTTCGAATCATATCGACCATATCGTCATGACGGGCCGGAAGGAGAGCATCAACTCCATTCCCGACTACGACGAACGGTATAAGGGCAGGAGCCTGTTGCTCTTTTACGACGGTACCCCTACGGGATGGATCGTCTGCGGTGCCGTAGCCACTCCGCTCGCCGCGGCGGGGCTTGTCTTCGCACTGACGCAGCTGTGATAGACTTTTTGTAAGGCGACCTCTGAAAGTATGCGGGCCACTCGACGTTTGTCGGGGGCCCGTTTCTTTTTCCCGATTAAGAGTTTCGCAGTTCTCCGCCAGCGGAGGTTGCCGGAGCCTTCAGACGAAAGGCACTCCGCAGCCGGGGGTGGCGGCGAACTGCGCGATCCGCAGGATCGCAACTTTGCCGGATTTTGTTTTTCGCAGTCGTAGCCTGCGGCCCGCGCGATCGAAAGAATTGCAGTTTGCGGACCCCCCCCCGTGGCTGTGGTCGGGCCGCCGAAGATGGCAAGGCTGGCCTTGCAGTTTGCAGCAAAATTTTAGCCGGGTATAAAAACACCGTCCCCCGAAAAGAGGGACGGTGTTCGTACGGAGAAACTTCGTCGTCGTTGTGTTACTCCGAAACGATCGCTTCGCTCGGGCAAACGCCTGCGCAGGTACCGCAGTCGATGCACTTGTCGGGATCGATAACGTAGATGTCGCCGGCCGAGATTGCCTCGACGGGGCATTCGCCGATGCAGGTGCCGCAGGCAACGCACGAATCAGTGATTTTGTAAGCCATTGTTTTGAATTTTTGTATTCGTTAATGTTGTGTTCGATGGCAAATATAGAACTTTATTTGATAATATCAAAACCCGTGTAGGGAATCAGCACCTCCGGAATACGGATCCCTTCGGGTGTCTGGTTGTTTTCGAGCAACGCAGCGACGATGCGCGGCAGAGCCAGCGACGAGCCGTTGAGCGTGTGGGCCAGTTGGGTTTTCTTCTCTTCGTCGCGGTAGCGGAGCTTGAGGCGGTTGGCCTGGAACGACTCGAAGTTCGACACCGACGATACCTCCAGCCAGCGCTGCTGTGCCTCGGAATAGACCTCGAAGTCGTAGGTCAGCGCCGAGGTGAACGACATGTCGCCGCCGCACAGCCGCAGGATGCGGTAGGGCAGTCCGAGCGACTTGACGATCCCTTCGACGTGGGCCACCATGCCGTCGAGCGCTTCGTACGACACCTCGGGGAGTGACAGCTGTACGATCTCCACCTTGTCGAACTGGTGCAGACGGTTCAGACCGCGCACGTCCTTGCCGTACGAGCCGGCTTCGCGGCGGAAGCAGGGGGTATAGGCGGTCATCTTCACGGGGAAATCCGACTTGTCGAGGATCACGTCGCGGTAGATGTTCGTCACGGGAACTTCGGCCGTGGGAACCAGGTAGAAATTATCGGCCGTGGCGTGGTACATCTGTCCCTCTTTGTCGGGCAGCTGTCCCGTGCCGAAGCCCGAAGCCTCGTTGACCATCACGGGCGGCTCGACTTCGAGGTATCCGGCTGCGGTGTTGCAGTCGAGGAAGTAGTTTATCAGGGCGCGTTGCAGGCGGGCGCCCTTGCCTTTGTAAACGGGGAAACCGGCTCCGGTGAGCTTCACGCCCAGGTCGAAGTCGATGATGTCGTATTTGCGTGCCAGCTCCCAGTGGGGCAGCGGGTTTTCGGGCAGCGTGGTGTAGTTCTCGGCGAGTTTCACCACGAGGTTGTCGGCAGCGGTCTTGCCTTCGGGGACGATCTCGGCCGGGAAGTTGGGCAGCGAGACGATCGCAGCCTGCAACTCCTCCTGCACGTCCTTCGATTCGGCTTGCAGACGGGCCGATTGCTCTTTCAGGTCGCCGACGAAGCGTTTGCGCTCCTCGGCCTCGTCGCGACGGCCCTGACCCATGAGGGCGCCGATCTCTTTGGCTGCTTTGTTCTGGGCGGCGAGCGTCGAGTCGAGTTCGGCCTGGATCGCCTTGCGGCGGTCGTCGAGCATCAGAATGCGGTCGATGACGGGTGCGGCATCGACGCCTTTTTTGGCGAGTTTGCGCACGGCGGCTTCGCGATCATCGCGGATTTGCTTTACGGTAAGCATGGTATGTCGAATTTTGGATGTTTCTCGTTACGAGACGCAAAATTACAAAACAATTCACAAATTTATCTTATTTTTGCCGAAAATTGCATCATTGTGAAATCCGTCGAATTACTCGCACCTGCGAAAGATTACCGTTCGGCCGTCGCGGCCGTGGATTACGGCGCCGATGCCGTCTATATCGGCGGCGCACGTTTCGGCGCGCGGCAGGCGGCCGGAAACTCGGCGGAGCAGATCGCCCGCGTGGTCGAATACGCCCACCGTTACGGCGTGAGGGTCCACGTGACGCTCAATACGCTGCTGTGGGACAGCGAACTGGAGGCCGCCGAGGCACAGGCCCGTGAATTGATCGACGCGGGGGTCGACGCACTGATCGTCCAGGATATGGCCTATCGGAGGATGGAGTTGCCGGTGGAGCTGCATGCCTCGACGCAGGTGTCGAACCGCACGCCGGAGGGTGCCCGGTTCCTGGGCGAAGCGGGATTCGCGCGTGTGATTCTCGAACGGGCGTTGTCGCTCGCCGAGATTCGGGCGATCTGCGCTGCGACGACGGCCGACGTGGAGTGTTTCGTGCACGGTGCGATTTGCGTAGGATACAGCGGGCGCTGTTTCCTCTCGCGGTCGATGTCCGAGCGCAGCGGCAACCGGGGAGCGTGCAGTCAGCCGTGTCGCCTGCCGTGGGATCTGACGGACGGCGCAGGACGCACCTATATGACGGGCAAGCACCTGCTGTCGGTTCGGGACATGAATCTTTCGGCTCATATCGGCGAACTGCTCGATGCCGGCGTTACGTCGCTGAAGATCGAGGGGCGGCTCAAGGATGTGAACTACATCCGCAACGTGGTGGCTTACTACCGCCGTGCCGTGGACGAAGCCCTGGCGGAGCGTCCCGGACTGCGCCGGGCGTCGGTGGGGGAGAGCATCCCGGACTTCGGACCCGATCCGGCGAAGAGTTTCACACGCGGAGAAACCGACTATTTTTTCGCCGGGAAGCAGTCCGGCGTGGCGTCGTTCGACACCCCCAAGGCGGTCGGTGAAGCGATCGGGCGCGTAGCGCGTGTCGACGGAGGCCGTTTCCGTTTGGACGGCGCGGCCGAACTGGCTCCGGGCGACGGCTTGTGTTTCCGTTCGGGCGGCAAACTCGTAGGAACGAATATCAATGCCGTCGCGGGAGCGTGGATCACGCCCAACCGCATGGAGGGAATCGTTCCGGGGGCCTGGGTATCGCGCAACTACGACCACCGTTTCAACCGGCTGCTCGATGCGAGCCGCACGCGGCGGGTGATTCCTGCGACGGCGCGCGTCGAGGTGTCGGCTCGAGGGGTGGCGATCCGTTACGCCGATTGCGAGGGCATCGCGGCCGAGGCGGCACGGGCCGTGGCTCTGGACCCGGCCCGGAATCCGGAGGCGAATGCTGCGGCGTTGCGTACGCAGGCGGCCAAGAGCGGCGATACGATCTTCGCCGTGCGCGGGGTCGAGGTGTGCGGCGACGGGTGGTTCGTCCCCGCATCGCTCGTAGCAGAGTTGCGCCGCGAGGCTTTGCAACGGCTGGAGCTGGCGCGTGTCGCCGCGCATGTGCGACCGGCGGCCCGGCCCGAAGGACTTGCGGTCCGTTATCCGGCGGAGCGGCTTTCGGCCGAGGAGAATGTTACGAATCGTCTCTCCGAGCGGTTTTACCGCGACCACGGCGTGCAGCGGATCGAACGCGGCCTGGACCTTGCCCCGACGACCGAGGGACATACGGTGATGCGTTCGTCGTATTGCATCCGCCGCGAGATCGGCGAATGTCTGCGCGAGCGACCGAAGCTGCGCGGAGAACTGTTTTTGGAGCGCGGCACGAAACGCTATCGGCTGGAGTTCGACTGCGCCCGGTGCGAAATGAACCTGGTGGATTGCAGCGCCCCGCTAAAAGGCAATTAAGAATTGTTTGGCGGGTTGGCAGTTGGTTGCGGGACGTAGCCTGCGGGGCGAGCAAGCGAGCCTCCGCCGGCGGAGGCCACGGCTCGCTGCGGTTCACGAGCCGCAGTTAGCGGAAAATAGACCTAATGCCGCGTAATGGCGCCGAAAGGTACAGAGAAATCGAATTGCGGAAGCGATTCGGAAAAGTCGGCAGCGGCCCTAAAGCCGGGGACAAAACAATAATAGGAATAAAACCATGCAGGAACAATTGACCCCCGATTTCGGGGATTACGAACTCATCGATACGGGCAATTTCGAGAAGCTCGAACGCTTCGGTGCCTACGTGACGCGGCGCCCCGAACCGCAGGCGATTTGGCGGCCGTCGCTCTCCGATGCGGAGTGGTGCCGCATGGCCGACGCATCGTTCCTGCGCGATGCGCATAGCGAGGAGCGGGGCGAATGGCGTCTGCGTCCGGGCATGCCGTCGCGCTGGAGCGTGGAGTACGCCTGCGGTGGGATGCGTATCCGTATGCGCCTGGGCCTCACCTCGTTCAAACATGTCGGAATCTTTCCCGAGCAGGCTGCTAACTGGAACTACATATACGATCGATGCACCGTCCTCAAAGCGGCCTGCGGCGAGGCGCCCCGGGTGCTCAACCTCTTCGCTTACACGGGAGGCGCGACGTTGGCGGCGCGGGCTGCCGGAGCCGAGGTTACGCACGTCGATTCGGTGAAGCAGGTCGTGACGTGGGCCCGTGAAAATATGGAGTCGAGCGGTTTGGAGGGGGTACGGTGGATCGTCGAGGATGCACTGAAGTTCGTTCAGCGCGAGGTGCGTCGCGGCAATCGCTACCGGGGAATCATCCTCGATCCTCCGGCTTACGGTCGCGGTGCGAACGGCGAAAAATGGATTTTGGAGGAACATATCGGCGAGATGCTCGACTGTTGTGCCCGGCTGCTCGAGCAGCACGGGGCGTTTCTCGTGCTGAACCTCTATTCGATGGGGCTCTCCTCGACGCTGGCGCGCACGGCCTGTCGTCAGGCGTTCGGCACTCCCGAATCGGAGCAGTGGGGCGAACTCTGTTTTACGGATCGCGGCGACAAGCAGCTGCCGTTGGGAACCTATTATCGGTTTATCCGATAATTGCCGGCGCTCGGGGCTGCCGATGTCGGAAGAGAGCGTTTTCGGTATTCGGTTTGTATCCGGAAGCGTCGAAAATCGGAAATCGGATGCAGATTTCGGGCACTCGTTTTTTTATTCCCGTTCGAATTTAGTACCTTTGACCGGTTTTGTTTTTGGCAATTGCATACGATTTCACCGTTGCGGTACTTGCAGCCCTGTAACTTTGTGGGTTGTACCGGAAGCCGGGTTCGGGATGAGGCGGACTCGCAAACGCAGTCATGAGCTGCGAGGCGTCGATCGTCCCGGGTGAAATCAGGATCGGAAAAACCGACACAGGTAAAGAAGTCGTATGTAGTCGCCTCATTTTTTAATGAAAATATGGCAGGAATCAAATGTATCGGTCTGCTGACTTCGGGCGGCGATGCTCCCGGAATGAATGCGGCGATTCGCGCGGTGACCCGTAGTGCGATTTACAACGGATTTGCGGTGAAAGGCATCATGCGAGGTTACAAAGGTTTGGTGTATAACGAAATCGTCGAATTCAAGTCGCAGAGTGTCAGTAATATCATTCAGTTAGGCGGCACGATTCTCAAAACGGCCCGCTGCAAGGAGTTCACCACGCCCGAAGGACGTACGACGGCCTATGAGAACATGAAGGCTGCGGGAATCGATGCCTTGGTGGTGATAGGCGGCGACGGGTCGCTTACGGGAGCGGGCGTTTTCGCCGAGGAATACAACGTGCCGATCGTCGGATTGCCCGGTACGATCGACAACGATCTGGGCGGTACCGATTCGACGATCGGATACGATACGGCGCTCAACACGATCATGGAGGCCGTCGACAAGCTGCGGGACACGGCATCGAGTCACGAGCGGTTGTTCTTCGTCGAGGTGATGGGACACACGGCCGGATACCTGGCGCTCAATAGCGCCATCGCTACGGGTTCCGAGGCGGCGATCATCCCCGAAATGGAGACCGAGGTGGACCAGTTGGCCGAACTTATCAACCACGGCTTCCGCAAGAGCAAGAATTCGGCGATCGTCATCGTGGCGGAGAATCCCAAGACGGGCGGTGCCACGGCGCTGGCCGAGCGTGTGAAGAAAGAGTTCCCGCAGTACGACGCCCGCGTCACGATCCTGGGACATATCCAGCGCGGCGGATCGCCCACGGCCGTAGACCGCATCCTGGCCTCGCGTATGGGCGAAGCGGCGATCGAGGCGATTCTCGACGGACAGCGCAACGTGATGATCGGCACGGAGAACGGCCGTATCGTCTACGTTCCGTTCGCCAAGGCCGTGCGGCACAATAAGGGCATCGACCGCGAGAATCTGGATCTGGTGAAAATCCTCTCGATCTGAGCGAAGAATTAGAACGAATATAACCCGAACACCCCGAATAAACCAATGAAACGTGTAATAGGCATCGGCAATGCCTTGACCGACATGCTGGTCAACCTGGAAACCGACTCCGTGCTGGGACGGTTCGATTTAGCGAAAGGCTCGATGAGCCTCGTAGACACCAAATTGCAGACCGAGATTTCGAAATCCGTGGCAGGACTTCCCTATTCGTTGTCGCTGGGCGGCTCAGCAGGAAATACGATCCGCGCGATGGCCCGGTTGGGCTGCGACGTGGGTTTCATCGGCAAGGTCGGTGAAGATACCACGGGCGATTTCTTCGTTCAGGCGCTCGAAAATCTCAACGTCGAACCCGTCGTTTTTCGCGGTACGGAGCGTTCCGGAAAATGCGTGTCGCTGATCTCGCCCGATGGTGAGCGTACGATGGTCACCTACCTCGGTGCTGCGCTCGAACTGGGACCCGAGGAGATCGAACCCGCGATTTTCGAGGGATACGACTGCCTTTATGTCGAAGGATATCTCGTGCAGAACCACGATATGATCCTCAAGGCGGCGCGTACGGCCAAAGCTTGCGGCCTGAAGGTCGCCATCGATCTTGCGAGCTTCAACATCGTGGCCGAGAACCTCGAATTCCTGCGTGGCCTGGTGCGCGAATACGTGGATATCGTTTTCGCCAACGAAGAGGAGGCCAAAACCTTTACGTGCGAGGCGGAACCGCTGAACGCTTTGCAGATGATTTCGCAGATGACCGAGTTGGCCGTGGTCAAGATCGGCACGAAGGGCGCGCTCATCAAGCAGGGCGACGAGGTGGTGCACGTCGGCATCATGGCAGCGGCCAAACGCGTGGATACGACGGGTGCAGGCGATTTCTATGCTGCGGGATTCCTGGCCGGCATGTGCGACGGATTGTCGCTGCGTCAGTGCGGCACGATCGGCGCCATCACGGCCGGAAAGGTGATCGAGGTCGTAGGTACGACCTTCGGCGAGGAGGCCTGGACGGATATTTTCCGCTTGGTGAACAAAGTCAAGAACGAGAAATATCTGTTCTGAGTACCGGACGATCATTGTAAAAGAGGCTGTCTAAGAAGTTTTAGACAGCCCCTTTTTTGTTTATCTTCGGCGGTTTAGGGGTTCGCCGCCAGGGGCGGATGTCCGAGCCTCTGGCGAGAGGTAGTCCGGCGGCGGTGAACTGCGCCCGGCTAAGAGCCGGGCACTTACTCTTTGTCCGCCGGCACCTCGGCACCTTCCTCCGCAGCATGGATAGAAACCACCTTGCCGCTGGAATTGATCTTCAGTTCGCCCTGGGCCTTGTCCACGGAGATGTCGATCGATTTCGACGGTACGCTGATGTGCAGCACGCCCTCCTTTCCGTTACGTTCTACGTAGCTTTCGATGTCGTATTCCTCGAGCAATTCTTCGAGGGTCGTCGTCTCGCCGTCGATTTCGAGCCGCGTATTGAGCGCCCGTTCGATAGCGGTGCGTTTTCGTTGCAGTTTTTCGCCGATTCCTTTGCGAACGGCCATGCCCGAGCAGAGGAGGACCGAGGCGATCCACAGCAGGAAGATCGCCAGCACGGTTTTACCGCCCGGTTTGCGCGAGGCGATCAGGCACATCAGTACGTAGATCAGCATGATGATCGGAATCAAGACGATGAATATTCCCGAGACGGGTATCCACAGCCCCAGGTCCGATAAGTAGGATCCCAGAAATTCATTTCCTCCGACCAACAGGGCGAAGAGCCCGATAATCAGGGCACAGGCGGCCAGGATCAATCCGAAGACGATCAGCCCCGCGAATATCTTCATCAGAATCACGGTCAGTTGCCCGAGTGCCGAAACCGCTTCGGCGACGATCGGCCGGGCTTTGACGTCGGGATCGACGGCCGGTACGGCGGCCGAGGCCGTTGTCTCGCCGATGGACTGCGCCGTGATGCGTTCGCCGTTCATCTCCAGTTTTTGGCGCGCCGTGCGCGCCGCCGGGACTGCGAACCACATGATGAGGTAGCAGACGACGAAGACACCGAACAAATTGCCCATCATCGGTCCGGTCCAATAGAGAAACGGTACCCATCCGAAAACGGTCAGGAGCATCGGGCAGAACATGCCCAGGCGCACCCATACGGGATCGATGTCGAAATAGCGTCCGATACCGGCGCAGACACCGCCCAGTTTCGCGTTCTCCGTGTCTCGGTAGAGGCGTCGCGGGATACGCGGTTCTTCGGAGACATTCGCGGCCTTGTGTTCCGATATGTCTTCGGCCGATCCCATTTGATCGATGATGTTCGATACCAACGGTTTCTCCACCACGCGGGCCTCGTCCTGCACCGAGAGGATCAGTTCTGCGATGCGGGCCTCGATGTCTGCGATGATCTCGGTGCCTTCCGGCATTCCGGAGTAGGCTTTCTTCAGACTTTCCAGATAAGCTTTCAAAGTCTCGTAGGCATCGGCGTCCATTGTGAAGGCCACGCCCGATAGACTGCATTTCTTGACCTCTTTCATATTCGTTCGTGGATTGTCGGTTAGTCGTTTTTGCGGATTCTGGAGCCGCTTGTGGCTTGTATTTCCGTGCTGCAATCGCCCGAATAGCGGATCGAAGAGCCGCTCGATGCGCGAGCTTGCAATGTCTCGGTGCAACGGACCTGGGCGCTGGAGCCGCTCGATGTTTCGACCGAGCACTTCGCGACGGTGAATTCCGATGCGTCGAGTTTCGATGCCGAGCTCAGTTCTGCGGAGCATTTCCCGGCCGAACCCGTCAGTGCGATCTTCGAGGCACTGGAGGCCTCGATCGTGGAATCGTCGCACGTGATCGAGGCGTCGATTTTCGAGGCGCTCGAGGTCTCGAGCGAGCAGGTGCCGGTCGATCCGGTCAGTTTGATCTTCGAAGCGCTGGAGGCGTCGACCGAGCATGCTTTCGTCCGGATTGTCGCTTCGATCTTCGCGGCGCTCGACGCTTCGAGTGCGATACGGTCGGCCGTCAGCGTTCGTTCGCATCGGATCTTCGCGGCACTCGATGCCGACAACTTCCGCAGCGACGCTTGGGCTGGCGTCGTTACCGTGACGTCGATCGACGAGAACCGTTTCACCGAAGGATCGATGCTGATTGCGAGTACGCCTTTGTCGGCTTCGACCTTCACGAAGTCGATTACGTTGTCGTCGGCCTCGATGCGGATGTCGGATTGCGAGGTGTTCGCGACGACGACCTTCACGCCGCGCGAAGCCCGAATCGTGTGGAAATCGGGTGCCGAGATCGTTTTCGAGACGATGCGTCCGCTGCCTTTGAGTCCGTTTTCGGCCGCGAAAAGTCGGACCGCACTCAGACCGAGCAGCGATCCTCCGATGGCACACAGTGCCGCAAGAATCAGTAAACCCAAAAGAATTCGTTTCATAATACGTTGGAATGATGATATTTGCAATTGTCGTTTCGAAGCACGGCGGGGGTTATTCTTCTTTGCCGCGGCGGCGGATCACGCCGATCTGTCCGACGAGTTCGTCCCAGGCGGCATCGAGTATCGCGAGGTATTCGCGCCCTTTGTCCGTGAGGGTGTAGTATTTGCGGGGAGGTCCCTGCGGGGACTCTTCCCAACGATAGGAGAGCAGTCCGGCATTCTTCTGCCGGGTGAGTATCGGGTAGAGAGTTCCTTCGACTACGATCATCTCGGCTGCCTTGAGCTCGGCGATGATCTTCGGAGCATACGAGTCGCCTCGCGACAGAATCGCGAGAATACAATACTCCAGAATTCCTTTGCGCATCTGCGCCTTTACATTGTCTTCTGCCATGAAGTCGGTATTTGTCGAGAGCGATACGCTGCGGGTTCGACCCCGGCGGCGATGCTCGTCGGGTCTAACGGTCGGGATGCTGTTTGCGGGGATTTTCCGGTACGACGATCCACAGAATGATATAAATCCAAATCGAGACGCCGCCCAGCAGTACGGCCAGCAGGGTGGCGAGACGCACCGCCGTAGGGTCGATGTCGAGGTATTCGGCCAGACCGGCGCAGACTCCTGCGATCGAACGGTTCTCGGTGGAGCGGTAGAGTCGACGTGCGTTGGTTGCATCGACGTTGGGGGCGACGAATGTTTCGGCAGTTTGCGGCCGTTCGCCGAATGCGGCGGGTTCGCCCATGCGGGCCATCGCCGCACGCACGATTTCCAGCGTCACGACCCGCATCGGAGAAGTTACCCGTTCGCCGAATATTTCGGCCAGCCGTATTTCGATATCGTTCATTACTTCGGCGGGATCCTCCGAGAGCCGGGCCCGGATATCGTCCAGGTAGTCGCGCAGGGTTTCGTAGGCATCCTCGTCGAGGACGAACGCTTGCGAGCCGATGTTTGCATTCACAGTCGTTTTCATAGCTTATGCGTTATTTCACGATGCAAATATATGACATTATTAGGTATTATGCAATACAAAGTACTAAAAATTTTCAAAATGATCGTTTCCGGACCGGGGCGCTGCGTAGGCGAAATGGCTGTCTGACAAGTCCCTGAAATTGAAAATCACCCCTGTCAGAGTTCATTCTGACGGGGGTGAAATCGTAAAAATCGGACCTGGTAGACAGCTCCGTTCGCGGGCGGTGCGTCAATTGCTTCCGGAGAGGTCAGTGTTTCGCCTGCGTCAGTTCTTCGGGACGGTGTTCGTATTTGAAAACCAAGGCGAAGACTACCGTAACGACCAGGGCGTAACCGGCGAAGATCAGCCACGAGGTCGACCAGCCGGCTGTCATGGCTTCGGCCGATTGCTGCGAGTATACGAAGCGGTTGACTACGGCCTGTGCGCCGAGGGTTCCGATCGTGGCGCCGATACCGTTCGTCATAATCATAAAGAGTCCTTGGGCACTGGAGCGGATCGTCACGTCGGTTTCGCTATTGACGAAGAGCGATCCCGAGACGTTGAAAAAGTCGAACGCTACGCCGTAGACGATCATCGACAGGATGAACATCCATACACCGGGACCGGGATTTCCCAGGCCGAACAATCCGAAACGCAGCACCCAGGCGAACATGGCCATCAGCATGACCTTTTTGATGCCGAAACGTTTGAGAAAGAAAGGAATCAGCAGGATGCAAAGCGTCTCGGAGATTTGCGACAGGGAGATCAGCGCATTGGCGTGGTTGGCGCCGAAGGTCGAGGCGTAGCGGGGAATCTCGCGGAACGAGGTGATGAACGGATTGGCGAATCCGTTGGTGATTTGCAGCGAGACGCCCAGCAGCATCGAGAAGATGAAGAAGAGCGCCATCTTTTTCTGCTTGAAAAGCGCGAAGGCGCGCAACCCCAGGGCTTCGGAGAGCGTCTTTTTCTCGCCGCCGCGGCTCACCGGGCATGCCGGGAGCGTCTGGGCGTAGATGCCGAGTACGAGACCGAGCGCGGCACACTGGAGGAATTGCATATAGGTGGTCTGGAAACCTGCGGCGTCGCACAGGAGCATCGAGCAGATGAAACCTACGGTGCCCCACACGCGGATCGGCGGGAAGGCTTTCACGGTGTCGAGTCCGGCGCCTTCGAGTACGGCATAGGCTACCGAGTTGGAGAGTGCGATGGTCGGCATGTAGAAGGCGACGCTGAGCGTGTAGAGCGAGAAAAGCGTGCCGAATTGCACGGCGGCGCCTGCCGAGAGGGCGTAATATCCGGCCGCACCCATGAATACGGCAGCGAGCAGGTGACAGTAGCCCAGAAGTCGCTGGGCCGGGATCCATCGGTCGGCGACGATGCCGACCACGGCCGGCATGAAGAGCGAGACGATGCCCTGTACGGCATAGAAAATGCCGATGTGCGAGGCCAGATCGACACTCACCAGATACGAACCCATCGAGGTCAGATAGGAGCCCCAGATTGCATACTGGAGAAAGTTCATGACGATTAGGCGCAATTTGATTCCCATAATGCGTTGTTTTTATGTTTGTTGTATATATGTTCGAAAATCAGTCCGCAACAATCAGAACAAATGTACAAATTTTTTTCGCTTTTTTCTTTGTATTTGTAAAAATAAGTTCTACTTTTGCATCGTCAAAACGACACTGAGCTATGGTGTAATGGTAACACAACAGATTCTGGTCCTGTTATTCTTGGTTCGAATCCAGGTAGCTCAACGAAGCCGCAATCTCGAAGATTGCGGCTTTTTCGTGTGAAGCGGCCTATCCGATGGTTTCGGTGACCGAACCTGCGATTTTTCGATTCGTAGTCGGAATAAGGCCGAATGCCCTTCGAATTCGACGTTCGACGATCGGGTTGTCGTCTTGAATCTCTTGTGTTTTTTGCCGTTGGCCTCGGTCGTTGGGCGTTTCCGTATTAGGAGGCCATGAATGTGCCGGTTTGCGATTATAATTGTCGCGGAATATTACGGCTGCGGCGAGAAGCCCGGCGCGACGACGGCGGAGTAATCCGGGGTTTCGGAAATATTTTGTACATTGCGTAACCGCGGCTTCATCTGCTCGGAACAGCCGTTGCGACTCTGAGCCTGGAAGCGGGTGCGCACGGCATCGGGTTTCGGAAGCTGATTCGGCCTATCGCAGGCCCCGAGGGTGCCTACTGCACGGATTCTCCCGCAACGACGGTCACCAGATCCTCGCGGGCCAGATATCGTTGCGCCAGGCGCTGCACATCGGCCGGAGTCATCGAACGGATCGTATGCAGATTGCGGTCGATGGCGCTGTTGTCCGTGCCGCAAAGGATGTTTTCGATCGTCACGTCGGCGATTCCGAACGGCCCGTCGAGGATGCGCATCATCTCCCCGGCCATCATATTTTTGACCAAAACCAACTCCTCCTCGGGCATCGGCTCCGTGCGTAGCCGCTCGATCTCGGCGTAGCACTCCGCGAGGGCAGCCTCGGCGACCTCGCTGCCGACCTGCGCTGCCAGGGCGAAATACCCTTCGCGTTCGAGGTTGACCATCGCAGCCACCACACCGTAAGTATATCCGTGCTCCTCGCGCAGGTTTTGCATGAGTCGCGAGCCGAAATATCCGCCCAGGGCCGTAGCCACGACCTGCATCCCTACGAAGTCGGGATGCTGCCGCGGAAAGAGCAGTCGCCCGATGCGGATCGACGACTGTATCGCACCGGGGTGGTGCACCCGCACCTCGCGGCGTGTCACGGGTGCCGGGAAAGCCGTCGTCCCGACAACACCTCGGCTCGGCAACGCCTCGGCGATGGCCGACACGGCAGCCTGTTCTTCTGCGCCGATGTGGCCGCTGCACACGACGAAGCAGTTTTCGGCCGTATAGTATCGCTCGTAAAAGGCGACGATCCGTTCGCGCGTAAGGGTATCGTAGGCCTCGGCGGGCGAGATGGCACCGTAGGGATGCCCCTCGCCGAAAAGTGCTTGGGCAAAGGCCTCGCGGGCCTGGGTGTCGACCTTCTGCCGTTCGATTTCGAGCCGCTGGCGCCGTTTGACGCAATAGCTGCGCAGCTCCTCCTCGGGAAAGAGCGGATGCAGCAAGATCTGCCGCGCGATGCGGAGCGTCTGCGGGGCGAACTTCGAGAGCATCGCGAAGCTGATATAGGCATAGTCGCGATCGAGGTTCACATCGAACCACGAACCGTAGTAGTCAAGCTGCTCGGCGATCTGCTGCGCCGTATAGTCGCGCGTGCCTTCCGAGAGGAGGTTCGCTGCGGCGGACGCCGTGAAGGACGACTGTTGGCGCGACGAACCCGCGCGGAAGACGAACGAGACGCGCAGTACTTCGAATTCGTCGGCCGGGAGCGTATAAAGTGCTACGCCGTTGCTGAGGCGTGTACATGCGGCCTGTGCCACGTCGATCGACGCGGGTATGATCGGAGCGGGAGGTGTCATTGGCGTGCTTTGTAGATAAGGGTGTTGCTGTTTTCGTCGCGGAAGGTGCGGCGGCAAAAGGCGCGGATATCGTCCTGCGTCAGGGCGCGATAGGCATCCACTTCGCGGTTGATGAGCGGCAGATCGCCCAGCATTTCGTAAAAGCCGAGGTTCATCGCTTTGTTCATCACGTTCAACTCCCCGAAAAGGGTCGTCGCCTCGAACTTGTTGCGGACCTTCCCCAACTCGTAGTCGCCTACGGGTTGCGTCTGCAATTCGTGGATCTCGCGCCGGAATGCCTCCTCGACCGTGGCGGTCTCCACGCCCGGAAGCAGTTGTCCCGTGAAGACGAACAGTCCCGGGTCGACGTCGCCCGAAATATAGGCATTGACCGATGAGAGCAGCCGTTCTTCGCGGACCAGACGCCGGTAGAGGCGCGATGAATCGCCGCCCGAAAGCAGGTCGGAAACAAGATCGCCCGCGCAAAAATCCTCCGAAAGGCGGCCGCCCATGTGGTAGGCCAAGGTGACGGTCGTCGCCGGAACGTCGCGCTCGACCTCCTCGTGTCGCGCTTTCAGCTGTTCGGGCTCGCGGGGTATCGGACGAGGTTCGACGCTTCGATCCTCGACGGAGCCGAACCATCGGGCCGCCAGGTCGATCATCCGTTCTTCCTCCATGTCGGCCGAGATCGATAGAATGGCGTTCGACGGGCGGTAGTGACGTCGGTAGAAAGCCTCCACGTCGTCCATCGTCGCGGCGGCGACATGGTCGGGCGAGAGCCCGATGGTCGCCCAGCGATAAGGGTGTACCTTGTAACACAGGGCCCGCAGCAGCATCGTCTGGTCGCCGTAGGGTTGATTCAGGTAGCGTTGGCGATACTCCTCGATCACCACGCGCTTTTCGGTTTCGAGCTTCTCGGGCGTGATCTCCAACCCCTCCATGCGATCGCTTTCGAGCCACAGGGCCGTTTCGAGATTGTCTTTCGGAAGAGTGATGTAGAAGTCCGTATAGTCGTTGTTCGTGAAGGCGTTGTTGTCGCCCGAAGCCATCTGCACCGGAAGGTCGAACGACGGCACGGCGCGCGTACCGCGGAACATGAGGTGTTCGAACAGGTGGGCGAAACCCGTGCGGGTCGGATCCTCGTCGCGCGCACCGACGGCGTAAAGGATATTGACCGCCGCGAGCTTCGAAGCCCGGTCGCGGTTGACGACGACCCGCAGGCCGTTGTCGAGTACGGTTTTTCGATAGGGAATCATGGTGCAAAGATATGCAAAGATCGTGAAGAAAACAGCGGCAGGTTTTCTATTGTGACGCCTCAATGTTAGAAAATCGGATTCGAGCATGACGAACCCCGGCTTGCCGCTGTATGCTGTTCCACGGTCGGACACCTCTGAAAAAGAGGATGCGGCCGATACTGCGGCTCCTACTTTTCCGGTGAACCCTGACCCATCGAATGTCCGCACGCACCTTCCGGGGTGCGATTCGTTCGCGGATCTGCGGAAATCACCGGATTTTAGGTTTCGGCAATACGCTCGTCTGCTTGCGGCGACGGATTGCTTGTCCCAAAGGTAATATATACAATATATTTTTGCAACGAAAAATCGTTTTTTTACATGGAAAACGAAATAGGGGCTTCGGGACTCTTCTTGTTCTCGGGATTGCGCCGTTTGCGAGCCCGTCGCCCGGGGGATGCGGTTCGCAAACGGGATAGAAAGCCGCAGGAGTTCGTGCAACGAGTGTTTTTAACGGTTTTGCGCGATACGGCCTGCGGGGCGAGCGCAGCGCCGCCCGGGGAAGGCTCCGGCTCGCGCGATCCTGCGGATCGCATTCGTTGTGAAAACGCATCTTCGGCGGCTTGGTCTGTGGCGCTGAAAGTGCGAACCGCCGAAGATGCAACGCCGCAGGCGTTGTGTTTTGGACGAAATTTTTTTGTAAATTGTATGGTGGGTAAGCAGCCTGCGGACCGCGTAGTCTTCTAAACTGCATGCTTTTGAATCGCTGCCGCATATCTGGTATTGTGAACTTTTTGTCCGCAAAAAGTACCGAAAACTCTCCGGCGACTGTCTCCGCCTATGGCGTGTGCCCTAACGCAGGCTCAGGATGCCCATTTGCGGGTTTGTAGCGAAACCGCGTTTCACCGCTCCGGACAGCCTGCGCCTGCCGGAGCGAGCAAACCGGCCCTTTCGCTCGCGCTTTTAGGGCGCACGCCCTTTAACGGCTCCGCCATCGGGCCGGGAACCTTTAACTCCAAAATTTATTTTCGAAACCTGCGGTTGTAGAAGATGCGACGCCGATGACGTTGAACTTTCCGTGTCGGCGGACCTTGCGAATTTTTTCGGATCAGACCGCTGTTATTCCCGATTTCTTCGTATCTTTACGATGCAATCCGCTGTGCGATAATCGGACGTGCCCCCTGTTTCCGATATCGACGGGCGAATGCGTAAACCTAATATAAAAAACAATGAAAAAATTACTGATCCTGACCCTGGCGTTGCTTTGTAATGCAACGATGCGGGCACAGAAAAGTTACACGCTGTCGTCTCCCGGGGGGCGTCTGACGACTACCGTCACAGTCGGAGACTTGCTGACCTATGATGCGGTGTATGACGGACGAACGTTGTTGGAGCCTTCTGCTTTGTCGCTGATGCTGACCGACGGTCGTCAGTGGGGGCCTGAGGCCCGAGTGCAAAAAGCCCTGCGAACGAGCGTCGACGAAACGATCCCTTCGCCGTTCTATCGTTCTTCGGAGGTGCGAGAGCGTTACAACGGCCTTATGCTGAAGATGCGGGGTGACTGGTCGGTGGAATTCCGGGCTTACGACGACGGCATCGCTTACCGTTTCGCCACGACGGCGAAAGCACCTTTCGATATCGCGGACGAACAGGCTGAGTATCGTTTCCCTGCGGATTTCACGGCGACGGTTCCCTATGTGATGCTCGGCCGCGACGGGGATTTCGAAAAGCAGTTCCGCACGTCGTTCGAAAATATCTATACGACCGCACGCCTCACGGAACTGAATCCCGGACGACTGGCCTTTTTACCGTTGGCGGTCGATGTCGGCGAGGGACTGAAATTCTGCATCACGGAGAGCGATCTGAACGATTACCCGGGCATGTTCCTCCTCAACGAGGACGCAGGCCGCCATCTTAAGGGTCGTTTCGCTCCCCGTCCCAAGGATGCCGGCCGTCACACCATTCAAAAGCCCATCCGCGGACGCGAGACATACATCGCACAGATCGACGCTCCCCGGACATTCCCCTGGCGCATAGCCGTAGTGGGGACCGATACGGCAATAGCCTCGAGCGATCTGAGCTACCTGCTCGCGGAACCTTCTCGACTGGACGATATTTCGTGGATCGAGCCCGGGAAGGTGACTTGGGACTGGTGGAACGATTGGAATCTTTCGGGTGTGGATTTCCGCGCGGGCATCAACACCGAGACCTACAAATATTATATCGACTTCGCTGCGGCAAAGGGAATCGAGTATGTAATCCTCGACGACGGCTGGACGGTCAAGGACCAGGCCGACCTGATGCAGGTGGTTCCGGAGATCGACATGCGCGGAATCGTGGAATATGCCGCGGCGAAGCATGTCGGAATCATCCTTTGGGCCACCTGCCTGAATTTCGATCGCGACATGGAAGCGGTCTGCAAACACTATTCGGAAATGGGGGTCAAAGGCTTCAAGGTCGATTTCATGGATCGCGACGATCAAATGATGACCGACTTCAACCACCGTGCCGCAGCGATGACCGCCAAATACCGCCTCATACTGGACCTTCACGGTACGCACAAACCTGCGGGTTTGAACCGTACGTGGCCCAATGTCTTGAATTTCGAGGGCGTATACGGTCTCGAACAGATGAAATGGGCTCCCGCATCAGTGGATCAGGTGAAATACGACGTGCAGATTCCCTTCATTCGCCAAGTAGGCGGGCCGATGGATTACACGCCGGGGGCCATGCGGAACGCCTCGCGAGGCAACTACTATCCTTGTTATTCGGAGCCAATGAGCCAAGGCACGCGCTGCCACCAGCTGGCGCTGTATGTCGTGCTGGATGCGCCGCTCAACATGCTCTGCGACTCCCCGACCGATTATCTGAAAGAGCCGGAATGCACGGAGTTCATCGCCCGGGTTCCGACCGTGTGGGACAAGACGCGGATTCTCGACGGCCGGATGGGCGAATACGTCGTCGTGGCACGTCGCAAGGGGACGACCTGGTATGTCGCCGGAATTACGGACTGGACGCCGCGCGAGATCGAGGTGGATCTCTCGTTCCTCGACGGGACGTACGATGCCGAGCTGTTCCGCGACGGTGTCAACGCCGATCGCAAAGGCTCGGACTATAAACGTGAAACGGTGCGTGCGTGCAGTTCCGAACCGATGAAGGTCCGCCTCGCTCCCGGAGGCGGATTCACCCTGAGAATCGAATGACGGCGGTTCGAAAAGACGCAGCCGCAGATCGTGGGATCCCGACCGTCCTGAGCCAAATCGGGGCAAGGGCGAGGTCGCGATGGCCGTCTCCCGAAAAACAAAAGGACAGCGAGAAGGCTGTCCTTTTTGTTTTTCGGTCCGAAGCGCACCGGAAAGACAATCGGGTCGTCATTCCATCGGGCGGATGCGAATCTCGGTGATGCTTTCCGATTCGCGAACGAGCCGTGCGAGGTCGGTTTTCTCTTCGACTTCGCCGTAATGATAGGGATAGAATACGGCGGGACGGAGCGCCCGTATAGCCTCTACGGCCTGGTCGACGGTCATCGTATAGGGTTGATTGACCGGAAGGAAGGCGATATCGATATCTTTCAGCGACATCATTTCGGGCGTGGGTTCCGTGTCGCCCGCGATGTATATCCGCGTGCCGCCGATGGTGAGCACGTAGCCGCAATCCTCGCGCTCCTTGGGGTGGAATTGCAGATGCCCTTCGGTGGTGTTATAGGCCGCGACGGCCTCCACCTTCACATAGTCGCGCGGGGTGGCGACGCTCCCCGGCCGCATCGTGTGGCAGTTCATTTCGAACGCCTCGGCCGAAGTGCGATCGCACAGTATGTCGGTCGCGGGCGTGCGGATCTTCTCGATGGCCGTGAGGTCGAGGTGGTCGTAGTGGGAATGGGTCACGAGTATCAGATCGGCTTTCGGCAACGAGGCGTAATCGGCGTAGGAGTCGACCGGGTCTACGTAGATCGTGCGCCCGTCGACGGTGATCGACAGGGCGGCATGTTTGAAGAACGTTACGACGAACCGGGTGCCGTCGCGCGCCGTAAGCGTATCGGCGGGATATTCGCAGGCCGGTTTGCGGCCGCATCCGAAGAGTGAGAACAGAGACATGACGAGAAAAATTTTGGTTTTCATGGCGTGTCGGACCCTGCAAAATATCCGCCGCGAACGGGAGGTGGGACTTGCAGGCGTTTTTCCTGAACCAAGGTACGGAAAAAACGGGAAATAATCGTATCTTTGAAACAGATTTTTTCCTTTGGCGGCGGAACGAAAAAAAAATTGCGTTTCGATGCAGTAAATCCGTCTTGGGAACGTTATTGGAATACGAACTAACAATTAAGAAGATGAAAAAAACGATTTTCAGTTTCGCTCTGTTGGCAGTTGCTCTGTTCTCGGGCTGTGTCAAGAACGATAACTCTTACAAAGAGTTGCAACCCGTATTGCCGGGTATGTATATCTATTCGAATGCGGTTTCGCAGAATGATCTGGCGTTGCTTCCGGCCAATGCGGGCATGCGCTTCGCCGTCTTGTTGGCCGAAGCCGAGAAGCAGGGCAAGGCGGTGACGGAGGTGACCGATTCCGAAAATCATCTCCTCCAGTCGTCTCTGTTCGGTGTTTCCTTGTCGAAAATCGAAGAGGCGACGGAGGAGAACGGTCTGACGGCCGGTGATTATCTGTTGACCTTCCGTCCGGAAGAGTCGTTCTGGGGGACGTTCTGTCTCGGGGGAAAACTCATCGTGAGAACGGGAGGGCGATCGCTCGGGGCCGATAATGCGGTTTCGTGGGAGATCGTTCCGGAATCCGGATTCGTCGTCAACGTATTGTCGCAGGCCGGTACGCAAGCTATCGAATTCACCGAAGGCACTACATTCCTCTCGTCGCTCGGGGACGGCAGCTACGAAGTCGCTTTGCAGAATATCCGTGCGAATTTCTCCGAAGTGTCGTACGCGTCGGATTGGACCGGTTCGTTCCTGCTGCGGCCCGAAGCTCCGAGCTTGGCTTATTCCGACTGCCACGGCAAGAAATTCGCCGTAGAGGGTTCTTTCAGCGGCGACACGATCTTTTCGTTCAACATGGATAATATGCCGACACGCATGTCCTACTCGCTTTCGAACGGCGTATATTACAGTGCCGGGGCCGCTTATACGGGACGTGTGACATGCCGTCTGACGGGATACGGCGATTATCCGGTTGCGACATATCCCAGCCCGACGGTCGAGGTCGAATGGTCGATGGACGATGCGGGCAGACTTTCGCGTGTGATTACTTACAACGGTTATACCTATTCGAAATAGGGAGCGGCGGCGCGCCGATCCTCGGTTACGGGAATCCGCACGTTGCGGATTCCCGTTTTTTTAGTGCTGTGAGGGCCGGAGAAGCACTGCAAGGCGGAGTGCGTCTCGGAGGCGGGGATGCACTCGGAGGGTCGGGAGAGCGCATCCGGAGCGGTGTTATCGGCGGAGCAGTCTTTTCCCGAAAGGAATCGGGGCTGTCTAACAATAAAAGTTAGGCAGCCCTATTTTTGAGGATTCAAGAATATTAAGCAGCGGAATAAATT
>CAXHRY010000025.1:0-38397 GCA_964018965.1 uncultured Alistipes sp.
CGACAGAACACCGCCCCGACAGCACGCCGGACTTCGCCAAGCGGAAACATTCGACGCAACAGGACACCGCCCCGGCAGATCCGACGAAAAAAGGATAGCCTTCGAAGCTATCCTCTATTGCGGTAATAATCTCTGTGCGGATCTTTGAGACGTTGCAACCGTTTTTGTTTGATGACGAACAAAACGATCGTAAAAACGAGCGCTCCGGCGAAGAAGCCCAGAAGAAGCAACACGAATCCGAACGGTATGTTTCCCATAAATCAATCAATATCGGTTATCGAACGCAAAGATAGGACAAATTTTCCGCCCGCACAAGGGCGAAAATACCTTAATGCCCCCTCACAAGCGTATTCGGCCCGTTTACAATTTCTTAAGAGCCGCACGCACCAGGTCTTCGACCGAAACGGAAGATGTTTCGCGCACGATGGTCCGCAATACCTTCTCGGCCGCCGCACGCGGGAAGCCCAGCATGACCAATGCTGCGAGCGCCTCGTCGAACTCCGCGGCAGCCGGAGCGGCAGCGACCACAGGTCCGTCGTCGCCGAGCGTGGCCAGTTTGCCGCTCAGATCCACGATGATCTTCTGGGCCGTCTTCAGGCCCAGACCCTTCACATTCTTGAGCAACACGGCATTGCCCGCGCAGATGATGCCTTGCAACTCCCGGGGAGAATAGGTCGAAAGGATCATGCGCGCCGTATTGCCGCCCACCCCCGAAACACCTATCAACAGCCGGAAAAGTTCGCGTTCGGATTTGGTAGAGAATCCATAGAGTTGCTGCACATCCTCGCGCACGATATGGTGGACGTAGAGTTTGGCTTCGCGGGCATGCTCGATCGCAGAAAAGGTTTCGAGCGAAATATGGAGATAATACCCCACCCCGCCCGTATCGATCACGGCGTAGGTCGGAGTCGCTTCAGCGATCGTTCCGTTTATATATTCGTACATCTATTAAAGGTATGATTTCGGCCCTTATTTTTCTTTCGAACGCAACAAAAATAAAGATTTTTTTTTACCTTTGTGTCTCTGATGCAGAATAATTAACTAAAAAACCGATATTCCGTTATGAAAAAAACGTTTTTTACGGCTCTGGCGGCAGCCCTCGTCCTGACAGCCTGCGATTCGAAACCCGCACAACCCGCAGAGGTTGCGGACGAAACCGCCAATGAGGTGACGACCAATGACATGGCCTACATCCAGGTGGAAGCGGTCCTGGCTCAAAGCGACCTCTACCTGAACGAAGGCGCAGCTTTGCAGGAGAAGACCCAGAAGGCTCAGAAGAGCTGGGCCCAGAAGGAGAAGAACCTCCAGGCCGAAGCCGCCGCTTTGCAGGAGAAGTATCAGAAAGGTCTGATTACGACCATCGACGCACAAAATCAGCAGCAGGCCATCGAGAAGCGCATCGCCGCCTATCAGAATTCGGCGCAAAAAGAGGCTCAGACCCTCGACGAGGAGAACTACGTGTTCACCAACCGCGCGCAGGATCTGTTGCAGCGAGCCGTACAGGAGCTCAACGCCGATAAGAAGTACAAGTTCATCGTCAATGCCACGGCGCTGATCGACGCCGACACGACACTCAACATTTCGGCCGCAGTTTTGGCCAAGATCAACGAGCTTTACGCCGCCGACAAGAAAAAATAGGCTTCGACTGCTTCGTCTATAAAACGCATTCCCTGCAACGGGGATGCGTTTTTTCATGGCCGAGGCAAAAGTAAAGTCCGGCAAAATGCAGACGAACTTGCTTTTGCCCTCGCTTATTCGTATCTTTGTGTCAATATTTCAACGAGTGACATGAAAAATATCCGCAATTTCTGCATCATAGCCCACATCGACCACGGTAAATCGACCCTCGCCGATCGTCTGCTGGAGAAGACGAATACGCTGAACCAACGCGAAATGCAAGCTCAGGTGCTCGATGATATGGACCTCGAACGCGAGAAGGGCATCACGATCAAGAGCCATGCGATCCAAATGGAGTACACGGCTCACAACGGCGAGCGCTATACGCTCAACCTGATCGACACCCCGGGGCATGTCGACTTCTCCTACGAAGTGTCGCGCGCCATCGCGTCGTGCGAAGGTGCTCTGTTGGTGGTCGATGCCACGCAGGGTATTCAGGCACAGACCATTTCGAACCTATACCTGGCCGTAGGGCACGATTTGGAGATCATTCCCGTATTGAACAAGATCGATATGGATTCGGCGATGATCGACGAAGTAAAGGACCAGGTGATCGACCTGATCGGCTGCAAAGAGGAGGATATTCTACTCGCATCGGGCAAAACGGGACTGGGTGTCGAGGAGGTCCTCGAAGCCATCGTACAGCGCATTCCAGCACCTAAAGGCGACGAAAACGGCCCCTTGCAGGCACTGATTTTCGACTCGGTGTTCAATCCATTCCGCGGCATCATCGCCTATTACCGCGTCTTCAACGGCGTGCTGCGCAAAGGCGACCACGTGAAGTTCTTCAACACGGGCAGCGAATACGACGCCGACGAAGTGGGTGTGCTGAAACTCAAAATGCAACCCCGCCAGGAGATCAAGGCCGGAGACGTGGGATATATCTGCTCCGGAATCAAAACCTCGGCCGATGTGAAGGTGGGCGATACGATCACCTCGGTAGCAAATCCCGCCCGCGAGGCGATCGCCGGATTCGAAGATGTCAAACCGATGGTTTTCGCGGGTGTCTATCCCGTCGAGGCCGACCAGTACGAGGATCTGCGCGCCTCGCTCGAAAAGTTGCAACTCAACGACGCATCGCTGACGTTCGAGCCCGAAAGTTCGTTGGCTCTGGGCTTCGGTTTCCGCTGCGGATTCCTCGGCCTGCTGCACATGGAGATCATCCAGGAGCGCCTTTACCGCGAATTCGACATGGACGTCATTACGACCGTGCCGAACGTCTCGTACCGCATCACCACCACGCAGGGCGATATTCTGGAAGTGCACAACCCTTCGGGACTTCCCGAGGTCACGAAGATCGCCAAGATCGAGGAGCCCTATATTCAGGCGCAAATCATCACCAAATCGGATTTTCTGGGCAACGTCATCAAACTGTGCATCGACAAACGCGGTGTCCTGAAAAATCAGACCTTCATCACGCAGGACCGTGTGGAGGTCAATTTCGACATGCCTTTGTCGGAAATCGTCTTCGATTTCTACGACAAACTCAAAAGTATTTCGAAAGGCTACGCATCGTTCGATTACCACCGTACGGGATTCCAACTCTCGAAACTCGTGAAGTTGGATATTCTGCTCAACGGCGAACCCGTCGATGCCCTTTCGTCGCTGATCTATGCCGACCATGCCTACGATTTCGGACGTAAGATGTGCGAGAAACTCAAGGAACTGATCCCGCGTCAGCAGTTCGACATCGCGATCCAGGCGGCTATCGGCGCCAAGATCATCGCCCGCGAAACCGTAAAAGCCGTGCGCAAGGACGTCACGGCCAAGTGTTACGGAGGCGATATCTCGCGTAAACGCAAGCTGCTCGAAAAGCAAAAGAAGGGTAAGAAGCGCATGCGCCAGATCGGTAATGTCGAAGTACCCCAGTCGGCGTTCCTCGCCGTATTGAAAATGGACTGATATGAAAAAGACCATCATCGACCTCTTCGAGGCCTCTGTCGCGAAATACGGAGCCAAGACCTTTCTGCTCGAAAAGAAACACCGGAAATTTGAGCCTACGACTTACGCCGAAACCCGTACGCAGGCGATCGAAGTCGGTGCCGGACTGGTTTCGCTCGGCATACGGCCGCAAGACCGTGTGGCGCTGCTCGCCGAAGGCAGCAACGCCTGGATCATTTCGGAGCTGGGTATGTTCTATGCCGGTGCGGTCAGCGTTCCGCTGTCGATCAAGCTCGAAGAGTCGAACGATCTGCTTTTCCGTCTGCGCCATGCGGGTGCGAAAGCTATTTTCGTCTCCAAATACCAGCTGCCGAAGATTCGGCGCATACGGAAGGATTTACCCGAGGTAGAGCATATCATCGTCCTGGGAAATATCGCGTTGGAATCCGGAGAAACGGCCTACGGGACCCTGCGGCGTTTGGGACGCGAATACCTCGCCGAGCACGAAAAAGAGTTTATGAAGATCGGGCAGTCCATTCGCAATGAAGACTATGCGACGATCACCTACACGTCGGGAACCACGGCCGATCCGAAAGGCGTCGTGCTGACCCATCGCAACTATACGGCCAATGTCGAACAGTCGCTTTCGCGCATCGACATTCCGTCGTCGTTCCGCACGCTGATTATCCTGCCGCTGGATCACTGTTTCGCCCATGTCGTCGGATTCTATATCATGATCGCCTGCGGCGCCACCGTCGCCACCGTGCAGGTGGGTGCCACGCCGATGGAGACGTTGAAGAATATCCCGCAGAATATCCGCGAAGTACGTCCGCATTTCCTGCTTTCGGTGCCTGCTTTGGCCAAAAATTTCCGCAAGAGCATCGAGAGTTCGATCCGAGCCAAGGGACCTGCGACGGAACGGTTGTTCCGCCTGGCTTTGCGCACTGCATATGCCTATAACCAGGACGGTTACAGCAAAGGGCGCGGCTGGCGTTTCATACTCAGACCCGCTGTGGCGCTGTTCAATCTGCTGCTGTTCCGCAAGGTACGCCAGGCATTCGGCGGGTGCTTGCAGTTCTTCGTGGGCGGCGGCGCGCTGCTCGACGCCGAACTGCAACGTTTCTTCTACGCCGTCGGCATGCCGATGTTCCAGGGCTACGGACTTTCGGAGGCTACGCCCGTCATTTCGACCAATTCGCCCAAACACCATTGGCACCGCTTCGGATCGTCGGGCAAGATTCTCATTCCGCTCGATCTGAAGATCCTCGACGAAGCCGGACGCGAACTGCCGCGCGGAGAGAAGGGCGAGATCGTCATCCGGGGCGAGAATGTCATGGCCGGATACTGGCGCAACCCCGAAGCTACGGCCGATACCGTTCGCGACGGATGGCTGCATACGGGCGATATGGGCTACGTCTCGAAGGATGAATTCCTCTATGTTCTGGGACGCTTCAAGAGCCTGCTGATCGCCTCGGACGGGGAAAAATACAGTCCCGAAGGTATGGAGGAGGCGATCGTGGACCAGTCGCCGCTGATCGAACAAATCCTGATCCATAACAACCAGAGTCCCTTTACCGGTGCCATCGTCGTACCTAACCGCGAAGCGCTGCGGCGCGAATTGGATGCACGCGGAATAGCAGCTCCGCAGCGTGCCGAGGCTGCTGCCGAGATGCTCGGTGCGGAGATCGACCGTTACCGTGCCGGAGGCACCTTCGCCGGGACTTTCCCGGAACGTTGGCTCCCGGCAGGCCTTGCGATCGTCGACGAGGCTTTTACGGAGCAGAACGGATTGGTGAACAGCACGATGAAGGTGGTACGCGGCAAGGTCGAGACCTATTTCAAGGCGCGCCTCGACTACCTCTACACCCCCGAGGGTAAACGCCTGAAGAATCCGGAGAATCTCGCCTCGCTGAAAAAAGTCGTGGGTTGATCCGATTTTTTGCAGGGAAAAGCTTGCAATATCGAAAAAGCGGAGTAACTTTGTACTCCGAATGCGGAAATAGCTCAGTTGGTAGAGCATCAGCTTCCCAAGCTGAGGGTCGCGGGTTCGAGTCCCGTTTTCCGCTCCAGAGGCCGGAGAAATCAGGCTGCAAGAAGCAGAAAACCTTATGTATCAATGATATGTAAGGTTTTCTCGTTTTCAGGTATGCTGATTCAAGCAACGGGAAGCAGGTCTATACACCTTATTCGGGATCTGTTGCCGGTTGGAAGAAGAGATAGCTCCCGGTCGCTCTGTGCCCGCAGCGCCGGCCGATCGCAATAGACGGTCGAAGGGTCGAAATCCACGCGAACGCCCCCTGCACGAAAAAACGGCCGAATAAGCGACAAGATTTGCAACAGCTTCCCGCTGTTCCCTCGGCTCCCCATTCGATAATCCGCCCTCGCGAAGAAACGGGCAGGAGCGGACAGAAAAAACGGTTTCACTCCGGATCGCGGAATTTCGAATATCAAGGATCAACGCGCGCATGAATGCACTTATCCGAGCGAAAGGATCCGACGCGAAGCCGATATCATAAAAAAACCGGATACGGCATTGTACATTGTGAATAGTTTTGTATCTTTGCTGCCTATCGTACGGAATTTTAAACTAAACACGATAATTCATTATGGCAAAGCAGCAAATCGCCGAACAGGAATCCCTCGGCGAGGCAATGAACAAAACAGAGCTTTTTTTCGAGGAAAACGGTCGTAAGATCGCCGGCATTTTCCTGGGATTGTTATGCGTGGCCGCACTGATTTTCGGCTATCGTGCGCTGATAACCCTGCCCCGCGCCGAGAAAGCCGCCGAGATGATCGCCGCAGCGCAGCATCGTTTCGAGGAGGAGAACCCCGATCTCGAACGGGCTCTGCACGGCGATGCCAACGGCGCCGGATTCCTGGAAGTGATCGAGAAATACGGCTCCACGCCGTCGGGCAATCTGGCCAAACACTATGCCGGCATCTGCTACCTGCGTCTGGGCGATTACAAAACCGCAGCGGACTACCTCGCGAAATTTTCGCCCGTGAAAGGACTTCCCGGTGCGCTCATCAACGCTCAGAACTACGGTTTGCAGGGCGATGCCGCCGTCGAGCAGCAAAACTACGCCGCTGCCGTGAAGTTCTACGACAAGGCCGTGAAAGCCGCCGACAACAATATGACGGCACCGATGTACCTGCGTAAGGCCGGTCTGGCAGAGAAGACTCAAGGCAATGCAGCGAAGGCTGCCGCTTATTTCGAACAGATCCTCACGTCGTATCCCGCATCGATGGAGGCGCGCGACGCCGAAAAACTGCTGGGCAGCGTCAAATAACCGAAAAAAAATGGCGACCAAAAATCATAACCTCTCCCAGTTCGACTCCCCGCTGCCGTCGGCCGAAGATATGACCTTCGGTATCGTGGTGGCCGAGTGGAACCGCGAAGTGACCGAAGCGTTGCTCGAAGGGGCTGTGCGGACGCTGCGCCGCGCAGGGTGTCCCGACATGAATATTCAGATCAAGTACGTTCCCGGGACATTCGAACTCTCGCTCGGCGCACAGTTTTTCGCCGAGTACACCGATGTGGATGCCGTCATTGCGCTCGGGTGCGTGATTCAGGGCGATACGCGGCACTTCGACTTCATTTGCCAAGGTGTGACGCAGGGACTCACGCAATTGCAGTTGCAGTGGAACATGCCGATCATCTTCGGCGTGCTGACCGTAAACGACATGCAGCAGGCTTTGGACCGTTGCGGCGGACGTCACGGCAATAAGGGCGACGAGGCGGCGGCTACGGCCATCAACATGGTGAAGCTCCAGATCGACATGGATGCGGCATCGCCCGACCACGAACCCGATCGCCGCAAGGTCAACTAAGGATCGAGGCCGGCGGACCGATAAACCTCCGGGATGCACGATTGTAGGTTCCGAGCCGTGAACCGGTCGAACCTACAGGCAATCCGAAAAACCGTGAGGGGGGGGGTGCTCGCCAATTCCGAGCCGTGAACCGATAAAACCGACACGTACTGAAAAAGGCGGCGGCGTACGGTGCGCAAGCTGGGGAAGGGCTGCCGAGGGTGCTGAAAGGAAGCACGACCGGCGCACCATCGATCGGCGGAGAAAGTATTACCCGATAAAGCGATGTCTGCTTTCGGGAGTTTTCCGATTTCAATAAAAAAGTCTCGACTTCGGTCGGGACTTTTTTTATCGTAGCAGGGCGACGCGGGAGCCGAATGATCGTCGCAGGAGGATACTCCGAGAACGGAATGGTCTCGGGCCGAGAATATTGCGACCTGAGGCGCAGTTACCGCTCCTTGTATATCGTCATTCGGGTGCCGCCGTAGCGGTTCATCAGTTGCGGAAAGGGCAATACGCCGTTCTGCTCCGCCCAGTCGAAATAGAGCCGCTCCATGCGGGCGACCTTGCGCGGGTATTTCGCGGCCAGGTCGTGCTGCTCCGTACGGTCGCGGTCGATATCGTAGAGCTCCCATTCCTGTCCGTTATAATAGGAGGCGACCAGTTTCCAGCGTCCGATGCGCACCATGCGGTTGCCCTCGTGCTCGGCGAAGATGGGGCGAGCGGGAATTTTGCATCCAGCGGCGATCGGAAGAATGGAGATGCCTTCGGGGCGGACCAGTTGCCGTTCCTCGTACGATTCGGGAAATCGGGCCCCTGCGGCGTCGAGACAGGTGGCCATGATATCGGTGAAGTGGCACACCTGGTGATCGATGCGGCCCTTGCCGCGCACCCGGTCGCCCCACCACAGAATACTCGGCGTGGAGATGCCACCCTCGTGGGCGAAATGTTTGTAGAGCCGAAACGGTGTGCAGCAAACGTTCGCCCATCCCGTGCCGTAGTGGTGGTAGGTGCCCCGCTGTCCCATGCCTTCCAGGGCGTCGCCCGTGTGGGTGCGGTAATCGACGCCACTGCGGCCGTCGAAGCCATATTCGTGCCACTCGGCGCAGGCCCCGTTATCGGAGAGGAACAGGATCAGCGTGTCGTCCAGGACTCCGTCCGCCCGCAATGCTTCGATGAAGCGTCCGATATTCTCGTCCATAATCTCGACCATCGCCGCATAAGTCGCCATGCGGCGGGCGAGGTCCCGGCGGGTCGCTTCGCCCAGGTTGTCCCACGCCTCGATCGGCTGGGTTTCGTCGATGAAAGCGCTGGCTGGCACCTCGCCCCGCGCACCCATGCGCTGGTTATCGGGCAGGAGCCCCGCTTCGCGCAACCGTTGTTCGCGATCGGCGCGGATGCGATCCCAGCCCTGCAAATAGGTCTCCATATAGGTATCGATCCGCTCCTTGGGTGCTTGCAGCGGGAAGTGCGGCGCATTATAAGTCAGATGCAGAAAGAAAGGTTTGTGCAGTTCCTGCGCCCGACGGACGAAATCGATCGCATAATCCGTGATGGCGTCCGTAGCGTAGAAGGATCCTTCGGGGTATTCGCGCCGCGGAGCCGAATCGGGCAGCCGGACATAGCGGGCTTCGTTCCAATAGGGCGCCGCACCGTTCATGAAACCGTAAAAGTCGTCGAACCCGCAATCGACGGGCGTAGCATGTTTGCCCATGTGCCACTTGCCGGACATGGCCGTATAGTACCCGTTGCAGCTCAGTACCTGAGCGATGGTAACATTGTTGTCGGTCCGATAGCCGCGATAACCTTCCGGCCACGTCTCGCGGTGATCGCGAACCATCTCGCCGATCCCGACCCGATGGGGATAGAGCCCCGTGAGCAGGCAGGCCCGCGACGGGCAACTACGCCCCGAATTGTACATTTGCGTGAAACGGACTCCGTCGGCTGCCAATGCGTCGAGCACCGGAGTGCGGATCTCGCTACCGTAGCATCCCAGATCGGAGTAGCCGAGATCGTCGGCCAGAATCACGACGATATTGGGTTTTGACTCCTGCGATCGGGATTTCTGCGGCCGTGCCGCGACCGGCATCGCTGTCGCGGCTGCGAGCGTGCAGCAGGACAGCGGAAAAAACGGATGTATGTTCATGGGGACTATTTTTCTTCAAGCAGCGGTACGATATCGACCGTTGCGAACGATATTTTGCGGTAAAGATCTGTCGTGTCGCCGTTTTCATACAATATGCCGACGTGTCGTTCGTCGAGTCGCACCAGATCGGAGTAGGCCGCAGGTCCGGCGCAGATCGTCCGGTAGTGGCTCCAGGTACGACCGTCGTCGCGACTGACACTCAGCGACAGGTTCCGTCGCTTCCGAGGATGGCGCGGATTGGAGAAGAGGAGCGTGCGGGTCGGCATGCCGCGGCGCGTGAGGTTGAGCATGCTGCCCTGGCAGCGCGGCTCGGGCAGCTCCGGCCATTCGCCCCGGTCGCACCACGCTTCGCCTCCGTCGGCGCTCACGGCATAGAGCCGCAAGCTGTCGGCTCGCTCGTAGTGTCGCATATTGAGGAGCAGCCGCCCGTCGCTCGTTTCGGCCACGGTGCTCTCGTTGCCGCCGCACTGCGATACGGCGCCGAGGTGCCAGGTGATGCCTCGATCGTCCGAATAGAGCAGTTGCGAGTAGGATTCCACGCCGTTGCGCGGATCGAGCCGCTTGTGATTGGCCGGAACGACGAGGCGCCCCTTGTGGGGCCGGCGCTGTTTCTCGATGGCATGGCAGGGACCGGTCGCGTACCAGGTCCACTCCGGGCGTTTGACCTCGGAGGTGATCTCGCGGGGTGTGCTCCAGGTGGCACCGTGGTCCGCAGAGCGCAGTACGAAGACGCGTCGCGTGTCGGTGCTCGTTCCTCGTTCGATCGCCCGCTCGCGGTCACCGCCGGCGTTCCAGGTCGTCAGCATCACGATCTCGCCCTTGCGGCCGATTACGATCGGTGCCGGGTTGCCGCAGGTGTTGACGCCGTCGTCCCAGACCACCGTCATGGGCCCCCACGTCCGTCCGCCGTCCGTCGAGCGGCGCATCACCAGGTCGATATCCCCCGCGTCGCGTTTGTCGTTGCGCCGCGCCTCGGCGAAGGCCAGCAGGGCCCCGTCCGCCGCACGGACGATCGCCGGAATGCGGTAGCCGGCATATCCGGCCTGGCCTTCGACGAAGACGTCGACCGGATCGGTTTGGGCGGTAGAGGGTATCGCGATTGCGCACAGGGCTGCGATAGCCCCGGCGATGAAAGTTCGTATGGTCATGGTTCTGGGTGTTTAGTGTGTTGATTTATTTCGGCTCTCTGAGCCGCGCGGGCCACAGCCTCCGCGCGGCGAAAGCCCGCATCAGTCCGAGGACTGAAGGCGGCAAGGCACAAGATTACCCGCTATTTCCGCATAAGCCCGAGCGCTTAGCTGGACCTTCGCAGGCAGCAGCCCGCAGCCGGGCCGTAGTTTTACTTGCCCATCCGCTCGAGGTAAATCGTATAGAGCTTGAAGTGCTCCTCGATGGCGTGTTTGTATCCTTCGAGATCGCCCGCCTTGATGAACTCCAGCAGGTGGCTGTGGGTCATCAGTTCGCCGCTGCGCATCAACTCCGTCTCGATCGGTTCCAGGAAATCGCGGTACTTCTCCTTCACGAAATCCAATACGGGGTAGATCACGTCCTGGAATTCGGAGATGATGCGGTTGCCCGTGATTTCGTAGAGCTTGGTGTGGAACTGGTGTTCGCTCACCGGCGCATACTTGTTGTTGCCGATCACCTGGCTCATCTTCACGATCGCTTCCAGTTCGGCGATGTCGGCCGGGGTGATGTTGCGGAAGATGCTGTTGCTGATCCCGATTTCGAGGGCTACGCGGAATTCGAGAATGTCGCGCAAGGTCGATTCGTTCATCAGCAGCGGGTTGATGCAGCGCTTCATGCCGTTGAGCAGCGAAGGTTCCCCGAGGATCATTCCTTTCTTCGTTCGCGATACGACCATGCCCGTCATCTTGAAGCGGCTGAGCGCCTCGCGCAGCACGGCGCGACCGACTCCGAGCGATGCGGCGAGTTCGATCTCATTGGGAATACTGCTTCCCGGACGTAATCCCTGCTCCTTGAAATACCGGATCAGGCTCTCCTCCACACTGTCGACAAGCGTCGTATTGCGATTATCCAACTTCAATGTCCTCATAACTGGAAACTTTCGACAAAGGTAAGATTTATTTTCCTTTTATTTGTCAAATTATTCCGATAAATATGTTTCCGATTTTGCCTTCTTTGCCGTTTCCGCGGCATCGGGTCCCGCCTGCCGGATTATGAAAGCCCCGGCAGGCGAGACAACCCGATTATTCGATCCGCCAGTCGAAGGTCTTGGGTCGTTCGATCCGCTGGCGATAACGTCGTCCGCCGCCGTCCGTCACGACGATATCGAGCGTCGAGGCGGCGTCCGACGTCTCGACGACGAACATGTGGGCGTTGTCTACGGCGAGAAATGCCGTGGGACGCGTAGGAAGTGCGTCGCGGCGGATCAACCGGTAGAGCGGGTCGCGCGTCCAGGAGCGCCTTGCCGCTATTTCGCGACCGTTTTCGCGTACCGAGATACGCCAGTCGTCGTCCCAGTTGTAGACGTTCACCAGCACGCGATTGCTGCCGGGTTCGCCCCCGAACTCCTCGGGTACGCAGTTCAGGTCGTAGACGCGGAACTGGTTCCGATCGGCCTCGTAGCCGTTGGGGTGGAACTGCCAGTCGATCTTATCGCCCCGGAATTCGAAGACCCCGTAACCGCCCGGAGTGCCGTCCTCGCTGATGAGGCGGCTTTCGGGACCGTTGATTTTCCACGATACGGCCGATGCCGAGACGAAAGAGTGTTGCCGGATATGTTCGTTCACGGGGACGTTGATGAAGACATGGCAGTGTCCCGTGAGCATCCGCACGTTGTCGAAGCGTCCGAGCAGCGGCATGAGCTGGTCGTGCAGTTCGGCGTTCGCCGGGGTGAACTCGCCCGTACCGTCCTCGCGGATACCCGTATAGCGGAAGATGGGGACGTGCATGCAGATCACCAGGGGCGTGGCGTCGGCGACGGTCTCCAGGTCGCGTGCGAGCCAGCGCAGCTGTCGATCGTCGAGTTTGTAATCGTTATGCGAGGCGGCTTTGTTCTTCTTCATGATGCTGCGGCGCACGATGATGTTGTCGAGCATGACGAAATGAACTTTGCCCAGGTTGAACGAGTAGTAGTTCGGGCCGATTATTTGGCGGTAGGGGGCCTGCGCGATGCTGTCCCACAGCCGATCGGGCACCTCGATGCCCACGAAACGCTCGTTGTCGTGGTTGCCCGGAACATGGAAGACAGGCGACGGATAGGTCTTCATCACGTCGAGGTACTTCCGAAGCCCGAAATCGTTCGGATGCCACTTGATATCGGTGGACATGTCGCCCAGGTGGATCGAATAGACGGGGCCTTTGGTCCGCTCGATCTCGCGTCGGATCTGCGGGAGATACCACTGGCGGAATTGCGGCAGGTCGAGTTCCTCCGGGTCGCCCCGCAGGTGGGTATCGGCCGAGACGAAGAGCGTGAAATTGTCATTATTCACCTTTTCGAGTTCGAAATCGATCGTGTCGACGGCGCAATGGGTCGTGTAGCCGAAGTGGCGGGGGATCAGCCCGTCGGCGACGACTTCGTATCCCGACGGTATCGACATGAACACATAGCCGCAGGGCTTTCGCGAATCCATCGCGTAACGTCCGTCGGCGTCGGTACGGACCACCAGTTCGCCGTCCGAGACGACGACCCCGGCCACGGGTTTCCCCTTGCAGGTCACGCGTCCGACCACGGTGGGCTGCTGCGCCCGGGTGACGAATGCGGCACACAGGGCTGCGAATGCTAAGATAAGATTTTTCATCGGTTTGTAGCGATTGGGCGAACGGCAGGGGCGGCGTCCTGCCGCCCCTGTCGATTCGTCCTGTTGTAAGGTTTTTATTTCTCTCTAACGCAGCGGATCTGCATCGCCTGGTTGCGGTATCCGAGCGTTTCGGTATCGGCATATACCTGAGCCGAACCGATTGCCGGGGCGTACATGAATATCCAACGTCCGGCGGGGCGGAAGTAGAGCAGTCCCGAAGCGTAGGTGGTGGCCGTCTTCGAATATTGGTTGCTGCCGCCCGTGAACATCGAACGCGACCAGTAGAATGCCGCATTGTTCACCTCGACCGCCGCTCCCGAAGCGTCGCGCCGTCCGCCGCAGGGGAAGATCAGCGTCTCCACATTCGGATCCGTCTCGTGTTCCGTCCAGAAATTCCGGGCATCCGCGATCTTCGCGAAATTGGCCGATGCGGTTGCCGGAAGCCGGTCGATGCGCAGGATGTTCTCGCCGTCGGCCATGTAGAGCTGCGTGTCTTTCTCGTGTACGACGGAGGCCGGCGGAGTTTTGGTCGTATGACCGCCCTTGTTGATCCATTGCAGGCGGATGTAATAGGCCTCGTCCGTGCCTTTGTATTTGATACCCGAATGGAACATGACTTCGGTGTCTTTGGTGATGGCACCCGAACCGCCGCCGACGTACGGCCGCTTGCCGCCCGGGACGAGCTCGTCGTTTTTCTGTACGGAGTTCGCGAAGACGAACGAATTGCCGCGGTAGAGCATCACCTCGGAGAGCTCCTCATAGGTCGGCAGCCGCCATCCCGCCGGACAGGGGTTCGGCGTCACGGTCTCCCAGTAGGTGTCGTAGCTGCCCTCGATGCCCTGTACGTTCCAGTCCTGCGACTCGCCCGTATAGGCGATGAAGGCCTTGCTGGCGAGCGCTTCGGCGGGTGTCATCTGCGTGGTGACGACCTCCACGTCGCCTGTGACGGGGAAGGGCATCGTGCGGCCCCACTGGTAGTAATAGCCGAAGCTGCGCAGGTCGTTCGCATAGGCCTGCGATGCGCGCAGCGTCGCGCCGATCGCACGGTCCATCCACTCCGTTTTGCCGAACTTCACCGTCTTGACGTCGGCGAGACCCTGCTGCGTCACTTTCACGTTGCAGTTGACACCTCCCACCGTGATAGCGAAGGTCGCCGTGCGTTCGCTGCCCGTGTTCTCCTTGAGCGTGCGGATGCGGATTTTGCTGTCGGAGATGATCTCGGCGTCGTACCAATCTTCCGGACCCTTCTCGATCTCGGCCGATCCGTCGATGTTGAGCGTGTAGTCGATCGTGAATCCGTAGTTGGGTTCGGGCGTGAAGGGCAGCGTTAAGGCTCTGCGGTCCGAGAGCCATGGACCCGACACCTCGATCGGATCGATTTCGGTGCCGCTGCTGAAGTCGGGCGATAGCACGGCCACGACATTGCCGCCGCGCACCTTCAGGTCGAGTTTGTAATCGTAATCGGCGTAGAGCGCACTTTCGATCGGAGTCGGACACGTGAAGGCATTGCCGTCGAACGTACCTCCGACCGAGACCGTCGGTTTGTCGAGGTAGGTCGGCAGCAGGTAGAACGAGAGTGCTTCCTCCCCGGAGCCGGGTTGCGGCAGGGCCGGGTAGTCCATCGTCGCCATTTCGGCGGGCAGGGTCCCGGCGAAGGGATACCACTCGGCGGGAGCGCCCGTCACGGCGACGCTCGAAAGGGCGATTCGCTCGCTTGCGGCGTTGCGTACCGAGATCTTCGCCACGGTACGTCCCAGACAGACGGGAACCGTTGCGTCGGCGGCGCTGGCCACCCACGTCGATCCGCTCATGACGAAGGGCGAGGCGGGGACGGTTCCCGAAGCCAATCTCTGTACGACGGCGCCGCAGAATGTCTCGACCTGCGTGGCCGGGGTTTCCGCCGTGGCATCGTCTTCCGTGACGAGTGTCGGCAACGCAACCCCCCGACCCGTGTTGGCCAGCACGAAAAGCCGTTTGGGACCGGCGGTGGGCAGTGTGATTTCACGGGTGCCGATCCGGTAGTTGCGGCTCCCCTCGATCGGCTCGACGGCGGACGGTGCGATGCCCTGCTCGCAATATTGCAGAGCTCCGGTGTTCACGTCGAAGATGTAGATTCCGTAGTCGTCGACCGCACGTTCGGCCTCCGTGGCATCCGAACGCGTGGAGATCATCGTGCCGCTCACGCGAATTTCGACGGACATGCGAGCCTCCTGGCGGTTATTCTCGAGCACGCTGTTCTTATCCATCAGATCGGGCGAGCAGGCCACGGCCAGCAAGCAGCAAACGATGCCTATGATTCGTGTTTTCATGGTGCGTAGTTTTATTCGTTGATATACTTTGCGATCGTCGCGGCCGGAATGCGGCGGAACGAGATCTGCTCCCGATAGACCGATGTACCATTCTCGTAGAGAATACCGATGCTGCCGTCGTCGAAGACCACCACGTCCGAATAACCCGATTTTCCGTCGGTTATTTCGTAGACATCGGTTTTCCAGGTGGCGCAATCGTCGAGGCTGGCGCGGATCGACAGATGGGCGCGCGAGGTGCTGTTGTTGCTGGTGGCCAAAATCACCGACGAAGGAACGCCGTTCGTGCTGTAGTTGACGACCGATCCCTGGCAGCCCGGATCGACCCGGACGGTGATAGGCGTATAGCGGCTCCAGGTGACTCCGCCGTCGGCGCTGAAACTTCCGCCGCGCATCTTTGCGTAGGCTCCCGAGCCGCGCATGTCGAGGTAGATGCGTCCGTCGGAGAGTTCGACCGGCGTGCATTCGTTGCCGTAGTGCAGCTCCTCATCGAGTTCGAGCATATGCCATGTCTCGCCGTTATCGTCCGAATAGGCCACGTGCGAACCGTAATAATTCTCGCTCTCCGTGTCGGTGATCGCCTTTCCGGCGAAGGTCTTGTACTTGTGGTCGCAGCCCACCAGGATGCGGCCTTTGTGTTCGCCCGTGCGAAGCTGGATCGCATGGCTGGGCCCCACCTTCATGAAGCTGGTCCATTCGTATTGCTCGGGGTTCGAATTGCGGTTCTCGCCGAACCACTTGAACGGTCCGTTCCACGTCTCGCCTTCATCGTCGGAGTAGAAGCATACGGCCTGGCATCCGTAGCGCTGCGACTCTTCGAACGTGAAATATTTGCTCTTGAACTTGGCCTCGGTCGTGCCGGTACGCTGCCAGCAGCAGAAAACCACCAGCCGGCCGCTCTCGGTGTAGACCGCGCAGGCGTTGCCGCAGGTGTTGTCTTCATCATCGAAGAAGACCTGCGAGGGACCCCAGGTCGTGCCGCCGTCGGTCGAGACGCGGTATACGAGGTCGATATCGCCGCCGTCCTTGTTGGTCGAGCCGGTCTCCTCGCGCGCCTCGCAGAAGGCGAAGAGTTTGTGGGGCGTACGTACCAATCCGGGAATACGGTAGTTGTGAATCCGCTTGGTTTCGTACACGGCGCCTTTGTTTTTCCACAAAACCTGCTCGGTGCCGCGCGTAAAATCGGTTTTCTCGTCGAGGTCGTGCGTCGGAGTACCGAATTCGAACGAATCGCCGCAGGCGGCCATCGTCAGTGCCAGCGCCGGCAGAAGAATATTCAGTATCTTGGATTTCATTGCAATGTGTTTTTAATTGTAACCCACCGTTTGACGGATGTTCGGATTTTCGCTCATGCAGGCATTGGCGATCGGCCACAGCAGAATGTTCGTTTCGTTCTGACGTCCCCGCAACGACTCGATCTTCGTGAAGGCGAGGCCCAGGCGGATGTAGCTCCACCACGACTTGCCCTCGGCGGCGAACTCCTTGAGGTATTCGGTCATGAGTGCCTCCTTGAATTCGTAGTAATCGGTGGCCGTATAGTAGTTATCGATGCCGTAGGCCCGTTTGGCAACCTGGTTGAGGTAGCCCAGAGCCGTCGGGGTAGCGCCCTTCTCATTCTCGATCTCGGCCTTGAACATCAGTGCCTCGGCATAGCGATAGAGCGGTATGTCGGAGACGAAATAACGCTTGTTATCCTGCCACAGTCCGGCGTATTTGTTCACCCACGTATAGCGGTATCCCTCGTCGGTGTCGGTCCAGTCGCCGTAGTTGACCTTGGTGCGCGTATCGCGCTCGTCGCGGTACATCAGCTCGACCAGGGAGGGCGAGAAGATGAAACGCTGGTCGTCGGAGTTCATCAGCTTGACGTGCGTCTCGATATGCTCGGGCGCCGAGTGAAACCGAGTCTGAGGCAGCAGGTAGTTGCTTGCGAATCCGCCTTCGTATTCGCCCTGAGCCAGGTGGATCGTCAGGATGATCTCGGCATTGTTCTTCTTCGTAATATCGAAGACATCGGCATAGGAGTCGAGCAGCTTCAAACGGCTGTCCTTCAACACCTCGGCCAGCGCCTCGTCGGCTGTTGTCAGAGCCTCTTTACCGCCCTCGCGTGTCTGATAGAGCCACAGATAGTAGTCGGCCTTGAGCATCTGCACGGCACTGCGCGTACCGATCGTGCTGTCGGTGGCCGATTCGGGCATGAGCGAGAGGGCCGACTCGATATCGCGGGCCACCTGTGCGTAGATCATCTCGGCATCCTCGCGGAAAGGTTGCAGGTCGGCGTCGCTCGACTCGAATCCGCTCAGCAGCAACGGTGCGTCGCCCCATACGCGGGCGATGTTGTAATAGATATACGCACGTACGAAATAGGCGTTGGCCAGCACGAGGTTCTTGTTCGTCTCGTTCGTGAACGAAATACCGGGTACGTGTTTGATAATCAGATTGGCATCGTTGATCGCCGTATAGCTCGAAGCCCAATTGGTACCTTTGGTCTCGCTGCTGTCGAGGATGTTGTTGAACATCTTCTTGCAGGAACCCGAGCCTCCGGCTCCGTCGGCGAACGTTCCGGCGCGATAGTCGCCCCAATAGATGATCGCGGTTTGGAATGCAGCGCGCAGCTGGTGGTAAAGACCGTTCATGGCTCCCACGGCATCGTCCTCGTCGAGCCACATATTCGTCGCGGTGATCTTGCTCTTCTGCTCGATATCCATGTCGCCCAGACAGGAACCGGTGCCGAGTGCGGCAGCGGCGAGCAATACGAGATTTATGAATTTGCGTTTCATGACGTATTTGCTTGAATTCGGTTAAAAGGTCAGCCGTACGCCGAACGAAAGGCGCCGGATGGGCGGATAGTTGTAGTAGTCGCCGTCGTAGGTCGTCGCGGAACCCCTCTCGGGCGAAATGCCTTTCACCTCGGTGAAATAGTAGAGATTGTTGCCCGACACGGTGAGCGTCACGCCTTGCAGGCCGACCTTCGTGAAGAGCTTCTTGGGCAGCGAATACTGGAGCGTGATTTCGCGGATGCAGAGGTAGTCGCCCTTGTAGGTGAAGTTGTTGTTGCGGTCGCGGTTGTAGTTGTCGTTGCCCCAGTTGGAGTCGTTCGCCCAGAATTTGGCGAATCGGGTGTCGTCGCCCGGCTTCTTCCAGCATTTGAGCACCTCCCTGGCCAGTGCGTAGTTGTTGGTGAACGTACCGAAGAAGTAACGGTTGTAGGAGCTGTCGAAAATCGAGTGGCCCACGGCCCAGTCGAGGTAGATCGACAGCGTCCAGCTCTTCAGCCGGAAGGTATTGTTGAGACCTCCGGTGAAGGGCGGTACGGTCGTGCCGAGGCAGAATTGGTCGGCCTTGGTGATCTGTCCGTCGCCGTTGCGGTCGGCCCACTCGTAGTCGCCGACCCGTTTGCCGCCGACTTTCGGCTGGCGCGCGAGCGCATCGTAGTAGGCATTGGCTGCCTGCTCCTCGGTCTCGATGATTCCCGTGGCTACGTAACCATAGAAACGGTTGAGGGGCTCGCCTTCGGCGATACCGCCGAAGAAGGTTCCGTCGCCCAGGGCGATACCGCCCGTGCGGTTCTGAGCGATGCCGTTATCGGGGAGCTTCAACACGCGGTTCCACTGATAGCTGAGCACCAGTTTCGAATTCCACGTAAAATTCTTCTTGACGATGTTGCGCGTGCTGAGTTCGACCTCGTATCCCCAGAAGCGGACCTTACCCAGGTTTGTCCAGAATTTCGAGAAGCCGGTCGTGTTGGGCAACTGCTGCTCGTAGAGCAGGTTGCGCGTCCGTTTGTCGAAGAAATCGGCACTCAGGTAGATGCGGTTCTTGAACAGTCCCGCTTCGATACCCACGTCGAGCTGGTTGGAGGTTTCCCATTGCAGCTTCTCGTTGGGCATGTCCGTGGGTTTGATACCGGCGTTGCCGTTGTACATGTAGCTGGCGCCGTAGGCTCCGAAAGCATCGTAGATGCCGACCGAGGCGTTGTTACCCGTCGAACCGTAGCTGGCGCGCAGCTTCAGGAAGTTCAACCGGCGGAGGTTGGCCAGCCAAGGTTCCTCGGTCAGCACCCATCCGGCCGATACGCCCGGGAAGAAACCCCAGCGGTTGTCCTTGGCGAATTTGGACGAGGCATCCTCGCGGAAGGTGGCCGTGAGCAGGTATTTGCCTTTGTAGTCGTAATTGACGCGGCCGAAGAAACCGATCTGGCATTCGAGCTGCTCGGAAGAAGTGATGTCGTCGGGATCGAAGGCTGACGAACCGTTGAGCGTGGTCACCTTGTCCGACGTGGCGCCGTAGCCCGCGACGCTGATCGTTTCGTATTCGCGTTTCTGGTAGGAGTATCCGCCCATGAGCGAGATCGTGTGGTCGTGGGCGAAAGTCTTGGTGTAGTTGAGATAGGCCTCCAACTTCTGACGCTCGGTCGTGGTCTGCGCCCACGACGATTTGCGTGTGGCGTCCCAGACGTTGGCCTCGATGAATTGCTTGGCTTTGGCGTCCGTGTGGAAGAACGAGCCGTGGACGTTGGCCGTCAGACCGTCGATGATCTCCCATTTCAACCCTCCGATCAACGAGAGATAGTTCCTGCGATTGCTGCGGTCATAGTATTTATCGTAGAACAACGGCGTCTGCGACGAGGCGTTGTAACCCTCGACCGGCGAACCGTCGTCGTAGTAGGCGTTCATCGTGGGCGGGTTGGCCAAGGCGCGCGAGATGGTGTTGCGCTGGTTGGCATAGGCCTCGGTGTTGGTGCGGGCGTAATCGACCCCGAAGCTGGCCGTCAGACGGTTGGTGATCTTGGCGTCGAGGTTGCTCTTGAAATTCACGCGGTTGTAACCCGTCGAGAGGGCTACGCCCTCGTCGTCGGTGTAGCCCAGGCTGGCCGAATAACGCACGCGCTCGCCGCCGCCGTCGATGCCCAGGTAGTAGTTCTGCCACCAGGCGCCGTTGTAGAGCAGATCCTGCCAGTCCGTATCGCGGTACATGATGGTTTTCGACGGATTGATCGGGTCGGGCATCGTCCGGTAGCCGGCCGGAAGCTCGTCCGTGGCGGGATCGTAGTATCGCGTCGAGAATTTGCCGTTGGGCTTGTTGCCGATACCGGCCGAATGCTGTCCGTTGAGATAGCTCAGGGCATCGGAAGCGCGCGACGGCACGCTGAGATACTCCGCGACGGCCGTACGCACGACCTCGATGTACTCGCGCGCATTGAGGAATTCGATCTCGGTTTCGGTGTTCTGATAGGCCCAGTTGGCCTCGAACGTGATGCGGGGTGCCTTGTTGTAGCCGCCTCGCTTGGTCGTGACCAGAATGATACCGTTCGAGGCTTTCGCACCGTAGATGGCCGACGATGCGGCGTCTTTCAGCACGTCGACCGATGCGATGTCGTTGGGGTTGATGGCGGAGAAGTCGCGTTCCACGCCGTCCACCAGCACCAAGGGCGAGTTGGATCCGTTGATCGACGAACCTCCGCGGATCGAATAGGAGAAACCGCCGCCCGGGGTGAAGTTGGTCTGCGTGACGCGCAGGCCCGCGATCTTGCCCTTGAGGCCTTCGCCCACACTGGAGATGGGGATGTTCTGCAAGGCTTCGCCGTCGAGTTTGGCCACGGACGAGGTGACCGAACGCCGGGTTTGCTCGCCATAACCCACCACGACCACTTCGTCTACTGCGATGCGGTCGGCGGTCAGCACGACCTCTACCGTGCTGCGTGCTTTGGTTACCGCGACCTCCTGGGTGGTGTAACCGATGAACGAAATCGAAAGCGTGGCGCCGCTGGCCGGAACATTGAGCGCGAAGCGGCCGCTGGCGTCGGTCGTGGTGCCTGTCTGCGTACCCTGTACGACGACCGAAGCACCGACGACGGCAGCTCCCGTATCGTCGGCGACACTACCCGTAACGTGCAACGTCTGTTGTGCGAATGCGCCTGCCCAGGCGACGAGCAGCCAGCAGCACAGCAAACATTTGACTACGACACTGCCCGCTGTCGCGGAAGGTCTCGAAAAAGTCGAATTTTTCATTTGCCAAAAGTTTTTAGATTCATAAGAGTATTTTTAGGTTGATTGAGTTTCAGCGGATTCGACGAAAATTTCCGGGAAGGGACGGAGGGCTATCCCCTGCGCTTCCGGATGCCGTAGATCGTCAGCGGGTCGGTGTTTTTTCCCGAGGGTACGAGCCAGCTTGCCGCGTATCCCACGATGAAGCAGGAGATGAATCCGGTGGTCGAGTAGAGCAGCAGGTTGACATAGCCGCCGCGTGCCACGACGATCTGCACGACGATGCTGGCCGCGATGCCGCACAGGGCGCCGAACGAGTTGGCGCGTCGCGTGACGAGCCCCAACAGGAACAGACCTCCCAGGCCGCCCAGGAGTATACCGAGGATCTTCGAAAACTCATCCCACAGCGATTTGATCTCCCACGAGGCCATCATCAGGGCGAAGCCGATGCCGACGGCACCCAGCACGAAGGTCGAGAGGCGGGCGACGCGCAGCAGACCGGCGCCGTCGCGGCCGGGGACGGCTTTGCGGTAGATGTCGGTCACGAAAGCGGTGGCCGCGGAGTTCATGCTGCTGCTCAGGGTCGACATGGCCGCGGCGAAGAGCCCGGCGATGACCAGTCCCAGCACCCCTACGGGCAGCTGCGTGCTCATATACCACGGCAGAATGGCGTCTGAATCGGTGACCGACATGCTCAGCTGCTCCGGATAGTGGCGGTAGAAGGCCCACAGGGCCGTGCCGACCAGGAAAAAGAGAATCGTCGCCGGGATGGTGAGCGCCGCATTGACGTAGACGCCCTTGCGGGCCTCGTGTTCGGTGGCGGTGGTCAGGTAGCGCTGCACGATGGTTTGATCGGTGCCGTAGGTGGTGATGTTGGTGAAGAGCGTGGCGATCAGCACCGTCCACATCGTGGGCTGCCGCAGGTCGAAAGCCGTGGACCCCAGGTCGAACTTGCCTGCCGCAGCGGCCGAGGAGATTGCCTCCGGGAGCCCTTCGGGAAGTTGCAGGGCGACTGTGACGAGCACCGCGACGGCGGCACCCAGCAGGACGACGACTTGCAGCGCTTCGGTCCAGGCCACGGCCTCGATGCCGCCCATGAGGGTGTAGGCGAGGCTCAGCACGCCCATCAACGCGATGCACAGGAAGATGTCGAATCCCGTGACGACATTCAGCGCGATGGAGGGCAGCAGCAGGACGACGCCCATGCGGCCGATCTGGAAGAGGATGAACGCCAGGCTGCACAGGATGCGGACCGGGGCGTTGAAACGGGCCTCCAGGTATTCGTAGGCCGTGGTGACGTTCAGCCGCCGATAGAACGGAATGAACAGCAGCACGATGATCGGCACGCAGAGGACGATACCCGCGTTGAAGAGCAGGTAACTCCAGTCCGTGGCGTAGGCTTTGGCCGGAATGGCCATGAAGGTGATGGCGCTCAGCGCCGTGCCGAAGATGCTGAGCCCGACGATGAACCACGGAATGCGGCCTCCGCCGCGGAAATAGTCGTCGGAACTGTTTTGGTTGCGCGAGAAGTACCACCCGATGAAGGCCAGGACGAAGAAGTAGAGCACGATGACCGAGATGTCGAGCGCCTTGAGGCGGTGGATGCTGCTCTCGATACGCCCCCGCAGCAGAATCGGGGTCCGGATGCCGGGTGCGGTCTCGCCGCTGGCGATAAGCAGCCCGTCGTCCGTCGCAAGCGTATGCGTCGTGACCGGAAGCGCGACGCCTTCCGGAGCCGGAACTTCGGCCGTCGAGCCGGTGACGGTGTGATAGAGTCGCAACAGGCCCTCGTCGCCGTTCGTCGCGGAGCGTCCGCCGATCATCAGGATATGGTTCGTACCGAACGGCAGTGCCGTGCCGGCCATCACGGGAAACGATCCGTCGATTCGTCGCCAACGCTTCAGGCGGGGATTGTATTCGTAACCGTCGTCGAGGACGTTCCAGGGTTCGCCGGGGGAGAATTCCCGGCCGCTGAAGAGGTAGAAACAGTTATCGAATCCGTCGCTTTGAGCCGCAGCCACAGCGAAGGCGCGCGAGGGACCTTCCCAGGCGGGAAGCTCCTGCCACCCCGCGTCGAGGTGCTGGAGATCGAGCACGAAGAAATCGGAGGTCGTGCGGGCATCTTCCACCGATTCGATGCCTCCCGCGACGTAGATCCGATCATTTACCCGGCATCCGGCCGCATGGGCCAGCGGGCGCGGCAGAGCGGGATACTCCTCGAAAGCAGGGATACCCTCATGCAGCGTCAGCAGGCGCACGGCGCGGGTGCAGGCCCGCTCGTCGCAACCGCCTATGCAGAGCACGCCGCCCGGAAGTCCGATCGAGACGCCGTAGGCCGACGGCCCGGGCAGTGCGCCGGGAAAGGTTTGCCAGCCGGTGGTCTCATCATAGACGCAAATATCGGCCCAATAGCGCTTCCGTCCCCCTTGTTCCGGGGTCCCGGCGGGGAAGTTGGCGCCGCCGCCGATCACCAGTTTTCCGTCGACGAAGCCTGCGAACGCACCGGCCAGGCCGAGGTGCGGAGCACCGGTTTCGGCAGAGGCGGGCAGCTGAAGCGACGTATCCCAAAGGATGGCATCGGTGTCGGTGAGTTTCGAAACATTCGGCTGCTCTGCGGCAAACGCGGCTGCCCAGCAGCTCAGCAACACGATCGTCAGCAAGAAGTTTTTCATAAGGTTGAAGGTCGGTAGTAGATCGTGGCGATTTACTTCGGGAAGCCGATCGCTTGCAGTTCCTCGGACAGTTGCCGCATTTCGGTTTCGGTATAGGGCGCGAACGGCGGCCGGCAGTCGCCGCAGGCGTACCCGAGGTGGTTCATGATGGCTTTGCCGCCGCGTACGCCGCCACCGTGACGGATGATGACCCTCACGATGTCGACCGCCTCCTGCTGCAAGGCCCGCGCCTGCTCGATATCTCCGGCTGCGAAAGCGTCGCAGATGCCGCGGTAGGTTTTCAACGTATAATTATAGGTGCTGCCCACACCGCCGCATGCGCCGACGGTCAGACCGCACAGCAACATTTCGTCGAATCCGTTCAGGATGTCGAAGCGGCCGTCGTCCAACCGGATACATTCGAGCATCTCCATGAAGTCGTTCGCCGTAAATTTGATACCGGCCAGGTTGGGCATCGCTTTCGAACCTTTTTCGAGAAACTCCTTCATCGGCAGATTGACACCCGTGACCGAAGGCATGTGATACATGTAAAAGGGAATCGGCGCTACGGCAGCGGCGATGGGACGGTAGAAATCCACGAGCTGCTCGACCGTGGCGGGTTTGAAATAGAAGGGTGCGATGGCGCCTACGGCATCTACCCCCTGTTCGGCAGCATGACGGGCAAGCTCCACGCAGTCGGTCTGGCAGATGCCGCCGACGTGGGCGATGATCCGCATGCGACCCTCAGCCGCTGCGATCCACGCTTCGAGCACGCGTTTGCGCTCGTCGATGGTCATCGAGGTGCATTCGCCGGTCGAACCGCAGACGAATACGCCGTCGGCTCCGTCGGCGACGAGTTTATCGGCATAAGGGCGGATCCGCTCGAAATTCACGGCGCCTTTTTCGTCGAAAGGAGTAAATACGGCAGGAATAAGTCCGGTCAGTCTGTTCATAATTGTGCTATTGTTTTTAGGTAACTGTTGATTTTTCGAATTTTCGGCGGTTCGCAGCGACGGCACAGAGCATCGTTCGCGTCAACGCATCTCTTTCGCGGCGAATCCGCACGCCCGGCAGGCCATTCTCAAGTCGCGATCGGTGAAAACGAGCGCTTCGAGTAGATTCGTACGGATTCTGCTTGCTGTTAAATCTGTTTTATCTTATTTGTCATACAAATATACGCAAAGATTTCAAATTGCAAAACACTTGGCCTGTTTTTTTCGGGAAAATCGTCGATCATACGTTTTTCGGTGTGCTGTCCGGAGGCTCGGGATGTCTTATCCGGCTGCGGGACGGCAGGAGCGATCGAGTTTATCCGGCGAATAATATGCACGGCTTTTCGAACCGCGCAGGGCACCAGGATTTATCGGGCGAGGAATGCGATGCTTCGAATCATGCGGGTCGCAGCCTCGGTGCGGCGAAGCTCAGCCTTTGTCCGGGTAGAGAATTCGGTGTTATAGCTTTATACGACTTTACACCGATGCTGTTTCCCGAACATAATTTCGCTTTGGACGGCCAAGGCTCGCGGCGTCCTGCCGTATTTATGAATCTGCCCCTGCATCGCCGGGCGAGTGCAACCGAGTTTACCCGAATTGCCGAGGAGCAGCCACGGAACGCCCCTCCGTCTCAGGCAGGGGATTCGGGTGCAAATAGCAAGGTATCGAGGTTTAGGGTTTGCTTAGTGTAAAATCGTATGCAGTTGTCTTCCAGGAATATCAGCTGTTAGCCGCACCTTCGCAAACTTCTGCAAGTCAGAACTCGGTTCCGGCACCGATCGAATCCTAAAAAGATGGCGTAGCTACATCCCGGGGCGCGGACTTCGTCCTCACAAGCGGGTTGCGGGGCAATGAAAAAGCCGGACTGTAAAAGTCCGGCTTTTTCCGATTGGTTTGGAGCGGTCGCACCGCACACGGTAACTCCGAATTCATCTCCCGAGGGGGGGACTTACGGGATCTCTCCTTGCGGGATCTCTCTCAGGGGGTCTTCACTCGGTTCGCGGATTCTCCATCGTCCCTCTTTCGTCCCTTCTTTCGTCCCTTCTATCACCCCTTCTATCGCTCGCTCTTTCGTCTGTTCTATCGCCCCCTCTCTTTCGTCCCGGTTAACCGAGGTAGGATTTCAGCAGCTTCGAACGCGACGAGTGGCGCAGACGACGGATTGCCTTCTCCTTGATCTGGCGAACGCGTTCACGCGTCAGGTCGAACTTCTCGCCGATCTCTTCGAGCGTCATCTCCGAGCATCCGATGCCGAAGAAATATTTGATGATATCGCGTTCACGCTCGGTGAGGGTTTCCAGCGCACGGTCGACCTCCGTAGCGAGCGACTCGTTGATGAGGCCGCGGTCGGCGTTGGGCGAATCGGGGTTCACCAGCACGTCCAGCAGCGAATTGTCCTCGCCGTCGGCGAAAGGGGCATCGACCGAGACGTGGCGTCCTGCCACGCGCAGCGTGTCGGTCACCTTCTCCTTCGGCAGTTCGAGCTCGTTGGCCAACTCCTCGGGCGACGGCGTGCGCTCGTGCTCCTGCTCGAAGCGGGCGAACGCCTTGTTGATCTTGTTGAGCGACCCCACCTGGTTGAGCGGCAGGCGGACGATACGCGACTGCTCGGCCAGTGCCTGGAGAATCGATTGACGGATCCACCATACGGCATAGGAGATGAACTTGAAACCGCGGGTCTCGTCGAACTTCTCGGCGGCCTTTATCAGACCGAGGTTGCCTTCGTTGATGAGGTCGGGGAGGCTCAGTCCCTGGTTCTGGTATTGCTTGGCCACCGATACGACGAAGCGCAGGTTGGCTTTGGTGAGTTTTTCGAGTGCTTCCTGGTCTCCCTTTTTGATTCGCTGGGCGAGTTCCACCTCTTCTTCCACCGTGATGAGCTCTTCCTTGCCGATCTCCTGCAAGTATTTGTCCAACGAAGCGCTCTCGCGGTTGGTGATGGACTTCGTAATCTTTAATTGACGCATATTTTTCTATACTAACCTAATTGTAAATCCTTTTCGGACCCGCCCGGCGCCTGCGCTACTCTACGAGCATGTAGCTTGCAGCACGGCCGTTGGGGTAGATTCCGTCGATCGATCGCACTTTCTCGGTCAGTCGCTGCATGTCGGCGACCGAGTAGACCGGTTTGTCGTTGATGTGCGTGATGACGAATCCTTGTTTTACCCGTGCTCGGGCGAGAATGCCGTCGGACTTGATGGCTGCGACCTGTACTCCGCCCTTGATATCCAATTCACGGCAGAGCTTGGCTCCTGCGTCGGCGAATTTGCCGCCCAGCGTCTCGACTACATCCACATCTTCCCGGGTAAGCAGCTCGGGCTTACCGGCTTTATTACGCAAAGTGACTTCGAATTGTTTCACTTTCCCGTCTCTTTTTACCGATAAATTCACCTTGTCGTTCGGACGGCGGCGTGCGATCTGCTCCTGCAACGATGCCGTGCCGTCGAGTTTCACACCGTCGATCGCCAGCACGACGTCGCCCTTGCGGATTCCGGCTTCCGATGCGGCACTCCCCTCGGTGACACCCGCTACGTAAACACCTCCGATCTCGGTGATGCCCAAATCCTTGCCCTCGGCATCGATGAAATCCTGATCCACCGGACGGAACATGATGCCCAGCATCGCACGCTGCACGACGCCCGACTCCTTGAGGTCGACCACGACCTTGCGGACGATCGATTCGGGAATGGCGAACGAATAGCCGACGTAGCTTCCCGTCTGCGATTTGATGAGGGTGTTGATGCCCACCAGCTCGCCGTGGGTGTTGACCAGCGCGCCGCCCGAGTTTCCGGGGTTCACCGCCGCGTCGGTCTGAATGAACGACTCGATCGAGAAGTCGTTGGGGATGGCTCCGAGGTTACGCGCCTTGGCGCTCACGATACCCGCCGTGATGGTCGATTGCAGGTCGAACGGCGAACCGATGGCCAGCACCCATTCGCCCAGACGCAGGGCGTCCGACGATCCGAAGGGCAGCGTGGGCAGACCGTCGGCTTCGATCTTGAGCAGCGCGAGGTCCGTCGCCGAGTCTTTGCCGATGAGTTTGGCGTCGAACGAACGTCCGTCGTTGAGTTTCACGCGCAACTTCGTGGCGCCGTCCACGACGTGGTTGTTCGTCACCACGTAGCCGTCCTCGGAGATGATGACACCCGAACCGCCGGCCCGACGCTCCTGGTACTGGGGCGAGGAATTGCCGCCGCGACGGCCGTACTCCTGCGGGATGCCGAAGAACTCCAGGAAGGGATCGTACGAACCGCGCTGAGGCACTTCGACCTGCTGCACGGCCTCGATATTCACGACGGCTTTCACCGCATTCTCCGCGGCGTAGGTCAGGTCGGGATACTGCCCGGCCTCGTAGGAGGTGAAATGCGTGCCCAGAGCGGGCGTACGTTCCACTTCGCGCTCGATATATGCCACCGACGATTCTCCGCGGTTCTCGGAGAGCGTCCAAGCCGTAGCACCGCCCGCTGCGGCCGATACGGCGACGATTCCCAATAACAAAAATGCCTTTTTCATAGTGATTCGAAAAATTGGTTCAACTTCATGTTTAGGCAACTTTACTTCATAGGCTTGCGAACTTTTCGTGTCGTATTTCCGAGCAATAAACGCACGACGACGGGCGGTTAGTATGTATTGCGAAATAAAAATGCGGAAGGTCGCCCGGTTCTCGACCGGAGAGGAGATCGACCTATGGGGAGTGTTTATTTCGGCGACTGGATGGGGCAAGCCCCTCGGCGGCGAAGGTCCGCCTCGCGTGCTTCGCAAGCCGTGTTCAGCATCACAGCAAACAAAAAAACGGAGCATCCGTTGCCGAATGCTCCGATCGGAATGCCGATGGTCGATTACAATCCGAATTCGTTGCGGATCAGATCGACGGCATCGAGCTTCTCCCAGCCGAAGAACTCGATTTCGCGCTCCGTTTCGCGGCCGTTTTCCCACACCTTCTCTACGCGCGTGTAGGGGCGGTTGCCGAAGTGGCCGTACGAAGCGGTCGCCTCGAAGATCGGATTTTTCAGTCCGAAGCGTTTGACGATGGCTGCCGGACGCAGGTCGAAGAGCTTGCCGACGCGGCGTGCGATCTCGCCGTCGGTCATGCCCTTGAGCGCTTCGGGGCGCGGCGAACGGTAAGTATCGACGTAGATCGACAGCGGCTCGGCGATGCCGATGGCATACGACAACTCTACGAGCACCTCCTCGGCGACGCCCGCCGCCACGAGGTTCTTGGCGATATGGCGCGCGGCGTATGCGGCCGAACGGTCCACCTTCGAGGAGTCTTTGCCCGAGAAAGCGCCACCGCCGTGCGCACCCCGGCCACCGTAGGTATCGACGATGATCTTGCGGCCCGTGAGCCCCGTATCGCCGTGGGGGCCTCCGATGACGAACTTGCCCGTGGGGTTGACATGCAGGATATAGTCGTCGCCGATAAGTGCCGCGAGCTTGTCGTTGGCCCGCTCCAGACGGGCCTTGACACGCGGGATGAGGATCGTGCGCACGTCGTCGCGGATCTGCTGTTGCATGCGTCGTTCGGCCTCCTTCTCGTCGAGGCCCTCGCCCGGGAGGATGAACTCGTCGTGCTGCGTCGATACGACGATCGTGTGGACGCGCAACGGCCGGTTGGTCTGCTCGTCGTATTCGATCGTCACCTGCGATTTCGAGTCGGGACGCAAGTAACGCATCACCTCGCCTTCACGGCGGATTACGGCCAGCTCCTTGAGGATCACGTGCGAAAGGATCAATGTCGCAGGCATCATCTCGCGAGTCTCGTTGCAGGCGTAACCGAACATGATGCCCTGGTCGCCCGCGCCTTGTTCTTCCTCGGCGGCACGCACGACACCCTGGTTGATGTCGGACGACTGCTCGTGGATGGCCGACAGAATACCGCACGAATTACTGTCGAACTGGTATTCGCTTTTGGTGTAACCGATACGCTCGATGACGCGGCGTGCTACGCCCTGAACGTCGACGTAGGCGTCCGAACGCACTTCGCCTGCGACGACGACCAATCCCGTCGTGCAGAGCGTTTCGCAAGCGACCTTCGAAGTCGGATCGTGGCGCAGAAATTCGTCGAGGATAGCATCGGAAATCTGATCCGATACTTTATCGGGGTGCCCTTCGGACACCGATTCCGATGTAAACAGATAACCCATCTTTATACTTTTATTAATTCATGTATAAGATGGGAAAAATTGGCTGTTGGAATAAAAAACGTGCTGTTTTAGCGATTTTTTATTGTGGTTTGCAATCAGTCAAATCTTTCCACATCTCCCCGCTTGACAGACGGGACGACAAAGGTAGGGCTAAAAATCCGATTTCGGAAACGATTCGGAGGAAATTTCGGGTTCCGGGCGTTTTTTCGGCCTACCATGCGATCGGGACCTTGCCGATGCTCGCGAGGTATTCGTTGGCGCGGGTGAAGTGGCGGCACCCGAGGAACCCGCGGTAGGCCGACAACGGCGAGGGGTGAACAGCCTTGAGGATGCAATTGCGCGACGGATCGGCGATGGCGCCTTTGCGCTGGGCGTAGGAACCCCAAAGCATATAGACGATGCCGTCGCGGCGTTCGGCGATGGCACGCACCACGGCGTCGGTGAAGGTCTCCCATCCGCGCCCGGCGTGCGAGGCGGCCTCGTGAGCGCGGACCGTCAATACGGCGTTGAGCAGCAGCACACCCTGTTCGGCCCATCGGTCGAGGTTGCCCGTCGGCGGGATCGGAGCTCCCGTATCGTCGGATACTTCCTTGAAAATGTTCTGCAACGAGGGCGGAAACGGTACGCCGTCGCCCACCGAGAAACAGAGCCCGTTCGCCTGACCGGGACCGTGGTAGGGATCCTGACCGATGACGACGACCTTCAGTCTGTCGAACGGACATTTGTCGAACGCCCGGAAAATGTTGCTGCCGCGCGGGTAGATGCGGCGCGAAGCATACTCTTGCCGTACGAAATCGGTCAGTGCGGCGAAATAGGGCTTTTCGAATTCGGGCGCGAGAATCTCTTTCCAGTCCGGGGCGATCTTGACATCCATGATACGGGTTGTTTTACGATGCGTAAAGATACTAATAAAGGATTGCAAAAGCAAATTTGTTTCTATTTTGCCGTGCGAAAGCATCTTCGACGGCCGGGTATGTCGCACTATCGGTGCGAGACGAGACTTGCACCTCGAAGTTGGCAAGGGCTTCGCTGGGAGCTGCCGAGCGCTCGGTTCGCGCTCGACCCAGCGAGAACGCCATACGGATGCTTTTAACTGCGCTACGCACGTTTCTCTGCTTCTCGCTCGGCAAAGGCTGCAAGCAACCTCAGCCCGCACCCGGGATAGGACGTCGCAGGGGTTTGTGCAATAAGCGCTTCAGCGGTTTTCGAGTCATAGCCTGCGCAGCGTGCCTCCGCTCGGGTGAGGCTATGGCTCGCGCGATCTGATTGCGATCCCGGATCGCAACATTTCGGCTCGCTGCGTTCCCGAAACAAGCAAACCGGCCTCCTCGCCCGCGCTTTCAGTGCACAAGCCCTTTAACGGCTCCGGCATCGAGCCGGGAACTTTTATTCTGCGGCCCGCAGAATAATCATCTTCGACGGCCGGGCCGATCGTACTGAAAGCGCGAGCCGCCGAAGATGCAACGCTTTGGGCGTTGAACTTTCCACGTCGGCGGGTCACTGCCTGCGAAAGGATGCGAAGCGGACCTTCGCTACACGAAGCTGCGGCCCATGCCGCTCCGAGAGCCGCATATATAAACGAAGTGTTAGCTGCCGAAGATACTGCGTCTCGAAAAAAAGCAAGCGAGCTTAGTCTTCACTCAGCTTATTCGTATCTTTAACTTCGTTTTGGATACTCCCGCTCGGCAATGTTCAAATAAATTTGACATTGCCCTTACTTATTCGTATCTTTGGCTGCGCCGAAGATACTGCGCCTCGGAAAAAATGCAAGCCAGCTTGCTTTTTTCTCTCAGCTTATTCGTATCTTTGTTCGCAAATATTCCGGTCCTATAGTTCAAGGGATAGAACGAGGGTTTCCTAAACCCTAAATTCGCGTTCGAGTCGCGGTGGGACTACTCGAAGGAGGAACTGCATGTCCCTCCTTCATTCATTTCCGACCATCGCGCAACCGCCTCGCCCCGAGTATTCGGCATCGGCACTCGAAACCGTCGACCGATCCGGAAATTTCGCTATCTTTGCCCTTGCAACTATTCGTACCCGGAAAAGATTCGAATCATGGAATCGCTCAAAGAGTTATACAAGATCGGCAACGGCCCCTCGAGCAGCCACACCATGGGACCCAAACGCGCTGCCGAACGTTTCGCAGCACGTTGCAACAACGTAGAAAGTTACCGCGTGACACTCTACGGATCGCTCGCAGCAACGGGACGCGGTCACCTCACCGACGTCGCGATCCGCGACGTCCTGGAAGCCGTAGCCCCGACCGAGATCGTCTGGCATCCCGAAATCATGCTACCCTTCCACCCCAACGGCATGCTCTTCGAAGGAGTCGTCGGTGGCGAAACGATCGACAGTTGGAAAATTTACAGCATCGGCGGCGGAGCATTGGCCAACGAAACGTCTCGGCTCGGTGTTCCGGCGAGTATCTATCCCATGACGACCGTATCGGAAATCAAAGAGTGGTGTTACAGCGAAGGCAAGACCTATTGGGAGTATGTACAGGAGTGCGAAGGGCCCGAAATCTGGGATTATCTCGACAACATCTGGGAGACGATGTGCGCGACCATCCGCCGCGGACTCAACAACGACGGCGTACTGCCCGGCGGTCTGAAAGTCGCCCGCAAAGCCAGCACCTACTACGTCAAATCGAAAAGCTACAACGGTTCGCTCAGTTCGCGGGCCAAAATCTACGCCTACGCACTGGCGACATCGGAGGAGAACGCCTCGGGCGGAGTCGTCGTAACGGCACCGACATGCGGATCGAGCGGCGTAGTACCAGCCGTACTCTACCACCTCGCCACCTCGCGCGACTTCCTGCGCATCCGCATCCTGCGGGCATTGGCTACGGCCGGACTCTTCGGCAACGTCGCCAAGACCCATTCGTCGATTTCAGGAGCCGAAGTAGGATGCCAGGGAGAAGTGGGCGTAGCATGCGCAATGGCGGCCGCTGCGGCATGTCAACTTTTCGGCGGCACCCCGTCGCAAATCGAATACGCAGCGGAAATGGGGCTGGAACACCACCTCGGACTCACGTGCGACCCCGTATGCGGGCTGGTGCAGGTGCCGTGCATCGAGCGCAACGCCATCGCTGCGACGCGAGCGCTCGATGCCAACATCTACGCCACACTGTCGGACGGTTCCCATCTGGTGAGTTACGACAAGGTGGTCGAGGTGATGAACGAAACGGGACACAACCTCCCGAGTCTCTACCGCGAAACTTCCGAAGGAGGACTGGCGAAGCGTTACGACCGACATTGATTCAGGCCTCGGCGGATCGGAGGGCATGCTCCCCAGAGGTTATCGAACGCCGTCGAACCGCAGAGAATCGAATCGGCCCACACGCTTCGAACGGCCTTTCCGCCCCTTATTCCAAACAACCGTTTTCCGCAACGAAAAAGCCGCTCCCCGATTCGGGAAGCGGCTTTTTCACGATATCTTTCGGCTATTATCGAGCCTGTTGAAGCGAATCCAGATCGGCCTTCGAACCCACGACCAGATTGTCGTAGTCGCGCAGACCCGTACCGCCCGGGATCAGGTGACCGCAGATAACATTCTCCTTCAGGTTCTCCAGCGGATCGACCTTGGCCTGGATAGCTGCCTCGTTGAGCACCTTGGTGGTCTCCTGGAAGGAAGCCGCCGAAATGAAACTCGACGTTTGCAGCGCGGCACGCGTGATACCTTGCAACACCTGGGTCGACGTCGCAGGAACGATGTCGCGCACCTGTACGGGACGCAAATCGCGGCGTTTGAGGCTCGAATTCTCGTCGCGCAGCTTTCGCAGCGAGACGATCTGTCCGGGCTGGAGCGCCGTAGAATCTCCGGCATCCGTAACGACCACCTTGTCGTAGAGTTCGTCGTTGACATCCATGAACTCCCACTTGTCGACCACCTGGTCCTCGAAGAAACGGGTATCTCCCGGATCCTCGATCCGGATCTTCGACATCATCTGGCGGACGATCACCTCGAAATGCTTGTCGTTGATCTTCACACCCTGCATACGGTAGACCTCCTGCACCTCGTTGACGATGTACTCCTGTACGCGCGTCGGGCCGAGGATGCTGAGGATATCCGACGGAGTGATGGCACCGTCCGAAAGCGGACTTCCGGCCTTCACGTAGTCGTTCTCCTGAACGATGATCTGACGCGACAGCGGCACCAGATAACGTTTCACATCGCCCTGTTTCGAGGTGATGACGATCTCGCGGTTACCGCGCTTGATCTTGCCGAAAGTTACCTCGCCGTCGATCTCCGAAACGATCGCGGGGTTCGACGGGTTGCGCGCCTCGAAGAGCTCCGTGACGCGCGGCAGACCTCCGGTGATGTCACCGCCCGACTTGCCGACGGCACGCGGAATCTTGATGAGGATATCGCCGGCCTTGATGCGAGCGTTGTCTTTCACGACGATGTGGGCCGAAACCGGCAGGTTGTACTGCTTGACCTCCTCGCCCTCCTTGTTCAGGATCTTGATGACGGGGTTCTTGGTCTTGTCCTTCGACTCGATCACGACGCGCTCCGAAAGACCTGTCTGCTCGTCGCGTTCGTCGCGGTAGGTTACGCCTTCGATCACGCTGTCGTAAAGAATCTTACCCTCGTATTCCGAGATAATGACGGCGTTGTAGGGATCCCATTCGCAGATCAGATCGCCCTTCTTGATCTCGGCACCGTCCTCGCGGAACAACGTGGCACCGTAGGGCAGATTGTGCGTATAGAGTACGATTTCCGTCTTGGGATCGACGATGCGGAACTCCGACTGGCGCGAGATGACGATATTGATCGCCTCGCCGGCGGCGTTCTTGCCCTTGACCGTACGCAGCTCGTCGATCTCCAGACGACCTTCGTATTTCGAAACGACATTGGTCTCGACGGCCGTGCCTCCGGCCACACCACCGACGTGGAACGTACGGAGCGTAAGCTGCGTACCCGGCTCGCCGATCGACTGTGCGGCGATAACGCCGACGACCTCGCCCTTCTGAACCATGCGCGCCGTAGCCAGGTTGCGTCCGTAGCACTTCGCGCAGACGCCGCGACGGGCTTCGCACGTAAGCACCGAACGGATCTCGACCGACTCCAGCGGCGACTTCTCGATCGCTTCGGCGATGGATTCGGTGATCTCCTCACCGGCCTTGCAGATGATCTCGCCCGTAAGCGGGTGGATCACGTCGTTCAGAGCCACACGGCCCAGGATGCGGTCGTAGAGCGTCTGCACGACATCGTCGTTGCACTTGATGGCCGTAGCCGTCAGACCGCGCAGCGTGCCGCAATCCTCCTCGTTGATAATGACATCCTGCGCCACATCGACCAGACGACGCGTCAGGTAACCGGCATCGGCCGTCTTCAGGGCGGTATCGGCAAGACCCTTACGGGCACCGTGCGTCGAGATGAAGTACTCCAGCACCGAAAGGCCCTCCTTGAAGTTCGAGAGAATGGGGTTTTCGATGACCTGCTGACCGCCCTCGACACCCGACTTCTGCGGCTTGGCCATAAGACCACGCATACCGCTCAGCTGACGGATCTGCTCCTTCGAACCACGGGCTCCGGAGTCGAGCATCATGTACACGGGATTGAAACCGTCGTCGTCCTTGATAAGCGTGTCGATCACCGCCTTGGTCAGCTTCGAGTTGATGTTCGTCCAAACGTCGATGATCTGGTTGTAACGTTCGTTATTGGTGATGAGACCCATGTTGTAGTCGTCCATGATGGCGTCCGAACGTTCGTAGCCCTCCTGCACGAGTTTCTCCTTCTCTTCGGGGATAATCACGGCGTCGAGGTTGAACGACAGACCGCCCTGGAAGGCCATGCGGTAACCCATGTTCTTGATATCGTCGAGGAACGCAGCCACCTTGTCGGCACCGGCCTTCTTCATCACCACGGCGATGATGTCGCGCAGCGAACGCTTCGTCAGCACCTCGTTGATGTAGCCCACCTCTTCGGGAACCACCTGGTTGAAGAGGATGCGGCCGATGGTGGTCTCCTTCAGGACGCGGACGCGGTTGCCCTGCTCGTCCAGATCGTAGACCATGCACTTCACGACGGCATGCAGATCGGCCCGCTTCTCGTTGTAGGCGATGATAGCCTCCTCGGGACCGTAGAACACCAGGCCTTCGCCCTTCACGCCCTTGCGGGGTTTCGTGATGTAGTACAGACCGAGGACCATGTCCTGCGAAGGCACGGTGATCGGGGCGCCGTTGGCGGGGTTCAGGACGTTGTGCGAACCCAGCATCAGCAGCTGGGCCTCCAGAATGGCGGCATTGCCCAGCGGCAGGTGCACGGCCATCTGGTCGCCGTCGAAGTCGGCGTTGAATGCCGTACACGACAGCGGGTGCAACTGCATGGCCTTACCCTCGATCAGCTTGGGCTGGAAGGCCTGGATACCCAGACGGTGCAGCGTCGGAGCACGGTTCATCAGCACGGGGTGACCCTTGATGACGTTCTCCAGGATGCCCCAGATCACAGGATCCTTGCGGTCGATGATCTTCTTGGCCGACTTCACCGTCTTGACGATACCGCGCTCGATGAGCTTGCGGATCACGAACGGCTTGTACAGCTCGGCAGCCATATCCTTCGGAATACCCATCTCGTGCATCTTCAGCTCGGGGCCTACGACGATGACCGAACGGGCCGAGTAGTCGACACGCTTACCCAAGAGGTTCTGACGGAAACGGCCCTGCTTACCCTTGAGCGAGTCGGAAAGCGACTTGAGCGGGCGGTTCGACTCGTTCTTCACGGCGTTGGATTTGCGCGAGTTGTCGAAGAGCGAATCGACGGCCTCCTGCAACATACGTTTCTCGTTGCGCAGGATCACCTCCGGAGCCTTGATCTCGATCAGGCGCTTCAGACGGTTGTTACGGATGATGACACGACGGTAGAGGTCGTTCAGGTCCGACGTGGCGAAACGCCCACCGTCCAGCGGCACCAGCGGGCGCAACTCGGGCGGGATGACCGGAATGACGCTCAGCACCATCCATTCGGGCTTGTTCTTGCCCTCCGAGGCGCGGAACGACTCGATCACGTTCAGACACTTCAGCGCCTCCGACTTACGCTGCTGCGAAGTCTCGGTCGAGGCTTTATGACGCAGCGCATAGGACATAGAGTCGAGATCCACCTGCTTCAAGAGCGTAAGGATGGCCTCGGCGCCCATCTGCGCGACGAACTTCTGCGGATCGTTGTCGTCGAGGGCCTGGTTACCCTTCGGAAGGGCGGCCAGCACGTCGAGATACTCCTTCTCGGAGAGCGTCGCGAGACGCTCGATACCCTGCTCGGAAGCGGCACCCGCGTTGATGACCACGTAACGCTCGTAGTAGATGATCGCCTCGAGTTTCTTCGACGGAATACCCAGCAGGTAACCGATCTTCGAAGGCAGCGAACGGAAGTACCAGATATGCACCACGGGAACCACCAGCGAGATGTGGCCCATACGCTCGCGACGCACCTTCTTTTCGGTAACCTCCACGCCGCAACGGTCGCAGACGATGCCCTTGTAGCGGATACGCTTGTATTTACCGCAATGGCACTCGTAGTCCTTCACCGGACCGAAAATCCGCTCGCAGAACAGACCGTCGCGCTCGGGCTTGTAGGTACGGTAATTGATGGTCTCGGGCTTCAGCACCTCGCCGCTCGACTGGGCCTTGATCTCCTCGGGGGAGGCCAGACCGATCGAAATACGGCTGTAACCATTGTTCGGTTTATTGTCTTTGGAAATTGACATATTCTATCTCGTTATTTCTTATCCACAAAATACACCTACTCGAGTTTTACCGACAGTGCCAGACCGCGAAGTTCGTGCAGCAGCACGTTCATGGCCTCGGGGATACCCGGCTTGGGCAGGTTCTCGCCCTTGACGATGGCTTCGTACGCCTTGGCACGGCCCATTACGTCGTCGGATTTGATCGTCAGGATCTCCTGCAGGATGTTGGCGGCGCCGAAGCCTTCGAGCGCCCAAACCTCCATCTCACCGAAACGCTGACCACCGAACTGCGCCTTACCGCCGAGCGGCTGCTGCGTGATGAGCGAGTAGGGACCGATCGAACGGGCGTGCATCTTGT
>CAXHRY010000026.1:0-37624 GCA_964018965.1 uncultured Alistipes sp.
TAATTTATTCCGCTGCTTAATATTCTTGAATCCTCAAAAATAGGGCTGCCTAACTTTTATTGTTAGACAGCCCCTTTGTCGTTGCGTTTGAGTCGTCGATTAAGCCTTGCCGGCCGAACCCAGGACGTTTTCGCATTTGTGCTTGTAGAGCTTCTTCAGCTCGTCGCGAGCCGGACCCAGGTACTTGCGGGGGTCGAACTCGGCGGGCGAATCGACGAAGATCTTGCGTACGGCAGCGGTCATGGCCAGACGACCGTCCGAGTCGATGTTGATCTTGCAAACGGCGCTCTTGGCAGCCTCGCGCAGCTGCTCTTCGGGAATACCTACGGCATCCTTCAGCGCACCGCCGTGCGTGTTGATGATCTTCACGTACTCCTGCGGTACGGACGACGAACCGTGCAGCACGATGGGGAAGCCCGGGATCTGCTTCTCGATCTCCTTGAGGATGTCGAAACGCAGGGGGGGCGGAACGAGGATACCCTCGGCGTTGCGCGTGCACTGCTCGGGCTTGAACTTGTTGGCTCCGTGCGACGTACCGATCGAAATAGCCAGCGAATCCACGCCGGTCTTCGATACGAAGTCTACGACCTCCTCGGGACGGGTGTAGGTGTGGTGCTCGGCCGAAACCTCGTCCTCGACACCGGCCAGCACGCCCAGCTCGCCCTCGACCGTTACGTCGAACTGGTGGGCGTATTCTACGACCTGCTTCGTGAGGGCTACGTTTTCGTCATAGGGGAGGTGCGAACCGTCGATCATCACCGACGAGAAGCCCATGTCGATGCAACTCTTGCAGAGTTCGAACGAGTTGCCGTGGTCAAGGTGCAGGACGATGGGAATATTCTTGCCCAGCTCCTTGGCGTATTCGACAGCACCCTGCGCCATGTAACGCAGCAGCGTCTGGTTGGCGTATTTGCGGGCGCCCGACGACACCTGGAGGATCACGGGCGACGAAGCCTCGACGCAAGCCGAGATGATGGCCTGCATCTGCTCCATGTTGTTGAAGTTGAATGCCGGGATGGCATAACCGCCTTCGATGGCCTTGGCGAACATCTCGCGGGTGTTCACAAGACCCAGATCTTTGTAAGATACCATAATAGTTAATTTTATGCGGTGAATCGATTTTGCTAAAAACCGCACAAATTTAATGAAAATAATGGAAACTATATACGTTTCGTATCGAATATTGTTTCTGCGGTCTCGGTTTCGGATTCGTTGGGGACGTTGCGGCCTTCCGCCGTTCGGTCGCGCGGGGCAGCATGGCCCGAGTCATCGGCACTCGATACGCAGCAGCAGTGCCTTGGCGTCGAGGCCTCCGGCATAGCCCGTCAGAGCTCCCGAACTGCCGACGACGCGGTGGCACGGTACGACGATCGCGATGGGGTTGCGGTTGTTGGCCATGCCCACGGCCCGGCACGCCCGGGGACGACCGACGGAGGCGGCGATCTGACCGTAGGTGCGGGTTTCGCCGTAAGGAATCGTGCGCAATGCACTCCATACCTCCTGCTGGAAAGGTGTTCCCGCAGGGGCTATCGGGAAGGTGAAGTCGCGGCGCGAACCGGCGAAATACTCCTTCAGCTCCCGTTCGGCACGATCGAGCAGCGTCTCGGCCGCCCCGGTTTCGAGACGCTCGTCCGGGGGCGGCAGTTCCCGAACGGTCCCGGCGAAGCGAATCTCCCGCACGGCCTGTTCGTCGGCCGCCACGATCAGGGAGCCTGCGGGCGAGTCGATAATTTTCCGCAGGATCATAGGTTGCGCAGCGTGTAGTCGATCATCTTCTGACGGACATTGGCCGTCGCGTCGGGCATCATCGAATGGTTCTGGTCGGGGTAGACCATCATGTCGTACTGTTTGCCGTGGCGGTTGAGCGCGCGCGTCATCTCGACGCTGTTCTGGAAATGAACGTTGTCGTCCGCCGTGCCGTGGATAATCAGCAGACGCGTACGTTCGTCGTCGAGCATCTGCGCGAAGTTGATGGGCGAATTGTCGTCGTAGCCCGTGGCGTTGAACTGCGGCAGGTTGTTGTAGATCTCGGTATAGATCGTGTCGTAATAGCGCCACGAGGTGACGGGCGCTACGGCGATGGCCATGCGGAAAAGCCCGCATCCCTTCAGTGCGCAGCTCAGGGCCATGAAACCGCCGTAGGACCAGCCGTAGATGCCGATGCGCGAGGCGTCTACGTAGGGCTGCGCGGCCATGTGGCGCGCCGTGGAGAGCTGGTCCTCGACCTCCAAGGCGCCCAAGCGTCCGTAGGTGAGTTTCTTGAACTTCTCGCCGCGGAATCCCGTGCCGCGACCGTCGGCGCAGACCACGATGTAGCCTTTGTCGACCAGGGCGTCTTCCCAGTCGAGCGACCAGCGGTCGCAGACTTGCTGCGAACCCGGACCCGAATACTGGGTCAGCAACACGGGGTATTGCTTCGAAGGATCGAAGTCGCGGGGTTTTATCATATAGGCGTTCAGTTCGTCGCCGCGTTCGGTCGTCAGGGTGAAGAACTCTTTCGCGGGGCGCCCCGAAGCCAGAAGCTCCGTGCGCAGCTCGCGGCTGTCGACCAGCGGCCGGACCAGGTTGCCTGCGGCGTCGATGATATCCGTACGGTTGGGGCGGCTCGCCGACGAGTAGGTCGCGATGAAGTAGCGCATGTTACGGCTCGGGGATACGGTATAGTAACCTTCCTCCTGCGTCAAGCGTTGTTTCTCCTTGCCGTCGAGACGGATGCTGTAGAGGTTGCGGCGCAGGGGCGAGGTCTCGGTCGAGAGATACCAGACGCGTTTGCCATCGTTGCCTACGACCTGCGTCACCTCCCAGTCTCCTCGGGTCACCTGTTCCAGAAGGCCGCGGCGAAGGCTGTACAGGTAGAGGTGCATGTAGCCCGTGTGGCTCTCCTGCCGCACCAGGAAGCGATCGCGGTCGACGAAGGTGATCGTCTGGTCGTCGACCCGTTCGACGTATTGCTGCGCACGTTCTTCGTAGACGACGCGCTGGGCGCCGTGAGGCTCGCAGAGCACCATTTCGAAGACGTTCTGTCGCCGGTTGAGGCGGTGGTACCACAGCCGACCGTCGGGCGTGAAGCCGATGCGGGGGATATACTGATCGCTTTCGGCTCCGGTGTCGATCCGTTCGCGGGCGCCCGTCGCGAGGTCGGCGACCCACAGTTGCACCGTAGAGTTGCGTTCGCCCGCCTTGGGGTATTTGAATGTATAGGCGCGGTTGTAGAGTTTGCCGTCGAAGCGCATCATTTCCATGAGGGGCACTTCGCTTTCGTCGAAGCGCAGGTAGGCGATCCGACCGCCGTCGGGTGCGAACGCATAGGCGCGCGTCGTGCCGAACTCCTCCTCGTAAACCCAGTCGGTCGTGCCGTTGATGACCTCGTTCCAGGCTCCGTCGTCGGTGATGCGGCGCATCGAGCGCGTCGCGATGTCGTAGACGTAGAGGTCGTTGCGGTCGCTGAAGGCGATCTTCCTGCCGTCGGGCGAGAATCCTGCGTCGCGCGGTGCCTCGGCATCTTCGAGGATCGGACGCAACTCGCCGTTTTCGCAGAGGTAATATTGCGTGGTATAGGAGTGGCGGTAGATCGGCGTACGGCCCGAGGCGACGAGGATCGTTCGCTCGTCGGGCGAGAATGCGTAGTCGGCGATCTTCAGCCGCAGGTCGTTTTCGGGTAGCAGCGGACGCCCTTCGCCCTGCGAGGCGTAGGCGTAGCGGACGATGCGGCCCTGTTCGAGGACGGTATAGTGTTCGCCGTCGGCCATCGAGCGGATGCCCGCCACACGGCGGTTCATCGAGCGGAGCCGTGCGATCTCGGCGTATTCGTTGCGGGCCTGCACTGTGCAGGCGAGCAGCAAGGCGGCGGCTGCGAGGCCGCGCGGGATGATTCGTTGCAGTTTCACGTGACGGGAGATGTTTCGCCGTTCCGCAGCACGCTGCGGAACGGCAATCGGTTTCAGATGTCGTCGATGTCGAATTCGTAGCCCAGTCGTTTGCCGGTCACGAATTTCGAATTATCCATGCGGGTGTTGAACTGGTCGAGCGTCACCCGCTTGTTCTCCTCGTAGGGAGGCATCAGCAGGTCGAAGTTGAGCGAGAAATCGATCGCCGATTCCAGGATCGCCACCAGCGCCTCGCGGTCGATCTCCGCACGGCCGAAATCGGCGGCCCGCAGCGAGTCCTGCTGTTTGCCTTCGACGAAGTAGCGGCGTTCGCGGTTGATGAAGATGCGGCCGATCAGATAACCTTCGTCGGCATTGCGGTTGAACTTGAACGAGTCCGACAGGAAGTTGTAGATGTTCACCACGCCGCAGTAGGAGCGCTGGGCGTCTTCGCGCACGTATTCGGTGCGGCGGATCGGATGATCGGAGGCGAATTCGAAGACGTCGGTGTGCATCTGGAAGATCAGCATGTCGTTGGCCACCTGCAACTGGGCTTCGAACTTGCCGCGGTCGCGGTATTCGAGCCTCACGCGGCGGTCGAGGCGTCCGTCCAGGGCGTCGTCCATCTCGGAGGCCATTTCGAGCAGCGTCTCCTTCAAGAGGTTGAACGCGGCGAACGTATTGTCGAAGACCTTCTGTTTGAGGGTCGATTTGCGGATGATCGTTTCGAGGATTTTCGTCCTCAGCGGAGGTGTTTCCATATCTGGTGATTGCGTTATTTGATTCGGATCTGCCGTCCCTGTTCGATCTCGACGCCCGGTTTGAGCCGGTTCATTTTCTCGATCGAACGCGTGCGGATGGCGTAGGACTGGCCGATGGCGTAGGCCGTTTCGCCCGCACGGGCGACGTGGTGGCGGGCGTTGTGCTCCCAACGTTTTTTCTTGCGGGCGATGTAGACCGTCTCGCCCATGGCGGGCTGAGCCTTAGGATCTTTCAGATCGTTGAACTTGCGCAGATTGCGGGGCGAAATCCGGAATTTGGCTCCGATGTTCTCGAACGTGTCGTCGCGTTTGGCCACGACGTAATGCACGCCGTTGGTTTCGTAGACGTCGTAACCCGCATGGGCATTGATCGTCACTCGATAATCGTCCGGATCGATGGCGGCTTCGGCGCTCGTCTCGGCGACGCTGCTCTGCGCGGCGAACCACTCTCCGGGGTCGAATCCCGCGCCTGTGCTCGACGCGTAGAGTCGCAAACCGTCGTCGCGGTCGAGCAGGTAGAGGCGGCTCTCCTCGATGATGCGCACGAGCCGCTGTGCGTAGTCGGGCGCCGTGGCGTATCCGGCGGCTTTCAGCCCTCGGGCCCAGCTCTTGTAGTCGGTTGCTGCGTAGCGGAAGAGCGAGTCGTAGCGCGGCTGCGAATCGAGAAACTCCGCATGGTCGCGATACGACTCCTCGACCGTGGAGTAGGCGCGGAAACATTCGCCTTTGGCGTCGTCGTCGTGGTAGACTTTTCCGCCTCGCCAGTCGCGTTTGCACTTGATGCCGAAATGGTTGTTGGACTGCATCGACAGCAGGCTGTTGCCGCAGTTCGATTCGAGGATCCCCTGTGCCAGGGTGATGCTGGCCGGTATGCCGTACCGCTCCATGTGCGCCACGGCGATGTGCTTGTATCGGTCGATATATTCCTCGCGCGTGAGGCGTATCTGCGCGCGGACCTGCACGGCCAGGCAGATCGCAATCAGCACGGGAAGTATTGCTTTTCTGGAAATAATCATTATCTTTGTTTATTCTTTACGGACAAAGGTATGATTTTCCGCCGAGAAATACAATTTAAAAACTGCTGAAACCATGTTTACCGAAAACGCCAACCGGATTTTCAACGAAGCGATCGAGGAGTATCACCGCTGGGACGATGTGGACCATCCGATCTCAAACCCCTATCCCTCCGGATCGATCGATCACCTGCTCTATCACAAGAATTGGATCGACACCGTGCAATGGCACCTCGAAGATATCATCCGCGATCCGCAGATCGATCCGGTCGAGGCGTTGGCCATCAAGCGTCGTATCGACAAGTCGAACCAGGACCGCACGGACATGGTCGAATACGTCGACTCCTATCTGCTGGACAAATACAAGGATATCGTTCCCGCTGCCGATGCGCGACTCAACACCGAGACCCCGGCCTGGGCGATCGACCGTCTGTCGATCCTGGCGCTGAAGATCTACCACATGGCCGTAGAGACGGCCCGCGAGGACGTGAGCGAGGAGCATCGCGCCGCTTGCGGCAAGAAACTCGACGTGCTGCGCACGCAGCAGGTAGACCTGTCGCGCGCCATGGAGCTGATCGAGGATATCGAGGCGGGTCGCAAGTACATGAAGACCTACAAGCAGATGAAGATGTACAACGATGCGCTCAATCCGGTGCTCTATGCCCAGAAAAAGTAGCGGCGCAGCCGAACATGCCGACAGGGTCCGTTGGCGGGACGGCGGGGTGCGCACGCCCCGCCATCTGTTGGTCGTGCGCACGTCGGCCATGGGCGACGTGGCGATGCTGCCCCATGCCTTGGGGGCCCTTCGGGCGGCTTATCCCGATTTGCGCATCACCGTAGCTACGCAGGCGATGTTCCGTCCCTTCTTCCGGGGCGTGGATGTCGAGCTGCTGGAGGTGGATACTCGGGGCGAGCACCGCTCGCTACGCGGTATGTGGCGATTGGCCGCGCGTGCCCGGGAGCTGGGCGTGGATGCCGTCGCCGATGTGCACGACGTGTTGCGCTCGAAAGCCCTGCGATTCGCATTGCGCCTTCGGGGCATTCCGACGGCCCGTATCGATAAGGGGCGTGCGGAGAAACGACGCTTCATCCGCACGGGCGGCAAAGGTATGGAGCCGTTGCGACACACCGTTTTGCGTTATTGCGACACCTTCCGCCGATTGGGATTCCACTTCGACGATCCGGCGCCTGCGCAGCCTGCGATCAACGCCAACCCCTTCGGGGAGAAGACGGGTACGTGGGTCGGATTCGCGCCTTTCTCGGCCCATCGGGGCAAAACCTACCCCGAACCGTTGCGTCGCGAGGCCGTGCGGTTGCTCGCCGAGCGTTACGAGCGGGTCTTCATTCATGGCGGCGGCGGTGCCGAAGCGGAATTCGCGCAGGAGATGGAGCGTGCCTATCCCAACGTCACGGCGCTCTACAGCAAAGTACGTTTCGCCGGGGAGATCGATCTGATCGCCGACCTGGATTGCGTGGTGACGATGGATTCGCTGGTGATGCATCTGGCGGCGCTCACGGCTACCCCCGTGGTCTCGGTATGGGGCGCTACGCATCCCGATCTGGGATTTCTGGGCTACGGTATCGCCCGCGAAGGAATTTTGCAGGCCGACATGCCGTGCCGACCTTGTTCGGTCTTCGGGGCCAAACCTTGTAAATTCGGCGACTATCGCTGCCTGACGGCCATCGCCCCCGAAATGATCGCCGCACAGGTCGCACGAATCGTGGAGTGCGGTCGTATGAAACGCTGATCCGCACATTGCGGAACGGTTTCTGCCCGAATCGGGGTTAAAGCTCTTGTATCGATCCGATGAAACTGATTTTCAGTATTGAATATTATACCTGCCGGGGCGAGTACCCGGTACTTCGCTTCGGTGAGCGACGCATCGCCATGCAGTCGTCCGACGGTCGGCTGTGGTTCGCCGAGGTCGCTTCGGAGAGGACCGAGATGTCGTACCGTTACGAGATCGAGAACGACGGTGCGGTCACGCGCCGCGAATGGCGGGGGCATGAGTTGCGAATCCCCGCGGGAAATCCTTGCCGGACGGTGCGCATCTGCGACCGCTGGCTTCCGATGCCCGACGATGCGTCGTTCTACTCCTCGGCCTTTACGCAGGCGATTTTCGCGCGGCCGAACGCCGGGGAGTCGGCCGTACCCGAGGGGGCGAATGCCGAACTGAGCGTCGTATGGCCCGCATTGGCTCCGGGGGAGCTGTTGGCCTTGGCCGGCGATGGCTTTCCGGGCGGCTGGGATCGTCCCGTGGCGTTGGACGACAGCGATTTTCCGCAATGGCGCCTGCATCTCGACGTCTCGGCGCCGTTCGCCTGGAAATTCGTCGTCGTCGACCGCCTCACGCACGCGATCGTGCGCTGGGAGGAGGGCCCGAACCGGATGTGGGATGCGATCCCTGCCGCGGGCGAACGGATCGTCGAGTCGCGCCCCGTCCCGCGTTTCGAAGCATGTCGCTGGCGAGGGGCCGGGACGGCCGTCCCGGTTTTCTCGCTCCGTTCCGAAGCGGGGTTGGGCATCGGCGAATTCGCCGATCTGAAGCTGCTCGCCGACTGGGCCGCAGCTACGGGACAGCGTGTGATTCAGGTTCTTCCGGTCAATGATACGACCATGACGGGAACTTGGACGGACTCCTATCCCTACAACGCCAATTCGAGTTTCGCGCTCCATCCGCAATATATCCGACTGACGGAACTCGGCGTTGCCGAGGACGAGACTTACTGTCGGCTGCGCGACGAGCTGAACGCACTGCCGGAAGTAGATTACGAACGGGTCAATGCGGCTAAACGACGACTGTTGCGCGAGGTCTACGAGCATCGCGGTACGGTGACCGTCGAAAGCTCCGAATACCGGGAATTCATCGCCGCGAACCGCTCCTGGCTGTTTCCCTATGCGGCTTATTGCGTCTTGCGCGACCGATACGGCACGGCCGATTTCTCCCTTTGGGGCTCCTGGGCGCATTACGACGATGCGGCGATCGAGGCCTTTTGCCGAGAGCATGCGACCGAGATCGAATTTCCTTGTTTCGTGCAGTATCACCTGCATCGTCAGTTGTCGGAGGCAAGCCGTTATGCCCGTGCCCTCGGCGTGGTGCTCAAAGGCGATTTGCCTATCGGCGTGAGCCGTACGAGCGCCGATGCCTGGCAGTCGCCGCACCTTTTCCACCTCGATGCGCAGGCCGGAGCGCCGCCCGATGCCTTCTCGGCCTTCGGGCAGAACTGGGGATTCCCGACCTATGACTGGGAGCGCATGGCGCAGGACGACTTCGCTTGGTGGCGCGCCCGTTTGGAACGGATGGCCGAGTATTTCGATGCCTACCGGATCGATCATATCCTCGGATTTTTCCGCATCTGGGAGATTCCGACGCACGCCGTACACGGGTTGCTGGGGTACTTCAACCCCGCATTGCCCTACTCGGCCGAGGAGCTGCGAGCGGCAGGATTCGATACGGCGACGGGGCGTTTCGTCCGGCCGTCGGCGGACGATGCCCTGCTGCAAGAGCTTTTCGGCGATCTGGCGGAAGAGGTGCGTGCGCGTTGTTTCGCAGCGAATGAATTACGGCCGGAGTATGCCGAACAGCGTCGTGTCGTCGTGCGCTTTGTCGGTGATGACGAACATTCGGTCCGTCTGCGCGAAGGGTTGTTGAGGCTGCTCGACGACGTGCTTTTCATCGAGGATCCGCGCCGTAAGGGCTATTTCCATCCTCGCATCGCGGGGCATGACACGTATGTGTACCGGATGCTCGACGAAACTCGCCGTGCGGTATTCGACCGTCTGCACGACGACTTCTTCTACCGCCGTCACGATCGTTTCTGGCAGGCGTCGGCCGAGCGCAAGCTTCCGGCGCTGCTCGCCGCTACGCGGATGTTGGCTTGCGGCGAGGACCTGGGGATGATTCCCGGCTGCGTACCCGAGACGATGGCGCATCTGCGGATCCTCTCGCTCGAAATCCAGCGGATGCCCAAGATCTTCGGGGAGGCTTTCGCCGATCCGGCGCGCTATCCTTATCTTTCGGTCTGCACTACTTCGACGCACGACATGACGCCGCTGCGTGCCTGGTGGGAGGAGGACCGCGACGTCACCCGCCGCTTCTACCGCGAGGTGCTGGGGGGCGAGGGCGAACCTCCGGCCGTGTGCGATGCCGCGACCTGTCGCCGTATCGTGGAGACGCACCTCGACTCGCCCGCCATGCTGGCCGTTCTGCCTTTGCAGGACTGGCTGGCGATCGACGTCGGGCTGCGCTTCGCCGATCCCTCGCGGGAGCGGATCAACGTTCCGGCCGTCCCGCGTTACCACTGGCGTTACCGCATGCACCTTACGCTCGAAAGACTGCTTGCCGAGCGGTCGTTCACCGACGAACTGCGCACGATGATTCGCCGCAGCGGCCGGGCGTGACGACTCGGTTCTACGAAAAATCCCCGCCGTGCGGCGGGGATTTTTCTATGCCGTGTAAAGCAATCGAACCCTTCGCCGGATACGCAGAATCAACATTGCGGCGGCGGCCGACAGTCCGAACGAATATCCGAGGAACAGTCCTGAGGGGCCCATGCCGAGTGTGAAGCCGAAAAGGTATCCTACCGGGAGGTTGAGCAACCAGTAGGAGATAAAAGCGATCGGCATGATGATCCGCACGTCCTGGATGCCGCGCAGAATGCCGACCGAGACGTTCTGAATGCCGTCCGAGAGTTGGTAGAGGGCGACGAAGAACATCAGTTCCGAGGTGAGGGCGATCACCTCCGCATTGGTGGTGAAGAGTTGCGGAATGGCGTGACGAAAGAGGATGAACCCCGTCGCGGCGAGTGCATTCCAGGCCAATACGAGGTGGTACGATGCCTTGGCCGCGAGCGAAAGCTCGCCGACGTTGCGGGCCCCGTAGCAGTGCGAAATTCGGATCGTGGTGGCGGCACCGATCGACAGGACGATCATGAAGGCACAGTTACCCAGCGTGATGGCGATCTGATTGGCACTCATGGCCTCCTTGCCCATCCAGCCGATCATGATGCTCGTGCCGACGAATGCCGAGGCTTCGAGGAACATCTGCAACGAGATCGGAAGCCCCATTTGCAACAACCGCCGTACGATCGTGCGCGAGAGGTTGCGCAGGGAGAAGCCGTCGAGGTAGCGGCGGTAGTCGTGCCGCGAGCAGAAATATCCGGCGATCATCGCCGCGCCGAGTATGCGTGCCAGGAGCGTGCCCAGTCCGGCACCCTGGGCTCCCATCTCCGGAAAACCGCAATTTCCATAGATGAACAGGGTGTTGAAACCGATGTTCAGGAGGTTGGCGATGATCGTCACGACCATCTCGACCTTCGTGTTGCCGACGCCTTCGAGGAACTGTTTGAAGGCGAAGAAGAGCATGATGAAGGGCATGCTGTAAACGAGCATCCGGTAATAGGGAAGCGCCATATCCACCACGTCGGCGGGTTGGCCCAGTTGGTAGAGCAGCGGCGAGGCGAGGTATTGTACGATGCTTGTTGCGATGCCCAGGAGCGTGTAGAAGATGATGCCGTTGTGGAGCAGCAGGGCCGAACGCTTCCGGTCGCCTTGGGCGTATAGCTCGCCCACGAGGGGCGTGAGTCCCAGAGCCACGCCTGCGGCCGCGATGAAAAGAATGAAGAACACCGAGCCTCCGAACGATACGGCGGCCAGCGGCGTGGGATCGTCTCCGCCGTAGCGGCCGACCATCAAATTGTCTGCGACCTGCGTGAGGATCTGCCCCAACTGCGTGAGAACCACGGGGAATGCCAACTTCAGGTTGGCGACGTACTGTGCTTTATATCTCGAAAAAACGTACATAAGGCCGCAAAGATACGAATAAGCGAGAGCAAACCCAAATTTATTTGGAGTTTGCCGAGCGGGAGTATCTAAAACGAAGTTAAAGATACGAATAAGCCGAGAGAAAAAAAGCAAGCGGGCTTGTATTTTTCCGAGGCGCAGTATCTAAGGCGCAGCCGAAGATACGAATTTGCGAGGTATTTTGCCGAGCGGGTGCATCTTGGGAGCAGCCGAAGAAATGCGTTTCGTGCGGAAAACTACGGAATGCCGTAGCAAAAAATAGGAGCGTCCGCATCGAGCGGACACTCCTGTTTTCTGCTTTTATTTATTGCGGAGTTCAGCGGATTCCGTGCTTTTTGAAGATTTTTAGCAACTCGGGACGCAGGTTCTCCGCCCAACGCCAATAACCCAGATCGGAGGGATGCGTACCGTCGGCCGAGGTCATGTTGTCCGAACCCGTAAGGCCCTCCTTGTCGATGAAATAAACGTTGTCGAACTGTTTCATCGCCTGCTTCATCATTTCGCGGGCCGCCGCACGCTTGTCTTCTTCGAATTTACGTTTTCTCAGGTTGAAGTTGCCGCTTTCGCGGTAGATCGTCTGCACGAAGATCAGCGGTGTGGTCGGCAGCTTCTCGCGGATGCGGGCGACGAAAGGTATCACGCGCTCGCGGATCATCTCCGCGTCGGGATTCGAGAAAGCATCGAAGACCAGGGCGTCGGCATCTTTCACATCGCGCAGGTAATCGGCGAAATAAGGCTGCATCTTGCAATTGCCGCTGCAACCCAGGTTGCAGAAGTAGATGCCCGTCTTGCGCTCGATCTGCATCGGGTAGCTCATGCCCGCGCGCGAGGTGCTCACGCCGTGGGTGAAGCTCGAACCGAAGATCACGACCTTGTGGCGGAAGGGATTCTCCATCGCCTCGATGCGGGCCTTCTCGTCTACACCGATCTTGAGCGTCTCCAGCTCGCTGTAGACCGGCAGATAGAGCAGGCACTCCTTCTCCGTGTCGTCCATATCCTTGATGAGGGTATAGGCCTCGCCGCGCTTCTTCGGAGCCAGCGAATAGGCGTAGACCCACTCGCCATCGCGGCGGATGTAGAGGTCGAATCCTGCGTAAGAAATGCCGGGGGCGTTGTCTCCGCGTTTCTCGAAATTATAGGTGGGCCAGACGTCTATGCGTTTCGAATCGGTCTTGAACGTCACGGCCATGCCGGCCGAACAGCGTACTTGCTGATTCTCGCTTTGGGTGAAACCTTTGTAAACCGCCGTATCGATACGATGATAGGGATGCGACGTAGGGAGTGCCTGACCGATGATGTTGAGTTCCGTGGCGTCGACGAAACGAACCTGAGCCGAGACGCTCAGCGCTGCCGTAGCGGCAACGAGGAATAGAACGAGTTTTTTCATATTGAGATATTTTATACTTTATTGGTTTCCGACCGCAATACCGTTGCGGTCGGTCGAAGGCTCGCGGCATTCCGCCGCATTTGCAAGTCGGACCCACTTCCAAACCCTCGCCTCAGGCCGGGGCTTCGGGTGCAACCCGTAAGGTCATGGGTATTATACAACAGCAGGAGGACGGATGACTCCCGCCCTGCTGATCTTACTTCTCCTGCTGCCAGATCAGCGCCGAGGCGCCGAGGATGGCGGCGTTCTTGCCCTGGATGCCGCTGGGCAGAAGTTTGACTTTATTTTTATAGGTGAAGAGCATGTTCTCCTCCATGTACCACTGCGTCGGTTCGAGGATCAGCTTTCCGGCTTTGGACAGTCCGCCGAAGAGGAAGATGGCCTCGGGTGAAGTCACCGTCACGGCATCTGCCAGCGCACGGCCCAGCATTTCGCCCGTGAAGCGGAAAGCCTCCAACGCAATGGGATCGCCCTGCTCGGCGGCTACGGAGATCATCGAAGCGTCGAAATCGCTGAATGCGATGTCGCGCAGTTTGCTCGGAGCGTTCATCTTGGCCATCAGTTCGAAAGCCGTTCGCTTGATACCCGTGGCCGAGACGTAGGCCTCCAGACAGCCGCGGCGTCCGCAACCGCACTCGCGTCCGTTGCGTTCTACGATCACGTGGCCGAACTCGCCGGCGAAACCGTCGTTGCCGTAGATCATTTCGCCGTTGGCGACGAATCCCGAGCCGAGGCCCGTGCCGAGCGTAATCATGATGAAATCCTTCATGCCTTTGGCGTTGCCGTAAATCATCTCGCCGATCGTCGCGGCATTGGCATCGTTGGTGATGAGCGTTTTCACGCCGCCGAAGTAGTTGGCGACATCCTCGGCGAGGTGGAAGATGCGGCGCGACTCGTCGGTATCCGTCTCTCCTTCGCGGAATTTCCACAGGTTGGCCGGCGTTTCGATCGTACCTTTATGGAAATTGGCATTGGGGGCGCCGATGCCGATACCTGCCAGTTCGTAGTCGAACGACACGCTGTCGGCCAGTGCGCGCAAAGCCTGGCACAGGTCGGTTACGTATGCGGGATAGTCGTCCACGTAGGGATATTTCTTGGTCGAGATGACCGATTCGGCATAGAGATCGCCGTTCTCGTCCACGAGGCCGAAGGCGGTGTTGATGCCGCCGATGTCTACGCCGATAGCAAGTTTTTTCATATCGTGTTTCAGGTATTAGTTGGAATTTATTTTGTCAAAGTTAGGATAAAATTCGGCTACTCCAAAGTTTTTTTTTACTTTTGGGTCATATTCGGACCCAAAAGTGTTAGCGGATTATGCAAACCAACGAACGATTGCTCTCAATATTCGAGAATTATTTGGCTCAGACGGATTTCCCGGCCGAACCCGAGTTGCTCTATGCTCCGATCGGTTATTCGCTTTCGGGTGGCGGTAAACGGCTGCGGCCGATGTTGGTGCTGCTCGCCTGCGGACTCTTTTCGGACGACGTGCAGCAGGCGCTGCCCGCTGCTGCTGCGGTCGAAGTGTTCCATAACTTCACGCTGCTGCACGACGATATCATGGACAATGCCGCCGTACGTCGCGGCAAACCCTCGGTACAGGCCAAATGGGGCCGCAACGTGGCAATCCTCTCGGGCGACGCGATGATGATCTACGCCTACCGTCTGCTGAGCGGCGTTCCGGCCGCGCATCTGCCTCGCATCCTGCGAACGTTCAACGATATGGCGCTCGAAGTGTGCGAAGGACAGCAGTACGACATGGATTTCGAACGCAAGCGCAAGGTCTCGGTCGTGGAGTACATGCACATGATCGAACTGAAGACTTCGGTGCTGCTGGCCGGTGCGACCGTGATCGGCGCGATTCTGGGCGGTGCTTCGGAGGAAGATTGCCGCAAACTGCATCGCTTCGCCATCGAACTCGGCCTGGCGTTCCAGTTGCAGGACGATCTGCTGGACAGCTACGGCGACGAACGTTTGGGCAAAGCCATCGGCGGCGACATCCTCGAGGGCAAGCAGACCTATCTGATGGTGACGGCCATGAGCCGTGCCGACGAGCCCACACGCGACATCCTGCGCACGACCTACTGCGACGAAACGCTCTCCGACGCCGAAAAGATCGCCGCCGTGAAGGCTGTCTACGACCGTTTGGACGTACCGCGCCTCACGGAACAGCAGATCGAGCTGCGCTTCGAACGCGCTCTGGCCCAGTTCGACACTTTGTCGGTCGCAGGCGAGCGGACGCGGCCGCTCCGTGAGTTCGCTGCCGGATTGATGGGCCGCAAAAAGTAATCCGGAATTGCGTATGCGACGTTTGGCGATGATCTTGGGGTTGGTCGGGTGCGCAGTCGTATCCCTGGCTCAGACGCCTGCACGGCTCACCCTCGAAGAGCTGCGCCGGCACGATCTGTCGATGCTCTGGACCGGGCCCTTGCCGCTCATCGACCGCGAGGATACGACCTCGCTCGCATGGGTCGAGCGGCCCGATGCGCTGGGTTATATCGGCGAAGATTTCAAACGTTTGCGCATTCATATCCGCACCATCGCGCGTTCTGGTACCGATCCACTTTGTTACCTGCTCGAAGGAGCGACCCGCGTCGGCAATAACGTCTGCACGTTCGAGGGGGAGTTGCATCTCGATTCGCTCGTGCGTTACCCGGCCTCGGATGTTCCCGACGAATGGGGCGGCATCCGTTCGGGTTGGAGCCTGCGGGGCCATTACGCACTGCGCGAGCATCCCGATCAGCCCGGTGCGGGGATTTTCGAGGGGCTCCATACGCTCGACATCGCGGTCGATGCGGCCGGAAATATCTATTACGATACGCTTATGCTCGTAGCCGACGGCTATCGCAACAACCAATGGCAAGGAATATGGCGCAGCGCCCGGAGCGGAACCGAGAAGGTGTGCTGCTGGGGCGATTTCCGCATTCCGCTCGACGAGGGACTGGATATCGGTGCGGGCGAGTTCCATCCGGACGATGCCTGCCTCGACAACGGCTGGCGGAGCTACCGCGACCAGTATGGCGCCGATTCCCTGCGGCGGCAGCGAGCGCTGACGGAAGAGTCCCGTCGTTGGTGGATCTGTTTTTGAATGAAGAAATGAAACGCAGCGAGATTGAAATCATGGCCCCGGTGGGGTCTTACGAATCTTTGGCGGCGGCGATCGCCGCGGGGGCCGATGCCGTCTATTTCGGGGTCGGGAAGCTCAACATGCGGTCGGCTTCGGCCGCCAATTTCACGCTGGACGATCTTTCGCGGATCGTCCGCACGGCGCACGACGCCGGGGTAAAAACCTACCTGACGGTCAACACCGTCGTCTACGAGGATGAACTTCTGGATGTCCACGAGGTGATCGATCGCGCCCGGAGCGAAGGGGTCGACGCCATCATCGCCAGCGACCTGGCCGCGATCCTCTACGCTCGCCGCATCGGGCAGGAGGTGCACATCTCCACGCAGTGCAACATTTCGAACTCCGAGGCGGTGAAATTCTACGCCCAGTGGGCCGACACGGTGGTGCTGGCCCGCGAACTGACCTTCGAACAAGTCGCGGCGATCCGTCGCGAGATCGTCGAGAACGATATCCGCGGACCGCGGGGCGAGTTGGTGCAGATCGAAATGTTCGCTCACGGCGCGCTGTGCATGTCCATTTCGGGCAAATGCTATCTTTCGCTCTACGAGACCGGGTGCTCGGCCAACCGCGGTGCCTGTCGCCAGCTGTGTCGTCGCAAATATACCGTCACGGATAAGGAGACGGGGGCTGCGCTCGACGTCGACGGGCGCTACGTGCTCTCGCCAAAGGACCTCTGCACGATCGATTTCCTCGACCGGATGATCGACTCGGGTGTGGGTGTGCTCAAAATCGAGGGACGTGCGCGCGGGGCCGAGTACGTCAAACGCGTCGTCGAGTGTTACGACGAAGCGCTGCGGGCCTTGGAGGCCGGAACCTATACGTCCGAGCTGGCCGCGGGACTCAAAGAACGCCTCGCCACGGTCTTCAACCGCGGTTTCTGGGAGGGGTATTATGCGGGGCGTCCCGTCGCGGAGCACAGTGCGGCCTACGGTTCGTCGGCCTCACAACGCAAGGTCTACGTGGGCAAGGTGGTGAACTTCTACAAAAAAATCTCGGTCGCCGAGGTGCTCGTCGAGGCGGCTCCCATAGCCGTGGGCGATGAAATCTTCTTCCTCGGTCCGACGACCGGTGTCGCCGAACAGCGGCTCGAGGAGCTTCACGGCCCCGACGGCACTCCCGTCGGCGAAGCTGTGCAGGGGCAGTTGTGCGCCATCCGTACGTCCGGTGTGGTGCGGCGCGGCGACCAGCTCTGCAAATTCCAGGCGTCAGAAACCATCCAAAACCGATAAGAAACCATGAAAAACAACTCCCGGCAACCGGCTGCGGCTTCGCAGCGACTGCTTTCGCTCGATGCCCTGCGCGGATTCGACATGCTTTTCATCATGGGGCTCAGCGGACTCGTCGTCAGCCTGTGTAAACTGTGGCCCGGGGAATTTTCGACCTGGCTCACTGCGCAGATGGGACATGCGGCGTGGAACGGGTTCTTCCATCACGACACGATTTTTCCGCTTTTCCTGTTCATCGCGGGCATCTCGTTCCCGTTTTCCGTGGCCAAACAGCGTGCGAACGGACTCGGCGAGAGACGCATCGTCGCGAAGGTCGTGCGGCGGGCCCTGACATTGGTGTTGCTGGGACTGGTCTATAACGGATTGTTCAAACTCGAATGGGCGACGCTGCGCATCCCCAGCGTCCTGGGCCGCATCGGCTTGGCGTGGATGTTCGCCGCATTGCTCTTCATGAATTTCGGCGTTCGCGCACGTGTCGCGATCGCCGTTGCGATTCTGGTCGGTTACGGTGCGGTGTTGCAGTTCGTGCCGGCGCCCGACATGCCGGATGCCGGACTTCTGACGCGCGAAGGCAATATCGTTGGATACGTCGATAGGATCATCATGCCGTCGCACCTCTATAAAAAGGCGCTTTTCGATCCCGAAGGGCTGCTCAGCACGCTGCCCGCCGTGGTGACGGCCATGCTGGGCATGTTCGCGGGCGAGCTGGTGCGCAGCGACCGTTTCACAGGCAACCGCAAGGCAGCTCTTATGGCGGCTGGATCTGTCGTTTTGTCGGTGATGGCGCTGTGCATGAGTCCGTTGCAGCCGATCAACAAGATGCTTTGGACGCCGGCTTTCGTCTTTGCGGCGGGAAGCTATTCGTTGGCGATGTTCGCACTGTTCTATTACGTCATCGACGTGTTGCAATGGCGCCGCTGGACTTTCTTTTTCAAGGTCGTCGGTGTCAATTCGATTACGATCTACCTGCTTCAGCGCATCGTGCCCATGTGGAGCGTCGACGGATTCTTCTTCGGCGGTCTGGCCGGGAAATTTTCGCCCGAAATCAAAGAGACGATTCTCGGAGTCGGTTATATCGTCTGCTGCTGGGTCGTATTGTGGATGCTCGACCGCAAGAAAATCTATCTCAAAGTCTGATCGTTCGGTATGAATGGAGGTCCCCGGTGCGTCGGTATGTCCGACGGCCTTCCGATGCCCCGACGTCTGGGTGCTATCCTCGCGGTGGCGTTCGGAGTAGGACTTTCGGTGCTCGATGCGACGATCGCCAATGTCGCGTTGCCCGTCATGGGGCGCGAGTTGAACATCTCGCCCGCCGATTCGGTCTGGATCGTCAATGCCTATCAATTGGCCGTGATGATCTCGATCCTGCCCCTTTCGGCCTTAGGCGAGCGGATCGGCTACCGGCGCATCTATGTCGCCGGGCTGCTGCTCTTTACGGCGGCATCGGTCGGTTGTGCCTTGGCCGGATCGCTCTCTGCGCTGCTCGTCGCACGCGTCGTGCAGGGCTTCGGCGCTGCGGCCGTCACGTCGGTGAATACCACCCTGATACGCATCATCTATCCGCAGGCGCAGCTCGGGCGCGGAATGGGCATCAATGCGACGGTGGTCGCCGTCTCGTCGGTCGCGGGGCCGACGCTGGCTGCGGCGATTCTCTCCCTGGGACCGTGGCCGTGGCTCTTCGCCGTCAACGTTCCCGTGGGTATCGCGGCCGTAGTGCTGAGCCGCCGTTTCCTGCCCGAGAACCCGGTACGGGCGGTTTCGGGGCGTTTCCGGTGGGGCGATGCCGCGATGAACGCCCTGACGTTCGGTCTGATGATGGCCGCCGTGGAGGGCTTTTCGCACGAGGTCGATCCGTGGTTGCTATGCGCCGTGTGCGCGGTTTGCGTCATCGTGGGATATTTTTTCGTGCGGAGCCAACTGCATCGGAACTATCCGTTGCTGCCGTTCGATCTGCTGCGAATACCGATCTTCTCGGTATCGGTCGCTACGTCGGTCTGCTCCTATACGGGGCAGATGCTCGCCATGGTGGCTTTGCCGTTCTACCTGCAACATGTTTGCGGCTACGACGACGTGCGCACGGGGTTGTTGCTGACGGCATGGCCCGCCGTCATTATGGTCGTGGCGCCCACGGCCGGAGTACTTTGCGAGCGGATACATCCGGGTGTGCTCGGTGGCACGGGGCTCGCGGCGATGGCCCTCGGGGCTTTGTTGCTGGCGCTGCTGCCCGAACATCCGACGACTGCGCAAATCGTCGGACGCATGGCGCTGTGCGGCGCGGGTTTCGGGCTTTTCCAGTCGCCGAATAACAGCGTGATGATCGCATCGGCACCGCCGGCCCGGAGCGGCTCGGCGAGCGGTATGCTCGCCACGGCGCGTCTGGTGGGGCAGACCACGGGCGCTGCGTTGATGGCCGCGATGTTTCGTCTGGTCCCGGACGACAGCACCCGTGCGGCGTTGTTGTTGGCCGGAGGTTTCGCGCTGACGGGTTCGATCGTCAGCTTCGTCCGACTCGGACTCCCGCTCCCGGAGGCATTGCGTCCCGGGAAATTCGGAAAAAGGAGATAGCTTTGACCCTCCGCATCGTGCAAGCGGTTCCGGACGTCCACCGCAGGTTTGGCCTCGCTCAAAGCAACGGTGCGAAGATGCGCATGAACGATTCGGCGAATCTGCGGCCGCGGGAACGGCGGAACCATTCGCCGGGTTGGAGTGAGCGGCATTGTGCGGAGTCCGCCTCGAAGACGGAGACCATCCGGGTCGTGAAATCGGCGTCGTAGACGAAGGCGTTGATCTCGAAGTTGTGTTCGAAGCTGCGGAAATCCATATTCGCCGAGCCGATGACCGTCACTGCGTCGTCAACGATCAGCAGTTTGGAGTGGAGCATGCCGGGAGTGTAGAAGAGGACCTTCACCCCGGCTTTCAGCATGTCGCCCAGGTAAGAGTGCGTAGCCAGATCGACGACCTTCGAGTCGGAGCGGGCCGGGAGCATCAGCCGTACGTCGATGCCTGCCAGGGCGGCTGTCTGCAAGGCCGAGTCGAGCACTTCCGAAGGAAGATAGTACGGGGTCTGTATCCATACGCGCCGTTGTGCGCGCGTCAACAGAAAACTGTCGGCCTGCAACAATGCCCGCCATTTGCCGAAAGGTCCGCCGGGCAGAATCTGCATTGCGCCGTCGGTATATCGTCGGGCGGAGGGGTAGTAATCCGGTCCGGTCGGATAGGTCTTGGTCGTCGCAGACCAGTCGCTCAGAAATACGGCTTGCAACCCTGCGGCGCCGCTTCCCTCGATGCGAAAATGGGTGTCGCGCCAACATCCCCGCGTCGTACCGCGAAGGTAGCGATCGGCGATGTTCATGCCTCCCACGAAGGCCGTATGTCCGTCTATCACGGCGATTTTGCGGTGGTTGCGGTAGTTGACTTTGCCGGTGAAGCGCGGGAATTTCACGTGCAGGAAGGCATGGACCTCGATCCCTTCGCGGCGCATCGATTCGAAGAACGATTTTTTCGCGCTGCGGCTCCCCACGTCGTCGTAAAGCACGCGCACGGCTACTCCCTCGCGGGCTTTGGCGATCAGGGCGTCGCGCAGGCGGCAGCCCGTTTCGTCGTCCAGGAAGATATAATATTGGAGGTGTATGTGGCGCTGCGCCGCGGCGATCGCCGCGAGCAGGGCCTCCATCTTCGACGCCCCGTCGGTGTAGGGGGTGATGCGACTGCCGTAGAGCGGCACGGCGTGTACCGTTTCCCGCAACAGACGTACGAGCGGCATCAACCGTTGCGGAATCGCCGGATTCTCGGCCGAATCGCTCTCTTCGAGTCGGGTAGTGATTCGCTTGCGCGTGCGGCGCGAAATGATGCGTTTCTTGGAAAGGTCGTATCCGAAAAAGAAATAGAAAACCAGCCCGATACCGGGGGCCAGCAGCAGCACGACGATCCACGGCAGGGTCTTCAGCGGGTTGCGGTTGTCGGTGATGACGATCAGCAACACGACGAGGATCGACAGCGAATAGATCGCCGGAAGCAGTTGAGTCAGCAATTGCAGCATGGAGGTTTCCGTTTATCGGGTACGCCCCGACACCGGGCGCATGAGGTCCCGGTGCCGGAATGCCCGGTTACTGCTCCGGGAAGCTGATGCCGTAGAGCAGGTGTTCGACGCCGCGCATGAAATTGCGTTTGTGCTGTTTGGGCGAGTAGACATAGCAGTCGAGCGTGAAGATCCGGTTCGTGGCCGTGTCGACGGTCGTGTAGCTGACGAACGGTCCGCCCATGAAGTCGCCCGCGACGTCCCAGAACCCGCGCAGCTCGCACCACAGGCGCCCTTCGAGGCGGAACATACGGTAGTCGGGCGGAAAGACCTCCGAGGTCGTCATATAGGAGCCGTCCGAAGGCCCGGGGATGCGGGCCGCGAAGCGGTTGCGGGCCGCCAGCAGCGCCTCGGGCGAGAGCGACTGTTTGCCCTCGTAGGGATAGGAGTAGATGATGAATCCCTGGCTGGCCGTGGGGTATTCGTAGCGCGCCCACAGAAAATCGGGGGTGTCGGCCGCGAGCGTGTAGCCCTTCGGGACGTGCATCTCGACACCGAACGAGCGGCGGATCGCCTGCTCGATGCCGGGATTTCCGTAAGCTTCGTTGTATTTCACGGAGCGGTCGCGCTCGGTTTTTTCGAGAATCTGCACCAGCTCGGCGCGGTGCTCCGAAAGGTAGGCGACGAGCGACTGCTGGTCGGGGCCCTGCAACGTCATGACGATCTGCGGTTCCGACGTTACGTCGTACTGCACGGCGACGGAAGTAGCTTCCTGCGAAGGGTCGACCAGTACTTTGAGTACGTTGCGATGATCGGCGACCACATTGGTGAAGCCGCGTTCGGTCACGCGCAATACGTCGAAAAGCGGTTCGGTCTGGTTGAGGTAGGGGATCGGCGCCGTGAGTATCGAGCGCAGCGTGTCGCCTACTTCGCCGGTCCACTCCGCCTGCGGGCATACGACGATCAGTTCGTAGGGTTTACCTTGGGCCGATTTGCGTCTCGACTCGGTGAGCGTGCGGAAAGCGTCGCAGCCGGTGGCGAGTACGAGCGCGACGAGCGGCAGCACGATGCGGTGTAGTGATTTCATGGTCTGTAAGGAATTTACGTTTGGCGGTTATACATCACTTTACCCTCATCGGTTCTTCGACCTTGTTTCCTTGTGCGTCGGTCGAAGCCTCGCGGCGTTCCGCCGCGTTTGCAATTCTGCCCCCCCCCTCGGAGGAGAGCTTTGGATACAACCCGCAAGGCCTCGGGAATAAAGATGCCGTAAAGGTAAAATGGTATGTAACCGTCTTACTTTTTCGCAAATATAATAATTCTGCAAACCCTATGCAACTTTTGCACCTATACGGGTGGACGGAGCATAATTGCGAGGCTTCGGTCCGCGCCCGTCTAAAGAGTATGGACTTTATGGGGAAATCGTCGTGAATTTCGCTTCTTGCCGCTTTCTGTCTTCGGACTCATACGAACCGTAGCCTGCGGAGCGAGCAACCCCGAAGAAGACTACGGCTCACCTGGTCCGGAAAACCGCGGTCAGCCGCGCACCGCTGCGGCTAAAATCCTTCGATCCGGGAGGCATATTCGCTCCATCCCTCCGCCGTTTTGTAGGCTTCGACCGAGGCTCTCGGAACATAGATTTTCGCAACGAAAATTTTTAACGGGAACGTCTCGGGGCTCACTTGCGGCGGGTTGACGGCTTTGCAATAAATGGAAGAAAGTTTCCTGCATCCGTAGAATGCGCAATTACTCAGGTGGGTGATCTGCTCGGGAAGTTCGACGGAGGTCAGACTGGTGCAATCATAGAAGGCTCCCCATCCGATCTCAGTTACCCCGTCGGGAATCTTGATATTCGTCAGACTGCTGCAATCCTTGAACATCTCTTCTTGAATTTCGGTCACTCCTTTCCCGATCGTTGCCGAGGTCAGATTGGTGCAGCCGCTGAAGGCTTCCTTCCCGATTTCAGTCACCCCGTCGGGAATTTCGATATTCGCCAGGTTAGTGCAGTTTTTGAACGCCGTTTCTCCGATTTCGGTTACTCCTTTTCCGATCGCAACCGATGCCAGGCTGCTGCAACCTTCGAAGGTGCTGAATTCGATCCGAGTTACCTTGTCCGGGATATTTATACTCGTTAGGCCGCTGCAACCCTTGAAAGCATTATATCCGATAGCTTTTACGCTATCGGGGATTTTGATGTCGGTCAAACTGCTGCAATCCTTGAAAGCATCAGAATCGATTCCTACGATGCCGGCGGGAAGTTTGATGTTTTTCAAACTGCTGCAACCGCTGAAAGTACCAATAGATATACCCGTTATATTTTTGCTCAGGGTAATATTGACCAGGTTGCTGCAACCAGCGAAAGCATAGAATCCGATATTAGTCACCTGATCGGGTATCTTGATGCTTGCCAGACTCTCGCAAGAAACGAAAGCCTGGTTGGGAATCTCCGTTACTTTATTGGGAATATTGATGCTCGTAAGGCTCTCGCAGCCATAGAAAGCCCGGTAGCCGATCGAAGACACCTTGTCGGGAAGTTTAATACTCGTCAGACTGCTGCAACCGTAGAAAGCCTCGTCTCCGATCTCGGTCGTCTCGCTCCCGAGCGTAATACGTTCCAAACTACGACAGAAGTAAAAGGCTTGTCGGGGGATCGCAGTTACCTTGTTCGGTATGTCGATGTTTGCTAAACTTTGGCATCCGGAGAATTGTATGTGACTGATCGTTTCCTGGCTGTTCGGAAGAATGACACTCTTTAGATTTTCGCAACTGAGTATTACGATTCTGTTTAATTTCCGATTATTGCTTAGATCGGCCGTCTCAATTGTTTGACAGGTGGTACAGTTGAAGTTTTCCAGGTTGGAGAAATAGCCGATTCCGGGAAGCGATTTAAAATGAGAATTTCCTAACCTCATATAGGTGACGGCATCAGCCTCCTCTCGGGAGATTTTCCCATCTTTGTCGGTGTCGAATTCTTTGAGACAATACTCCCGGAACGCCTCATCGTCCATACAGGAACCGACGTCCTGCGGGTCGGAGAGCGCAGGCAATCCCGTCGGGGCATTCGGATCGGGGATTTCGTCTTTACTACACGCTGTGAAAGCAGCGGCCCAGGCAAGCGCCAGAAGGAGATAGGGTAGCTTTTTCATAGTATCGAATGTGTTGTGGTAAGGAACAAGTCGGAAATGAGAGAGAAGTTCGCAGCCAGCGGTGCGTGGAGATCAATATGCGGAGAGGAATACCGTTCGAAAACCGAGGGTGGAAAGGCGTTGTCGAGGTTTCCTGAAATCGTATGTCGCGGCTCGATGGACCGAGCCGAACAAATATAGGAAAAAGTTTTTTCGTATGCAACGTTTCGATCGAAAAAACTTCCAGATTTCAGAGCGATAGATTATTTTCGAGAGAAGTCCGACGGGGCTCCGAACGGCGACGGAAGGCTGCGATTTGCCCGAAATCGTGCCGTCGTGCGATATTTTTTGGACGGAAGTGCGGGGAATGGAAAATTTTGCGTACCTTTGTCCTCCCGAAAGGCGTATATCAACCTCTTTCATTGGGCATCGGAGCGATGGCGACGATCGTTGCGGCGGACCGGAGCGGTTCGTACGAGGATCATCGCAGGATTACGGGCAAAGGGCGCGTATGGTAGCCGAAGTGCAGCGGGAATGTTGGATGCGAAAACCATTAATTTCATTGCAGCAATGAACAAAGATGCAATCATCAAGCTCGTCAACGAGCAGTTGTGGGCCAAGACGGATGCCGACGTTCCGTCGTTCAAGGCCGGTGACACGATCACGGTGACCTACAAGATCGTCGAGGGTAACAAGGAGCGCTTGCAGAGCTTCCGCGGCGTAGTGATCCAGATCAAGGGTCAGGGCAAGACCAAGATGTTCACGATCCGTAAGATTTCGAACGGCGTGGGTGTCGAGCGTATCTTCCCCCTCTATTCGCCCCACATCGAGAAGATCGAGGTCAACAAGTACGGTGTCGTTCGTCGCGCTCGTATCTACTACCTGCGCAAACTCACCGGTAAGAAGGCCCGCATCAAGGAGAAGCGTGTGACCGTAGCGGAGAAGAAATAATCCGACGCAGTCGCGAAAATGCCGGATGCGATTCCGGCCGAATGATAACGGATCGTAGAGACGGTCCGTTATTTTTTTCGAGGGCGGACGTTGCCGATTCGGAGAGCTCCGAAATCCGGTCCTTGCGATTCTCGGACGATAGGCGATCAGATGACGGCCGAACTTTCCAGTTGCGGCCGCTTTTTGGGGGCGAAGGTTTCGGCTGCCGCAGCCTGCGCGGTATCGTGTTTTTGGCGAGGAGAGGTTTTTTTCGATGCCGACTGCCGAAAACCGCGTGTTTTTCCAAGATTTTTTCGCCCGGATTTTTCGATCTCGGGAAATTGACCTATCTTTGTGCCGCAAAACAGGCGGATGTGGGATGCGACTCACGGAAGATCGCATTGAGAACCGCCGAAGGTAACATTCAAAACGATTCGAAACATGAAAACCATTGCAGTCAAGGCCGTGAACCGTGCGGATTTCGGCAAGAAGGCAGCCAAGGCGGTACGTCGCGAGGGTCTGATTCCCTGCGTACTGTGCGGCAACGGCGAGACGGTCTCCTTCTCGGTAGACCCCCGCGAGATCAAACCTCTGATCTACACCCCCAACTCCTACATCGTCGAGTTCGATTTCGACGGCAAGAAGGAGCAGGCCGTGATGCGCGAAGCGCAGTTCCACCCCGTTCGCGAGGAGATTCTCCACCTGGATTTCTACCGTATCGCCGAGGGCAAGCCCGTGTCGATCGCTATTCCGGTGCGTCTGACCGGTAACGCCGAAGGTGTGAAGATCGGCGGTAAGCTGGCTCTTTCGGCCCGTAAACTCATCGTGAGCGCTTTGGTCGAGAACCTGCCCGACGAGATCGTCGTAGACGTTACGCCGCTGGGCGTCGGAAAGACCATCTTCGTAGGCGACCTGAAGTTCGAGAATCTGAAGTTCGTGACTCCGGCTACGACGGCCGTCTGCGCCGTTCGCGTAACGCGTGCATCGCGCGGTGCCGAGGCAGCCGGAAGATAACGGTAGCGTATGAAATACCTTATTGTTGGGTTGGGGAATATCGGCGCCGAATATGCCGAGACCCGTCACAACATCGGTTTCAAAGTGTTGGACGCCCTCGCAGAGGCGTCCAATGCTGTTTTTACGACCATGCGTTACGGAGATGTGGCCGAGATGAAGCATAAGGGGCGTACGCTCATTCTGCTCAAACCCTCGACTTACATGAACCTCTCGGGCAAGGCCGTACGTTACTGGATGGAGGCGGAGAAGATCGCCCCGGAGAACCTGCTGGTCGTTTCCGACGATATCGCGCTGCCGTTCGGTACGTTGCGGATGCGTCAGAAGGGAAGTGCGGGAGGACATAACGGGTTGAAGAACATCGCCGAACTGTTGGGTACGGAGGAGTTCGCCCGCATGCGATTCGGCGTAGGCGGCGACTTCCCGAAGGGCCATCAGGTCGATTATGTGTTGGGCGAATGGACTGCGGAGGAGCGCGAGGCGTTGCCCGCACGGTTGAAAGTCTTCGGCGATGCCGTGAAGTCGTTCTCTGCCGTCGGGTGTGCGATGACGATGAATTTCTTCAACAAGAAATAGGTAGACAGCCGAAAAGAGCCGTAGGCTCATGAAACGGAAGACCGGTACTCTGAGAGTGCCGGTCTTTTGTATCAAGGCCCCATAGGGATTCTCGGATGTATATCCTTTCCGCCCGAGAAATCATGCCGCGCGGTTATGCGCGCGTAGTTCCGGACTCCGGAGCCCCTGTGGGTTGCGGGCCGTAGCCTGCGGGGCGAGTAAAGCGACTCCGCCCGGAGGAGGCTACGGTTCGCGCGATCCGACGGATCGCAGCTTGCAGAAACGATCGCTCCGCCAGCAATAATATCCTCCTATCGCAAGCGTCGTCAGGAACTCGGATAAGGGCAGAGCGAGCCAGATCCCGTCGGAGCCGATCGCCCGGGGCAGCAGCAGGAAGCTTGGCACGAGAAATAACAAGCCTCGCAGCAGGGCGAATGCGGTGGCGGGCCGTACGCGTTCGAGACTTTGGTAGTAGCCGATGACCGTCAGGTTCGTCACGAAGCAGACGAATCCTGCGGCGAAAAGCGGGAACCCGCTCGTAGCGATGCGGGCGGCAGGATCGCGGAGTTCGACGAAAAGTCCGACGAGCGTTTCCGGGAAACAGACGAATGCTGCAGTGACCGTCAGACCGCATGCGATGGCCGTCGCAAGGGCGATCCGCTGTGCCGAGACGGCTCGTTCGGCTCGGCCGGCACCGAAGTTATAGCTGATGATCGGTTGGGCCGACTGGGCGATGGCATTGCCGATCATGAAGGCGAAAGGCGTGTAATAGCAGGCGATGCCGAAAGCACCGACACCCGCATCCCCGAGGTAGTGCATGAATACCCGATTCCCGGTGAACATCAATACGAACATCGTCGCTTCGCCGAGCATGGCCGAGGAGCCGATTCGACACTGATATCCGATGTTGCGCAGGGTGAGTCGCAAACTTTTGCGGCTGATTTTGAGCGGGTATAACCGTAATGTACGGGCGTAGAAGAGCAGGTAGACGATCACGATCAGGCCGCCGATCGCCACGCTGAGCGTCGACGCGAAGGCCGCGCCCATCACGCCCCATCCCAGCGGGAAGATGAAGATCCAGTCCAGCAAAACGTTGACTGCGGCCGAAACGACGCTGCACCACATCGCCAGGCGGGGCGCTCCGTCGAGCCGGATGACGAAGAGTCCGACGGCGATCCACATTTGAAATACGACCGAGGGAATGATCCACAAGAGATAGTCGACCGTCAACGGCAACAGATGTTCCGATGCTCCGAGCAACAGCACCGTGCGCCGGGGCGAGAGCGCCATAAGCGACGACAGAAGCCCCGAGACCAGTGTGACGAACAGCAGCGCCTGCGTCACGTTGAGCCGGGCGGCTTTGATCTTCCGTCTGGCCAGATGGATCGAGGCGACCACTGAGCAACCGATGCCTGTCATGAGTCCAAGTCCCGTGAACAGCAGCATCGGGGCATAACTGATGTTGATGGCCGCGATGCCGTCGCTGCCGATGCCGTGGCCCACGAATATTCCGTCGATGACCGTTACGGACGAGATGCTGAGCATGCCCAGCAGCGTGGGGATGAAATACCGGCGAAAGAGGGTCTCCACCCGAAGCGTTCCCAGGTCGATTGCGTCGCGTTCCATTTTACTACCATGCTTTATGTCGTTCCCTTACGACGCCTTCGGCGTTGCCTCCGGTCCGGCCGGCCGCCGAAGATGGGTCTTCAGGCGTAACGAACGATTCCACAAAAAAGGCCGGATAAGCGATTGGTTTTACCCAGTCATCTTATCCGGCGTAGTTTCGCCCTCCGATGAGGATTACAAAACGGTATTGCCAATTTTCACGACTTTCTCCCGGCGTATTATCTCGGTCGTAGCTCCTTGCTGTCGGGATGAATTGTTGCGGTCTGCCTGCCGTAGTAAATCCGATCCATGCCTGAGTCGAGGAGCCTACAGTCCGGAGCCGTGTTATCGCAATACGTATTTTTCAAGTACAAAGGTAGTCGAAAATCTTCGGATTGCAAAATATTTTCGACATCCGTCGAGCGGCACTCTGTGCTGCCTTGGGGTCGAAAAGGGCTTATTCCTCGTCGTCGTAGAAAATTCCGTCCATCAAGTCGTCCAGCTCGCGGCGTTCCTTCTTCGTCGGGCGTCCCGTGCCGCGTTCGCGGAAGACGAAGACGGTTTCGCGCGGTGCGACGAGCTTGTCCAGCTCCTCCTGCAGAGTGGTGTCGAGGCAGTAGAGCGGTACGTTTTTGGCCGGCTGGCGGCTCGATACCAGTTCGACCACCTGATAGGAATAGGTTACCTGCTGACGTCGCACGGCGAGACGGTCGCCGATCTTCACTTCGCGCGAGGGTTTGGCATAGGCGCCGTTGACCGTCACTTTGTTGTTGCGTACCGCGTCGGCGGCATCGCTGCGGGTCTTGAAGATCCGCACGGCCCAAAGATATTTGTCCAGACGTACTTCCATGGCGGGTCAGCTTTCGGGTTCTTCCCAGAATTTCAGGTATTTGTCCTCCTTGCGGTGCATCTGCGCATTGGTGCGGGGAGTCTTGTCCTTCTGCCCGCAGAGGTGCAGCAGCCCGTGGACCACTACGCGGCGCATCTCTTGCAGGCGTGCGGCTCCGTACTGACAGGCATTGTCCGCTACGGTCTCCACGTCGATGAAGATATCGCCCGCGACGATGCGTTCGCCTTTTCGGTCGCTGTAGTCGAACGTAATGACATCCGTATAGTAATCGTGTCCGAGGAATTGGCGGTTCATCTCCAGCAGCCGTGCCGCCGAACAGAATATGTAGGTCACCTCGCCCGTCGTGTATCCTTCGCTGCGGGCGACCTCTTCCAACCAGCGTGCCGTGCGCCGCTTCTCGGGCAGGCGGTAGCTGCAATCGTCGGTATAATAACGTATCATGATTCGGGTGAGTTGATTGCTATTTCCGAAAACAGTTCTCGGCGCGGAGCTTCGTTGAGGGATTCGGCGGGTAGATGCCGAAGACGATTTTGTACTCCGTGGCCATTGTCGCGACGTCGACGGCCGAACCGATGGTGCCTAACTGCTGGTTCTTCGCCACCTTCTGGCCCTTCTCGACCGTGACGCCGCCCAGATTGGCGTAAGAGGTGATGTATTCGCCGTGCGCGACGTAGACGTCGTATTTGTCCGTGATGCGGTTGCGTTTGATTTCGACCACTTTGCCTTCGTAGATCGAGATCACCTGCGCACCTCGGGGGCCCGTGATTTCGGCCATGTTCTCCTTATAGCGTTTCACGCGACCGCCTACGACGGGGAGCCGCAATCCGGTGGTCTTCGTCGAGAATGAAGCTCCCGTGGTGTTGCCTTTGGTGAGTTTGCGCAGCTCTGCGATCGCGGTGTCAAGCTCCCGCTGTTGCGAGAGTTTGCGCTGAAGCGCACTCTTCTCCTGGCGGGAGAGTTTGCTCAGGTCGGCCCGGGCGTTGCGCGTGTCGGCTTCGAGGCGACGTTTCTGCGCGGTGAGCTTCTGCGTCACCGAGTCGAGGGAATGTTTGCGATCGCCCAATTCGCGTTTTTCACGGTCGACCTGCTCGCGCAGCGCGGCGATATCCTCGATCTTGCGCTGACGGGCCGCGGCCATTTCGCGCAGCGTGACGATGCGCCGTGCGGCGTCGCGGAAATCACGTGACGAGAAAATATAGGTGAGATAATTGTGCTGCCGGTAGTTGCGGTAGGCTTCGCGTACCATCGCGGCGTATTGCGTGCGGGCACGGTCGAGGGTCGTTTGCAGATCGCTCGCTACGCTGTCCTTGCGGGCGATCTCCTCGCGTAGCAGACGGGCCTGCTCCTCGGTGCGGTCGAGCAGTTGGGCCCGCGAGTCGAGCTGGCGGACCAGCCGTCCTACGCGCTCCTCGGTGGCCGAACGTCCCGAACGCAGTTTGGCGATCTGTTCCTCCTCGGCCGCGATCTTTTTTTCGAGCGATTCGATCATGCGGCGCTGTTCGGCGATTCGGCGGTCGTTTTGGGCGACGGCCGGGAGCATGCAGAGCAAGAGCAGCAGGGTCAGCAGGGTGGGTTTCATCGGCGGGGTTATTTTTGCTGCGTGTCGCGGCGCTCCAGGCGACGTTCGATCGCTGCGGCGTCGTATCCTTTTTCGAGCGCCTTGCGCCAGTAAACCTCTGCCGGGAAGCGCTCGCCGAGCGCATCGAGGATATCGCCGTAATGTACGATCAGTTCGGGACTCTCCTGGCGGTCGAATGCCACGGCCTGCTGGATCGCGCGTTTGGCTTCGGCGTAACGCTCCAGTTTGTAGAGCGCCCAGGCGTAGGTGTCGAGGTAGGTGGGGTTGTTGTCGGTGTGTTTCACGGCACGGGCCGACATGTCGAGGGCTCGTTCGAAATCCGCTTGCTCCGATGTCGGGTCGATCGTCAGGAAATAGGCGTAGTTATTGAGGACCATCGGGTTGTCGGGCCAGTAACGCAAGCTGTTGCGGTAGGCCTCGAAGCAGAGCTTCATATCCGAGCGTGCGCCGCGCAGGTATCGGGTACGCGTGCGTGGCGGAGTGAGCGAATCGTTGGCTGCGTTGCGCGTCGCTTCGGCTTCCAGATGCCAGGCGTCGCCGATGATGCCCCAGATCGAGCCTCGCAGCGAATCGGTGTCGGCATAACGCAGCGAGCGGTCGTAGGCCATGATCGCATTGCGGTATTTCCCTTCGCGCAGCAGGGCGTTGCCTTCGGCCAGGTGGAACGACGCATTGCGCGGGAACAACTCCTTGGCCAGGGCGATGTAGCGCATCACGGAGTCGGGACGCTTGAGGTAACTCTCGATCTCGATCACGTCGTGATAGAACGTCTCGACGGGCGGGCGGTCCGTGAGGTGGAGCTTATAAAGCTCCAAAGCCCGTTCGGTCTCGCCCGAGGCGATCAGGTGGCCGGCGTATAGTTCCGTGACGCGTCTGTCGTCGGGATAGCGGATCGCCAGGGTCGATGCCAGGTCGTCCAGCTGGTGGTAGTAACGGCGGTAGAACCGGATGTCGGAGGTGAATTGCTCGAAGCGGCGGATCTTCGCGTCGAGCGGCATTTCGTCCAGTTCGAAAAGCCGTTTGCTGATGCCGAGCAATTCGCGGTAGTTCTGTTTCGACGAGTGGAAATCGGAGAGCGACATGAGGGTCTGTATGTCCGTGGGCTCGATCTCCAATGCCCTCGTGAATTCGGCGAGCGCGAGCGAATCCTGTCCTGCGATGCCGTACAACTCGCCCAGGGCGGTGTGGTGCTGTGCTTCGTAGGGGGCTTCGGCGACCAGTGCGCGGGCTTCGTCGATGGCCTTGTCCGTTTGGTGGGTGCGCACGAGCAGCTGCCGCTTCATGGCGCTCAGCAGCGGAATGCGTCCGAAGCGCAGTTCGGCCGAATCGAGCGTCGCGAGGGCCATGTAGGGGTCGCCCGTCTGTTCGTAGAGGGCCGCCAGAAGCCGATAGTGATCGGGGTCGGACGGGGCTTTCGCTTGCAGGTCGCGGTAGACTTCCAGTGCTTCGCGATAACGGTCGGCCAGGATGAGCGTTTGGCCGAGGAAACGGTGATACCACCGGTTGGTCGTGTCGAGCCGGTAGGCGCGACGGGCCAGTTCGACCGCCTCGTCGGGCGTGTCGTAGAGCCCGTTGGCAGCCAGTTCGTAGTAGGCCGGGGCATACGCCGAATCGAGCGCGATCGCCGCTGCGAACGACTCCCGGGCGCGGGCCGTATCGGCCGCGATGTTCAGCTGCTTGATTCCTTCGGTGTAGAGGTAGACGCTGCGCAGCGAATCGGGAACGTCGCACGTCTGCTGCGGGCTCTGCCCCGAGACGAAGGCCGTGCCGAACAACAGTGCGAGAAGCGGTATCGCCGTGAAGCGTTTCATGCTGAAAGGTCTTAGAGCGCTTGGTCGAACTGGCGGAGGAACCGCACGTCGTTTTCGAAATAGAGACGCAGGTCCTTCACGCCGTACAGAAGCATGGCGATACGTTCAATACCCATGCCGAAGGCGAATCCGGAATACTGCTGCGGATCGATGCCGTTCGCCGTCAGGACGTTGGGATCGACCATGCCGCAACCCATGATTTCGAGCCATCCCGTGCCCTTGCAGACGGGGCATCCTTTGCCTCCGCAAAGGTTGCACGACACGTCGACCTCGGCCGACGGCTCGGTGAAGGGGAAGTAGGAGGGACGCATGCGGATGGCGGTCTGCTCGCCGAAGATCTCCTTGGCGAAGTAGAGCAGCGATTGTTTCATGTCGGCGAACGAAACTCCCTCGTCGATGTAGAGACCCTCGATCTGATGGAAGATGCAGTGGGCGCGGTAGGAGATCGCCTCGTTGCGGAAGACGCGGCCGGGGCAGATCACGCGGATGGGCGGTTTCTGCCGCTCCATCGTGCGAACCTGGATCGAGGAGGTGTGCGTACGCAGCAGGATGTCGGGATCTTTCTCGACGAAGAACGTGTCCTGCATGTCGCGAGCAGGGTGCTCGGGCGGGAAGTTCAGGGCCGAGAATACGTGCCAGTCGTCCTCGATTTCGGGACCGTCGGCCACGGTGTAGCCCAGGCGCGAAAATACCTCGACGATGCGGTTTTTGACCAGCGAGATCGGATGTCGCGAGCCGAGTGTCTCGGCCGAGCCGGGACGGGTCATGTCGTCGGTGGCGGAGGCTGTGTCCGCCTGGTTGTTCTGCAACTCCTCGCGCAGCGCGTTGATGCGCTGCGTGGCTTCGTTCTTGAGACGGTTGATCTGCTGTCCCAGTTCGCGTTTGAGTTCGGGCGCCACCGTTTTGAACTGCTCCATCAAAGCGTTCAACTCGCCTTTTTTGCCCAGGATGCGGATGCGGAACTCTTCCAGTTCGGCGCTGCTGCGGGGTTTGAATTCCTCGACGAGTCGGAGGAGTTCGTTGATTTTGTCGATCATATTTTGTCGGTTTTTCTTTTTTGCCTACTTTTGAAGGGTGTATTTTACATGCAAAGTTAAGAAAAATGGAGACCATATACAATTTTATCCCTAATTTTTCCCGTGTGGCCCGCCTTGTGCGCGGAGTTCGTTGAAAAATTGGTCTCGACGGACCGCCGGTGGATTGGAGTATATGATCGTATGTCGGAAAATATCGAAAACATGTTGCGCGGAATCTTCCTGTTCGTAGCCATGCTGCTCGGCGCGGCATCCGTTCGGGCCCAACGGGTGGGCGTGGTGATGAGCGGTGGCGGAGCCAAGGGGCTTTATCATATCGGTGTGCTGGAGGCACTCGAAGAACACGGCGTGCCGATCGACTACGTGGCCGGAACGTCGATGGGGTCGATCATCGCCGCGATGTACGCCGCCGGATACTCTCCGGCCGAGATGCGTGCCATAGTGGCGTCGGGAGCCGTCAAGGATTGGGTGTCGGGACGCATCGACCCCAATGTCTACACCCCCTACTATCGGCAGATCGGACGCAATCCGGGTTTTCTGAATCTGCGCATCGATCTGAAGCGTCCCGAAGGCAAACGTTTCCGCGTGCCGACCAACCTGCTCTCCTCGACGCAGATCGATATGGCTCTCACGGAGTTGTTCGCCCCGGCGACCGCGGCTTCGGGCGGTGATTTCGACCGTCTTATGGTGCCTTTCCTGTGCGTCGCGAGCGATATGAACCACCGACGCCCCGTGGTGCTGCGGAGCGGCGATCTGAGCGAGGCAGTCCGCTCATCGATGTCTATACCTTTGGTTTTCAAACCTATGAAGGTCGATTCGATGCTCCTCTACGACGGGGGTATCTACGATAATTTCCCGTGGAAACCTCTCGACGAGGATTTTCGGCCCGACCTGATCGTCGGCTCGGTCTGCACTTCGGGCAATACGCCGCCCAGCGAGAACAGTTCGCTCATGGACCAGGCCTTCATGCTGGCGATGCTCGAAACGGACTATACGCCGCCCGAGGAGCGAAGCGTGACGATTCGCCGTGCCGTCGCTGCCGGGATGCTCGACTTCGACCAGGCGCAAGCCATCATGGATGCGGGTTATGCCGATGCGAAGGAGCGCATGCCTGCCATCCTGGCGAAGGTCAACGAGCGCCGCACGGCCGAGGAGTATGCCGCACGACGAGCGGAATTCCGCTCGCGCATGCCCCGACTGGTGTTCGACGATTATCGTCTGGAGGGCCTATCCGACGCATCGTCGGCCTATATCCGCGAATTTCTCAATGTCGATCGTCGGACTCCCGGCGTGCAGCGTCCGATGGGGATCCGGGAGTTGCGCGACAATATCTTCGGGGTGCTCGCCGAGGGCGATTTCACGATGGACTTTCCCCGGGCCGTCTACGACTCGGCGCGGGGTCGTTATTCGTTTCGGGCGCGTTTCGAAACCCGCTCCGATTTCCGGGTGACCTTCGGTGGGAATGTCGCCTCGACGGCTTTCAACCAGGCCTATATCGGTGTCAACTACCAGCGTATCGGCCGCGTGGGGCAACAGCTGGGAACCGATCTCTATCTGGGGCCCATCTACACGTGGGGTTCGGTCGGCGGACGTACGGATTTCTATTTCCATCAACCCGTATTTCTGGAGTATGGCTATAACTTCTCCGTGCGCAACTATCGCCACGGATCGTTCGGCAACGTCACGAAGATCGACAACACGCTGCCCATGAAGAGCAGCGAGAGTTTCGCCACGTTGGCCATAGGCACGCGTCTGACGCACCGCAGCGTGCTCCTCCTGCGCGCAAACGGAGGACATATCAATTACCATTACGATACCGACGCGCTTTTTACCGACGACACGGAACATACGCGTTTTTCGTTCTTCGGCGTCAAAGCCGAGGTAGCCCGCAATACGCTCGACAAGTTTCTCTACCCGCGTCGGGGTTCGGATCTGCGTTTTTCGGGGATTTACATCTGGGGGCGCGACAAATACCGGCCTTTCGATGCAGGAAAATTTCTTTCGCACATGAATCGCCGGTGGTTCGGGGCCCGTTTCACGTGGGATAAGTTCTTCGATATGCCGCAGTGCGATTGGTTTTCGTTCGGATTCGATATCGACGCCGTGGCGACGGACCATCCCGATTTCTCGACTCCGGGCGCATCGCTGCTTTCGTTGCCGGTCTATGCCCCCGTGCCGCATGCGCGGATGATCTATATGCCCGATTTTCGTGCGCGGAGGTTCCTCGGCGGCGGCGTGATGCCCACGTTCGATCTGATGCCCAATTTCTTTCTGCGTACGGGGTTCTACGCTATGGTGCGGGACAAACGTCGGTTCGTCCCCGTGACCCTTGCGGGTCGCAGCGACGATCCCTGGCACTTCATCGCCGAAGCATCGCTCGTATATCATACGCCTATCGGTCCCGTGAGTCTTTCGTTGACCAAATACGAGATCGATTCGTGGCGCAATATGTATCTGACCTTCAATTTCGGATATGCGATCTTCGCACCGCGGGGAACGTTCTATTGAGTTATTTCCGTCGAAAGCTATTCCGCAGCCTGGAAGACGGCCCGCAATTCGCCGTCCGAGAGCAACAGCAGCATGGGTCCGTCCATGTCGTAGTGCGTGGCGGTTTCGAGTGCCGCGGCGAAGGTCTGTTCGGTTGCCTGGTCGGGACAGGTCATGCGGGTCGAACGCAGGGAGCCGATGCGCAGGCTGTGCTTGTCGTCTGTCGTGTAACTACCTGAGAATTTATTGCAGGCTCCTTCTGCTGCGATGCTTCGGTCGGATTGCGAAAAAACGACGACATAGCGTCCGGCTTCGGGCTGTATCGTCCGTCCGTTCAGCTGAATCAGTTGCCATGCCGTGCCCTCGAGGGGTCGGCGCGTGCGCTTTTGGTAGGATCGACAGGGGCAGCAGGCTGCGACGAGCAGAGCGGCGACTGCGGCAAGAAGAAATTTTCGAAGTGAGTTCATGTTCGGGTATGCTTTGATTTCCCGAGTGCAAAGATAGGGAATAAATCGAATCTTGATTTCGTTCCGGATGCTTCGTTCCAGGCTGGTTGCAAAAATTCGCTTTTGTCTGCATCCGTCTGTTGCTGCCCGTTGCGGTCCGGGCCGCTCATCTTTCACCTCTCCTTTCGCCCCGGCCTGTTCCGGGCTGCCCGTGCTCGCCGCTCTCCCCTGCTTCGGTCCGTGCCCGCCGCGTTCCTCTGCTTCCAGCGGTTTCCACCCGTTGCCATCTGCTCCACTCCGTTCGTAGCCGTCGGCTCCCCACGGCTTCCGGCTGTTCTGTTTCAGTCCGTGCCCGCCGCGCTCCTCCGCTCCGGTTTGTTCTCATCCACGTTTTTTGCTTCGCGCTGTTCTCCTCCCGCCTTGGCTCGTTCCGGGTTGCTTGTGTCCGTATTTTCCGCCTCCCGCATCTTTCCTCCACCTCGGTCCGGGCTGCCCATGCCTGTGTTCTTCGCCTCCCGCTGTGCTCATTCGCTCCGGTCCGTTCTCGAGCATTTTTCGCTTCGCGCTGCTCTCCTCCGCCCCTGTCCGTCCCAACCCTTTGCTTTCCTGTCTGTTCGCACTCGGATGCTTATCTTGCTGCCCCTTGCTCGTTGCGGTCCGGGCTGCTCGCTCCCGACTGCTTATCTGTCTCCTCGCCTCCACCTCGGTCCGGGCTGCCCATGCCTGTGTTCTTCGCCTCCCGCTGTGCTCATTCGCTCCGGTCCGTTCTCGAGCATTTTTCGCTTCGCGCTGCTCTCCTCCGCCCCTGTCCGTCCCAACCCTTTGCTTTCCTGTCTGTTCGCACTCGGATGCTTATCTTGCTGCCCCTTGCTCGTTGCGGTCCGGGCTGCTCGCTCCCGACTGCTTATCTGTCTCCTCGCCTCCACCTCGGTCCGGGCTGCCCATGCCTGTGTTCTTCGCCTCCCGCTGTGCTCATTCGCTCCGGTCCGTTCTCGA
>CAXHRY010000027.1:0-9314 GCA_964018965.1 uncultured Alistipes sp.
CAGAAGCAGCAGAACGACCGCGAGAACTGGTACATGATCGACTCGTCGTTCATCACCACCCTGCCCGACACGTGGGGTATCAACCAGCGCTACATCATGCTTGCGATCAACAATTGGGACAAGGAATACCAGCGAGTATTCCTCGGCGGACTGACGTGCGACAGCGAGGATTTCTACAATTCGGAGTGCCATACCAATGCCATTTTCCTGCCCAAGCTCGAAAAAGGCAACACGCAATATATCGGATTTTTCCACACGGGAGCCTATCAAGAGTCGCTGGGCGGCTTCGGCGGCATCCAGCACTGCCTGATCCCTGCGCCGAAACACGTCATCATCGACCGCGATAAGTCGGATAACGAATACTATACGCGACTCTTCGCCAAGGAGCAATCCTACCGTTCGATGCTCCGCATCCTCGGATATTGATCCGAGGAGGGGGAGGGCAAATGCTATTTCGGACTTCGCCTCGCGCGAACGATATCGTTTGTAAACAGACAGTTAACCGAGACTGAGGATTTCCGAAGACGAAAAAAGTAAAAATTAAAGCCGATTTTATTTGTTTTTTCGCATAAAAGCATTACCTTTGCACTCGCAAACCAAAAGAACGGTGCGTTAGTTCAGCTGGTTAGAATACGTGCCTGTCACGCACGGGGTCAGGGGTTCGAGTCCCCTACGCACCGCCAAAGAAGATTGATTATCAATCCAATAAGAGGTTAATACCCGAATTTACATACAAAATGTAGATTCGGGTGTTTTCTTTATGCCATTTTTTTCGGAGCGGTGCGAGCCATGCTTGCGTTAGAATTCATCTATAAACGCCTCGGGCATTGCATCTTGAGCGCCTGGCCAAGAGCCATTTTTTATAATTTTCTGTTACAAACGAAGGCTCCTCTTAGCCGCGCGAGCCCCCCCCGGCTAAGAGCCGGGTTTTATGATTTTTTGCAAACTGCAAGGCGGAGTCTTGCCATCTTCGGTGCCCGGCTAAGAATTCCCTGTTGCAAACGATGGCTACTCACAAATCGCAATACGCAGCAAACTCAATGCCCCAAGCGTTACATCTTCGACGCCCGGCTAAGAATTCCCTGTTGCAAACGATGGCTACTCTTAGCCACGCGAGCCACCCGGCTAAGAGACGGGTTTTATGATTTTTCTGCAAACTGCGGCTCTTTGAGCCGCGCGGGCCGCAGCCTTGGCGCGGCGAAGGCCCGCATTAGTCCGGGGACAGATGACGGTGAGAAGCAAGATTCGCTGCCATTTCCCCATAAGCCCCAGCTCTTAGCCGGACCTTCGCAGGCTGCGTCCGCAAAAAAACGTTCAACTCTCTAACTTTTAGCCTGCAAAATGTGGTCCACAGAGTTGCGCAGTTCGTCGTCCCTCCGGAGATGAACTGCAACGCAAGCTCGATATTCATAAAGCCCGTCTCTTAGACGGGCGCGAGCCGTAGCCTTGACGCGGCGAAGGCCCGCATTAGTCCGGGGACAGATGACGGTGAGAAGCAAGATTCGCTGCCATTTCCCCATAAGCCCCAGCTCTTAGCCGGACCTTCGCAGGCTGCGTCCGCAAAAAAACTTTCAACTCTCTAACTTTTAGCCTGCAAAATGTGGTCCACAGAGTTGCGCAGTTCGTCGCCCCTCCGGAGATGAACTGCAACGCAAGCTCGATATTCATAAAGCCCGTCTCTTAGACGGGCGCGAGCCGTAGCCTCCCCCGGGCGGAGACTCGCCAATGACTCACCCCCGCAGGCTACGACTCGCAAAACCAGCACTCGCCCAAACTATTTTTTATTTCACGAAATTATTATACCTTTACTCCTGCGAACATTTATCTATCAAACAATCTTGTAATGGGGTCTTTAGGAAAGGGCCACACAAAAATGTGCGCAGAGCTGTTGGGGTTTAGCGGCCCGCGAACAGCACCTTGCGGTTACCTGAAAGGGTGAATGTGTAGTGTTCGCAGCTGCGCACTTTTTTATTTCACAAATTTGTCGTATCTTTGCCTGTGCGAACATGATTAATTTTAGATTTTGCAATTGGACTCAAGAAAGGCCCATGCTAAAAGTATGCGCAGAGTTGTTGGGGAGAGATCCCGCGAATAACACCTTTTTTGAGCTTGCAAAAGTGATTAATTGTGTTCGCAGCTGCGCACTTTTTTTATTATGCGAACACAATTAATCGTCCGTACTTCGGTACAGACCAGCCGAAAGGCCAGCCGCAGGCGGTTTCCGTCCTGCAACATCCCGATTCATTTCCATTCCCATCCGCCCGATTAGCACATCGCAGCTAATCGAAACCATTGTCTAATTTCTAATATTACACAACATGGAAACGAATCAAAACCTCATATCCTCCGAGTCGCAAATCGCGCCCGAAACACCTTTCAATCAAGCACAAACGATCCAGATCGCAGACGCTCTGCGCGAGCTGTTCGATCCCGCTTACATTCTGTTGTTCGGTAAAATGGCCGGTAAAACACCCTTCAGCGAAACCATCGCATACGACCTGATGGTCATTACCGACAACGAACCCCTTTACAATTGGATGGAGGCGAAACGTTATCTGAAAATAAAACTCCCCTGGATCGGACACGGGGTGCCGTATACAAATATATACGTTTACACGCGGCATGATGTCGAGGTGAATTACACCCCCTTTTTCTATCTCGCGCGCAAAGAGGGAATCGTGCTCTATCGCTCCCACGACCGGAAGTTCGCGCGACCGAAAAAACAGGTCGACTTCGGACTTGCGGCCGCAAACGCGACAAAACATACGCAGACGTTTCTCCCGCTGGCGGACCGATTGCTGGATTTTGCCGATCTGCAAGTCGATCGAAGTCGCGAAGCGGCATTCGCTTCGGCTCAGGCTGCCGTTTACTATTTCCGGACGCTGTTCTACGTATACCACGGATTAGAGGCCGAGACATCCGACATCCGGATACTCCACCAACGCCTGAGGACGCTATCGGCAAAACTACCCTTGCTGTTCGAACCGGATGAGAGTCGCGCCATGCGGACCCTACATCGGCTGAACGTCTTTTTAACGGCCGCGCGATACGATCCGGAATTCTGCGTGCGACCCGAAGAACTCGCTCTGCATGTCGAACGGGTGAAGCGACTCGCGAAAATCGTAAAACCGATGTGCTCCGAACGAATAGACTTCTACCTCGCAAGAGCTAAATAATCGAAAACCCCGGAGCTTCCCTGGAGGCTCCGGGATTTTATTATCCGCCCCGAACATACTGATTTTTGTCGATTTTTCGGTATATTTGTCTCTTGAACGAACTTAAACCACGATCGAATGAAGAACCCGTTTTTACTCCGAACCCTCGCCGCGGTATGCTCGCTCGCGGCGGTCGCCTGCGGCGACGTGCAGCGCAGCGACACGGCCGTCTACCTCGACGAATCGCAACCGCTCGAAAAACGCGTCGAAGATGCGCTGAGCCGCATGACGCTCGAAGAAAAAGTCGCCGTGCTGCATGCGCAGTCGAAATTCTCGTCGCCGGGCGTGCCGCGCCTCGGCATTCCCGAATTGTGGACGACCGACGGCCCCCACGGCATCCGCCCCGAGGTGAAGTGGGACGAGTGGGACCAGGCAGGCTGGACGAACGATTCCTGCACGGCATTCCCCGCGCTGACATGTCTGGCCGCGACGTGGAACCCCGAAATGTCGGCCCTCTACGGCAAATCCATCGGCGAGGAGGCCCGCTACCGCGAAAAGGACGTGCTGCTGGGTCCGGGCGTGAACATCTACCGCTCGCCCCTGAACGGCCGTAACTTCGAATACATGGGCGAAGATCCCTTCCTGGCTGCACGGATGGTCGTGCCCTACGTCCAGGAGGTACAGCGCAACGGCGTGGCGGCCTGCGTGAAGCACTATGCGCTCAACAACCAGGAGACCCAGCGTCTCAGCGTCGACGTCGAAGTAGACGATCGCGCCCTCTACGAAATCTACCTCCCGGCCTTCAAGGCGGCCGTGCAGGAGGGCGGCGCCTGGTCGATCATGGGTGCCTACAACAAATACAAAGGTCAGCACTGCTGCCACAACCAATATCTGCTCAACGACATCCTCAAACGCGACTGGGGGTTCGACGGCGCGGTGATCTCCGACTGGGGAGGCACCCACGACATGCTCCAGGCGATCGCCAACGGGCTCGATCTGGAGTTCGGCACCTGGACCAACGGCCTGAATGCCGGGACGAAGAATGCCTACGACAACTATCACCTGGCACACCGCTACCTCGAACTGCTGCGTCGTGACGCAGCCTCCGAGGAAGTGCTCGACGACAAAGTGCGGCGCGTGCTGCGGCTCAACTTCCGCACGGCGATGAATACGCGCAAACCCTTCGGAACGTTATGTTCGGAGGAGCACTACGCCGCAGCACGACGGATCGCGGGCGAAGGCATCGTGCTGCTGAAGAACGAGAACAACCTCTTGCCGCTCGATCCGGCTGCTGAGCAGCGTATCCTGGTCGTAGGCGAGAATGCCATCAAGATGATGACCGTAGGCGGCGGATCGTCGTCGCTCAAAGTCCAGCGCGAAGTGCTGCCGCTGGACGGAATCGCGGCCGCAGCAGCCGGGACGGAGGTTTCGGTGTCGTTCGAGCGCGGCTACGTGGGCGACATCACGGGACGTTACAACGGAGTCGTCTCGGGCCAGGACCTCTCGGAGAGCCGCAGCGAGGAAGAGCTTATCGCCGCAGCCGTGGCAGCCGCACGCGAGGCTGACGCCGTGATTTTCGTCGGCGGTCTGAACAAGGCTTCGGGGCAGGACAGCGAGGGCCGCGACCGCAAAGAGTACGGACTCCCCTACGCACAGGATCGCGTCATCGAGGCGCTCGCCGAGGTCAATCCGCGGTTAGCGGTGGTACTGGTGAGCGGCAACGCCGTGGCGATGCCGTGGATCGAGCGGGTGCCGGCCGTCGTACAAGCATGGTTCCTGGGCTCCGAAGCGGGCAACGCGATCGCCGACGTGCTTTTCGGCAAAGTGAACCCCTCGGGCAAACTGCCCATGACCTATCCCGTGCGTCTGGAGGACAACGGCGCGCATGCCGCAGGCGAATTCCCGGGCGGCAATTCGGTACGCTACAACGAAGGCATCTTCGTCGGCTACCGTTGGGCCGAGAAGGAGCGAATCGCCCCGCTCTTCGCATTCGGGCACGGCCTGAGTTACACGACTTTCGCCTACGGCGAATGCCGACTCGACAAATCCTCGCTCGACGAGCGGGGCAAACTGCGACTCACGCTCGACATCACCAATACGGGCGACCGCGCCGGCCAGGAGGTCGTGCAGCTCTATATCGGCGACTGCGAATCGTCGCTCCCGCGCCCCGTCAAGGAGCTCAAAGGCTTCTCGAAAGTGGCCTTGGAAGCCGGCGAGACGCAACGCGTGACCTTCGAGATCACGCCCGACCTGCTGCGCTACTACGACGATCGACAGGGTGCCTGGGTCGCCGAACCGGGCGAATTCATCGCCTACGTAGGCGCCGCGTCGGACGATATCCGTACCGAAGCGCGCTTCACGCTGAAATAAGAGGAGTTCTTCTCCGATACGCCGACTCCCCGGGTCTTCAAAAAGAGACCCGGGGAGTCGGTCATTCAAGGTATTGCTGTCGTCGGCAGCGCCCAGCACTTCCCTCGCGACACCCCGAGACGATAATCAGGTATTAAATAATCGGGAAAGAAGATTTCGAAAAAACGGGTGCGAAGAAAAAAAGGTTGTAACGCAATCACCTTCAAGGCCCAACCCCGCACCGCACCCGAATTCCGACTATGACATCGGGAAGACGGCGGTCGACCACCGGAAAACTGCCAGCGTCCGGGCAGAGTTCGCTTTGCGCATGTCGCGATCCGAAAACCGGATCGCATCGGCCGAGAAAGCCGGAACTGCAAACCTCATATCGATCGGTATTCGGAACGCGCCGCCCATAATGTCATGGTAAATTGTTCTTTTCAAGCACCCCTTCTCGACTCGGCGGAACTCGGCTCGACTCGGCTTATCGAAAACAGGACTTTTTCGCGCCCGACAGCGGATACAAAAAAGGGGCGCAGTATCAGCCTCTCGTGTAGGTCTTGGGAACCCATGCATGATGCTGTCCTGCGCCCTTGTATGTTCTGCCCCATACAGAGCAGAACCAAACAAGGACTGACAACCATTACACCATGCTTAAACAACCTCATTCGAGGGTCCCAAGTTTACACGAGGTATAAAGAGTTGTTTTTACCCTTTGAATCTTATAGTCCGTCGGCATGACCGACTATCCGCTTGCAAATATAATATAATTTTTTGTTTATCTACCGGAATCATTCGACTTTAAGCGTGCCGCATCACACGATACATCCCGAAAAGCTCCGGCGACCGCGAAACGACGTGTCTCCCGACCGGCCTTGTGCTCGGAGCGGAAACGCCTCGCATACCGCCTCAGAGCTTGATATCGTAAATCTGAATCACACCCTGCAAGAGTCCCGCATCGTCGGTGACAAGCAGCGAAGTGACTTTATTGCGCGTCATGAGTTTTTCGGCCTCGATCAGTTTTTTATCGGCCGAGATCGTCTTCGGATCGGGCGTGGCGATATCGGCGGCGCAAATCGAGAAGAACTCCGCACGACGACGTTCCATGGCACGCCGCACGTCGCCGTCGGTGACCACACCCGTAATCCGATCGCCGTCGCAGACGACGATCAGGCCGAGACCGCCTTTCGAAATAGCGTGGATCATATCCGCCGCCGGGCAGTCGGGCGCGACTACCGGAAGGTCGTGCTTGCGCATGACATTGCCCACGGTCATCAGCAGACGCCGCCCCAGACTGCCGCCCGGATGCAGGCGCGCGAAATCGACGCTCGTAAATCCCCGCATCTCCATCAACGCCACGGCCAAAGCATCGCCCAGGGCGATCTGCGCCGTGGTGGACGACGTAGGAGCCAGGTGCAGGATGCAGGCCTCGCGCCGCACCCCCACGTCGAGGTGTACATCCGAATTGCGGGCCAACGCCGAATCGGGATTGCCCGTCATCGAGATCAGCCGGTTGCCGTTGGTGTGTACGAAGGGTACGATCTTCAGGATCTCGTCCGTCTCGCCCGAATAGGAGAGCGCCAGCACGACATCCTCTTTCGAGATCATACCCAAATCGCCGTGGAAAGCCTCGCCCGGGTGGAGGAAGAAGCTCGGCGTGCCGGTCGAGGCGAGCGTCGCGGCGATCTTGCGTCCCACGAGTCCCGATTTGCCCATTCCCGTAACGATACATTTTCCGCGGCATGCCAACAGCAGTTCCACGGCTTCGGCGAAGCGGTCGTCGAGGGTCTCTTCGAGGCGGCGCAGCGCCAGCATCTCGGTATGCACGGCCTTGCGGGCTACCGCAAGGATCCGGTCCTTATTCGGTTCGATCATGACAGCAAAGTTTTGACGAGGTTTTCCAGATCATCCAGCCGCAACATGTTGGGGCCGTCGCTCAGCGCCCGATCCGGATCGGGATGCACCTCGAAGAAGAAGGCGTTGGCGCCGAACGCTTTGGCCGCCATCGCCATCGCCGGGACGAACTCGCGATTACCGCCCGTCTTGCCTCCGGCAGCTCCCGGGCGCTGCACCGAATGGGTGCAGTCCATGACCACCGTATCGGCGATGCGCAACATATCGGGGATGTTGCGGAAATCGACCACCAGATTATTATAACCGTAGATATTGCCGCGTTCGGTGAGCCAGATCTCCCCAGCTCCGGCCTCGCGGGCCTTTTCATAGGGGTAGCGCATATCCTCGCCCGAAAGGAACTGCGCCTTTTTGATGTTGACCGTGCGGCCCGTCTTCGCCGCAGCGACCAGGAGGTCGGTCTGACGACAGAGGAACGCCGGAATTTGAATCACGTCGACGACCTCGCCCACGGGTGCCGCCTGCCACGCCTCGTGGATATCGGTCAGCAGCCGCAAACCCCATTTCGCACGCACGTCGGCGAGCATCCGCAGACCGCGGTCGAGTCCCGGGCCGCGGAACGACGAGATCGACGTGCGGTTGGCCTTATCGAACGAGGCTTTGAAGATGATTCCGGTGCCGAGGTTGCGGTTGATAGCCGTAAGTCGTTCGGCCACAGCGTCGAGCAGCTCGGCCGACTCGATAACACAAGGTCCTGCTATAAAAATCATAAGTAAGTAATATTCAATCTGCTCTGTTTCTCAACCGCAATTCCGCTTCGGTGCGCCGAAGTCTCGCGGCCTTTGGCAGCGTTTACAAATCCGACCCACCCCGCCTCAGGCTGGGGCTTCGGGTGCATCCCGCCAGGTTATAGCGGTTTCGCAATCCGCCGCCGAGGGTGGCGCCAGGCTAAAAGCCGGGGTTGGGAGGGGGCAAACTGCGATCCTTCGGATGGCGCGGGCCGTAGCCTCCCTCGGGCGGAGGCTCGCCCCGCAGGCTACGGCCCGCAGCCCCCAAGGCGTCGTTAGTATATCAACTCATAAACCCCGGCTCTTAGCCGGGAATTCTTGATTTTAAATCCCCCCAGCTCTCAGCCAGGCCTCGGCCCGCTCCAGGTCCTCGGGAGTATCGATGCCGACCGTCTCGGCATCGGTGATGCCCACGCCGATGCGGTAGCCGTTCTCCAGCCAGCGCAACTGTTCGAGCGACTCGGCCTTTTCGAGCGTCGACTGCGGCAGCTCCGTCACGGCCCGCAGCGCAGCGCAGCGGAAAGCATAGAGCCCGATGTGTTTATAAAAGGTATGACGCGCAAGCCACTCCTCGCGGGGCACGCCTCGCAAATAAGGTATCACCGAGCGCGAGAAATAGAGCGCCTGCGCACGGCCGTCGAGCACCACCTTCGGCGAATTGGGGTTCTCCAGCGCCGCCAGGCCGTCGCTCGGGGCGAAGGGTTTCACCAGGGTGGCGATATCGGTCTGAGGATCGTCGAAACAGCGCATCACAGTCTCCAGTTGTGCGGGACGGATGAAGGGTTCGTCGCCCTGCACGTTGATAACGACGTCGTATTGCTCGTCCGTGCGGGCGCAGACCTTCTCGAAGGCTTCGCGGCAACGATCCGTGCCGCTGCGATGCTCCGCGGAGGTCATTTCGACCCGCCCGCCGAACGCCAGCACTGCGTCGCGGATGCGTTCGTCGTCGGTCGCGACCACGGCCTCCAGGACCGCAGCGACCTGCTCGTAGACCCGCTGTATCACGGTTTTTCCGCCCAGCACGGCCAGTGGCTTGCCGGGGAAGCGCGTCGAAGCATAACGCGCCGGAATGATTGCTAAGAATTTCATGGTCTTACGGTTTTGTACCGTTATCTGTTTCTCGGTTTTCAATTACATCCCGGACGGATGAAGCCCCGCAGCGAAACGCCGC
>CAXHRY010000027.1:9579-33769 GCA_964018965.1 uncultured Alistipes sp.
TACGGTTTTGTACCGTTATCTGTTTCTCGGTTTTCAATTACATCCCGGACGGATGAAGCCCCGCAGCGAAACGCCGCGTCCTCAAATCCGACCCTCCCCGAAATCCCCTCCCCTGGAGGGGACTTCAATGCCGCCGAGCGGCAAAAGGGGATTCGGAACGACAATTCACAGTCGGCTTCGTTCCGTTATCCGTTTCTCGGTTTTCAATTACATCCCGGACGGATGAAGCCTCGCGGCAAAACGCCGCGTCCTCAAATCCGATCCTCCCCGAAATCCCCTCCCCTGGAAGGGACTTCAATGCCGCCGAGCGGCAAAAGGGAATTCGGAACGACAATTCACAATCGGTTTCGTACCGTTATCTGTTTCTCCGTTTTTCTATTACATCCCGGACGGACGAAGACTCGCGCCGAAACGCCGCATCCTCAAATCCGACCCGCCCTTAAATCCCCTCCCCTGAAGGGGACTTCGATGCCGCCGTGCGGCAAAGGGGGATTCGGTGCGACAATTCACAGTCGGTTTCGTACCGTTATCGGTTTCTCGGTTTTTCTATTACATCCCGGACGGACGAAGACTCGCGCCGAAACGCCGCATCCTCAAATCCGACCCGCCCTTAAATCCCCTCCCCTGAAGGGGACTTCGATGCCGCCGTGCGGCAAAGGGGGATTCGGTGCGACAATTCACAGTCGGTTTCGTACCGTTATCTGTTTCTCGTTTTTTCAATTACTTCCCGGACGGACGAAGACTCGCGCCGAAACGCCGCATCCTCAAATCCGACCCACCCCTAAATCCCCTCCCCTAAAGGGGACTTCGATGCCGCCGTGCGGCGCCCCTGGATTCGGTTCGGCAATCGTTTGTCGGGTTCATACCGTTTTCAAAGTCTTTGAGTGCCGTCCGTAAAGAAGACAAAATCAGCGTTTCCGGCAAACTCCAGTTACCGATTCGTACGACTCTCTCACCAGTTCGCGAATCTTATCGTCGGGAACATCCCGATCGGACTGATCCAATGCTTTTATTCATATGATAACCGGGCGTCACACCTTCATAGCGCACGCTGAGCTCGGCGATTCGTTCCGGAGCGCATTTGATCGTGCAACGATCGAACTCTACGGCGTTGACGAAACTGAACCGCTTCGCCCCGACATGGAACGCCAGCAGGTTACGATCGTATCCCGACGTCGCCTTATCGAACGGGAACGCGTCGTGCGTTTTCCCGAACGACAGGCAATAGTCGCGAAAGCTCTCGATGTCCGTCGTGCGGCGAATCCTATCGTTCGAGCGCCAGGGCCAAGACGTCGTCGTTCGTACGAACGTAGTGGAACGTCAGTCCCTCGATGTATTCGGCTTTGATCTCGGCGATATCCTTGCGATTCTCCTCCGAGAGGATCAGTTCGGTGATCCCGGCCCGTTTGGCCGCCAGAATCTTCTCCTTGATGCCGCCTACGGGCATCACCCGTCCGCGCAGGGTCGTTTCGCCCGTCATGGCGATGCGCTCCTTCACCTTGCGACCCGTGTAGGTCGAGACGAGCGACGTCACCATCGTGATACCGGCCGAGGGACCGTCCTTCGGGATGGCACCCTCCGGAACGTGGATGTTGATGTCGGTCTTCTCGAAAATCGCGGGGTCGATGCCCAGTTCGGCGTAGTGGGCCATCACCCACTCGTGCGCGATGGTCGCCGACTCCTTCATCACGTCGCCCAGATTACCCGTCAGGCTCAGCTTGCCCTTGCCGGGCGTCAGGCACGACTCGATGTAAAGGATGTCGCCGCCGACCTCGGTCCAGGCCAGGCCCGTCACCACGCCCGTCATGCCGCCCACTTCGTACTGCTCGCGCAGGAAGGTCGGCATGCCGAGTATTTTTTCGAGCTCCTTTTCGCCGATCTCGGGAGCGAACGCCTCATCGAAGGCGATCTGCTTGGCTCGGGCCCGGGCGACCTTCGCCAGGAGCTTGTCCAGCGAACGAACGCCCGCTTCGCGCGTGTAGTTCGCGATGAGCCGATCGACGATCGCGGGAGTCATGGTAAGCTCGCCCTCCTTGATGCCGTGGGCCTCGCGCTGCTTGGGCAGCAGGTGGTCCAGAGCGATGCGCACTTTCTCTTCGGCGATGTATCCCGGGATGTTAATCATCTCCATACGGTCGCGCAACGCAGGAGCGATATTGGCGATGTTGTTGGCCGTGGCGATGAAGAGCACCTTCGAGAGATCGTATTCCAGGTCGATATAATTGTCGTGGAACGTCGTGTTCTGCTCGGGATCGAGCACCTCGAGCAGGGCGCTCGACGGATCGCCGTGGTTCGAGACCGTCAGTTTGTCCACCTCGTCGAGGATGATGACCGGATTGGACGAGCCGCAGCGTTTGATGGTCTGGATGATCCGGCCCGGCATGGCACCGATGTAGGTGCGGCGGTGGCCTCGGATCTCCGACTCGTCGTGCAGGCCGCCCAGCGAGATACGGCCGAACTTGCGGCCCAGCGCCGCGGCCACCGACTTGCCCAACGAGGTCTTACCCACGCCCGGAGGGCCGTAGAGGCAGAGGATCGGCGATTTGAGGTCGCCTTTCAATTTGATGACGGCCAGGTGCTCCAGGATGCGCTCCTTGACCTCCTCCAGGCCGAAGTGGTCGCGGTCCAGCTGCTCGCGGGCGCAGGTGAGGTCGAGGTTGTCCTTCGTGACGTCGTTCCACGGCAGTTCGAGCAGCAGTTGGAGGTAGGTCATCTGCACCGAATACTCCGCCACGGCGGGATTGAGCCGCTCGACCTTCTGCAACTCCTTTTCGAAGGTCTCGCCCACCTCCGCAGGCCAGTTCTTCTTCTGCGCCTCCTCGCGCATGCGCTCGATCTCCACGTCGGGACCGTCGCCCAGCTCGTCCTGGATCGTACGCATCTGCTGTTGCAGATAATAGTCGCGCTGCTGCTTGTCGATCTCCTGCTTGACACGCTCCTGAATCTGATTTTTCAGTTCGGCCAACTGCTGTTCGCGGACCAGGATTTCGAGCAGCTTGCGGGCACGGGCCAACAGCCCGGGCGCTTCGAGCAGCGATTGCCGATCGTCGTCCGTAAGCTCCATGTTGGAGCAGATGAAGTTGATAATCCCGCGTTTGGAATCGATGTTCTTGATGGCGAAAGCCGCCTCCTTGGGCATCGAGGGCGAAACGTTGATGATGCTCAGCGCCACGTCGCGCACCGAATCGACCAACGCTTCGAACTCGATGCTCTTCATATCGGGCGACGAGTCGCGCAACGCCGTGACGCGGGCTTTGAAATAAGGCTCCGTACGGACGTATTCGCGGATTTCGATCTTCTCCAGACCGTTCAGTATGACCGTGAGATTGCCGTTGGGCATCTCCAATATCTTGATGATACGGGCAGCCGTTCCGACTTTGTACATATCGTCGGGCGACGGATCCTCGACATCGCTTTCGCGTTGCAGCACGGCACCCAGAATGCCCCCTTCGGCATTCACGGCGCGCACGAGCGATATGCTCTTGTCGCGGCCGACCGTGATGGGCGTGATCGCACCCGGAAACAGTACCGACGAACGTAACGTAAGGATCGGAACGATCTCCGGAACCTCGATCTCCTCGGCGGGCTCGTCGCCCCCGGTGACGATCGGAATCACGCGATGCTTGCCGTCGAAAAGTTCGGGCGTAAGGTTCACCTCGTCGATTTCGACGGTCTCTATCTTCTCTTTTTTACTCATATCGTCTTTATATATCGGTGCAAAGGTAACGTTTTTTCGACGATTTTATTTCATCTTTGGCAGATTGTTGATAACTTTGCACCCCTAAGTATGAAGTAAAACACCACAGACATGCAAATCGCTGACAAATACGCTCCGCGCGAAATCGAGACCAAATGGTACGAATACTGGACCGAGCGTCGGCTTTTCCACTCCGAACCCGATGAACGGCAACCTTATACGATCGTCATTCCGCCCCCCAACGTTACGGGCATGCTCCACATGGGCCACATGCTCAACAACACGTTGCAGGACGTGCTGGTGCGCCGCGCCCGCATGTCGGGCCGCAACGCCTGCTGGGTGCCGGGCATGGACCATGCATCGATCGCCACCGAAGCCAAGGTCGTGGCGATGTTGCGCGAGCGAGGCATCGAAAAATCGTCGCTCTCGCGCGAAGAGTTCCTGCGCTACGCCTGGGAGTGGAAGGAGAAGTACGGCGGCATGATCCTCAAGCAGCTGCGTAAACTGGGTGCCTCGTGCGACTGGGAACGCACTTGCTTCACGATGGACGACGCCCGCACGGAGAGCGTCCTGCGCGTCTTCTGCGACCTCTACGAAAAGGGACTCGTCTACCGCGGCGTGCGCATGGTCAACTGGGACCCTGCGGCCCAGACAGCGCTTTCGGACGAGGAGGTGATCTTCAAGGAGTCGCACGGCAAGCTCTACTACCTGCGTTACAAGGTCGAAGGCTCCGACCGCACGCTCATCGTCGCCACGACGCGTCCCGAAACGATCCTGGGCGATACGGCGCTGTGCGTCAACCCCGACGACGAGCGTTACAAGGACCTGCCGGCCGACGCACGCGTGATCGTGCCGCTCGTGGGCCGCTCGATCCCCGTGATCCGCGACTCGTACGTCGACATCGAATTCGGTACGGGTGCCCTGAAAGTCACTCCGGCGCACGACGTGAACGACTACATGCTGGGTGAGAAATACGGACTGGAAACCATCGATATCTTCAACGACGACGGCACGATCAACGACAAAGTGGGCCTCTACGTCGGCGAGGAACGTTTCGAAGTACGCCGCAAAATCGAAGGCGACCTGGCAGCCGCCGGACTCCTGGAGAAAACCGAGGAGTACACCAACAACGTGGGTTACTCCGAACGTACGGGCGTGGCGATCGAGCCCAAGCTCTCGATGCAGTGGTTCCTTTCGATGAAGAAGATCGCGGAGCCCGCGACGAAGGCCGTCATGGAGGATGCCATCCGCTTCGTCCCCGAGAAATACAAGAACACCTACCGTTACTGGATGGAGAATATCAAGGACTGGTGTATCTCGCGCCAGTTGTGGTGGGGCCAGCGCATCCCGGCCTACTACCTCCCGAAGGGCGGTTTCGTCGTGGCCCTCACAGCGGAGGAAGCCCTCGAAAAGGCCCGTGCGAAGACGGTCGATGCCTCGTTGCAGGCGAGCGACCTGCGCCAGGACGAAGACGTACTGGACACGTGGTTCTCGTCGTGGCTGTGGCCGATCTCGGTATTCGACGGCATCCGCAACCCCGACAACGCCGAAGTGAACTACTACTACCCCACCGACGACCTGGTGACGGGACCCGATATCATCTTCTTCTGGGTGGCCCGCATGATTATGGCCGGATACGAATTCCGCGGCGAAAAACCTTTCTCGAACGTCTATTTCACAGGCATCGTCCGCGACAAGATCGGCCGCAAGATGTCCAAGCAGTTGGGCAACTCGCCCGATCCGCTCGATCTGATCGACCGCTACGGCGCCGACGGCGTACGTATGGCTATGCTGATCACCTCGTCGGCCGGTAACGACGTGATGTTCGACGAGGCGCTGTGCGAGCAGGGCCGCAACTTCGGCAACAAGATCTGGAACGCCTACCGCCTGGTCAACGGCTGGAAGGTCGACGAAGCGGCTGCCCGGAGCGAGAACGACCGCCTGGCCGAAGAATGGTTCCGTCAGGCGATGAACCGTTCGCTGCGCCAGATCGCCGACGACTTCAAGTCCTACCGCATCTCGGAGGCCTTCAAGGAGGCTTACCGCCTCTTCTGGGACGACTTCAGCGGTCTCTACCTCGAGATGGTGAAACCCGCCTACGGGCAGCCGACCGATGCGGCGACGATGGCATGCACCCGCAGTTTCTTCGACGCACTGATGCGCATGCTGCACCCCTTCATGCCTTTCGTCTCGGAGGAGATCTGGCAGGATATCGCACCGCGTGCCGAGGGCGAGTCGATCTGCACGGCGGCGATGCCCGAGGCCGAGGAGATCGACGAGATGCTGCTCGCCCGCTTCGAGCTGGCCAAGGAGATCGTGACGGCGGTGCGCAGCATCCGCAATCAGAAGAACCTGCCGCAGAAAGAGGCGCTGACCTTGCGCGTCATCGTCGACGAGAACTATCCTGCGGAGTTCGCTCCCGTGATCGTGAAGCTGGCCAACCTCACGGCGATCGAGCCCGTTGCGGAGAAAGACCCCGCGGCTGCGGCCTTCATCGTCAAGACGACGCAGTATTTCGTGCCGATGGAGGGTAAAATCGATGTCGAAGCCGAGCGCAAGAAGCTCTCGGACGACTTATCCTACTACGAGGGCTTCCTCGCCTCGGTGATGAAGAAACTTTCGAACGAACGGTTCGTCAGCTCGGCGCCCGAGAAAGTCGTAGCGAACGAGCGTGCCAAGCAGGCCGACGCCGAGGCCAAGATCGCCGCCCTCAAGGAGCAGCTCGCCGCGCTGAGATAGCGTGGAGGGCGAACGGTAAAAGGGGAAAGGTCCGGGGATTTCCGGACCTTTTCGCAAATTGCGGTTCTTTCGGGCCGCAGTTCGCAGGTGGAAAGCAAAAAGTTAAAGGTGAAATGTTTGTCGCATAAAATACGACTTTTAACCTTTCGCTTTCCTCCTTTCACCTAAGAGAGTTGCGGTCCGAAAGACCGCGCGAGCCGCACGGCTAAAAGCCGGGAGTTATGATTGATTTTGCGACTGCAAACTGGAATCCTTGAGATCGCGCAGGCCGCTGCCTCCGGCGGCGAAAGCACGCATTCGTCCGGGGACAGATAACGGCAAAGAGCATGATTCGCTGCTTTTTACCATAGGACCCGGCTCTTAGACCCAGCCTTCCGCGACGAAAGCACGCATTCGTCCGGGGACAGAAGACGGCAAAGAGCATGATTCGCTGCTATTTCCCCATAAAACCCGTCTCTTAGACGGGGGCCATCGCAGGCTGCAACCCGCAAAACCGCACACTTTTTAACTTTTAACCTTTTATCATTTCACGTTCGCTTTGGCACAGATCACCATCTATACCGACGGTTCGGCCCTGGGCAATCCAGGTCCGGGCGGCTACGGCATCGTTCTGCTGTCGGGTCCCTACCGCAAGGAGCTTTCGCAGGGATTCCGCCTGACGACCAATAACCGCATGGAACTTCGGGCCGTCTGCGTGGCGCTCGAAACCCTCAAATTCCCAGGCTCGGAAGTCGTACTTTACTCCGACTCGAAATACGTCATCGACGCCGTGACCAAAGGCTGGGTCTTCGGCTGGGAGCGCAAGGGATTCGCCGGGAAGAAGAATCCCGACCTGTGGATGCGTTTTCTGCGCGTCTACCGCCAGCATCATGTCCGCTTCGTCTGGGTCAAGGGCCACGCCGAAACCGTCGAGAACAACCGTTGCGACCGGCTGGCCGTCGCTGCGGCCAACGACCGCACCCACCACGTCGAGGACTCGGGCTACGAGGGAAATTCCTGATTCGTTCATCGGGTTTTCGATCGCATCACGGCTTCGGACGGTCGGCGTTGCGCCGCATCGACGCCCCCTTCGAAAGGGGAGGAAAGGGCTTGAAGCGGCCTTTCGATGGCCGGAGGTCAGAATCCTACAGATGCGGAAATTCGAGAAATATCCGTGAACCGACACCACCGGCACAAGGCTGGCGCCGTTATTCCTTTTCCGGCTCCGATAAGAATTCCCCAAACTTGCCGAAATACCCGTCGACACCGTCGTCGCGACGCTGTCAACCGCCGAAATGCGACTCCGCCGGCATCGAACGTCTCGCAACCCGCACCCTACCAAAACCGGGATTATAAATTCGGAGCAGCGAAAACGCTCTTTTTTGGTCTCCATCGCTTCGGATTTAGCCGAAAATTCGTCCTTTTTTCGCTTTTCGCATTATTATTTCTATCTTTGTGCGAATCATATACTCCGCTCGTGATGTTCAAAACCTATATACGGCTGTTGGGGTTTGCGAAACCCATCGGAAAATATGCCATCCCCTACTTCTTTTACTCGTTACTCTACGCGCTGTTCAACTCACTGACCTTCATGTTGATCGCCCCGATCCTCAACACGATGTTCGACAACGGTTTCACCCCCACGCCCGTAGAGACGCTTCCCCCTTTCGAACTCAACCAGGAGTATCTGACCGCGCTTTTCAACTTTGCCTATTCCCACGTCTTCTCCTCGTACGACCGCCAAAACGTCCTCATTCTGCTCGCCGTCGTGGTGATCTGCGTCAGCTTCCTGAGCAACCTGTTCCGCTACCTGGGTTCGTGGACGGCCGAGAACATGCGGACTCGGACGCTGCAACGCATGCGCAACAGGATGTTTTCCCGCGTGATGGACATGAACGTCGGATACTTCTCCGACCAGCGCAAAGGCGATATCATCTCCAAAATCACTTCGGACGTGGGCGTCGTGCAGTTCTGCATCACCAACACCTTGCAAGTCGCCTTCCGCGAACCGTTCCTGATCGTCGGTTATATCGCCATCATGATCGCCATTTCGTGGGAGTTGTCGGTCTTCTCGGTGCTGTTCCTGCCCGTCGTGGCGCTCATCATCGGCAGCATCGTCAAACGTCTGCGCCATCCGGCCCGCACCAACCAGCAGCGCACGGGCGAAATGGTCGCCACGCTCGACGAATCGCTGGCGGGCATCAAGGTCATCAAAAGCTACAACGCCACGGGATACGTCAAGAACAAATTCTACGAAATCAGCGCCGATCTGGCACGGCTCACTCTCTCGATGGCACGCCGTCAGCAACTGGCCTCGCCCATGAGTGAGTTTCTGGGTATCACGGCCGTAGGCGTCATCCTGGTCTTCGGTGGCTCGCTCGTAGCGAAGGGATCGCTCGACCCGGGTGAGTTCATCGCCTTCGTGGCCATCTTCTCGCAGATCACACGCCCCGTGCGCACGTTCATCGATCAGTTCGCCAACATCAACCAGGGTATCGCCGCCGGCGAACGCATCTTCTCGCTCCTGGACTCCGTGCCCGAAATCCAGGACACACCCGGCGCCAAACCCTTCCCGGGGCTGCGCGAAAAGATCGAATTCCGCGACGTACACTTCTCCTACGACGGTTCGCGCGAGGTGATCGACGGCATTTCGTTCGAGATACTCCGCGGACAGACCGTAGCGCTCGTAGGTCCGTCGGGCGGCGGCAAATCGACCCTGAGCGAGCTGCTGCCCCGCTTCTACGACCCCACGGCCGGAGATATCCGCATCGACGGCATCTCGCTGCGCGACTACCGGCAGGAGAGCGTCCGAGCCCACATGAGCGTCGTGGCCCAGGATACGGTCCTCTTCAACGACACCATCGAGAGCAACATCGCCATGGGCAGACCCTCGGCCACGCACGAAGAGATCGTCGAAGCGGCCCGCATCGCCAATGCCGATTCGTTCATCGAGGAGGCGCCCGAGGGCTACGCCACCAACATCGGCGACCGGGGCGCCAAGCTCTCCGGAGGTCAGCGGCAACGCCTCTCGATCGCCCGTGCCGTGCTGAAGAACCCCGACATCCTGATCCTCGACGAAGCCACCTCGGCGCTCGACACCGAGAGCGAGAAACTCGTGCAGGAGGCCCTCAACAAACTGCTCGAAGGCCGCACGTCGATCGTCATCGCCCACCGGCTCTCGACGATCCACAACGCCGATCGGATCATCGTCGTGGACCACGGCCGCATCGCCGAGGAGGGAACCCACAACGAGCTGATGGCCCGGGGCGGCATCTACGCCAAACTGATCGAAATGCAGTCGTTCGACTGACCCCGAACCGACGCCTGAACCCATCGCATCCGCCCCGGCCGCAACGTCTCCGGCAGGGGCAATTCGCTTTCGGAGGCGGACCGTCGGGCCATCCCCGAACCGCCGCACGACGCCCGGCTCGCCGAAGCGTCGTTTTTTTGCGAATTTCTCGATCTTTTTTTTTATCTTTGCGTTCTTAGCGCAAGAAACGACAAAAAACGCATATACCTATGAAGTTCAAGGAATACAAAGGTCTCGATCTGGCGGGACTGGCCGCCGAGGTCCTCGGCACTTGGGACGATCGCGACACGTTCCACAAAAGCATCGCCACGCGCGAAGGTCACCCCTCGTTCGTCTTCTACGAAGGTCCTCCCTCGGCCAACGGCATGCCGGGCATCCACCACGTCATGGCCCGCACGATCAAGGACGTATTCTGCCGTTACAAGACCCAGCAAGGTTATTCGGTGCACCGCAAGGCGGGTTGGGACACCCACGGACTGCCCGTAGAGTTGGGTGTCGAGAAGAAACTCGGCATCACGAAAGAGGATATCGGCAAGACGATCTCGATCGAGGAGTACAACCGCACCTGCCGCGAAGCGGTCATGGAGTTCACGGGTGTCTGGGAGAATCTCACGCGCAAGATGGGTTACTGGGTCAACATGGACGACCCCTACATCACCTACGACAACAAGTATATCGAGACGCTGTGGTGGCTGTTGCGCCAGCTCTACGACAAGGGGCTGCTCTACAAAGGCTACACCATCCAGCCCTACTCGCCCGCAGCCGGCACGGGTCTCTCGACCCACGAGCTGAACCAGCCGGGATGCTACCGCGACGTGAAGGACACGACCGTCGTGGCGCAATTCCGCATGAAGAACCCCAAACCGGAGATGGAGGGCTGGGGAACGCCCTATTTCATCGCCTGGACCACCACGCCGTGGACCCTGCCGTCGAATACGGCGCTGTGCGTGGGTCCGAAGATCGACTACGTGACCGTGCGGAGCTACAACCCCTACACGGGCGAGAAGATGACCGTCGTGCTGGCCGAAGCGTTGCTCCACACCCACTTCAACAAAAAGGCCGAGGGCATCGCACTGGAAGATTACAAGCCCGGCGACAAGCTCGTTCCCTACGAAGTCGTAGCCCGCTACAAAGGTACGGACCTCGTAGGTATGGAATACGAACAGTTGCTGCCGTGGGTGAAACCGGTCTCGGCAGAGGCCGACGGTGCATGGGCTGATGCCTCGGCGAAGGCCTTCCGCGTGATTCCGGGCGACTACGTGACCACCGAGGACGGTACGGGTATCGTCCACATCGCCCCGACGTTCGGTGCCGACGACGCTGCCGTGGCCCGCGCCGCAGGCATCCCGTCGCTGTTCCTCATCAACCGCAAGGGCGAGACGCGCCCGATGGTCGACCTGACGGGTAAGTTCTACCGCCTGGACGAACTCGACGAACGTTTCGTCGCCGAATGCGTCGACACGGCCGCATACGCCGAGTACGCAGGCCGCTGGGTGAAGAACGCCTACGACCCGCAGTTCACCGTCGACGGCCGCTACGACGAGAAAGCCGCGGCCGCAGCCGAGTCGCTCGACGTCTATATCTGCCTGAAGCTAAAAGCAGCAGGCTTGGCTTTCAAGATCGAGAAACACGTTCACAACTACCCCCACTGCTGGCGCACGGACAAACCCGTGCTCTACTACCCGCTCGACTCGTGGTTCATCCGCACCACGGCACTCAAAGAGCGGATGATGGAACTCAACGACACGATCCGCTGGAAACCCGAATCGACCGGCACGGGCCGCTTCGGCAAGTGGCTCGAAAATCTCAACGACTGGAACCTCTCGCGTTCGCGCTTCTGGGGAACTCCGCTGCCGATCTGGGCCACGGAGGACCGTTCGGAGCTCAAATGCATCGGCTCGGTCGAGGAGCTGATGGCGGAGATCGAAAAATCGGTCGCCGCAGGTTTCATGGAGAAAAACCCGTACGAGAACTTCCGCGTGGGCGACATGTCCGCCGAGAACTACTCGACCGAGCGCATCGACCTGCACCGCCCCTACGTGGACCGCATCGTGCTGGTGTCGTCCAAGGGCGAGCCGATGCGCCGCGAGGCCGACCTGATCGACGTATGGTTCGACTCGGGCGCCATGCCCTACGCCCAGGTGCACTATCCCTTCGAGAACAAGGAGAATTTCGGGCAGGTCTACCCCGCCGACTTCATCGCCGAAGGCGTCGACCAGACACGCGGCTGGTTCTTCACGCTGCATGCCATCGCCACGATGCTCTTCGACTCCGTGGCATTCAAGAACATCATTTCCAACGGCTTGGTGCTCGACAAGAACGGCAACAAGATGTCCAAGCGTCTGGGCAACGCCGTCGATCCGTTCGAGGTGCTCGACACCTACGGACCCGACGCTACGCGCTGGTATATGATTACCAACTCGCAGCCGTGGGACAACCTCAAATTCGACCGCGACGGCGTGGACGAGGTGCGCCGCAAATTCTTCGGCACGCTCTACAACACCTATTCGTTCTTCGCCCTCTACGCCAATGTCGACGCCTTCACCGGTGCCGAGGCCGAGATCCCCGTGGCACAGCGCCCCGAGATCGACCGCTGGATCATCTCGCTGCTCAACACCTTAGTCAAGGACGTCACGCGCTACCTGGAGGATTACGATCCGACGCCCGCAGCGCGTGCCATCCAGGAGTTCGTCGGCGAGAACCTCTCGAACTGGTACGTGCGCCTGAACCGCAAACGTTTCTGGGGCGGCGGCATGACCGACGACAAGCTGGCGGCCTACCAGACGCTCTACACCTGCCTGGAAACCGTCGCGATGCTCTCGGCGCCCTTCGCACCCTTCATCTCGGACCGCATCTTCACCGACCTGAACGCCGTAAGCGGCCGCCACACCGACGAATCGGTGCACCTGGCGACCTTCCCTGCAGCCGATGAATCGCTCATCGATCCCGAACTGGAGGAGATGATGTCGCTGGCACAGCGCGTCTCGTCGATGGTCCTCGCCCTGCGCCGCAAGGTGTCGATCAAGGTGCGCCAGCCGCTGATGAAGATTCTCGTACCGGTACTCGACCCCTCAATGGCTGCCCGCATCGACGCCGTGAAGAACCTGATTCTCTCGGAGGTCAACGTCAAGCAGCTGGAGCTGATCGAGAAGACCACGGGCATCATCACCAAACGCATCAAACCCAACTTCAAGACCCTGGGTCCCCGCTACGGCAAATACATGAAGCAGATCGCGGCTCTCACGGCCAGCTTCTCGCAGGAGCGCATCGCCGAAATCGAAAGCGCCGCAGAGACCGTACTCGAACTGGGCGACGAACGGATCACCGTCACGGCCGCCGACTTCGAGATCACGTCGGAGGATATGCCGGGATGGCTCGTAGCATCGGAAGGCAAGCTGACCGTCGCACTCGACATCACCGTAACCGAGGAGTTGCGCGCCGAAGGCGTGGCACGCGAGTTGATAAACCGCATCCAAAATATCCGCAAGGATTCGGGATTCGAGGTAACGGACCGCATCCGGGTCGAGATCGAGGCCAAACCGGCCGTCGAACAGGCACTCGCCGCCTACGGCACCTACGTCGCCGCGCAGACGCTCGCCGACGCGGTATCGGCCGCAGCCGAACCCGCAGGTGCCGTCGTCGTCGACTCGGAGCTGGACGAGGAGCCGCTGCGCATCGCCGTAACGCGGGTATAGCAGCCCGCACAATATCGGCGCGGCGCAGAACGTTATCCGGGTAAAATTTGGTATATTGGGAATTTATACTTAATTTTACATTAAACCTCAAAGACCGACGACCATGTCAGACGAAAAAAAAAGATACAGCGACGCCGAACTCGAGGAGTTCCGGCAGCTCATCCTGAAAAAGCTCGAGAATGCTCGTGCCGATTACGATCTGCTTCGTGCGACGATCACCCATACAGCGGATAACGATACGGAAGATACCTCGCCGACTTTCAAGGTGCTCGAAGAGGGTGCCGCGACCCTCTCCAAGGAGGAGAGCGGACGCTTGGCCGCCCATCAGATGAAGTTCATCCGCAATCTCGAAATGGCCCTCGTGCGCATCGAGAACAAGACCTACGGCATCTGCAAGACCACCGGCACGCTCATTCCCAAAGAGCGACTGATGCGGGTTCCGCACGCTACCGAGTGCATTGAGGCCAAGGAACGCCGCAAATAAGGGCCGGGCAGGTTGAAGAACACCGCCGAAAAGATCCGGAAAAAAGTCGGAGCAGGCTGAAGAACACCGCCGAAAAGATCCGGAAAAAGGTCGGAGCAGGCTGAAGAACACCGCCGAAAAGATTCCGGGAAAAAGTCGGAGTAGGCTGAAGAACACCGCCGAAAAGATCCGGAAAAAGGTCGGAATCAGCGGAAAACCGGCTCGGCGAAGCCGAGAAAATCTTTTCAGTCCGGCACCCGAGACGAAGAATCATAGACACGACGGGAACGAATGTATATACGACATTCGTTCCCGTTTTTTACCTCGGTCCCTTCCCGTGCCGATGAGGGCGATACCGTTCTTTTTTACGGTTCAAAGCCCCTCCGGCACCGTTTTTCATACGATAACCCGAAAAAATACGTTATCTTTGACAAGATGTATGTTCGGATTTGCATAGCCTCGCTGCTGTTGCTGGCGCTCATGAAGGGTGCTTTCGCACACCCTCCGGGCCCCGGCGTGCAAAGTCCGCAACAGTTCACGCGCGACAGCGTGCGATTCGACAACACCACCCGTCAACAGCGCAACGAACGACTCTACGACAGCATCCGGTCCAAGACCAATCGCCGAACCGTTCCGCGCATGCTCTACAACGTTCTGTTCACCCGCCCCGTACTCGATACGACCTCCAACGGACAGGTCCTCGACGAAAGCGACCGGCTCGCCCGCTTCGCCGGAAAAACCATCGGTACGATCCGCATCGAACGACTCCCGGTGTTCGACTCCGCCGGCAACTGGCTTCAGCGTTCCGCCAACCGACTGCACCGCACCACGCGCGAGCGCGTCATTCGCCGCGATCTGTTTCTGCGCACGGGCGAACCGTTCGAACCCGAGCTGCTCGTGCGCAACATACAACTGCTGCGTTCACGTTCCTACGTCTCCGACGTCGATTTCGCCGTCATACCCGATCCGACCGATACGTCGCGCATCGACCTGGTGGTCACGACGCGCGACAGCTGGACGATCAGCGCCGACGCAGGGATCCGCTCCGAAGGCCGCACGATGATCGGACTCTCGGACGCCAATATCTTCGGATGGGGCAATGCCTTACGTCTGCGGACCAATTTCAGCCGACGCGACTTCACCTACGGCGGCAACGAGTTCGAATACGAGATTCCCAACGTGCTGGGAAGTTTCTATACGGCCCAATTGGCCGCCGGACGCGCCTTTTACCAATCGACGCTACTGCTCGACCTGCACAAGGAGTTCCTGCGCCCCACCGACTACGAAGCCGGCGCTTCGTACAGCAACATCAAGGACAAGCGGCTGATGATCGAACGAGACTCCTCCGAACTGGTCAAGGAACGCAACCTCGATCTGTGGGGAGGTTATTCACGCTACCTGCCAGCGTTGCATGCGAGCATGTTCCTCACCGGACACTACAACTATCGCCGTCTGAGCCTCCGCCCGGAGGTCGCGGCACAGCATCACCCGGCGTTGCACGACCGCGATCTACTCCTGTTCGGCTTCGGATTCTACCGCGAAAAGTTCTACACGGCGAACATGATCTACGGATTCGGACGCCGCGAATACCTCGCCGCAGGGTACAAGGCACAGGTAATCGGCGGATACTCGTGGGGCGAATTCGGCGACGAGATTTACCTCGGAGTGAGTTACGACCGAGGCGGATTCTTCTCCGTGGGATATGTCATGGGCGGATGCTCGCTCGGCAGTTTCATCGATCCCATCGACGGCACGTGGCGTCGCAGTGCCGTGGATTTCGATCTCAAATGGTTCTCCAACCTCTTCCTCGTACGTCGCAGCCGGCTGCGTCAATTCCTCGGATTCAGTTACACGCAAGGGTGGAATCGCGGCTCGGGCAACGACGAAAGCATCCGATTCACACTCTCCAACGGATTACAGGCTCTCGAGGAGTACGCTTTGGGCACGACACGCGCGGTACTCAACACCGAAACGGTCCTCTTCTCGCCCTATCAACCGCTGGGCTTCCGCATCGCATTTTTCGGATTCGCCGACTTCGGACTGATCGGATACTCGTCGAACGTTTTCCGAAACGCATTCTATACGTCGCTCGGAATAGGCGTGCGATTGCGCAACGAACAATTGGTTTTCAAAACGATTCAGATACGCCTGGGCATCGCTTTCGGCAAACACGGCCTGGTGGAGAGCGAATATTTCCGTCTTTCCAACACCACCCGCGTGACACAATACCGCTACCGACCCGAGCGACCCGATATCATCGGGTTCGAATAACTTGAAGCAATCACACGCTATCTGAATTTCTCGACCGCCACTTCAAATACGACAGCTGAAGCCTCGCGGCCCCTGGCCGCGTTTACAAATCCGCCCCATTCCCCTCAGGCAGGGGCTTCGGGTGCAACTCGGAAAGCGACAGGAGTGAAATCGGATTAGTGCAAAATCGTATGCTATTTCTTGACCTGCCCGGTCGTATCAGGCATAAGCTTCGCAAACTGCCGCTGCGCACGCGTAAATCGACGATGCGCACGTGCAAACTGGCGCTGCGCACGCTTTCACTCTTGGGAGGTGAACGCCTCCTCGAGCTGCTTCCCGGCCTGCCGCCACTCCTCGGACGAGAAGTAACGTGCACCCTCGGCAAGCTGAGCTTGAGCGCGTTTCCATTCTTCAGAAGAAAACCCTTCGGCAAGCTGCTTCTGTGCCTGTTTCCACTCCTCGGACGAGAAGTAACGCGCACCCTCGGCAAGCTGAGCCTCGACGCGTTTCCATTCTTCGGAAGAAAACCCTTCGGCAAGCCGGTCTTGAGCCTGCCGCCACTCCTCGGACGAGAAATAACGCGCACCCTCGGCAAGCTGAGCCTCGACGCGTTTCCATTCTTCGGAAGAAAATCCTTCGGCAAGCCGGTCTTGAGCCTGCCGCCACTCCTCGGACGAGAAGTAGCCTTGCAGCGCTTCGGTATCCTGGGCTCCGGGACCGATGACCGTCACGCGGCTCTGCCGGTGCGTCGTCACCGAGTCCGGACGCTCCGCACGGCTCGTCACGACGAATACCCCGGGTGCCGCGCTGCCGAGCGTGTCGATATCGACCCGCTGGCCGTTGACGAAGACTGCCGGTTTTCGACCCGCCGCGGCGGAAGAATCCGCCCCGGGAATTCGCATCGTAACGCTTTCTTTCGTAACTTTGTCCTCCGGAACGACATACACGGTTTGGGCGAAGGCCCCGAGGGCGAGTGCCGTAAGCGGCACGACGAAGAGCACCTTGGCCCCAGCCCACCGCGATGATCTTTTTTGCAACATCATGGTAATACGGTTTTTAAGTTTACTGTGATTGAAGCTGTCGGCAACCGAGCACCACCTCCTGCCGGCAGCTTTCTCTATCAACATCGTCTGATAACGAAGCACGTCGATGCCGCTTCGGAGCACGGCCGCATCGGCCTCGTATTCGTGAATGGCCCGCAACTCGCTGCGCAGCCACCACATCGCGGGGTTGAACCATTGCAGGCATCCGACGATATCGATCGCCAGCAGGTCCCACGAATGGCCCAACCGCAGGTGGGCCTGTTCGTGGGCGACGATTTCCGGGCCGCACTCCGCATAATCCGCCTCCGAAATAAGGACATAGCGCCCCCAGCTGCACGGAGCGATCGGTTCGTCGAGCCGCACCAGCATCCCGCCGCCGTCGAGCCGTTCGCAGCGGCCCCGACGCACGACGCGCAGCACCCCGACGATCGACCGCAGGGTCCGTCCCAGCGACGCGACGGCTCCGGTCAGGAACACGGCGGCCGCCAGCTGCCGCCATACGGACGATTCGTGCATCGGCTCACCGGCAAAAGCTTCCGGAGCCGCAAGCGGCTGCGCGGGAAGCTCGCGGACCACCGTAATGACGCACAACGGCAGCACGAACGAGAGCAGCAGCACCCCGAGGAGCACGATGCGGTTGAAGCGGTGCAGCGTCTCGCGGCTCAGCTGCATCTTGAAAAAGAGGCAGAACACCGCCAGGCACATCCCCGCCCGGAGGCTGTATGTCAGCAGTTCGAACATCTCCGTTACCGGTTTTCGCGCTCAATCCGATCGAGCAGTTCACGCAACTCCTCCACCGAGATTTTCTCCTCCTCGACGAGTGCCGAAACGGCCCCGAGATAAGAGTTTTCGAAATAACGGCTGATGACATTTCCCAGCGTGCGCCGCGAAAACTGCGACTCGCTCACCAGCGGGTAGTAGCGGTAGGTGCTGCCGAACGATTCGTGCGCCAGGTAACCCTTCGCCTCTAAGGTGCGGACCATCGTCGAAAGGGTGTTGAAATGGGGCTTGGGCTCCTCGGCCAGCTCCACCAGCTCCCGCACGAACAGCGCCCCCCGCTGCCAGAAGCAGCGCATGAGTTCCTCCTCGCGGCGGGTCAGTTTTTCGATCTTTTCCATAGTGCCGTATGATTACAAGGCAAAGGTAACTAAATTTTCTCTTTATACAACTATTTTATATAGTTTTTAAACTATAAAATTTAGTTAAGTGATTCGGGGGGGGGAGAGGTTTGCAATCCGCAGGGTCGCAGAATAATCACCTTCGGCGGCTTGGCCGGTCGCGCTGAAAGCGCGAGCCGCCGAAGATGCAACGCCGATGGCGTTGAACTCGTCACGACTGCGGCCCGCACAGGCTTTCAGACTGCATCTCGCAGGCGGCAAAGTCAATCATAAAGCCCGTCTTTCAGACGAGCGCAGTTCACCGTCCCGGCGGAAGAGTCGTCTATCATCCAAAGGCTCAGAAAATTCCCGTTGGCAGCAAGCCACAACAAAGCTTAATTGCAAAAAAATCCCCTGCCGCGCAACACGACAGGGGAAAATCAAGCACAGCTCCGAAAGGACTACCGCAGGAACAGCAGCTCGCGGTATTTCGGCAACGGCCAGATCTGGTCGTCGACGATCTCCTCCAGTTTGTCGATATGACGACGGATCTCGTCGAAGCAAACAGCCACCGTATCGTGATAAGCAATGGCCTTCAACCGCTGATCCTCGATGCGGTTGGCGCTCTTGCGCGCCTCGATCATCTCGCCCGTGAGATGCTGTATGGCGGCCGTATGATCCTGAATTTTCTTGATAAGCTCGATATCCGACGCTGCGTTCAACCCCGGAATCTGCGACATCTTGTACACCTTGTCCAGCAGCATCGCTTCGTATTTCGAAGCGATAGGTACGATGTGATTCATCGCCAGATCGCCCAATACGCGACCCTCGATCTGGATTTTCTTGGTGTAGGTCTCCCACTTCACCTCCGTGCGGGCTTCGAGCTCCACTTCGGTGAAGACCCCCATATCGCCGAACACCTTCATCGTCCGCTCGTCGAGGTAACGCTCGAAGATCAGCGGCGTCGAAGTCTCGCAATCCAAGCCCCGTGCGGCAGCCTCGGCCTTCCACTCGTCCGAATAGCCATTGCCGTCGAAGCGGATCGCACGGCACTCCTTAATCATCGTCTTGAGCACCTCGTAGATGGCCTTCTCCTTCTTGGCTCCAGCCTCGATTCGAGCGTCTACGGCCTTGCGGAACTCCGTGAGCTCGGCGGCCACCACCGTGTTGAGCACGATCATCGCCTCGGCGCAGTTGTCCGAAGAACCGACGGCACGGAACTCGAAACGGTTGCCCGTGAATGCGAAAGGCGACGTACGGTTACGGTCGGTGTTGTCGAGCAACAACGTCGGAATGTGCGAAATACCGCTCATCTTGAAGACGCTCTTTGCGTCGAAACGGATCGCATCGTCGCTCTTCGACGCAGCCAGTTTGTCCAGCACGGCCGAAACCTGCGCTCCGAGGAACGTCGAGATGATGGCCGGGGGCGCCTCGTTGGCACCCAGGCGGTGAGCGTTCGTGGCGCTCATGATCGAAGCCTTCAACAAACCGTTATGCTTGTAGACGGCCGAGATGACATTCACCAGGAAAGTGATGAACTGCAAGTTCTCCGACGCCGTTTTGCCCGGCCCCAACAGGTTGACACCCGTATCGGTTCCGAGCGACCAGTTGTTGTGCTTGCCCGAGCCGTTGATTCCCTTGAACGGTTTCTCGTGCAACAGCACGCGGAACTTGTGACGACGGGCGATCTTGTCCATGATCGTCATCAGCAACTGGTTGTGGTCGTTGGCCAGGTTGACCTCCTCGTAAACGGGAGCCAGCTCGAACTGGTTCGGAGCCACTTCGTTATGACGCGTCTTGACAGGAATACCCAGTTTCAGACACTCGATTTCGAGTTCCTTCATGAAAGCCATCACCCGTGTGGGGATAGCTCCGAAATAGTGGTCTTCGAGCTGCTGATTCTTCGCCGACTCATGTCCCATGAGCGTGCGGCCCGTCAGCATCAGGTCGGGACGTACGGCCCACAGACTCTCGTCTACGAGGAAATACTCCTGCTCCCAGCCCAGGTAGGAGAAGACCTTCTGCACATTCTTGTCGAAATAGCGACACACCTCCGTCGCAGCCTTATCCACGGCCGTCACCGAACGCAGCAGGGGCACCTTGTAGTCGAGCGCCTCGCCCGTATAGGCGATGAAGACGGTCGGAATACAGAGCGTCGTGTCGACAATGAACGCGGGCGAGGAGGGGTCCCAGGCCGAATAACCGCGTGCCTCGAAGGTATTGCGGATACCGCCGTTGGGGAACGACGAGGCATCGGGCTCCTGCTGCACGAGCAGCTTGCCGGAGAACTCCTCCAGCACACCCCCGCAGCCGTCCGGCTCGGCGAAAGCATCGTGCTTCTCGGCCGTGCCGCCCGTGAGGGGCTGAAACCAGTGGGTGTAATGGTCGGCACCGTGCTCCAGCGCCCACTGACGCATACCGGCAGCGATCGAATCGGCTACCTCGCGCGTAAGCGGCGTACGATTTTCCATCGTGTCGAGCAGCGCTGCGTACGTGCGCTTGTCGAGATATTTGCGCATCGCGTCGCGGCCGAACACCTTTTCGCCGAAATAATCCGAAGGACGTCCCTCGGGAACCTTCACTTCCACGGCCGTGTGGTTGATCGCCGCATCGACCATCTTGAATCTGAGTAATGACATACGTATCGAGTCTGAAATGTTGATTTCAAAGAGTCGAACGGACGAAGCACGGCATAAAATGCAATACTGACCTAACCTGTGAAACCCGATGATCCGCTGTCTCCCGACAGCCCCGACCATCCGTACGCACCGCGACTTTCCATCCGTTCGGAATCCTTTCGTTTCCGGTTGCAAATGTATAATTTTTTTCGTTCCGTTGTTTTTGAAAAATCACTATTTTTCGGAAAATACCCATTTTTTTCGCACATTCCCCGAAAAACAACCCATTTTTTCAGGCGGTCCCTCATTTTTTAACCCTGTTTTTCGAAAAGCAACCCATTTTTTCACAGCAATCCCGCAAAATCGCCGTTTTTAGAAAATTCAAAATCCAAAGACTTTTCAACCAAAATTCAACTATTCAACCGGTTCATCCAGATCGATTCGAAACCCAGACCGCTGCAAAACGAAAGACCCGACATTCGCAGGGTGCTGTTATTTTATTAACAATTTCTTGGTACAATGCCCGATTTTTTCTACCTTTACACGTTCGAAAAGACACTTATCCAATACTAATCTCTAAATAATTATGGCAAACACCACACGTGAAAAGCTGTTCACCGAATTTCCCCCGGTTCCGACCGAGAAGTGGGAAGAGGTGATTACGGCCGACCTGAAAGGTGCCGACTACGAGCGCAAACTGGTATGGCGTACGGGCGAAGGATTCAACGTCCGCCCCTACTACCGCGCCGAGAACCTCGAAGGTATCCGTTTCCTGGGGTCGCAGGCAGGCGAATTCCCCTATGTAAGAGGTACGCGCGCGCATAACCGCTGGCACGTACACCAGACCGTCGAGGTCGCATCGCCCGCCGAGGCCAACGCTGAGGCGTTGAAGCTGCTCAACTCGGGCGTCGATTCGCTGGGATTCTCGATCCTTTCGGAAGAGTTCTCGGCTGCTGACCTCGACGTACTGCTCGCAGGGATCTCGATTCCGGCCATCGACCTCGTATTCTGCGGCGCGAAGATGGGCCGCGTGGCCGACCTCGTGCTGGCCAAACTCGAAAAGGACGGCATAGCTCCCGAGGAGGCACACATCGCTTTCGGGATCGATCCGCTCGTACGCAACCTCTCGTCGAAAGGCGACTTCTGCACGCCGAACGGCGAACAGTGCTTCGCCCGCATCGCCGAGTTGATCCGCAAGACGGAGAACTACAAGCATATCCGCATCGTGACGATCGACGCCCGCATCTTCGGCAACTCGGGTTCGACCATCGTCGAGGAGCTGGCATTCGCCCTCTCGGCCGGTCACGACTACCTGGTACGCCTCACCGAGGCCGGTCTTTCGGTCGACCTCGTAGCACGCAAACTGCGTTTCGCTTTCTCCGTGACGTCGAACTACTTCATGGAGATCGCCAAGCTGCGCGCCGCACGCATGCTGTGGGCCAACATCGTCAAGGGCTACGCCCCCGAGAAGAACTGCGCCTGCAAGATGCAGATCCACGCCGAGACTTCGCGCTGGAACCAGACCGTTTACGACCCCTACGTCAACATGCTGCGCGGCACGACCGAAGCCATGTCGGCGGCTATCGGCGGCGTCCACTCGCTCGAAGTCACGCCGTTCGACCGTGCTTTCGAAGCTCCGACGGAGTTCGCCAAGCGCATCGCGCGCAACGTCGAGCTGCTCCTCAAGCATGAGTCGCATTTCGACCAGGTGGTAGACCCCGCCGGCGGTTCGTACTACATCGAGAACCTCACGCAGTCGATCGCTGCCGAGGCTTGGAAACTTTTCCTCGAGATCGAGGAGAAGGGCGGCTATACGGCGGCCTACCAGGCCGGGCTGATCGTCGAGCGTGTCAAAGCCTCGGCCGCAGCCAAGGACAAGAACATCGCTACGCGCCGTCAGATTCTGCTCGGTGCCAACCAATATCCCAACTTCACGGAGACGGCTGCCGCCGAGATCGGCGCGCAGAGCGTCGAGCGTCCCGCAGCCGAAGGCAACGTGCTGACGCCCTACCGCGGTGCGATGGCTTTCGAGGCGATGCGTCTGGGCGTAGATCGCTCGGGCAAGCAGCCTAAGGCCTTCATGCTCACGTGCGGCAGCCTGGCCATGGCCCGCGCCCGCGCCCAGTTCTCGTGCAACTTCTTCGCATGCGCCGGCATCAAGGTGATCGACAACACGTTCTTCAAGTCGATCGAAGAGGGCGTCGAGGCCGCCGTAGCTTCGGGTGCCGAGATCGTCGTAGTATGTTCGAGCGACGACGACTACGCAACCGTAGCTCCGAAGATCAAGGAGCTGCTGGCCGACCGCGCCATCCTCGTCGTCGCAGGTGCTCCGGCCTGCACACCCGAACTGGAGGCTCAGGGCATCAAGAACTTCATCAATGTGAAGTCGAACGTGCTGGAGACACTGAAGTTTTACCTTAAAGAGATGGGAATCTAATCATGAGACAGAAATTTTCTGAACTGAAATACGAAGCGGGCGCACAGAAAAGCTGCTGCGCCGCGAAGGGCTGCGGCCACGTGGAGCCGTGGCTCACGGCCGAGCGCATTCCCGTCAAGGGAGCCTACACGGCCGCCGACCTCGAAGGCATGGAGCACCTGAACTACGCTGCCGGTATCGCTCCGTTCCTGCGCGGTCCCTACTCGACGATGTACGTCATGCGTCCGTGGACGATCCGTCAGTACGCCGGATTCTCCACCGCCGAGGAGTCCAACGCATTCTACCGCCGCAACCTGGCTGCCGGACAGAAGGGTCTGTCGGTGGCCTTCGACCTGGCTACGCACCGCGGCTACGACGCCGATCACCCGCGCGTAGTGGGCGACGTGGGCAAGGCCGGTGTGTCGATCTGCTCGGTCGAGGACATGAAGGTGCTCTTCAACGGCATTCCGTTGGACCGCATGTCGGTGTCGATGACCATGAACGGCGCCGTGCTGCCGATCCTGGCTTTCTACATCGTCACGGGTCTGGAGCAGGGCTGCACGCTCGACCAGCTGGCCGGTACGATCCAGAACGACATTCTCAAGGAGTTCATGGTGCGCAACACCTATATCTATCCGCCTGAGTTCTCGATGCGCATCATCGCCGACATCTTCGAGTACACCTCGAAGAACATGCCCAAATTCAACTCGATCTCGATTTCGGGTTACCACATGCAGGAGGCAGGCGCCACGGCCGACATCGAGCTGGCCTATACGCTGGCCGACGGTCTGGAGTACCTGCGCGCAGGCATCAACGCCGGCATGTCGATCGACGCCTTCGCACCGCGTCTGTCGTTCTTCTGGGCCATCGGCATGAACCACTT
>CAXHRY010000028.1:0-32774 GCA_964018965.1 uncultured Alistipes sp.
CGATGAGCTCCGAAGGCTGGATACGCTTGAACGGGTTCACCGTGGGACCTCCGATCTCGCGCTCCTCGCCCTCGATCACGCCGCCCTCGAGCGGCTCGCCGTAGGCGTTGAAGAAGCGGCCCGCGAGGTTATCCGACACCCGCAGCTTGGGAGGCTCGCCGTGGAAAACCACTTCCGAGTCGGTAGCCAGACCCTCCGTTCCGGCGAAGACCTGCAACGTGACGTTCTGACCCATGATTTTCACCACCTGCGCCAATTTGCCGCCCACGGTCGCCAGTTCGTCGTTGCCGACGCCCTCGGCGCGCAGCGTCACGGTCGCCTTGGTGATGTTGTCGATTTTGGTGTATATCTTCTGAAATGCTCGTGTTGTCATGGCTTATTCGGTTTTTGCACTCACGTATTGTTCGATCTGTTTGAGATAGTCGTTGAACTTCTCCGACTGCCACTCGGTGTAGTTCATCTGACGGCACAGGTTGATAAGCCCCTTGAAGAACTGCGAGCACTCCTCGAAGTCGGCGAAACCGAAATCCTTGCGGCAGATGTCGAGCACCAGCTTGTACATCATCTTCTGACGCTCGATCGGACAGTTGGCGTCGATATCGTCGAAGGCATCCTGTTGCAGAATCACGAAGTCGATGAGCTCCGATTTCCAGAAACGCTCGTGGTACTCCACCGGTACGCCGTCGTCACCCAGGATGTTGATCTGGTCGTTGGCCTCCTTGCCGCGCTGCACGATGGTCTTGCCGGCATAGACGGCCGCTACCCACTCCTTCTCGATATGGTCGTCGAGGTAAGCGGCGATTTCGGGATATTCGAGGTATTTCGAATAGGACTCCAGCGGGTCGATGGCCGGGTAGCGCTTCGAGTCGGCACGGCCCTGCGAGAGGGCGTAGAAGCAGCGTGCGGCCTTCTTGGTCGACTCCGTGACGGGCTCCTTGAGGTTACCGCCCGCGGGCGACACCGTACCGAGGAACGTCACGGAACCCGTCTGGCCGTTGTTGAGCTTTACCAGACCTGCACGCGAATAGAAGTTCGAGATGATCGCCGAAAGGTCCATCGGGAAGGCATCCTGACCCGGAAGCTCCTCCAGACGGTTCGACATTTCGCGCAGCGCCTGGGCCCAGCGCGACGTCGAGTCGGCCATAACCAGCACTTTCAGACCCATCGAACGATAGTACTCGCCGATAGCCATACCCGTATAGACCGATGCTTCGCGCGCAGCGACGGGCATGTTCGACGTGTTGCAGATGATGATCGTACGCTCCATGAGCTTATGGCCCGTGCGGGGGTCGACCAGTTCGGGGAACTCCTTGAAGATCTCGACCACCTCGTTGGCACGCTCGCCGCACGCCACCATGATGATAACGTCGGCATCGGCCTGTTTCGAAATGGCATGCTGAAGCACCGTCTTGCCGGCACCGAACGGTCCCGGAATGAAACCCGTACCGCCTTCGGCCATGGGGTTGAAGGTATCGATGGCACGCACGCCCGTCTCCATCACGCGCGAGGGGCGCGGTTTCTCGGCATAGCAGCGCACGGCCTGCTTGACGGGCCATTTCTGCACCATCGTGATCGCGTGATCGCGGCCTTCGGCATCGGTCACCACGGCAATGGTGTCCGTCACCTTATATTTACCGGCTGCGGCGACGCTCTTGACCGTATAGTTTCCGGTCATCGTGAAGGGCACCATGATCTTGTGGGCGACCCACTGCTCCTTCACCTCGCCCAGCCACGAAGCGGCGCTCACCTTGTCGCCCGCCTTGGCCAGCGGCGTGAACTCCCACACGGCGTCGAAATCGATCGGATCGGTCATGGAACCGCGAGCGATGAACAGACCGTCCATCTTCTCGAGGTCGTTTTGCAGACCGTCGTAGTTGCGCGACAGCAGACCCGGCGCCAGCGTCACTTCGAGCATGTGACCCTCGAATTCGACCCTATCGCCGATCTTCAGACCGCGCGTGCTGTCGAAAACCTGGACATAGGCGCTGTCGCCTATGACCTTGATGACCTCGGCCATCATTTTGGTATCCCCCGTATGGACATAGCAGATCTCGTTTTGGCCCACGGCTCCGTCGACCTTGACGATCACGATGTTGGAAATGATACCGTTTACACGTCCTGTTGTTTTCATGTATGTGCTTTTGTTTGGTAACTATATATTTACACCGCCTCGGTTTCCCGACCGTATTTTCGCTTCGGACGGCTGGAGACTCGCCGCGTTTATAAATCCGATCGCCCCTAAATCCCTCCTCGGAGGGGACTTCCGGGTGCCGCCCGCACGGCTTCGGTGTTTTGCTCTTTGCCTGGTGTAAATTCGTATATAATTGCCTTTTGTTTATTCTTGCTTGAGGATAAGCTCTCGGCCGTCGAGTTCCCCGATCAGACGGTCGAACATCTCACGACCCTTCGCAGCGTCGAGCCGCGACCAGCGGGCTACCATGCCGATGCGCACCAGATAGGAGAGTATGGCATCGATATCGAAATAGTCGAACGTCGCGATCTCCAGCGCTTCGTTCCAGCGAATGAGATCGATCTTGCGCTCCTTCTCCAGAAGGTTCGCCTCGTCGTTCACCGCCGCGATCACCGCATCGATGTAGGGCAGTTCGCCGCGCAGGCCGAAATCGGCCGCCGAACTGCGGTGCAACTGTTCGACGACATCGCCTTCGCCCACGGTCACCTCCTCGATGCTGCGTCCCGCAGCACGGGCCGTGACGGCCGCTGCGACATTGCGCAGATTCCGGTCGAAAGCCGACCATTCGCGCAGGAAACGACATCCTTTCGTCGCACAAAGTTCGTAGTAGGCGGCGAAAAGCGACGTATCGAAGCGCAACGACGTGTCGACCGTCTCGGCATCCTCGCCTTCCGGATCGGCATAGGCGCGCACCACGCGGGCCAGCGCTTCGGGCAGACGGTGCGGCGAGCGCAGTTCCTCTTCGAGTTCCTCGCGGGAAAAGTTGCCCAGCGCGTTGTGCGCCGAACGTCCCGCGCGCAGAGCCGCAAGATTCTCGCAGTCGTAATACCCGTGCAGCAGCCGCACCTGACGCGCATCGGCGGCATCAACGCCTTCGAGAATCTCGGAGACGATGGCCCCGGCGTCGAAACCTTTGGTTTCGGCGTCGATCGCGTACTCCCGCAACGAGGCTACCAGACTGTAATATTCGGTCGCGAACATGTTCCGTCAGGCCTTAAAGAGCAATTGCGAAACCTTCTCGCGCAGGTACTCGCCCATAAGCGCCTCGATATCGGCTTCGGAGAACGAAATGTAGTAACCGCCGTCCTTGGCACCCACGCGGAAACCGGTTTTCACCTGCTCCGAGTAACCCACCTCGACACCGGCAGCGAGCAACTCGGCAGTGCTCTTAGCCATCGCGGCATCGAGTTCGGCGCGTGCGGCTTCGGGCAGCAGAGCCTTCAGCTCCACTTTTCCGGCTGCGGCACCGTTCCAGTTGCGGGCTACCGAAACGAGCATCTCCTTGATGAACGCCGGGTCCATGACAGCCTCCTTGACGCCCTGAGCCGTAGCCTTGGCGACGATGAGCGACGCGATCTCGGACTTGATCTTCGAAACGGCCTGCTTGCCGGCCAGCGCGATCTCCGTCAAGGTGTTCTTCTCGACATCCTCGGCCTTCGAGTGCGCCTGGGCGAGAATCTCGGCAGCCTGACTCTGCGCCTCGGCGACGATCTTCGCAGCGCGAGCCTTCGCATCGGCGACGAGCGCATCGGCTTCGGTGCGACCCTTTTCCAGTCCCTCGTCGTAGAGTTTCCGGGTCAACTCTTGCAGTTTGTTTTCCATAGTCGTATAACGGTTTTGATTATCGTTTTCAATTTGCGCACACAAATATACAAAAGATTATTCACCATACAGCCTTCGTCGCGTCAATTAATCCGTTTTTGACGAATTTACGCCGCAAACCGATCATCACGGCTGTCGCGCCTGCGAACCACCATACCGATAAAGACGAACCGCCGGAAATACTTTTCGTCATTCGCCTGTTGAAATCCGGCGCATTTTATTAAATTTGTAACCGGTTTCGAGCCGACCCCTTACGCAGCCCCCGCGGAATCGGTGAAAGAAACCCGAACCTCCTAATCCGAATCCGGAATGAAAAAACTCTTTCTCGGCATCCTGCTGGGTGCATTCTGCTGCGGCTGCACGGCAGACTCTTCCCGACGCGACGTCGACGTACTGATCGTCGGCGGCACCACCTCCGGCACAGCCGCCGCCATCGCCGCCGCCCGCAACGGCGCGTCGGTCCTCCTGGTCGAACCCACCCCCATGTTAGGCGGCATGCTGACGGCCCAGGGCGTCAGCGCCACCGACGGCAACTACGCGCTTCGTTCCGGCCTGTGGCAGGAGTTCCGCGAACGGCTCTACGCACATTACGGCAGCCCCGAAGTCCTGCGCACCGGATGGGTGAGCAACATCCAGTTCGAACCCCGTGTCGCCGACAGCATTTTCAAAAACCTCTGTGCCGCCGAATCGCGACTCGAAGTGCTCCACGGCTATCGGTTGGCGAACGTGTCTCTCGCACAAGGCCGGGTGACGGGCGCCGAATTCACCGACGAGAGCGGCCGGCGGCTTCGGGCGAAAGCCCGCATCACGATCGACGCCACCGACCTGGGCGATGCGCTGCCCATGTGCGGAACCTCCTACCGCCTGGGCATGGACTCCCGCGAAGAGACGGGCGAAGCGCTCGCCCCCGCACAGGCCGACGGCATCCTCCAGGACCTCACCGTCGTGGCCATACTCAAGGACTACGGACCCGACGCCGACCGAACGATCGAGCGTCCCGCGGGATACGACCCCGCGGAGTTCGCCGACTGCTGCAAACGCCCCCAGGGCGACATTTCGCCGCAGCTCATGCTCGACTACGGACGGCTTCCGGGCGGTAAATACATGATAAACTGGCCGCTCGCCGGCAACGACGCATACGTCGACGTCGTGGAACTTTCGGGCCGGAAACGCGAAAAAGCGCTGGAACCCGCCCGGCAGAAGACCCTGCGGTTCGTCTACTACATCCAGCACGAACTGGGCTTCCGCAACCTGGGCATTGCCGACGACGAATTCGACACGCCCGACGGCCTGGCCTACCTTCCCTATCATCGCGAAGGACGCCGTCTGGACGGCATCGTACGGCTGACGCTCGACGACGTGACCGACCGCTACGGCCGTCCCGACGCCCTCTACCGCACGGGGATCTCCGTAGGCGACTATCCGGTGGATCACCACCACAATTGCCTGCGGGATTTCGCGCAGATCGACTTTCCGCCCGTGCCGTCGTTCAGCATTCCGCTCGGGTGCCTCATCCCGGAGCGCACCGAAAATCTGATCGTCTCGGACAAGGCCATTTCGGTCACGAACCTCATCAACGGCTCCACGCGCCTGCAACCCGTCGTGTTGCTGACGGGTCAGGCCGCCGGAACGCTCGCCGCGCTGGCCGTACGCCGCGGATGCACCCCTCGCGAAGTTCCCGTGCGGGAGGTACAGAGCGCGTTGCTCGCGCAGAAGGCCTACCTCGCACCGCTCTACGACGTACAGCCCGATGATCCCGATTTCGCCACCCTGCAACGCATCGCCGCGACGGGCATCCTGCGCATGACGGGCGAGCCGTTCCAGTGGGCGAACCGTTCATGGTTCTATCCCGAGGCGACGATCTCCGCAACGGAATTTACCCTCGGGTTGCACGAATACGCCCCGCAGGTAGCTGTCAGCGATGATGAAACCCCACTCACGGCAATGGCCGCCGCAGCACTGCTCCGGCAGGCCGGAGGCAGTGAAATAGCCGTCCCCGACGACACGTGCCCCATTACGCGACGCACCCTGGCCCGAATGATCGAGCGGAGTCTCGACCCGTTCACCCGGGAGATCGACCACCGCGGACATTTCATCCGGTAGCATTTTCACAAAAAACGCAGAACATATGTTTCCCCGAAAAACCCTCCTGGCGGTCCTCGCAGCCGCAACGATGTACGGCTCCGCCGCAACGGCCCAGCAGAAAGACGACTGGGCCAAATTCGGCCGCTACGAAGCGGCGAACGCCGCCCTGACCGAGGCCCCGAAAGTTGTCCTGATGGGCAACTCGATCACCGAATTGTGGAACCGCACCCGGCCGGAATTCTTCACCGAAAACGGATTGTTGTGCCGCGGCATCAGCGGTCAGACCTCCTCGCAGATGCTCGTGCGCTTCCGGGCCGACGTGCTCGACCTCAGGCCCCGGATCGTCGTGATCTGCGCCGGGACGAACGATCTGGCCCTCAACACGGGCTATATCTCCCACGAACATATCCTCGACAACCTCGAATCGATGGTCGAACTGGCACGCGTCAACGGCATCCGACCGATCCTGTGCGCCGTGCCGCCCACCGGGGAATACGGATGGCGCAAGGGGCTCGAACCGGCTCCGAAGATCATCCGCCTCAACGCCATGATCCGCGCCTACGCCGAAGCCGAAGGAATCCCCTACGTCGACTACCACACGCCGATGGCCGCCGAGGACGGTTCGATGATCGCCGCCTACACCGACGACGGCGTACACCCGACAGCCTCCGGCTACGAAATGATGGAAGGAATCCTGCTGCCCGTTATCCGCCAGGTCGAAGCGCAGATCGACCGGCAGAAAAAAACCTGCGGACGCAAGGCGAAAAAGTAAACGGCTTCCGACTTCGAAAAAGCACCCCCGGAATGAATTTCGATCATTCCGGGGGTCGCTTTTCGAGAAATATCCTACCGATGCTGCGGACGCAACAGGTCCTGCACTACCTTCACAGGCGAGAAGGTCGAGACAGGGACGTCCACGAACACCGTATTCCAGCACGCCATCGCGCCGTTCCACAATCCCGGCAACTCCTGGGCACGCAGTTCGCGACCGCCCGAGGATTTGGACGAGATGAAACCCGTCGCAGGATCGACGAAGCGTTTCAGCTCGTATTTGTCACCGTCCGCACGCCGCACGCCGCACACCAGGTCCACGGGATTGAAATGCGTAGCGGATTTCATCAGAGGCAGATCCTCGGGAGCGATCTGGCTCGACTCGGCGATTTGCAACGACTCCGTACCGTCGGGGTTGGCCACCCAGAACGGGCCGCCGCCCGGCTCGCCCTCGTTGCGCACCATGCCGCAGACACGGATCGGGCACTCCAGCACGCGTCGCAACAACGCCAGGTCGTATTCCCCGGGAAGTTTCACGCACAGTTCGCGTTCGATGAACCCGGCGACAGCCTCCGGATCGGCCGTGCCTTCGTCGAGCGCCCGCAGGTATTCGAACGCACGCTCCTGCAATCCGAGCAACACCCCGGCCAGAACTTTCTTATAAAGGATCGTATCGCCGCGCTGCGCGTCGGTTGTCACGTTATCGATATTTTTGATGAAAATCACGTCGGCATCGATCTCGTCGAGGTTCTCGATCAGCGCACCGTGGCCCGCAGGGCGGAACAGCAACGAACCGTCCGCCTGGCGGAAAGGCGTATTGTCGGGATTCACGGCAACTGTGTCCGTCGAGGGTTTCTGCACCGAGAACGAAATATCGTAACGGACGCCGAAACGCTTCTCGTAAACGGGAATCCGCTCGGCGAGCAGCGCTTCGAATCCGGCCCGGTGTTCGGGCGATACGGTGAAGTGGATGCGCACGGCACCGTTCGCCGAAGCATAGGCAGCACCCTCCACCAAATGCTCCTCGACCGCCTTGCGAGCTCCGTCGGGATAGGCATGGAAGGTCACCAGTCCCTTGGGCTTATGTCCGTACTCCAGTCCTTCGTTGACGATGGCGTCGACAACCGCACGCTCGTCGGCCCCCTCGGGCAACACGGCTTGGAGTTCGGGCCAAAAAGCGAACTCTTCGATATGCTCCAGCAGCGTATCGATACCTTTGCCGCGCTTACCGTCGTTGACGAACTCGAACAACTCCTTGAACATGCGCGTCGCTGCACCCGATGCGGGCACGAACTTCACGATACGCAGCCCCGCAGCCGCATCGTCATAACGCTTCGCAGCCTTCTCGGCAGCCTCGGCATCGAGCGTCAGCACCCCGTCGCCGGGCGATGCGGCACGCACCACCTTCAGATAAGGAAATCCGCGCCGGAAGTTTTCCAGCTGCCGTTCGACGGCTTCGCGCGTGAGGCCATGCGCTTCGATCTGCCGCAAATCATTTTCTGTAAACATAGATATATTCAATTTGGTAACCAATATTTCACTGCATCGGCTCCCCAACCGCATTCGTTCCGGGCGGCCCGTGTCTCACGGCTCTTAGCCGCGCTTACGATTCCGCCCCCATCTCGGGCAAGGGCTTCGGGTGCAGCCCGCAAGCGCAGAGCGGCAATGCCATAGACGATCCGCATCGGCTCCCCGACCGCATTCGTTCCGGGCGGCCCGTGTCTCACGGCTCTTAGCCGCGCTTACGATTCCGCCCCCACCTCGGGCAAAGGTTTCGGGTGCAGCCCGCAAGCGCAGAGCGGCAATGCCATAGACGATCCGCATCGGCTCCCCAACCGCATTCGTTCCGGGCGGCCCGTGTCTCACGGCTCTTAGCCGCGCTTACGATTCCGCCCCCATCTCGGGCAAGGGCTTCGGGTGCAGCCCGCAAGCGCAGAGCGGCAATGCCATAGACGATCCGCATCGGCTCCCCGACCGCATTCGTTCCGGGCGGCCCGTGTCTCACGGCCTACGGAAGCGACAGGACGCACCCTGCAAAATTGAGATGCTTCGAGGGTACGGCGGCATACGATCGCCTCGACCGATATTTCCGGAAAAAGGGAACACATCCGCAAAAATACGGCGGCGCCCGATTCGAACAAAGCGAAGTTCGAACGCAATCGCCTTCCGTATTCGACTTCTCGCTTTACACCTGCGAAATGCAGCGCCCTTTACACCTGCGAAATGCAGCGCCGAAACCGCCGCATCTTCGTCACCGATCATTCAAAGTTAGTAAATATTTCGTAACTTTGCACATCATGATCCGAGAATTTCATCGAACAGACCTCCGCGACCGCAACAGCTTCGGCATCGCACAGCGCGCCGAACGGCTCGTAGAGTTCGAGACGGCGGAGGACCTGAAGGCACTTTTCGTTGCGGGCGTCCCCGACCGCTGGGCCGTGCTGTCCGGCGGCAACAACATCCTTTTCACCCGCGACTACGAAGGGTTGCTCGTCACCCCCGTCTGCCGCGAAATCCGACCCGTGGGGGATGACGGCGAAGAGGTGCGCGTGCGCGTCGACGCGGGTGTCGAGTGGGACGATCTGGTGGAATGGGCCGTCGTCCGCGATCTGTGGGGCATCGAGAACCTCTCGCTGATCCCCGGCAAGGCAGGCGCCGCCCCCGTACAGAACATCGGCGCCTACGGATGCGAAGCCAAGGACGCGATACGCCGCGTAGAGATGTTCTGCGTCGAGACGGGCACCATGCTCACGCTCGACGCCGCACACTGCGGATTCGGCTACCGCGAAAGCATCTTCAAACACGAGTTGCGCGGCCGCGTAATCATCACCGCAATCGAAATCGCCCTGCACCGCACCCCGACGCCCCGCCTGGGCTACGGCGACGTGGAACGCGAGGTCGAGGCGCGCGGCGGCGTAACGCTGCGCAACATCCGCGAAGCGATCCGTGCGATCCGCCTTGCGAAGCTCCCCGACCCCAAGGTCACGGGCAACGCGGGCAGCTTCTTCAAAAACCCCGTCGTCGACCGCGACACGGCCGGGCGGCTGCGGGCCGAGCACCCCGACCTGCCGGTCTACCCCGTCGCAGAACATCCCGAGCAGGCGAAACTCGCCGCAGGGTGGCTCATCGACCGCGCCGGCATGAAGGGCTACCGCGAAGGCCGCGTGGGCGTACACGAGCGACAGGCTTTGGTGTTGGTCAACCTGGGCGGCGCCACGGGCAGCGAAGTAATCGGCTTCGCCCGTAAGGTCCAGGAACGCGTACGGGAACGGTTCGGCATCGCGATCGACACCGAGGTGAATATTTGGTAGACACACAAGAACGAATACGACTATGGCTTTCACCGAAGCGTTCCGCAAATACATCGCCGACAACGACTTGGCAACGCCCGACGACCGGATTCTGCTGACCGTCTCGGGCGGTGTGGATTCGATGGTTCTGCTGGACCTCTTCGCGCGCAGCGGATACCGCATCGGCGTGGCCCATTGCAACTTCCAGCTGCGCAGCGTGGAGAGCGACGAAGACGAAGTACTGGTCGAGCAACGCGCCCGCATGTACGGCGTGCCGTTCTACAACCGCCGTTTCGACACCGCGGGCGAGATGGAGCGCACGGGCGAATCGATGGAGATGGCCGCCAGGAGGCTGCGCTACGCCTGGTTCGACGAGTTGAGCCGCACGGAGGGATACACCGTCGTAGCGATCGCCCACCATGCCGACGACTCGATCGAAACCTTCTTCATCAACCTGCTGCGCGGCACGGGACTGCGCGGCCTGACGGGCATATCGACCCAGATCGGCAAGATCGTCCGCCCGCTGATGTTCGCCTCGCGCAAGGAGATCCTCGAATACGCCGTAGCGAACCGCATACCCTATCGCGAAGATTCTTCGAACCGTTCGACCAAATACCTGCGCAACAAGATCCGCCTGGGCCTGGTGCCCCGCATCCGGGAGATCAAGCCCAAATTCACGGAACTGATGCGCCGCAATATCGGCCGTCTGACCGACGCACAACGATTCATCGACCACGCCGTGGAACGCATCCGCCGGGAGACCGTCACCACGGAAAACGGCATCGACACGATCCACATCGACCGCATCGACCCCGGCTTCCCGCTCGAATTCGTCATTTACGAGCTGCTCGGCGCGACCTACGGATTCAAGGGCGACGTCATCGACGCTCTGTGCCGCGCCCTGCAACACGGAGCCACCGGACGACGTTTCTATTCGCGCGAGCGGATGGCCACCGTCGACCGGGGTCGAATCGTCGTGGGCCCCATCGCCCCCGACGACCCCTGCCGCACGGAGGTCGAACGCGGCGCACTGCGCAGCTACTGCGGCAATGCGGTGCTCTACTACGAATACCGCGACATAGGCCTCGTCGAGGATTTCGGCGTTCCGGAGAACGTCGCCCAGATCGATGCCGACAAACTGCAATTCCCGCTCACGCTGCGCCGCTGGCAGGAGGGCGACAGCTTCGTTCCGTTCGGTATGACGGGCCGCAAGAAGGTGAGCGACTTCCTGATCGACCGCAAAGTCTCGCTGCCCGAGAAGCAGCGGCAGTTCGTGCTGCTGTCGGGCGAGGAGATCGTGTGGGTCGTCGGCCGCCGCATCGACGACCGCTTCCGCCTGACCTCCGAAACCGAAAACGTATTGCGCATCACCCAAGAAATCGTCTGACATGGCCAAAAGCACGATCAAATTCCGCGACTCCGTAGCCGCCTACGAAAAGCTCGCAGCCGAAATCGCCGCCCGCCGCTTCGCTCCGATCTACCTGCTCATGGGCGAGGAGAGCTACTTCATCGACGTCCTCGCGGAGCGTCTCTCGACGACGATTCTCGACGAATCGGAACGTGCCTTCAACCAAATCACCGTCTACGGCAAGGATACCGAGGCGGGACAGGTCGTCAACCTCTGCCGTCAGATGCCGATGATGGGCAAATACCAGGTCGTAATCCTCAAGGAGGCGCAACAGCTGCGCGGCATCGAGAAGCTCGGGCTCTACACGCAGAAACCCTCGCCGACGACCGTCCTCGTGGTATGCCACAAGGAGAAGAACGCCGACAAACGTTCGTCGTTCTACAAAGGCTGCACGGCCCACGGCATCGTATTCGAATCGGTGCGGCCTCGCGATTACGAGATCGCCTCGTGGCTGCAACAGTTCATCAAACAGCGCGGACTCACGATCGACCAGAAAGCCCTTTCGATGCTCACCGAGCACCTCGGCACCGACATCTCGAAGATCGCCAACGAATTGCAGAAACTCACCGTCTCGCTGCCCGAAGGCACGCAGCGCATCACCGATGCCGACATCGAGGCCAACATCGGCATCTCGAAGGATTTCAACAACTTCGAGCTATGCAAGGCCGTCGCCGTACGCGACATGGCCCGGGCCCTCACCATCGCCGATCACTTCGCCCGCAACCCCAAGGAACACCCGCTGCTGCTGAGCGTCATGGCGCTCTTCGGGCAGTTCCGCGACCTGTTCACGGTCAACTACCTGCGTTGGCTCTCGCGCCGCAAAGGCACGGCTTTCCCTTCGGACCAGGAATTGATGCGCATCCTCAAGAAGAACAACACCTTCGTGCTGGGCGAGATCAAACAACTGGCCGCCGGATGGGACAACCGCAAAGTCTTCGGCGTGCTGGGGCTCCTGCGCGAATACGACGCCAAAAGCAAGGGCCTGAACTCCGGAGGCGCCTCGGACGGCGAATTGCTGCGCGAACTGCTGCTGAAAATCTTCCTGCTGTGACGGAACTCGTCCTATACCAGACACTTCACCTCGCGCGGGGGCGTATCCGCCACCTCGCGGAGCATGTCGCCGTGCTCGACGCAGCGTCGCGCGCGGTCTTCGCCCGGGCATACGCCCCCGACATTCCGCATCTCGCCGCACGGATCGAAGCTCTCGCCACAGCGGAAAGCTATCCGCAGGCCGTATCGGGATTCGTGCGTATCGAGCTTACGCCGGCAGGCGACCAGCGGCTGCTTCCGGCCGGCGTGTCGCTCTACGACGGATATGCGTTGCGCAGCCTCGCGCCCGACGCCGTGACGGTGAATTACGACCTCCCGCTTTCGGAGGCCCCCACCACCCTGCTCGAAGCGGCGGATCTGCTCGCCCGCTGCCGCGCACGGCAACAGGGAGCCGATGTCGCCGTACGCTGCGACAGTCTCGGGCAACTCCGCTCGGCCGAGGGTGCGCCGTTGTTCGGCATCCGGAAGCGACGAATCATCCCTTCGCCCGCCGGGGAGTTCCCCGTCGTGGCACGCGATCTGGTGCTGCGCGCCGCGCATGCCGCCGGACTCGCCATCGACCCGCACCCCCTCACATGCGAGTTACTGCCCAGTCTCGACGAATTATTCTATGCGGACCATCGCGGCATCACCGCCCTGGCCCACTGCGACACGTGGCCCCTCATGTCGTTGCTGAGCGAACGCATCGCCGGGTACATGGAGAAACTCTGACCCGCCCGAAAACAGACGTCCCCCGGCACCGACTCGCGGCACCAGGGGACCATCGACCGGCCGTAAACCCGGTATCAGAAACTGAATTTCAATCCCGCATACCAGCTGCGCGGCAGCGAAGGACCGTAGATATAGCCCGAATCGCGATCGGCACCGCGGTCGAAATCCTTCTGATAAGCATTCAGCAAGTTCTGCACACCGCCGTAGATCTGCATGCCGATCTCCCGGTAGATGCGCAGGTCATAGGCCAACCGCAGGTTGAGGTCGAAGAAACGGGGCGTGCGTACGGCCGTATCGCGCTCGACGCCCGAACCGGCCATGTGCTGGACAAGCATGCTGCCCGTGCAGGTACCCGTAAGATCGACCGTCAGCCGTCGTACCGGCTTGAGCTCCGCGGTGAAATAGCCGTAGAGATCGGGCGTACGGAACATCCTGCGTTCGGCCGACACCTCGGGATCTTCGCTCCACTGTTCCGGCTCGGCATAGCGGCTCCGCTGCCACGTCATTCCGGCCTGCAACTCGAACCAGCGGGTGAAGACCGCACGTCCCTCGACATTCACGCCGCAGACCGTCGCACCCGAACCGTTGTAACGCTCCTTGATGCGGCCGTCGCCGTCCGACTCCAGGTCGCGCAAGGCGAAAACATCGTCGAGCTGCGTATAGAATCCCTCGACGAGCAGATTCGTGCGCACGCTTCCGAAATTACGGTAGAGATCGGCCGAGCAGCTGACACTGTGCGAACGCTCCTCGCGCAGACCCTCCGCCAGGCGGATGCGGACCCGTTCGCCGCCGACGATAGCGATGTGCATATCCTCGTCGAAAGCTTGCGGCGCGCGGTATCCCCCGGCGTAACTCACCCGCAGGCTCACCGACTCCGAGGGGTTGAAGCGCACGTTGACCCGGGGGCTGAAGATCGCCCCCTTCACCAGGTTGTGCCTGTCCAGACGCCCGCCGAGCAGCAGCGACCAGTGCTTGTTCTTCCACTCGTTCTGGAAATAGAATCCCCCGACGTGCACCGTCTGCTCGGTGCGCGTATGGTAGCCCAGCGAACGATCCGCCAGGTCGTCGTAGTTGTATTCGGCGCCGAGCGTCAGCTCCGAGGGCATGAACAGCAGCCGGCTGAAAGCATGGACGTACTGCACGCCCGCGGCAAGCGTCAGATCGTGCGTCGTGCCGTAGGCCGCAGGATCCTGATGGCTCCCGTAGTAGCTTTTGCGTGCCGTATTCTGGAACGAAGCGTAGGCATTCAGGCGGTCGCTGCGATCCGCCGTCGAGAGGTCGAAGGCGAGACTGCCGCCGTCGATGGCGTGATCCACCTGCTCGGCGACCAGCGCCTCGTGGGGCGGGACGTCGAACTGATCGCCTCCGCGGCGGTATTCGGAGATATGGTGGTATTGCGCCGTGATGCGCGAATAGGCTCCCGTACGGAGGTAGGAACGCATGCCGACCGAACGGCTGCCGATCACGGGCAGCTCCGAGAATCCGTCGCCATCGTGGTCGTAGCCCGAGCGGTGACGGCTCTGCCCGAAGACGCAGACACCTGCACGACCGCTCTCGGTGACCAGCGAAGCGTTGAGCATCGTATTGTTATCGTATGAACCGCTGCATCCCAGAGAAGTGAGCGTATGGGAAAACTGCGCCGAATTGCGCGACGGCTCGCGCGTGATGACGTTGATCGTACCGCCGATGGCCGAGGAGCCGAAGAGCGCCGAACCGCCGCCGCGCAGCACTTCGACCCGTTCGATCATGTTGGCCGGAATCTGTTCGAGTCCGTAGACGCCCGTCAGTGCCGAAAAGACCGGATGGGAATCGACCAGAATCTGCGAATAGTGGCCGTCCAGTCCGTTGATGCGCACCTGGGCGAATCCGCAGTTCTGACAATCGTCCTCGACCCGCACGCCGGGCTGGAAGGAGAGGCCCTGTGCCAGACACGACGCATTGGTCTTCTCGAAAAGTTCGGAGTTTAGGACGCTGACCAGTGCGGGAGCCTCGCGGCGCAACGTCGCCGAGCGGCTGGCCGAAACGACCACTTCGTCCACGGCAATGCCGTTTTCGACGACTTCGAAATTGAGCTCGACGGTCTGTCCCGGCGCCGCGGCGACGACGAGTCGCTGCGGCTCGTAGCCCAAAGCACGGACCTCGACGGTGAGTTGGCCCTCGGGCAGGTTCTTGAGAAAATAGTGGCCCGAAGCATCGGTCGTCGTGCCGAACGAGGTGCCGACGACGACGATCGTCGCAAAAGCAATATGTTCGTGCGTCGTGCGGTCGACGACATGGCCGTAAAGATTGGCATCGGTATTTTTACGGGTCGGAGCAGCCCCGCCGGTAAGGCCCGAAAGCAGGCACACGGCGAGAAGCACCGTTATAAGAAGGTGTTTCATGGAATTACGATATGGAATTGAACGACGGATAACGGCCCGACACGGCCGAAGCTGCGTCGCACGCAGCTCGAATCAGGGTCGGAGCGGCTGTCGGCAACGGTGCGTTACCGCAGCGAAAAGCGGGAGAACCCGGGAGGAGCCCGCAGGCAGGCGATACGAATAGATGCCGCGAGTTTGCGGCTGGTAGTTTCGACCACCACTCCGCAAAGCGTCGCCGCATAGAACACGTGTGCCGGGAATCCGGCCTCCAGGAAGGGAAAGAAGTAGAAATCGTCGACGATACACCGCTCGCAGACCTGTTCCCGGGCGCCGTTGTCGGGCACCAAATCGCCGCTGAAGGCGGGGAAGTGGGCCAAATCTTCGCAGTAGATATGGATCTTCTGCCCGACCTGCGCGGTGAACAGAATGGCGAGCCACAAACCGGCGAAGAAGCGTAACGAGGCGGTGAGTTTCATACTTCGGTTTCTTCCCGGTCTTCGAAAATCTCGATTCCGCAAGCGACGCGCTCCCGCGTCGGTTCGAAATCCCATCGAAGACCTGCGGCACAAAAGTAGCACAAAAAAAGGGACGTTCAAAGCGTCCCTACATAAAATACCTACGAATGAGGATATATGTCATGCGATCCCCGCCGGGGATTGCGTTGCGGATCAGATGCTGATATCGAGAATCTCGAAATGGATCGTACCGGCCGGAACATCCACCTCCACGCAGTCGCCTTTCTTATGACCCAGCAGCGCTTTGGCGATCGGCGTACCGATGGCCAGCTTACCCTCGCGCAGGTTGGCTTCGTGCTCCGCGACGATCGTATAGACCATCTGCCGTTTATTGTTGCGGTTCAGCAGCGTCACCTTGCTCAGGATCTGCACCTTGCTCTTATCGATCTTCGTTTCGTCGATCACACGGGCATTGGCGATCGTACCCTCCAGTTTGGCGATACGCATCTCAAGCAGTCCCTGCGCCTCACGGGCAGCATCGTACTCCGCGTTCTCCGAAAGGTCGCCCTTATCGCGTGCTTCGGCGATAGCCGCCGAAATCGCCGGACGCTCGACCGAACGCATGTGATCGAGCTCGTCCTTGAGCTTCTTGTAGCCTTCCGCTGTCAGATAAATTGTCTCTTTTGCCATAATTCCGTTTCTTTTTCAGCCGACACAAAAAACAAGAATCCCGGCCGTAAAAGGCCAGAACCCCATCGTGTTGCACAGACAAAGATAAGAAGTTAATTCCGAATTACCAAATCTTTTTCCAAAACCGTACGCTTCTTTTTCCCTATTGCGTGGCACGAATCATGCCGCACGGGCTTCTGCTATGTACATCGTCCTCGCAATCCATCTTCTTTGGACGCTCTGCGCCGCAGCCGTCGTCACGCGCCGACACCGCATACCCGCATCGGCCGCAACCTGGCTGGCGCTGATTCTGTTGCTGCCCGTCGTCGGGACACTGCTCTATCTGCTGGCCGGCTACCGCCCCCGCGCGGAGCAAACGCAGGCCGCGACGGACGATCCGGACGCTTGCGGCGACGATCCGCTGTGTCGCATCATTGCGCAGGGATGCGGCACGCATCCCACCCGTTGCAACCGCGTACAACTGCTGCACAACGGCAACAACGCCTTCTCGGCGTTGATCGCCTCGCTGCAACGCGCCGTAAAATCGATACATCTCGAATACTACATCATCCGCGACGATCGGATCGGTCGCGCCATCGCCGAAATCCTGATCCGCAAAGCACGCGCCGGCTTGGAAGTGCGGCTGATTTACGACGCCGTAGGATCGTGGCGTCTGAGCCGGAGCATGCTCCGACGCATGCGGAAGGCCGGTGTCGTAGCCGCGGCCTACGACCCGATCCGCTTCCCCTGGTTCACACCCCGAGCGGCCCGGCGCAACCACCGCAAAATAGTCGTTACGGACGGGAAAATCGCCTATCTGGGTGGCATAAATATTGCGAAATACTACCTCGACGGAGATTACATGGGCAAGTGGCGCGACGAACACCTGCGCATCGAAGGCGACGCCGTAGCCGATCTTCAACGGCTGTTCCTCGCCGACTGGGCTCATGCCACGGGAGAGCGCCTCGACAGCCGGCGCTACATTGCGCCCCACGCCATACGGCAACAGCTTCCGATCCAACTGGCCTGGTCTCAGGCAGGCACCTCGCGACTCACCATAGCGGACGCATTCGCCGCCGCCATCGTCCGGGCCCGCCACTGCGTACGGATATCGTCGCCCTACTTCATACCGCCCGCCATGCTGCTCGACGCTCTGCGGATCGCCTGCCGCAGCGGCGTACGCGTCGAGGTGATGATTCCTACGTGCAGCGATTCGCACCTGGCCGACCTCGTATCGGATTCCTATATCGAGGATCTGCTCGACGCCGGCGTCGAACTTTATCGTTACGACAACGGATTCCTGCACGCCAAACTGCTGATCGTCGACCGGCAGTTAGCATCGGTCGGAACAGCAAATATGGATTACCGCAGCCTGCTGGACAACCTCGAAATCACGGCCTTCATCCGCGATCGGAAGATCGCGGGGGCCCTGGCCGCAACCTTCGACAAGGACAAAGCCTGCTGCCAACGCATCGATCCCGCTTCCTGGCGACCGTCCGCAGCAAGACACATCGCCGGCGATGCGTTACGGCTCCTCGCACCGTTGATGTAGCGAGCGAAGACAGCGCGAACCGCCGGGGAGGCATCGGCAACAGGCCTGTGCCAAGACACCGAGACGTGCGAAAGCTACGAAACGGTCGAATCGCTTTCGCGATTCGACGCCTCGTCGTCCCTATCGCCGAAAAGACTCGACGACTTACGATAAAACATATTTAATCAATTATTAAAGACATGAAACGATTTCTATTCATTCTGCTCATTTCGTCGGTTACGGCCGGCAGCGTATCGGCCAAACGGTTACAGGTGGGTTTGCGCGGCGGTGCCAACTTCAGCGACTACCGGTTTCCGTCCGTCGAGATCGACGGCACCCGCTTCACCTCGGGCCCCGTACGCACGGGCTACGAAGGCGGTCTCGTTCTGCGTCTCGACCTCACGCGACACTTTCACCTGCAATCCGAACTCGACTATGCGTTCGTCGACTACGCCGTAAATGCTGCCACGAGCGGCCGCACACGACGTATCGACATCCGCACGGAACGGCTGGAGGTCCCCGTACAGTTAGGATTTCAGTTGGGTCCCCTGCGACTCTTCGGCGGAGCCCAGTTCCGCCTTTCGCAGTCCCAGCGGAGTTCCGACACGAATCTGCTCCGCATCGGATTCAACGACTCCGACATGGCACTCACGGGCGGTGCAGGATTGAAAATCCGCAAATTTTTCCTCGAATTCCGCGTCACGGGATATCCCGGTTCGCGAACCAACGAATTCCAGTCGGGAAGCACCGTGGAACGGGTACGCCTAAAGCACCACATCGTCTACGGCAGTTCGATCGGATTCTTCTTCTGAATCGCTCCGACTCGACGGAAAAGGCTGTCTAACAAGTCCGAATTTTACGATTCCACCCCCGTCAGAATGAACTCTGGCAGGGGTGATTTTCAATTTCGGGGACTTGTTAGACAGCCCCTTTCGTTTTCCGGCTTTCGGAGTTCGAATTACCCATGGCCCGCACAATATTTTTTTTGGCAAATCGTTAATTTATGCGTAACTTTGCGCGATAAAGCGTCGTAAACCATTCTCAGATGAAGCGAACTCTCTCATATGCCTTGTGCCCGGTCGCCGCAGCAATCATCCTCAGCGGATGCGGCGGCATCAATTCGCTGCTCAAAAGCGGCAAACCCGACCTGGTATACACCAAGGCGCTGGAATACTACGAACGCGAGAAGTGGCAGCGCGCCTCGACGCTCTTCGAAGGTGTACAGCACTACTACGCCGGCACACCGCGCGAAGACAGTCTTTCGTTCTTCAACGCCCGCTGCAAATACAAGAACCGCGACTACGAAACGGCTTCGACCCTCTTGGAAGACTTCCGCCGCAAATTCGGACGCAGTCCCTTCATCGAAGATGCCGAAGGAATGTACGCGCTCTGTTTCTATTATCTCGCGCCGGGTCCTACGCGCGACCAGACCATGACGGGTCAGGCTTTGGTCGCCATCAACGAATTCATGTCGCGCTATCCCGAAAGTTCGCGTATCGAAAACTTCCGCAAGATCAACGACGAACTCACGCAGCGACTCCACGAAAAAGCCTACGACAACGCTTATACCTATTATAAGATCGGCCGCTACAAATCGGCGATCACATCGTTGAAAAACGCGCTGAAACAATACCCCGAAAGCAAACATCGCGAGGAGATCATGTATCTGATCGTCGATGCGAGCTATCGCTTGGCCAGCAACTCCGTGTCCGACAAACAGACGGACCGCTACCTCTCGATGCTCGACTCCTATCTCTCGTTCAAGGAGGAATTCCCCGAGTCGAAACACCTCAAGGAGGTCGACCGCATGGCGCAACACGCCCGCGATTATCTCGACCGCAACGGCAACAAAGAAGACGAAGACAACAACATATAAAAGAATGGAACTCAAGAAGAACATTCCGAACAACACCATCACGCGCAAGCTGGTCGACCTGGACCGCGAAACGGGCAACATCTACGAATCGGTGAACATCATCGCCCGCCGCGCCAACCAGATCGCGACCGAACTCAAAACCGAGCTCAACCGCAAACTCGCCGATTTCTCGTCGCCCACCGACACCATGGAGGAGACTTTCGAAAATCGCGAGCAGATCGAGATCTCGCGCTATTACGAGCGTCTGCCCAAACCGGCGATCATCGCCACGGAGGAGTTTCTCGACGACGAGCTTTATTTCCGCGACGGCAAGGAGAAGTCGCAGAAAGAGGCCTAAGACGCCGTACGACACATGGAGACGCAGCACACGGAGCACCCGCTCGCGGGGCGTCGCATTCTGCTGGGCATCACGGGAAGCATAGCAGCTTATAAGGCTGCCGTGCTTTGTCGTTCTTTGACCACGGCCGGAGCCGAAGTGCGGGTGGTGATGACCCCGCTCGCCAAACAGTTCATCACCCCGCTGACGATGGCCACGCTCTCGAAGAACCCCATTTTGGTGGAGTTCTTCGACCCCGAAAACGGTGCCTGGAACTCCCACGTATCGCTCGGACTGTGGGCCGACTGCTACCTGATCGCTCCGGCGACAGCCAACACCCTGGCCAAGATGGCTGCGGGAATCGCCGACAACCTGCTGCTGACGACCTACCTGTCGGCCCGGTGCCCGGTGGTCGTGGCTCCGGCGATGGACCTCGACATGTATGCCCATGCAGCCACGCAGGAGAACCTGCACCGACTGGCCGATCGGGGCGTACGCATCGTAGAACCCGAAGCGGGGGAGCTGGCCAGCGGACTGACCGGCAAAGGCCGTATGGCCGAACCGGCGGAAATCGCAGCATACGTCGCCGAGCTGCTGGAGGGAATTGCGACCGATAACCACCCGGACGATGCTGTGCCTTGCGTCCCGGTCGAAAAAAAAAAGACGCTGAGCGGTAAGCGCTTCGTCGTAACGGCCGGAGCGACGATCGAAGCCATCGATCCCGTGCGGTTCATCTCGAACCATTCGTCGGGCAAGATGGGCTACGCCATCGCCGGGGAGCTCGCGGCGCGAGGTGCCGAGGTGGTACTCGTAAGCGGACGCACAGCCCTGTCGACACCCGAAGGCGTCGAACGTCGGGACGTATTGTCGGCCGCCGAGATGTACGACGCGACGCTCGCCGCCTACGAAAACGCCGACGGAGGAGTCATGTGCGCGGCCGTGGCCGACTACACCCCCTGTCAGGTGGCCGATCGGAAGCTCAAAAAGCACGACGGCGATATGACGATCGCCCTCCGTCGTACGAAGGATATCGCAGCCGAGCTGGGCGCCCGCAAGGCGGATCGTCTGTTGGTAGGCTTCGCGCTGGAGACCGACGACGAAGAGGCCCACGCCGAAGCCAAACTCGCCCGAAAGAATTTCGATTTCATCGTGCTGAACTCGTTGCGCGATGCCGGAGCGGGATTCCGCGGCGACACGAACAAAGTCACGTTCCTCGACGCCTCGGGACGCGAAGCCCTGCCGTTGCTCTCCAAAACGGAAGTGGCGGTGCGCATCGTCGACCGGATCGAACGGTTCTTCGAACGATAAGCCCGCAGAGCAGGCAATCCATTTACCACGCATTTAACTTCGAAACATCATGTTACGCCGTCTTTCGGTCGAGAATTACGCGCTTATCGATTCGCTGCAACTGGAGCTGGACGAGCACCTGAACATCATCACGGGTGAGACGGGTGCCGGAAAGTCCATTCTGTTGGGGGCTCTGTCGCTATTGCTGGGAGCCCGGAACGACGGAACGGTGCTCAAGGATACGACGCGCAACTGCTCGGTCGAAGGTACTTTCGACCTGACAGGTTGCGGATTGGAGTCGTTTTTCGCGGAGAACGACCTGGACTTCGATTCCGAAACGACGCTCACGCGAGTCATCACCCCCGCAGGCAAGAGCCGCGCGTTCGTCAACGACGTGCCCGCGTCGCTCGCGCAACTGCGCGAACTGGGAACCCGGCTGATCGACATTCATTCGCAACATCAGAATCTCGTGATTTCCTCGGAGGAGTTCCGCACATCGGCACTCGACACCGTGGCCGGGAACGGCGAACTGCTCGCCGAATACGCGACCCGTTACGCAGCACTCACCGACCTGCGACGCGAACTCGCCGCACGCCGCGAAACAGCCGCCGCGGCACGTCGCGACGAAGAGTGGCTGCGGTTCCAAAGCGAAGAACTCACGGCAGCAGCACTGCGCGAAGGCGAGCAAGCCGAAATCGAGGCCGAATTGGCCGTGCTGGAGAATGCCGACCGCATCGGCGAAGCATTCACGACGTTGCGCAACGCCCTCGACGAGGACGAAACCGGCATTCTGGCGCGACTCAAAACCTCCGAAACGAGTCTCTCGCACCTGCGCGAGAGCTACCCTGCCGCCGGGGCATACGCCGACCGGTTGCGTTCGGTGCTGGAGGAGCTCAAAGATATCGACAACGCCGTGACGGCCGATTCGGAGCGCATCGACGCCGACCCCGAACGTCTGGGACGGCTCTCGGCACGTCTCGATACGCTCTACTCGCTGCAACAGAAGCACCGCGTGGCGTCGGAAACGGAACTGATCGCCGCACGCGACCGCTACGTCTCACAGCTCTCTGCGATCGTACACGGAGACGAGCAGATCGCCCGCCTCGAAGCGGCCCTCGCCGCAACCGAGAAAGAGGTCCGGGCGACGGCCGCACGGCTCCATGCCGCACGCGAGAAAGCCGCACCGGCCTTTGCCGAGAACATCCTCGCGACTCTCTCCCGGCTGGGGATGGCCGACACGATTTTCCGCATCGAGCTGACACCGTTGGCCGAGCCGAACCGTTCGGGAGCCGACGGCGTACAATACCTCTTCACGGCGAACAGCCGCATGACGCCGCAACCCGTCGAGCGGATCGCTTCGGGCGGCGAATTATCACGTGTCATGCTGGCGCTCAAGGCCCTGCTGGCCGAGCGAATGCAGCTTCCGACGGTGATTTTCGACGAGATCGACACCGGAGTCTCGGGACGCATCGCCGACGCGATGGGCGAAATCATCGCCGCGCTCTCGACGACCATGCAGGTCGTGGACATCACCCACCTGCCGCAAGTCGCCTCGAAAGGCTCGGCCCACTTCGTCGTTTACAAACGCGACGGACGCACCTCGATTACGCGGCTCGACGACGCCCAGCGCGAAATCGAGATCGCCAAAATGCTCTCCGGCACCGAGATCACCGAGGCTGCCCGCAGTCAAGCACGCATTCTGCTGGGCCGCAGCGACAAACGAAAAGCTCCTTCGACCGAAAAAGCTTCCGAGAGTCAGGAAGGGCGACTTTTCTGAAGCGCCACGGTCCCTAATCCAGCCATAAAAACCCCGAGGAAAACTCCCCGGGGTTTTCTATGGTTACGACTCAAAGCGATCAGCGGCAGCCTTTCCCAATCCGGCGCCAACCGCGCAACAGTTCCTCGCCCCGGAAGTAGATCACGAGGGATCCCACGATGACGACCATACCGAGAACGGTACTCAGATGCGGCGTCTCATCGGGCAACATCATCCAACTCAGCACAGCCCCGAGAATGGGATTTATCAACCGACACATATTCAGATCGCTGACTTTCGTGCCCTCGGACCGCAGCGCCATAAACCAGAAGCTGAACGCGAAGACCGAAATGAAAATCAACACGCCGAGGCTTGCATAGAAACCCGCAGGCTTGTTCCAAAAGGGCTGAAAACCCTCTGCACCCACTCCCACGGCGTAGATGAGCAGACCTCCGAAAAACATCTGTACGGCATTGAGAAAGACAGGGTCGACCGCACTGCGCTCCTCAGCCACCGCAATACCCGAATAGCCCTGAAGCACGATATTGGCCAGCAGCAGAACGATGCCGGCGATACCGCGCCCGTCCAGCGGAGCGCCGTCGCCACCCGTGCCGACGATCAACAGCAGACCGGCCAACCCGACCAACATGCTGACGACTTTATAGCGGTTGAGGCGATCGTTGCTCGCCAACAGATGCGCCAGCAGAACATTGATAAGAGGCGTAAGCCCCATGACGATCGAACTGATGGCTCCGCTTACGAAATCGACACCGAAATAGAAGGCCGTATAGCCCAGGAACATGTTGATGAGGATCAGATTGGCGAAGAGTTTCCTCCGACGTGCGATCTCGCTCCACATACCTCGATGAGCCGTCCAGCAGAGCAGAACGATACCCACGAATGTGAAACGAAGCCCCGCAAAGTTCATCGGCGTGAAATCATAGCTCAGGCCCTGTTTAATGAAGGGATTGACGATGGCCCACAGCACCGAGGCGAAAATAGCGAAAAGGATTCCTTTCTTCATACGGTTCGAATTTGCGGGGCAAAGATAGCCAAAATAGGCGGATATTCCGCCCCACCGGATCTTTTCGCAGCCTTGCTGCGACTGTGGAATCCGGCTCGATATCGAACTGCAAACCGATAGCCTCTGGCTCTTAAACCGCAACCGCCCCCGGATGGAAGCCTGCGAAAAACCTTTCACGTCGCTTTTCACCTAAAAAGCCCCACGAAAAAAGGAGAGACCCGAAAGTCTCTCCCCGCTTCAGTAACGCAGCCAACCTGCGCCACGATTACATCATGCCGCCCATACCGCCGCCGGGCATCGCAGGCATGGCGGGCTGTTCGGACTTCTTCTCGGCCAGGACGCACTCCGTGGTGAGGAACATCGAAGCGATCGAAGCCGCATTCTCCAGCGCTACGCGCGACACCTTCGTCGGATCGATGATACCGGCCTTCAACATATCTTCGTACTTGTCGTCGCGGGCATTGTAACCGAAAGCACCCTCACCCTCGCGCACCTTGTTGACGACGACCGAACCTTCGCCACCGGCGTTGGCCACGATCTGACGAAGCGGCTCCTCGATCGCACGTTTCACGATCTGAATACCCGTCGTCTGGTCGTCGTTCTCGCCCTTCATACCTTCGAGAGCGGCCGTAGCACGGATGTAAGCCACACCGCCGCCCGGAACGATACCTTCCTCTACGGCAGCGCGCGTCGCAGCCAGTGCATCGTCCACACGGTCCTTCTTCTCCTTCATCTCGACTTCGGTCGTAGCGCCGACGTAGAGCACAGCCACACCGCCGGCCAGTTTGGCCAGACGCTCCTGGAGCTTCTCCTTGTCGTAGTCCGACGTTGACTTCTCGATCGAAGCGCGGATCTGCGCTACGCGGGCTGCGATGGCTTCCTTCTCACCGGCACCGTCGACGATCGTCGTATTCTCCTTGTTGAGCGTCACCTTGTCGGCCGTTCCGAGCATCGAGAGGTCGGCATCCTCGATCTTCATACCCTTGTCGGTCGAGATCACCGTGGCACCCGTCAGGATAGCGATATCCTCCAACATCTCTTTGCGACGATCGCCGAATCCCGGAGCCTTGCAAGCTGCGATCTTCAACGTGCCGCGCAACTTATTCACCACCAGGGCGGAGAGCGCCTCTCCGTCGACATCCTCGGCGATAATCAGCAGCGCACGACCGCTCTGAGCCACCGGCTCCAAAACGCCCATCAGCTCCTTCATCGTCGAAATCTTCTTGTCCGTCAGCAGGATATAGGGTTTCTCCAACTGGGCCTCCATCTTCTCGGGATCCGTGATGAAATAAGCCGAGATATAACCGCGGTCGAACTGCATACCCTCTACGACCTCGACATGCGTCTCGGTGCCTTTGGCCTCCTCGACGGTGATTACACCCTCCTTGTTGACCTTACCCATCGCCTCGGCGATCAGTTTACCGATGTTCTGGTCGTTATTGGCCGAAATGGTGGCCACTTGCTCGATCTTGGCGAAATCCGAACCTACCTCCTGGCTCTGCTCGCGCAGCGACTCCACGACCTTGGCGACAGCCTTGTCGATACCGCGCTTGAGGTCCATCGGATTGGCACCGGCAGTCACGTTCTTCAGACCCACGCCGATGATCGACTGAGCCAGCACCGTTGCGGTCGTCGTACCGTCGCCCGCGTCGTCGTTGGTCTTCGATGCTACCTCCTTGACCATCTGCGCACCCATGTTGGCGAACGGATCCTCGAGCTCGACCTCCTTGGCTACCGAAACACCGTCCTTGGTGATCTGCGGAGCGCCGAATTTCTTATCGATGATGACGTTGCGGCCCTTGGGACCCAGCGTGACCTTCACTGCGTTCGACAGCGCATCGACACCCTCCTTGAGCAGCTCGCGCGCCTCGACATTGTATTTGATTTCCTTTGCCATGATTTTTTACGTGTTTCGATTAGATGATAGCCAAAATATCGTTCTGCTTCATAATCAGATAGCTCTCGCCGTCGATCTGAAGCTCCTGTCCGGCGTACTTGCCGTAGAGGACCTGGTCGCCGACCGAGACCTCCATCTTCACCTCCGAGGTACCGGGACCTACGGCTACGACCTTACCTGCAAGCGGTTTCTCTTTGGCCGTGTCGGGAATAATCAATCCTCCGGCCGTCTTCTCCTCCGCGGGATTCGGGAGAATCAGCACGCGATCCGATAATGGTTTTACGTTCATAGCTTTTCTGTTTTTATATAGGTTATTTATTTGCACCTTTCACTTCCCTTTCCAGCAATCGGTGTGCCAACCCCCGTTTGGCAGGAAAAGCGTGACAAAGCTGCCGATCGGACTGTCATTTTGTCACGGAATATAAATTCTCTGAAATTTTCGGCCCGAAATCTTGCATAGATCGAAAAAACGTATTACATTTGCATCCCGATACGAAGAACGTATCACATGGTGGATGTAGCTCAGTCGGTTAGAGCGTCGGATTGTGGTTCCGAAGGTCGAGGGTTCGAGCCCTTTTTTCCACCTTCCTTTCTAAAAGGTCTCTTTTCCGGAGACCTTTTGTTTTCTCGGCAATCGACTTTCATACCGATTTTACGACGATTCGATCTCCATGCGTCGGCAGCGCCTGCCGTTCCGTCACCCACCCGGCGCCCGTGACAAGCCGCCGGACCCTATTCTGAGAACGATACCTAGCCGCCCGCCCGAATCGGACTCGACAACACAAATTAAATATATTTTTCGATAAAATAATATTGCACATTATCGATTTTTACCCCTTATATTTTGCATTTGCAATTCGGCACCGTAGCTTAATTGAATAGAGCATCTGACTACGGATCAGAAGGTTACAGGTTTGAGTCCTGTCGGTGTCACTCGAAAATCAACCACTTACAGCAATGCAGGTGGTTTTTTCGTGTCTTGTTTTCAGCCTGTTTTCCGTCGGCCTACGCAAAATGTGCCAACCGGTGGCGTAAACCGAATTCCCCCGATGAACACGACGATCGAAGCATCAGCCTATGATGCGAACGAACGATGTACAAGACCTACTCATGCAACGGACTCAAAACAGACAAGAGTCAGCGAAGCTCTTATTTACGAATCATCGGGACATTCGGACCTTTCGACGACTCGGATTCATTCGGATAGTATCGAAAAGCCGAAACTATTACGAGTTACCTCCACGACAAAGCGTCCGGAAACTTCGGAATACCAATTCTTCCTTATTCGCAACTCCGACATCCATTTCCGGCACGGAAAAACCTTTTCGGAAAATCGCATCGCCGCGACTTCGAAAAGCGTCTTCGCACGGCCGTTCCACGCCGATCGCACGCTAAAGCGTTATTGGTTAACCACTTTGCAACTACGTGATATTCCGTATCTTTATTGTGATCGAAATAACAATGCACCCAGCAGCGAAAACAGTCCTGCAAATGACAAAAATTTACAGTTATTTGAACAAAAATAGGGGTGAAAATTGCGCCGATTTTTTTACCTTTGCGTCGCGTGTCGCCGAAGCGATACGCCCCAAATAGGAAACACACATTCTAAAATCCAATAAAATGGCAGAAAAGAAATTTATCACTTGTGATGGTAACTACGCTGCGGCTCATGTGGCTTACATGTTCTCGGAGGTTGCGGCGATCTACCCCATCACGCCGTCGTCGACGATGGCCGAGCTGGTGGACGAATGGGCTGCTCAGGGCCGCAAGAACATCTTCGGCGAGACCGTGAAGGTCGTCGAGATGCAGTCCGAGGCCGGTGCCGCAGGCGCCGTACACGGTTCGTTGCAGAGCGGTGCGCTGACGTCGACTTTCACCGCATCGCAGGGTCTGCTGCTGATGATCCCCAATATGTACAAGATCTCGGGCGAGCTGCTCCCGGGCGTCTTCCACGTATCGGCCCGCGCGCTGGCAGCACAGTCGCTCTCGATCTTCGGCGATCATCAGGACGTCATGGCTGCCCGCCAGACGGGATTCGCCATGCTGGCCACCTCGTCCGTACAGGAGGTGATGGACCTCGCAGGCGTCGCCCACATCGTGGCGCTCAAGGCCCGCATTCCGTTCCTGCATTTCTTCGACGGTTTCCGCACCTCGCACGAGATCCAGAAGATCGAGATCATCGACGAGGCATCGCTCACGTCGCTGTTCGACCGCGATGCGCTCAAGGAGTTCCGCCAGCGTGCGCTCAACCCCGAACACCCCGTCACGCGCGGTACGGCCCAGAACCCCGACATCTACTTCCAGACGCGCGAGGCTTCGAACAAGTTCTATAACGCCGTGCCCGACATGGTCGCAGAAACGATGTGCGAGATCTCGAAGATCACCGGCCGCGAATACAAGCCGTTCGTATACTACGGCGATCCCGAAGCCGAAAACATCGTCGTAGCGATGGGTTCGGTGACCGAAACCCTCAAGGAGACGATCGACTACCTGCGAAAACAGGGCAAGAAGGTCGGTCTGATCACCGTACACCTCTATCGTCCCTTCTCGGAGAAGTACTTCTTCGACGTAGTACCCGCGACGGTGAAGCGCGTATGCGTGCTCGACCGCACGAAAGAGCCGGGCGCCGAGGGCGAACCCCTCTACCTGGACGTACGTTCGATGTTCTACGGCAAGGAGCTCCAGCCCGAGATCATCGGCGGCCGCTACGGTCTCTCGTCGAAAGACACCACGCCCGCACAGATGCTGGCCGTCTTCGCCAACCTCGAAGCCGAGGCTCCGAAGAAATACTTCACGGTAGGTATCAACGACGACGTAACGGGTCTCTCGCTGCCCGTCGGCGAGGAGATTTCGCTCGCCAAGCCCGGCACGTTCGAGGCGCTGTTCTTCGGTCTGGGCGCCGACGGTACGGTGGGTGCCAACAAGAACTCGATCAAGATCATCGGCGGTTCGACCAACAAATACTGCCAGGCTTACTTCTCCTACGACTCGAAGAAGTCGGGCGGCTACACCTCGTCGCACCTGCGTTTCGGCGATCTGCCCATCACCTCGCCCTATCTGGTCACGACGCCCGACTTCGTGGCTTGCCACGTGCCTTCGTACGTCGACAAATACGACGTGCTGAAGGGTCTGAAGGCCGGAGGTTCGTTCCTGCTCAACTCGGTGCACGACGCAGAAACCACCTGCGCGACGCTGCCCGACCACATGAAGTCGTACCTGGCCAAGAACAAGATCAATTTCTACATCATCAACGCGACGAAGATCGCCGCAGAACTGGGTCTGGGTTCGCGCACGAACACCATCATGCAGTCGGCATTCTTCAAGATCGCAAACGTCATCCCGTTCGAGAAGGCCGTCGAGGAGATGAAGCACGCCATCCTGAAGTCCTACGGTAAGAAGGGCGAGGATATCGTGAACATGAACTACGCAGCCGTAGACGCCGGCGGCAATGCCGTGGTGAAGATCGACGTACCCGCCGAGTGGGCCGAGATCGAGGACAAGGGCTTCGCGCAGGTATCCAACGCCGCATATCCCGAGTTCGTCCGCAAGATCGTCGAGCCGATCAACGGTCTGAAGGGCGACGACCTGCCCGTTTCGGCCTTCAACGGCCGCGAGGACGGTACGTGGGACAACGGCACGGCCGCTTACGAGAAGCGCGGCATCGCCGTGAACGTTCCCCAGTGGATCATGAGCAACTGTATCCAGTGCAACCAGTGCGCCTACGTCTGCCCCCACGCCGCCATCCGTCCGTTCCTCGCAACGGAGGCCGAGGCTGCCGATTCGGGTCTCGAATGGAAGCAGGGTCTGGGCGAAACCAAGGAGTACAAGTTCCGCATCCAGGTGTCGCCGCTCGACTGTACGGGTTGCAACAACTGCGTAGACGTCTGCCCGGCCAAGGAGAAGGCTCTGGTGATGAAACCGCTCGAAACGCAGATGGAACAGGCCGAGAACTGGAACTACGTCACCACGAAGATCGGCTACAAGCAGGTCGTAGACAAAACCAAGTCGGTGAAGAACCTCCAGTTCGCACAGCCGCTCTTCGAGTTCTCGGGAGCCTGCGCAGGTTGCGGCGAAACGCCCTACATCAAGGCCATTTCGCAGCTCTTCGGCGACAAGATGATGGTAGCCAATGCAACGGGTTGTACCTCGATCTACTCGGGTTCGGCTCCCTCGACGCCCTACTGCACCAACGAGAAGGGCCAGGGTCCCGCCTGGGCGAACTCGCTCTTCGAGGATAACGCCGAGTTCGGTCTGGGTATGCACGTGGGCGTAGAGAAGCTCCGCGACCGCATCCAGAAGACGATGGAAGAGGCGATCGAGTGCTGCGAGAAGTGCTCCGAGGAACTCAAGGGCACGATGAAGGAGTGGATCGAGAAGCGCGGCTCGTCGGCTGCGTCGGCCGAAGTGACGGAGCGTCTGCTCCCGATGCTGGAGGCTTGCGGCTGCGACTACTGCCAGAAGATTCTCGAAATGAAGGATTGGCTCGTCAAGAAGTCGCAGTGGATTATCGGCGGCGACGGATGGGGCTACGACATCGGTTACGGCGGTGTGGACCACGTGCTGGCTTCGGGTCAGGATGTCAACATCCTCGTCGTCGACACCGAGGTATACTCCAACACCGGCGGTCAGTCGTCGAAATCGACTCCTGTGGGCGCTGTCGCCAAGTTCGCATCGAGCGGCAAGCGTATCCGCAAGAAGGACCTCGGCGCCATGGCCATGACTTACGGCTATGTCTATGTCGCACAGGTTTCGATCGGCGCTTCGCAACAGCAGCTCTTCAACGTGCTGAAAGAGGCCGAGGCTTATCCCGGACCGTCGCTCGTAATCGCTTACGCTCCCTGTATCAACCACGGTATCAAGGGCGGCATGACCCGCACGCAAACCGTCGGCAAAGAGGCCGTAGCATGCGGTTACTGGCATCTGTGGCACTACAACCCGCAGCTCGAGGAGCAGGGCAAGAATCCGTTCGTCCTCGACTCGAAGGAGCCCGACTGGTCGAAGTTCCAGGCTTTCCTGATGAAGGAGGTTCGTTACACGTCGCTGCAAAAGGCCTTCCCGGCCGAAGCCCAGGAGTTGTTCCAGGCTGCCGAGGAGAATGCCAAGTGGCGTTACAACGGCTACGTTCGTCTCTCGAAGTTGGAGTACTAAACACCCGTTCTGAAAAGAGAGGACGCCCGGCGATTGGCCGGGCGTCTCTTTATCCCCTACTGCCATGCCGATATTTTGGTATCGGTATTGCTTGTTTCAATCGCACATAATCGCCAAAACAATACGACTGTTATGATAAAGAACCTATTCGCAGCCGCTGTGCTGCTCGCAACGACCGCCTGCGGCGGATCGCACGATTTACCGCTCGAAGGCACGACCTGGAAACTCGCACGCATGCAGGGTATTCCCGACTCGGCGATCACGGCCGAGGAGGATGCCTTCACCCTGGAGTTCGACGCCGCCGACACCTTGGTCGCAGGACGCACGAACTGTAACCGCTTTTTCGGCCGCTACGAAGTCAAGGGCGACCGCCTGCACCTGGGTGATCTGGGCATGACCCGCATGGCCTGCCCCGACATGCAGTACGAAGACCGTTTCAGCGAAATGCTCTCCGAAGCGGACCGCTTCGCCATCGACGGCTCCGAGCTGACGCTCTACGACGACCGCAAGCCGCTGGCCGTCTTCCGTGCCGCAACGAAAACGGGGAAGTAACGAACTATGCCGCCGCACCGACCGCTCCGGTTTTATGCGTCGCGAAACGGGAATCGGCATCGAACCCGTAGCAGCGGATCGCCGTCGGCGATCCGCTGCTGTTTCGAAACCGCAAGCGGCCCGTCCCGTGCGGTGAGCGGATCTTCTCGGATTGCGATGCCATTCGGGCAATGGCGAAGTACATCGGACAAGACTGCGCGAACGACGCAACAACCCATATCGAACGATCGTCTCACAAGCCGTCTTATCGCGGTCGAAGACGCCGTGCATCGAAAAGCAACCGCTCCTAACATCCCGCCTATACCATCACGAAAGTTCGCGCCGATACTGCTGCCGTCGACCTATAGCATCCTTTCGATCATTGCGATCCGCCCCCTCTCTACTCCCGGAATATCCTGCCCGGTTCGAATGGTTCACCCTGCGGTCGTCCGAAGAATTCTTCGAAGAAATGTCCCGCAATCGCACGGCCCGCTTCGGTATTCTTCAAAGTTTCCGAACGACATTCGGGAATCATCCCCCAAATATCGTTCTTGGGAATCCGCAGGTTCCCTCCGAAGCAAACCAGCACAATAAACTATAAAACAGCATATTATGAATTCATCTCCGAAGGTCGTCTGAAACGGTCATTGATTTTTTATCTTCCGAACGGATTTTTTCTTCGAAAAATATTTGTTTTAGAAAATAAAGTGCTATATTTGCAATCCCAAACGATGAGTTAAGGGTAATCGGGGCGTAGCTCAGTCCGGTTAGAGTACACGTCTGGGGGGCGTGTGGTCGCTGGTTCGAATCCAGTCA
>CAXHRY010000029.1:0-32299 GCA_964018965.1 uncultured Alistipes sp.
CTGGGGGCGGCTGAGTTTAACCTGCTTGGCCAGCCGCCCCCAGGCCCCCCGTGGCATAGCTTGTTGTGTGTGGCTATCATCAGCTACCAGCTAATACCGCCTCGCAGGGGCGGTCGTCCACCTCCATTGGAGCAGGCGAGTGTCCAGCAGGCGGCAGAGTTTTCGTCTGCATGGCTTTGCGGCATGGTTGCACATGGGACTGGTACCGGCGGGGGAATCCAGAGTGCTGGGGCCGAAGGTTCCCAAAGGGCGACCGGAAAGCCCTTTGGTCGCGCCGCAGCGCGAAACCCCTGTTTAAATGCAAAGAGCCTTGTGCGGTCAGCCCGCTTCATTGGAGCAGGCAAGTGTCCAGCAGGCGGCGGAGTTTTCGTCTGCATGGCTTCGCAGCATGGTTGCACATGGGACTGGAACCCAAGGACACCCCCAACGCAAAAAAGTGGCTTCCGCCACTTTTTTGCCTCGCCGGATCATTCCGCCGGCTGCTGGGTAATGTCGATGCCGAAATAGTTCATGGACAGGCGGCTCAGCTCGCCCTCAGCAGCCAGCTCCTCAATGGCCTGGTTCAGCGCCGCCAGGAACGTGGCGCTGTCCTCGCCCTTGCGCACGGGGAAGGCGATGCAGGTCGCGTCCTCCGACAGGGCCACCGCCTTCAGGTTGGCGTCGGGCCGGGCCTTCATGAAATCATTGAAGGACAATTCGGCGTTCAGCGTGGCCTCCGCGCGGCCGATCAGCACCATTTGAAGGGTCTCGTCCAGGCTGTCCACGCCGGTGACCGTGGCGCCGTAGCTTTCCGCCATCTCCATGTAGGTGCTGCCCAGGGAGTTCACCGTCCTGCGGCCCGCCAGATCCTCAAAGGACTTGATGTCCTCGTTGTCGCCTCGGACGATCAGCGCCGTGCGGTTGTAGCCGTAGGGCGTGGCGAAGTCGTACTTCAGGGCGCGGTCGTCGGTGATGTCCACGCCATTGGCGGCGGTATCGTACCGCTGGGCGTCGATGCCGGCAAAGATGCTGTCCCAGGGGCACTCCACAAAGGCGACGGTCACGCCCAGCTTTTCGCCCACCAGGCGGGCTACCTCCACGTCAAAGCCCACCAGCTCATTGGCCTCGTTGTGATACGTCCAGGGCGCCCAGGTGCCCTCGGTGGCTACCACCATTTCACCCTTGGCCTGGATGCGGCTGAGCAGATCGCCCTCCGCCTCCTCGGCCAGGGCCAAGGCCGCCGACATGGTCAGGGTCAGGATCATCAGGATACAAAGCAGCTTCTTCATTGTTCATGCCTCCTTGCTATTCATGCTGGGTAACCGTGCGGAGGAAGGCGCGGGTGCGCTCCTCCCGGGGGTTCTGGAAAAACTCCGCCGCGGAGGCCCGTTCCACCACGGCGCCATCCGCCATGAAGACCACCTGGCTGGCCACATTGCGGGCGAAGGTCATTTCATGGGTGACCACCACCATGGTCATGCCCTCCTCCGCCAACTGCCGCATGACCTGCAGCACCTCGCCGATGAGCTCGGGATCCAGGGCGGAGGTGGGTTCGTCGAAGTAGATGATTTCCGGGTCAGTGGCCAGGGCACGGGCGATGGCCACCCGCTGCTGCTGCCCGCCGGACAGCTGGATGGGATAATGATCCCGCCGGTCGCTCAGGCCCACCTTCTTCAGCATTTTCATGCCGATGCGCTCCGCCTCCTGGCGGGGCATTTTCCGGGCCACGATCAGCCCTTCGGTAACATTTTGAAGGGCGGTCTTGTTGCTGAACAGGTTGTAATTCTGAAAGACAAAGGCCGTCTTTCTCCGGATCCGCGCAACATCCCTGCGGCTAATGGCGGAGAGATCGAAGGTCTCGCCGTCAAAGGTCAGCCTGCCCTCCTCCGCCGTCTCAAGAAAGTTCAGACACCGCAGCAGGGTGGTCTTGCCCGAGCCGCTGGGCCCCAGGACAGCCACGACCTCCCCCCGGGCCACATGGAGATCAACGCTCCGAAGCACCTCCAGCTGACCGTAGGTCTTCCGCACGCCTTTCGCTGTCAGCATGGTCAGCCCTCCTTCCTCGCGCCCAGCGCGCTGAGCCTTTTCTCCCCCACGCGCTGCACCCACGCCAGCATCGTGGAGAACAGCAGGTAGATCAGACCGACCTCCATATACAGCGCCAAGGGCTCATAGGTACGGGCCACGATGCGCTGGGTCGCCATGAACATCTCCATCACCGTGATGTTCGCGGCCAGGGAGGTATCCTTGACCATGGCAATGAGGGAATTGGATAGCGGCGGAAAGGCCGTGCGCAGCGCCTGGGGCAGAACAATCCGCCGGATAATCTTCAGATAACTCATACCCACGCAGTAGCCGGCCTCAATCTGGCCCACAGGTACGGCCTCGAAGGCCGCACGCATGGTTTCCGCGCAATAGGCGCCCTCGTTAATGGAAAACACGATCACAGCCGCCGGGAAAGGATCAAGCATGATGCCCACGCTGGGCAGTCCGTAGAACACAACGTAGAGCTGCACCAGCAGCGGCGTACCGCGGATGACCCATACATAGACCCGGGCCAGCTGCTTGAGCACCTTCACGTTGGCGAACTGAACCAGCGCCGTGAAAATGGCGATGACCATGGCAAAGCTGAAGGCGATGACCGTCAGCGGAATGGTCATGGTCAGGCCGGGGAGCAGGATGTTCCAGAAGGAATCCGTCAGGATATGAAGGACGCGCTCGCTCATGCCCGGCCCTCCAGCTTCTCATGGGCCGCCGGGTCAGGCCCACAGGATAAACATACAACAGCGTGACGCATACGGCGGCTTTCATTCCTTTCTTCGTGTCTGTTTTCAAACAGCGGCGGGGCGGACGGTGCTTCCTTACCTATATCAACCATTTGCGGGCAGGTGAAACCGTTTCCATGCGCCTTTTACATGCTGAACACAACGCCCAGAACCGCCCCCAGCAGGATGAACACCACCGGGTGCAGCTTCTTCAGCGGCTTCCACTGCGTACCGGCGAACACCACCGCGAAGATAGCCACCGCCAGCCAGTTGATGGTGCTGACGGACGCGCTCCCGCCATGGAAAAGGGCGATTTCAAACACCGACCAGCCCGCGGCGGCGATCAGGCCCGTCACCGCCGGGCGGATGAAGGCAAAGGCGTCCTGCACCATGCGGTTCTGCTGGAACTTTTCCAGCATCCGGGCAATAATACAGATCACGATAATGGACGGCAGCACCAGGCTCAGCGTCGCCAGCACGGCGGATAGCACCCCGCCGTGGGCATAGCCCACATAGGTGGCCATGTTCACGCCGATGGGCCCGGGGGTGGATTCGGACACGGCGATCATGTTCGCCAGCTCCTCCGGGGTGAACCAGCCGTAGGTCTTCTGCATCTGGGTCAGGAAGGGCAGCGTGGCCAGACCCCCGCCCACGGCGAAAAGGCCCGTTTTGAAGAACTCCGCCACCAGCGTCAGCAGCTCCATCACGCTTTCACCCTCTTTCCAAGCACAATGCCCAGCACCGCGCACACCGCCACGGCCCACACCGGGGAAATGCCCACCAGCACCACGATCAGGGCGGCAGCCGCCAGCAGCCCGTGCCACCAGGTTTTGATGTTGCTCTTCGCCAGCTTCCACACGCTGGAGGCAATCAGCGCGCACACCGCCACGCGAATGCCCGCGAAGGCGTGCTGCACCCAGGCAATGTCCATAAAGTTCTGCAGCAGCATGGCGATCACCACGATAATCACCAGGGACGGCGAGATCACCCCCAGGGTCGCGGCGATACCGCCCGCCACTTTGCGCTGCTTATAGCCCACAAAGGTGGCCGTATTGACGGCGATGACGCCAGGCGTACACTGGCCGATGGCAAAATAATTGAGGATTTCCTCCTGCGTGGCCCAGCGGTGCTTCTCCACAACCTCCCGCTCCAGCATGGGCAGCATGGCATAGCCGCCCCCGAAGGTCAATGCGCCGATGGTGAAGAAGGACCGATACAGCATCCACAGCTCCTTGAGCATCTTCGCGCCTCCATTCGCTTTTTCATTGTCCGCCTTTCATGATACCATGCCCTGGGATTTTCATCAAGAGCGGACAAGCAAATTTTCAGCGGAACATTCTCTGCTGTTCCATTGTGCCGGTTTGCCGCATCGAAGGCGCCATCGCGCCTGGACCGCTGAAGGTTCCGGCCCGGAGGCTTTGCCGCTGCAGATGGGCCACCAGAATATCCATGAATTCCTTGGCGGAAGGCGGCTGGGCCATGGGATACCCAGCCAGCGCCTCCATGCCCGCGCGGTTGGTCAGCCATCCGTGAGCAATCACCGTCCGCAAATTCCGTTCAACGGCCTGACCATTGGTGCCGAAAGCCTCCGCGATGGGCGCGAACAGCTCCCGCCTGACACTGTACAGGCGAGTATCGTCCTCCAAAGCCAGCCGCACACCGTAGCACAGAAAAGCGTGTCCCTTGTATCGTTTGCCGATGCCAAGGGACAGCAGAATGGCTGCGATGTCATCCATGTTGCTACCTCCTCCATTTGGTGATAGCACCAGTTTAACGCAGAATGAAACAAATGTACAATTACTATACGAACAGAATTCAAAAAATCAGGCAAATTTTGATGATTTTCATGCCTTGATGCGACTTCGCAAACCATGATGCTTCTATAAGAATTTGCTGGAAAAGCATTTGTCTTCAATTTCATGGCGGCCTGCTTTCGCGGCATGTTTCAGCCTGGCGTTTTCCGGGTATCCATCCTATCAGCGCGCTTACGGTATCAAAATCGACACAAAGGGAGGATCACCCTCATGAAACAATACGCCATCGAGGAATTCATCTGGTTTACGCCATCGCCCGCGAAACGCTACGCCATCAGCTTCCCCCGTGAAAAAGCCTTCAACCTGAACACCGCCCTTCGCTCGGAATTGGGCGACAGCATCGACATAGCCTTTCACCCCACAGATCCCGTGGTATGCCTGCGCAAGGCCCAGGGCGAAAACGGCCTGCCGGTGCCCGCCAGCGGTTCGCTGACATCCTCAGAGCTGTCGGAAAAGCTGATAGCCTCGGGCATCCGACCGCCCGTTCGCCTGTCGGTGAGAAAGCAGGATGACTGTTGGATCGCCATCCCTGATGAAGTCCAAATACCGGACACCGTAAGCCTTGATAAGCCCGTCAAGCGGCCCCGGAAGGTGAACTCGGCCAGAATCCTTCAAGGAATGGAGCGTCCATGAACGCGCGGGAATGCGAGGCCGCGCTGATGCAAGCTCTGGATCAGCCCATCCGGGATTACTGCAAATGGCGCTGGACATCCATCGAAATGGAGGATCGGGTATCGGAAGCGAAATACGTTTTCCTCATCGTTGTGCGGACAAAGGTTCTCCCCGAGGAAGCCGTGTGGCCCGTCTTTCAGCGGACGCTGCACAGGTATATGAAGCCCATCAACGCCCGCGAAAGCCGGCATCGTTACTGCCGCTCGCTGGATGCCCGCATGAGAACGCGCGGCGGAGAGCCCGGCCGCACCCTCCTCGACATCCTGCCCTGCCCGCAGCCGGATGTGTGCGATCTGGCCGTGGAGGCGGTTCAGCCGCACCTCCGGCATCCTCTCCCTTGAATGTTTGGCCGTCATTGGATATAATGGAGCCAGGCCCTTGCAACCCCGTCGATGAGGAGGAGCCCCTATGAAGCGTTTTCTGTGCATCCTGCTGATGCTGCTCCTTTGCCCTGTGAGCTCCTTTGCGGAGCTGGACATGGATGTGGCGAATAACTACATTGCTTTCCCTGCCCTGGATGAGATGACGGGCTACTTCCGCCAAACCTCGACGTGGACCATCGTCCACAGCGGCAACCTGGACGAGCATATGGCGCTGCTGCTTCGGCGGGGTGACACGGAGGAGGAGGTTCGCGCCCGTTTTGCCGAAGAAACCCTGCTGTGGGAAGCCTATAACCCCGGTTTCCCGGAGGATGCCTGCATCCGCATGGAACGCTTTGTGAACGAAACCAGCCGAAGTGTATGGCACCTGCGCCACCTGTCCACCGGGGAGCGCAGGGATCTCCTCAAGCAGGCCAACGACGGCAAGCTCCTCGCCGCCTACGATACCTTCTCCGCGAAGTATGCCGGCAGCGGCGGCACGGCGTACATGGAGTGCAGCTTCACCACCATCCCGCCCGCCGTTCATGAATCCGGGAAAATGCACATCCGCTACATCAACGGCCAGGAATATGTGCTGACCTACGCCGTCCGCGAGCGCATGGCCGGGCGGAGCAAGCTGCGCTCGGCCCGGGAGAACAACCTCATCCGCGGCTACTCGCCCTTCAAAAGCCTGACATTCGGCGTCAAGCTCCTTCCCACCATGCCTGACTTTGCGCTGAACGAGGCCTTTCCCACGCAGGTCGATCTGGGGGATTTGACGGTCAGCGGCGCCGTCACCCAGGGGGCCAGGCTCGCCGTCACCCTGGATCATGCGGACATTCCCTGCACGGTGGACGGCAAGGGCGCCTTCAGCGTATCGCTGCCGCTCACCGTACCGGGAGATCACGAAGTCGTTTTCACCATCACGCACGGCAAGCACACGGATCGCGTGGAAGCCTTCACCGTCAACGCCAGCGCGCACCGAACCCCGCTGACCATCACCGCCAAGCCGGAAACGGACGCCCTCGCCGGCGACCATACCATTGCCGGCATCAGCGAACCCGGCGCGGAAATCGTGCTTCGCCTGGACGACCGCAACACGATCACGCTGACGGCGGACGACAGCGGCGGCTTCACCCACACCTATGAAATCATGGACGATCAGGTGCATCAGCTGTACGTCGCCGCCAGCGCGGAGGGCAAGGATATCTGCGTGATTCCCATCTTCTTTTACACGGAATACGAGACGTTCAAGGACGGCACCGACGCCTTTGAGGCCCACCTGACCAAGCGTAAGATCAGCGAGCTGGCTGCCGACCCCTCCGCCTATCTGGGGGAACGGGTGAAAATCAGCGTCCGCATCAACGAAGTGGTCTACACCGAGGAAGGCCTGGGCATCCTGTGCGCCTACAACCCGCCCAAGGGCTCCCGGCACGAAAAAACGCCTCTGTACCTCACGTTCTATGGCTACGCCCAGGATCAGCTTCAGCCCGGCATGATCGTCACCATCTACGGCACGGTTCGCGGGCAGAAGGAGCTGCCGGACGAGAGCCGCCTGCATATTTTCGTGCAGTACGGTACCTATTTGGTCACGAGAAAATAACCGCCCATTCCAAAAAAGCGGGGGCTCTGTACGGCGGCCCCCGCTTTTTTGTGACGTCCGCGCCTGCCTTAGTCAACGCAAGTCAGCAAATCCACAAAGCAGGTCAGATGATACCGTGCCCGCGTATCGTCCCGGGCGTCGCCCATCGCGGCGCAGGCGAACCCTCCCGCCGCCGCGGCCTGTACGCCGGCATGGGCATCCTCCACCACCAGGCATTGCGCCGGGGACAGCAAAAGCATATCCGCGGCCTTCAGAAACACCTCCGGGTCCGGCTTGGAGCGGCTGATGCCGTTGCCGTCTGCCACAGCGTCGAAATAGTCCGCGAGGCCCAGCCGTTTCAGAATGATCGGCGCGTTCCGGCTGGAGGAACCGATGGCCAGCTTCAGCCCCCGTGACCGAAGCTGATCCAGCGTCGCCTTGACCTCAGCGGAAAGCTCCGCTGCCGACATGCCGACGAGCAGCTTCTGATAGTATCGGTTCTTTTCATCCGCCAGCGCCAGCCGCTGCGCCTCCGTGTACACGTCGTTCGACTTCCTCAGCAGGATGTTCAGGCTTTCCAATCGGCTGATTCCCCTCAGCTGATTGTTCTCCTCCTCGCTGAAGGGAATCCCCAGACGATCCGCCAGGGTCTTCCATGCCAGATAGTGATAATGATCCGTCGTGCAGATGACGCCGTCCAGATCAAAAATAACGCCCGCGTATGCCATTGCCTTCATCCTCCTGTTCATTCCCGCGCGTCGTCCCTGTCCGGCGCGCTTTTTCGCATTTCTCTGTTTTCGACCAAGGGAACAGGCGCACGGGCCGCGCGGCCGCCTGCTCCTGTCCCCAGAAGATGTTTTTTCATTGCCATTACAGATGCGCGTCCCATTTCCCGCAGAACGGATCCACAGGATTGATCCCCCTGAAGGCCGATTCTCCCGTCAGCTTGGCCACCAGCCGCTCGATCACCGCGTCGCTGGAATTGTAGGTATTGATGTAGGTTTTCACCCTTGGGACATCCAGCAGATGATAGGGATTTTCCAGCGAAACGAAAATGGTGGGCACATCATGAAGATAGTGCATGCAATTGGCGCCCATGGGCTGGGCCCATTCGATGCGGACGGTGGTCTGATTGCTCTTCGTTGCCATATTGGCGACATAGAGGATCAGGTCATATTGACCGATGATCTCAGATGCCGGCGGGGTGCGGCCCTCGGCTCCCTGGGGCGGCTCAAACAGATCGATCCGCATCCCCCGCTTCTCCAGGGCGTCAAACACCTTCTGACAGGCGCCGGAAACCACCCGGTACTGGCTGTATCCGCCGTCCGTCTCAATGGGATAGCACAGGATTCGCGGGTAGCGCTCCGCCGTCAGCGGAAGCACGCCCTTTTCCTCCTTGACCAGGGTAATGGCGTCGTCCGCGCACGCCCGGGCCCAGGCGCGGTGCTCCTCGCAGCCCACCACGCGGATAGCCGCGTCCACATCCAGGGCGGGCTGGCCCAAGTGCAGTCCCAGGGCCGCTTTGGTCGCCAGAATGCGCGTGACGGCCTCATCCAGCCGTTCCGGCGTGATGATTCCGCCGCGGACGCCCTCCAGCATGTAGCCGTAATCCTCTTCCATTTTTCTGCAGAACAGGAACATATCGCAGCCTGCCGCAATGGCCGCGGGCACAGCCTGACGGCGGGACATGGCCGTGGTGAAGCCCGCCATGGTCGTGGCGTCGGTGACGATCAGGCCGTTGAAGCGCAGCTTACCCCGCAGCAGCTCCGTCACAATCTCCCTGGACAGCGTGGCGGGAAGGATGTCGCTGTCCAGGATATCCGGGCAATACCTGCGCGAATACGCGGGCTGCATGATATGGCCCACCATGCAGGTCAGCGCGCCCTCGTCGATGCAGCGCTGATAGACCTGTCCGTAGGTGGCGTCCCACTCCTCACAGCTCAGGCTGTTGATGCTGGTCACCAGATGCTGATCCCGCTCATCCTGCCCATCCCCGGGGAAATGCTTGACGCAGGCCGCCACGCCCAGCCGCTGAATGGCACGGACATAGGCCGCGCCCATTTCCCGCACACGCTCCGCCGAGGAGCCGAAGGTTCTGGTATTGGTGATGGGATTGCGGAAATTGGTATCAATATCCACAATGGGCGCAAAGGCCCAGTTGGCGCCCACGGCGCTGCCCTCGCGGCCGCAGACCGTCCCCAGCCGCGCGGCCATGGCAGGATCGTCCGTGGCAGCAATTTCCAGCGGCGCTCCCAGCAGGGTGCCTTCCTCCACGATGCCGTTGCCGCCCTTTTCAAGGTTGGCCGCGATGAGCAGCGGAATTTTCATTTTTTCGCGCAGCCTGTTGGACAGCGCCACCGCCGTGCGCGTGGGCAGGGTGCGGTACATGGCGCCGCCCGGCGTCAGAACGCTGGTGATGGAGGCGATCTCCGCCTCCGTCCCCTGTCGGAAAATAACGCAGAACAGCTGCCCGACCTTTTCTTCCAGGGTCATGCCCGCCAGTGTCCCCTCAACCCACGCGACGGCCTCGTCGTTGAGGCAGAAGGGTTTCTCCCGTAGCATTCAGCCCGCCCTCCTTACTTCAAAGACATGTTCGCCCGCTGCCGCGCCATCACCGCGTTGGTCACGCCGTCCAGCAGAATCGCCGCGATCAGGATACATCCCTTGAAAATCCACTGATAGAAGGTATCCACCCGCAGCAGGTTCAGCATGTTGTTCATGATGCCGATGAGCAGCACGCCGAACAGAGTGCCGATGACCTTCGCCTTACCGCCGTGCATGGGGGTACCGCCGATGACCACGGCGGAGATGGCGTCCATCATGTAGCCGTCGCCGGCGGTGGGGATGGCGTTGGCCACGCGGCCCACCAGCACCACGGACGCCACGCCGTAAATCGCGCCGGCGATGCAGTGGGCGCCGATCTTGATGAAGTCCACGCGGATGCCGGAAACATTGGCGGCCTCCGCGTTGCCGCCGGCCGCCAGCAGATGACGGCCAAAGAGCGTCTTGTTCAGCAGCACGGCCACCAGGCACATCATCAGCACCGCAATGACAAAGGGCACCGGGATGAAGCCGAACAGGCGGCCCTGGCCGAAGAACTTGACCGTCTCATCCCGCTGCAGAATGGACGCGCCGTTGGTAATGATGTGCGCGATGCCCTTGAAAATCTGACCCGTGGCCAGCGTCAGCACGAAGGCCGGCAGCCTGAAGCGGCGCACCATGAAGCCGTTGAGCAGGCCCGTCAGGCCGCCCAGCAGCACGGTGCACAGTATCGCCAGGGGCAGGGGCATCATGCCGTTGAGCGTGCCGTAGGTCACCACGCACAGGCTGATGGCCTCGCCCACCGACAGATCCAGCAGGCCGCCCGAGGCCACGACGGTATAGCCGATGCCGACGATGGCCAGCACCGCCACCTGCCGGGTCACGTTGTCAATGTTGCTCATGCGGACAAAGCGTCCGCCAGTGGTCACAGCCGCAATGACGGCGATGAGAATCATCAGCAGCAGCGCCTTGTTGTTCAGGAAAAACAGAACGATCCTGTCCACGCTGCCGGACTTTTTCTGAGCTGTATTGGTCATGCTTTTATCCTCCGTTTCACTTGACGCCAAAGGCGCTCATCATGATTTTTTCCTGACTGAAGTCCGCGCGGTCGTACTCCGCCACGATTTCGCCGCCCTTGACCACGCAGATGCGGTCGCTGATGCCCATCAACTCCGGCAGCTCCGACGAAACCATGATAATCGCCTTCCCCTGGGTCGCCAGCTGGCCGATCAGCTTGTAAATTTCCGCCTTCGCGCCCACGTCGATCCCGCGGGTGAGTTCATCCAGGATCAGGACATCAGGCTCGGTCAGCAGCCACTTGCCAATGATGATCTTCTGCTGGTTGCCGCCGGACAGGAGCGTCATTTCCGTGCTCAGGGACGGGGTTTTCACCGCCAGCTTCCGCACGATTTCCCCGGCATCCCTTCCCTCCCGCTTCTTGTCGATGAAGCCATGCTTTGTCACCGTGCGCAAATAGGCGATGGTGGCGTTGCTCTGGACGGACAGCAGATGGATGGCGCCCCTGCGCAGCCGATCCTCCGTCACCAGCGCGAACTTGTTCCTGATGGCCTCGGTGGCATTGCGGTTGTGCACCTCCCTGCCGTGGAGGAAAATCTGGCCGCTTTCCTTCGGGTCGATGCCGAAGATGGCCTGCATGATCTCGGTTCGCCCGGCCCCCACCAGACCCGCGAAGCCCAGGATCTCCCCCTTGCGGACCTCGAAGCTCACATGGGCAAAGCGGCCGGGCTGGTTCAGATCCTTTACCCGCAGGATCGTCTCACCGATGGGCACCTGCTCCTTGGGATACACATCCTGCATTTCGCGGCCCACCATCAGCGCGACAAGCTGGCTTTGGGTAATATCCGTGATGGGATGGCGGGCGATGAATTGTCCATCCCGGAAGACGGTGACGCTGTCGCAGATGCGGAAGATTTCCTCTAACTTGTGAGAAATGAAGATGACGCTCTTGCCCCTGCGCTTCATATCGGTGATGATCTCGTAGAGCTTGTCGATCTCGGCGTTGATCAGGGCGGAGGTGGGCTCGTCCATAATCACCACATCGGAATCATAGGATACCGCCCGGGCGATCTCCACCATCTGCATCTCCGCCACGGACAGCCTGGATACCTCGACATCCGGGTCGATCCTCAGGCCCAGCTGCGACAGGATGGCCTGGGTCGCCTCCCGCTGCTTCCGGCGGTTGTATACGCCCCTGCACCTGGAGAACTGATCCTCCCGGCCGATCCAGATATTGTCGGAGACCGTGAAGGTCGGCACCAGGCTGATCTCCTGATGAATCATGGAGACGCCCCGCAGCAGCGCGTCGTGCGGGGAAGCGGGCGCGTAGGGCTTGCCCTTGAAGGTCATGGAGCCGCTGGTCATGGTGTAGGAGCCAAGAATGATTTTCATCAGCGTTGATTTGCCCGCGCCGTTTTCGCCGATCAGCGCGTGAATCTCCCCCGGATTGACGTAAAAATCAACGTTCTGCAGCGCTTTAACACCCGGGAAATTCTTGCACACCTGATTCACGGAGAGAATGGGTTGCACATTGGCCATCGTTATACTGTTCCCCCTTTACAAAGCAATCCGCGCCGATCAATTGGAGCCGCTTAGCCCGTCCTGATTAGCGCGGATCACTTGCAATAGCCTTGCGTATCGTCCTTACTCGGCGGTGATTCCAAGCAGCGCGTCGATGTTGTCGATGCTCATGGGATAGTAGTTGTTGGGGTTGATCTCCTTGTCGAAGGTCTGACCATTCACCAGGCCCACGCACACCTCAAGAATCTTGGCCACCGCCACGGGAATGTCCTGATAGGAGGTCGCGTCCAGCTCGCCGGAGCGGATGTACTGCTGACCGGCTTCGGTGCCGTCCACGCCGAAAACCAGGAACTCGTCCAGGTTCACACCCGCGCCCTCCAGGGCCTGGATCACGCCGATGGCCATCTCGTCGGAGGCGGCGGCGATGCAGTTGAGCTCAGGGTAGGTATTCAGCCAGTCCTCCGCCAAGGCCATGGCCTTGTCCGCGGACCAGGCGGCGTTGCCGGTAATCAGTGTGTTCAGGCGGCCGTTTTCCACATAGTCGCCGCACACGTCGTAGATGCCGGTCTCGCGGCGCATCACGGTGACGGTGGTGCCGCCGTGGATGTAGCCCATGTTCACCACACGGGATTCGTCAGCGTCCAGATATTCCTTGATGGCCTTGCCGATGGCTTTGCCATGGTCACCCTGGTCGCCCATCACGCGGACATCCCAGATGTCGGTGTTCACGTTGGTATCGTGCAGCACCAGGTAAATGTTGGCGTTCTTGATGGCCTCGGCGCACACAACGCCGGAATCAGCGTCGATGGCGCGCAGGATGATAACGTCGCAGTCCTGCATAATCAGGCTTTCCACGTCGCTGAGCTGGCGTGAGGTATCGCCCAGGGCGTTGGTGACCACCAGCTCCACGTTCGGGTAGTTCTCGGCAATCAGCTGCTCATAGATTTCCTGGAACTTCACGTTGATTTCGTCCTGAAGGTTCAGGGACAGGCCGATGACAATCTTATCGTCCTCCGCCATGGCCGGGGCGCACAGCATCCCCAGAAGGAGCGCTGCGGAGAGAAGGAAACAGAATACCTTTTTCATACACGGGTACCTCCTTAATGGCTTCTTCCGGCATTTTGCCTGCCGGAGGGATTGGTTAGAGTATTGCAAAATGCCCATTGGATTGGTGTCCTTCGTCCAGACGTTCACGGTCAGGAAGGTGTTCTCCTCACGATCCTCCACAAAGTAGTTGGAGACGGAGCAGAAGTCGTTGGCGTTGTTGGAATACTGGCCCTGGGGGCAAACCTCGCTGTAATTCAGGCAAGCGCGGATGTCGCTCCAGGAAGTGGGCTGCGGCATCTCGAAGCGCTCGGCCTCGGCATAGGGAATGCCCTTGAAGACATTCACATCGCCCATCTTGAAGCCCATGATGCGGCCGCCCTCCACCTCCAGGATCACGGGCGTGATCCCTTCAGCCAACGCCGCCGTGCAGGACAGAAGCATCAAAAGCGCCAGCAGCAGGGAAATGATTTTCTTGGTCATCGTGATTCTCCTTTCTTACTCGGACGCTGGGTTGCCGGCCCACGCCTCACTCTGCAGCGTAAAGGTCAGTGACCGGTTTCTCGCCCTGAGGCATGTTTCTTTTGGGCGATTGATAGCTGTATTATACAATTGTGCCGATGGCTTTCAAAGGGATCCTTTTGCGGAAATCAGTCCAACAATTTGCGCTGTTTTTCGCCCTTGGCCCAGGTCGCTCGTCTCCCTATCAGCAAAACATGACGAATCAATCTAACAAATCCCTATATAAAACTATACTTTTCTTGCCATATTCAGCATGTTTAGTCCCACGGCAACCCGCGGTACAGCAAAAAAGGCCCCATCCCGGGGCCATGTTCTCAAATTTGCGAACAGGCTTGTCCTGTCCCGCAGGATGCGCTATAATGGCGGTAACGACTTTCCCTCCCCACAAGCTGACGATTTTGGAAGGAGCGAACCTGACAGCATGTTGAAGCAGAATTTTGAGCAGGTCTTCTTTGAAAGCCCCATCCCCGTCAAAGTTCTTGTTCAGCGCCTGCGAACCTACAAGCTCCACTGGCATCCGCAGCCGGAGCTTATCAGCGTCGTCAAGGGCTCTGTTTCCGTCCACGCGGAGGGCGAAAGCTATTTTTTGGGGAAAACGAAATGATCTTTCTCTCCGGCAACGAGCTCCACGCCGTCAACAGCACCGCCGATGACAACCTGCTCATCGCCGTTCAGTTCGATTCGGAGTTCTTTTCCCTGCTGCCCGATCTGAACAAATGCCACTTTCAGCGCGCCAAATTTCTGGAGGATCAAAAAGAGAACAGGGAGCTTTTTCAGCAGCTGTACCGCCTGCTGGTGGACATTGTCTGGCAATACAACAAGCGTCCCCTGGGCTATCGCTATCAGATTGCCGCGCAGTTCTTCCATGTGCTGGCCATCCTGATCCGGCAGAATTACTTCACCGAGCTGCCGCTGCGCACCAGCGAGCAGGAGCGCTCCATCCGCCAGATCAACCGGATCGTGGACTACATCAACCATCACTATACCGAAAACCTGTCCCTGAAGGACATTGCCGAGCAGGAGCATATTTCCTACTTTCATCTCTCCCATATTTTCAAGGAGGTCACCGGCATCACCTTCCGCGACCATCTGTGCAACGTGCGGCTGCACAAGTCCACCAAGGCCCTGTGCAACACCAAGGATTCCATCCTGAACATCGCCCTGAACCATGGCTTCTCCACCGCGAAAAGCTATTCCATGGCCTTTCAGAGCCGCTACGGCATCACGCCGGGCGACTATCGCAAGCATTACCAGGAAAAGGGCGGCGAAAGCGGTGACGGCGTCGCCCAATTCACCCTGGGGAATGAAAACGCCCTGCTGTATGAGGCGGTGGACAGCGAAGCCGACCTGTCCTATATTTACTCCCTGGCCCAGGCTAATCAGCCTGCCCAGGGAATCATGCCAACGCTGCGCGAGCGCGTGTTGGTGGATGCCGACATTCGCGACCACCATGGGGAGCTGCCGCCCGTCTGGGCCAAAATCGGTTCTCTGGGCCGCGCCGCCGATCTGCTGCGGCAGGAGGTTCAGCAGCAGGTTGCCGCCGCGGTCAAGGCGCATGGGTACCGCTATCTGCGCTTCCATGGCATCTTTTGTGACGATATGATGATCTATAACCGCCATGCGGACGGTTCGGTGGTTTACAACTGGCTGTACGTTGACAAAATCTTTGACTTCCTCCACGCCCTGGGCGTCAGGCCTTTTCTGGAGCTGAGCTTCATGCCCAGCGAGCTGGCGTCGGGTACCAGCACGCTGTTTTTCTACCGGGCCAACATCACTCCGCCTCAGGATTGGCAGGCCTGGGGCGAGATGGTTCAGGCCCTTCTGTATCACTGCTGCGACCGCTACGGCGTGCATGAGGTGGCGCAGTGGTATGTTGAGGTCTGGAACGAGCCGGATTATCACGACGTGTTTTTCTCCGGCGGCATGTCAGACTATTTTCAGCTCTACGAGATCAGCTGCCGGGCTGTGAAGGCGGTGTGTCCCAGCATCCGCGTGGGCGGCCCCGCCATCACCCATATCCATTATGCCACCACCCCCTGGCTGGAGCAGTTCCTCCTGATGTGCCGGGAGCGCCAGCTCCCCTGTGATTTCCTTTCCTATCATCTGTACGCCGATCTTTCCTCCCATTACTCCCACCGCGGCTCCGACATTTTCCCGAAGATGTCCACCTCCGCGTCCATTTCCCCCGATCTGGAAGAAAAGCTGATCGCCGCTCACCACGAGACCGCCGGTCGTCTGGGATTCGATCACATCGAGCACATCATTTCCGAATGGAACATCTCCGCCAAACCCCGTTTCCGCATCCGCGATACAGCCTTCATGGCCCCCTACGTCATTCATACGGCGCTGAAATGCTGCCGCGCCGTCAGCGCCCTGACCTACTGGTGCATATCCGACCTTCAGGAGGAATTGAAGGCCCCCCTGATGCCTTTTCACGGCGGCCTGGGCCTCGTCAATACCAATGGTATCCCCAAGCCCAGCTTCTGGGCGCTGCACTTCCTGAGCAAGTTAGATCAGACCATCATCGCCCAGACGGACGGCGCCATCATCACCAGCCGGAACGACGCTTATCAGATCCTGCTGTACAACCTGGTCTACCTGGATCAGGTTGCGCAAAAAAACACCGACTTTTCCAGCGAATACGAGGACGATCTGTACAGCCTTTTCGAGGATCGGCCCACGCGGCAGTATGAAATCGCCCTGCGCGGCATATCCGGCTCCTACAAGATCACCCACTACGCTCTGGATCGTCAGTGCGGCAGTGCTTATGATTATTGGAAGCAGATGGGCGGCCATCGCAGCCTGAGCGAGGACGAGCTGCAGTACCTGCGTCACATGGCCACACCGCGCCTGTATACCGAATTCGTCAGCACCCAGCACGGGGAGCTTCAGCTCAGCGTGGAGGTGCCCATTCATGGGTGCCATCTGATGCTGCTCACGCCTCAGCATCAGACCGACCGGCGGCATTGACGCCGCGTAACGGCCTTCCAGCGGCGCCTGCCTTGTCCGTGCGGAAATAATATACCAAGCCAAACATTCATCGCGGCTCCAAAGCCCTGATTTTGCATCCGCTGACAGGATTGATGCACACAGACACAAAGAAAATCCTTGCAAAACGTGCTGGGAGGCTCACAGCTGGCGAACTGTGTGTTTTGCAAGGATGCTTTATTATACCAGGTGTTTCACTGAATATCAATACATAATGGAAGTTATTAAGGCTTGCTGAATGCTTCCTGGCTCAACGTTTTTGACGGTGGGCGTGTTTTGGGGTGGGAGGTTATTCCCACTCTCTGCTGCTAAGATCAACCTTAACAGTTTTGTATAGGAAATATGTTTCAGATTATTTGGCCTGCTTGCATTATCCTCAAAGCAGAGGCTATCTGATGTACCGTTGCCGCTGAGTTGCCGGGTTATCAGCAAGAGCGGTAGCAACTTCATTCAGACTATCTGTATTATACTCGAAAACAGCCTGTATTTCAACAACACATTAGATCGAAATAGCAAAATCGCAAATTAGTCAAGTATGATTGGCCAAATCATACTTGACTAATTTTTATATAACTTCAAATACGCTTGTTGTCACATGAAGATTAGAATTTGACAAGAATGACAAGAGTAATTATAATGATGACAAGAAGCAGGAGGTGCTCTTATGAACTTCACAGAAAGCGATACCCTTGAACTGAAATCCGAATTGATTCCAGATATTTGCAAAGAAGTGATCGCTTTCGCCAATTCCCACGGCGGAGTGATTTATATTGGCGTGCAGGATGACGAAACGGTTGTTGGTATTCCCAATACCGACGAAGCCCTGCTGCGGCTGAACAACATGGTACGCGATTCCATCAAGCCTGATGTAACCATGTTTGTTCGTTATGCGCTGCAGCGGGTGGACGATAAAAGCATTCTGGAAGTGACCGTGCAGAAAGGAACGGAGCGTCCGTACTATCTTGCCAGCAAGGGACTCAAACCTACTGGCGTTTATGTGCGTAATGGTTCTTCTACTGATCCTGCCACCGAAACCGCAATCCGCCGCATGATTAAGGAAACGGATGGCGATGTTTTTGAAGATATGCGCGCATTGAATCAGCAGCTCACTTTCAACACCGCAGCTGGGATGTTCCAAAAGTGCGGCGTAACTTTTGACGAAAAGAAAATGCAGACCCTTGGCATGATTACATCTGACAAGGTTTATTCCAATGTGGGCTTGCTGCTGTCTGACCAGTGCCCAAGCATCGTAAAAGCAGCTACGTTTGCCGGAAAAGATCAGGAAACCTTCCAGGACAGGCGCGAGTTCAGCGGCTCATTGTTCCAACAGATGGAAGACCTCTATGCATATCTCGACATCAGGAATCAAACACATGCCACCTTTTCCGGCCTGTATCGCACAGATACGCGAGATTATCCGGAAGAGGCACTGCGTGAAGCGCTGATGAACTCCATCGTACACCGGGACTATTCTTTCAGCGCCAGCACCCTTGTCAGCATCTATGAAGATCGAATCGAGTTTGTTTCCATCGGCGGACTGGCTGGCGGGCTGGAGGTTGATGACATTATGCTGGGTATGTCCGTATGCCGTAATCCCAAGCTGGCAGCGGTTTTCTATCGTTTGAAGCTGATCGAAGCCTACGGTACGGGTATTCCTAAAATCATGAAAGCCTACAAGGATTGCGTCCGCAAGCCGCAGCTGGTTGTTACCAGCAATGCTTTCAAGGTGATTCTGCCCAATCGCAATGCACAGAAGGCTGTTATCAGCGAAAGCGTTACACCTGAAGAACGGATCATTGCCTACATCCACGAGCATGGCTCCATTACCCGTCCGGAAGCACAAAGCCTGCTACAGGTCAGCCAGGCAACGGCTAATAGGCTCCTGAAACGTATGCTTGCACAGGGCAGCATTCATCAGGAAGGCGCAGGTCGAGGAACACGATATTTAATCTAAAAGCAAATTCTACTGTAGTTACAAGGAGGATTTAAGAATGAATGCTGACTGGGCAATGTTTTGGATTACATTTGTTTACGTAGTTGCGACATGCTTCATCTGCTATTTCAATCATCAGTCTGCGAAAGCTTCACGAGATCAACTGGCAGAAATGAAGAAACAATACGAAGAAGAAAACCGTGCGAACATTGAAGTGGAATTCGTCTATGAACGCCGTACTTGGTATATTATTCGGTTTATCAATCATGGAAAAATGACTGCTCAGAATGTCAATATTCAATTGACGCAAGAGTTTATCAATAGCTTGCCCAATGAGAATATTTGTTCAATGCTATACAAGCAAAAAGACAAAAAGTGCATTATCGGTGTTGGGCAGCATTATGACTTGTATATCGGTGGTAATGAGCTTCGCGGAAATCCGAATATGGTTCCAGTAACAGGCGTGATTACTTATCAGTCGAATGGCGAAACGTACAGCAGTGATATCTATGTGGATTTGGAAAACTACATGACATTCTTTAGTTGCAATACTGAGCATGATGATCTGATGAAACAACTAAAAGATGGCACGCGTGAACTGAGGAGAATTTCCGCAGCGATTGATAATCAGAATGTTCGCAGAAACAACGATGAAGTAAAAGAGTGTTTCGAGGAGGACGAATAAATGAATACTTTCGAAGCAGCAGATAAAGCACGGAAGATTGCTGATAATAAGCATGACATTGAAGAGATAAAAAAGATTCTGAATGACTACAGGCGGGGCCGCAAAATTGACCGGGAAAAGGCAGCAGAACTCATCGAACGTTTGAATCAGAAGGATATCGTGGTTGCAAGCTTTAATTCGCCTTGGAAACCGGGTTGGGTATCTTTTCAGAATGCAACCGATGAACAATTTGTCGATAATCTGAATGCTACTCTCCAGTATTTATCGAAAAAAGCGACTGTTGAAGCCCTTAAAGACCTTGGCGAAGGAGACAAGAACAATGCCGACGCTTAACTGGATCGGAAAAGACAAGGTGGTCAATCACCATCTGGATGTACCATTCCGCACGCTGGAAAAGAAATATACCTTTGCTCCCGAAGGACAGGACGACGGCGGAAACATGATTATCCACGGCGATAATCTGGATGCGCTGAAAGCATTGCTGCCTAAATACGAAGGAAGGGTGAAGTGCATCTACATTGATCCTCCGTACAACACTGGCAATGAGGGTTGGGTTTATAACGACAACGTAAATGACCCGAAAATCCGCAAATGGCTGGGTGAAGTGGTTGGCAAAGAGGGCGAAGATCTGAGTCGCCACGATAAGTGGCTGTGCATGATGTATCCGCGCTTGAAGCTGCTGCACAAGCTGTTGGCTGAAGACGGTGCGATATTTATTAGTATTGATGAAACTGAAATAGCTAACCTCAAATTGCTCTGCAATGAAATCTTTGGCCAAAACAATCATGTTGCAACTTTTGTTTGGCAGAAGCGCTATTCTCCAGATGCACGCATGGCGATAAGTGATGCTCATGAATACTTGCTATGTTATGCACATGATCCAGATCTGTTTAAGGCAAGAAGACATATGCTCCCTCTGACAGACGCTCAAACGAAACAGTTTTCTAATCCTGACAACGATCCGCGTGGGCCTTGGAAAGCGGATAACTTTACTGCGCCCGGTTATCGACCGAACCAGATGTACGAAATTACTTTGCCATCGGGCAGGATTGTTACCCCGCCTGAAGGTCGTTGCTGGCGTGTTACTAAAGAGGGCTTCAATCAATTTACAAAAGACGAACGAATGGTATATGGTAATAACGGAGACGGTGCTCCATCTGTGAAGCGCTTTTTGGCAGAAATGCCGGGTATGGTACCTTGGACATGGTGGAATCACGAGGAAGTAGGTCATACCCAAGAAGGAAATAAGCAATTAGCAGGAATCATGGGGAAAGTTATTTTTGATTACCCCAAGCCCGTGCGTTTGATTGAACGTATTATGCAAATCGCTACTGATCCCGACAGTATCATCCTCGATTCTTTTGCCGGTTCTGGCACCACCGCCCATGCTGTTCTCAACATGAACAAGCAGGACGGTGGCCATCGCAAGTTCATTCTGGTGGAAATGATGGATTACGCAGACACCATCACCGCAGAGCGCGTCAAGCGTGTTATTTCCGGCTATAGCGAGGATAAGAAAGCTGTTCCCGGTACGGGCGGCGGATTCAGCTACTATGAGCTGGGCGAACCGCTGCTGGTGGATGGACTGCTCAATCCCAATGTGGAAGAATCCAAAATCCGCGAGTATGTGTATTATACCGAAACGCGTCAGTCCATGCCTGAACCGTCTGCTGACGAAAAACACCTGCTGGGCGTGCATGATCATCATGCGTATTATTTCTACTATGAGCCGGATCAGCTCACGACGCTGAACAAGTCGTTTCTGCGCACCATCAGGACGCCCGCAGAGAGCTACTTGATCTACGCAGACGTCAACACGCTCAGCGCAGAGGAAATGGAAAAGTTCCACATTTCCTTCAAGAAGATACCGCGCGACATTGCATTGCTGTAAGAAAGGGAAGCTGCAAAGATGGAATTAAACAACTATCAGAAGCGCGTTCTGCGTGAATTGGACGCGTACATGTCTCTCCTGAACAGCACGCAGAGTTTGAATGCTGCCTACAACAAGCATTGGGAGCAGCTTGGTATTGCTGTGGGATTTTCCGGGCTTCCGCCGTATAATGACGTGCTTCCCGGCGTGCCGCATGTCTGTTTCAAGGTTCCCACAGGCGGCGGCAAGACGCTGCTGGCTTGTGCGGCCTTGCGCCACATTTTCGGCGGAATGGGCATGATGAAAACCAAAGCTGTTGTGTGGCTGGTTCCTTCTAATGCCATTCTGGAACAGACGCTGCGGGATTTGCGCAATCCTGAACATCCCTATCGTCAGCAAATCAATTTCGATTTCTCTTCCCGTGTAGAAGTGTACGACGGTGCACAGGCATTGAACGGTCAGTCTCTTTCTCCGGCCAGCGTGCAGGAAAACCTGTCCATCTTTGTGCTGAGCTACGATTCGCTGCGTATCAAGAAGAAAGATGGCCGCAAGGTATATCAGGAGAACGGCAACCTGGCGCAGTTTGTGCCGCACTTTACGGACCGTGACGCACTGATTCCCGATGTAGACGAAACCGCGCTGATTCAGGTACTTAATCAGATGTCGCCGGTGGTGATTGTGGACGAAAGCCACAATGCACAGAGTGAACTGAGCATAGAAATGCTGAAAAACCTGAATCCGTCCTTTGTGTTGGATTTGACGGCCACTCCGAAGGAGAACAGCAACATTATTTCCATTGTGGATGCCCGCGAACTGAAGAAAGAGAACATGGTCAAGCTGCCGGTGATTATCTACAACCGACAGACCAAGGATGACGTGCTGATTGATGCAATCCAGCTGCGTGGCAGCATTGAAGCGCAGTCCAAGACAGAAAAGGATCAAAACGGCACATACATCCGCCCCATTGTTCTGTTTCAGGCACAGCCCAAGGGAAAAGAAAACGCTGCAACCTTTGAAAAGCTGAAAGCCGAACTGATTGAGATTGGCATTCCGCAAGAGCAGATTGCGATTAAGACTTCGGAGATTAACGAACTGAAAGGCGTCAATCTGCTGGCGGCGGATTGTCCTATTCGCTATATCATTACCGTGAACGCGCTGAAAGAAGGTTGGGACTGCTCTTTTGCCTACATTCTGGCGACATTGGCGAACCGTACCTCCCGCGTGGACGTGGAACAGATTGTTGGCCGCGTGCTGCGGCTTCCGTATGCGCGTAAGCATTCGCAGTCTCTTTTGAACATGGCGTATGTGCTGACTTCTTCTGTTGATTTCCGCACGACGGTTGAAAACGTGGTCAAAGGTCTGAACCGCGCCGGTTTCTCTGAAAAGGAATACCGCATTGGTTCTGATCTGCCGGAAGTTGTTCCGCAGCCTGATCCCGTGCAGCAGACGATTGACGATACAAGCCCGAAGAGCCGGAAACGGATACAGAAGAATTTGTCGGCTTTGATACAGCTCATGTGAAGGAACGTTTGCAAGCTGGACAGACCCAAGCTGCCAGTGGTAAGCCTGATTCCATTGCGCAGATGGCGCAGGAAGCTGAGCGGCAGGGCGCAGCATTTGAAGCAGAAACAGAACAGGCGGAAAACATGGGAATTCCGTTGATGGGAGGTAGCGACATGCGCAAGCATTACGAGATGCAAAGCGAATACGAAGATGCATTGACGCTGGAACTGCCCATGTTCTTTGAAGATATCGGTGCGTCCCTCCTATTTGAGCATGATCATGCAAAAGTCAGCCGTGAATCTCTTGCCGATGGCTTTACGCTGGCCGATAAGGACACGCAGATTACCTTCGGTATGTCGCAGGGCGATATCGTAGCGGTTGATGTCAAAAATGATGCGCGTCCCAAGCAAATTGCGCTTTCTGAGCGTGAGGCACGGGAATTCAAGACCATCGTTCTCACTTATCCGCCGGAACGCCGCAAGGAACTGTGCATCGATAAGATTTATCAGCTCATGAACCGCATGGATTTCCTGAGTGCAAGCGATATTCGCAAGTACATTCAGCGGATCGTGGATCAGATGTCCAGCGAAGAGCTTTCCCGCATGGAAGGTTCGCTCCCGGCGTATGCTGCACAGATTCGTCAGAAGATCATGAGCCTGCTGGAAGATTATCGTGAAAAGCGCTTCTTCCAGCGTATTGAGACGAATGAAATCATCGTTGAGCCGAGCTATAAGTTCCCGAAGGTGATTTCGCCCACGGTTACGATGTTCCCCATCAGCAAATCTCTCTACACCGACGAAGCTGATGTCAACGACTTCGAACACAAAGTCATCAGTGCTCTTGCAGGGCTTTCCAATGTGCGTTGGTGGCACAGGGTGATTGAACGCAATCCGAGCAGCTTTGTGCTGAACGGCTTCATCAATCATTATCCTGATTTCATCGTCGCAACGGAGAAGGGCAACATCATCCTTGTAGAAACCAAGGGCGATGACCGCGATAACAGCGACAGCAAGGCAAAACTGCGCCTTGGCCGTAAGTGGGCGCAACTGGCAGGCAGCAAGTATCGCTATTACATGGTTTTCGATGAAAACGATACTGGCTTTGAGGGCGCTTATCGGGTGTCGGAGTTTATGGAGCTGATGAAGAGGCTGTAATAAATGCTTTTCCCAATGTCACTATACGATCAAAAGAACAGATAGGTGGTGCAACGATGTCTCTGACTATTGAGAAGATTCGAATGATCAACTTCAAGCGGTTTCGGGACTATACGCTTGAACCCAAGCCGAGAATCAATGTTTTGGTCGGTGATAATGAGGTTGGGAAAAGCAGCATTTTAGAAGCTATTGATCTTGTTTCCAGCGGAAGTATCAAAAAAGTCGAAAGCATTGGGCTTGATAGACTACTAAACATCAATGCTGTACATGGCTTTTTGCAAGGTGAGCGTACTTTTGAGAATCTTCCCAAACTGATTGTCGAATTGTATGTTTCCGGGTGTAATGATCACACAATGAATGGGAATAACAATACGGAACAGCGGGCATGTGATGGCATTCGCTTGGTATGTGAAGCAAACACAGATTACAGGACAGAAATTACACACTCCTTGCAAGCACAGAGTGATTACTTCCCGTACGATTATTATTCCATTCGATTCTCAACATTTGCAGACGAAGGTTATACAGGCTATAAGAAAAAGCTGCGTAGTGTTTTGATTGATAGCACATCTATGAACACAGAGCATGCGACTACGGATTTTGTTCGTCGTATGTACCTTCAGTACACAGAAGCAGATGTAAAAGAGCGTGCAACTCACAAAAGCAAGTACCGCCAAATGAAAACGCAGTTTTGTGCAGAAAACATGCAAACCCTAAATGAGCGTATTCCTACTGCAAAGAACTATTCGTTTGGTCTGCGTAATGGATCAAGTCAGACTTTTGAAAATGACCTCATGATCTATGAGGATCAGATCAGCCTTGAAAGCAAAGGAACAGGAAAACAGGTTTTCATCAAGACGGATTTTGCTCTTGAACATGCCGGTGCAGATGTTGATGTAATCCTGATTGAGGAACCAGAGAATCATTTGAGTCATGTGAATCTGCGTGAAATGTTACAGCGTGTTGCCAATACTCAAAATGGTCAGATTTTCGTTACAACCCATAATAGTTTAATCAGCACACGCTTAGAATTGAAAAATTTGTTCATTCTTCATGCAGAAGGAGAGAATCGACCGACTACTCTGGATGACTTATCCGACGATACTGCACAGTATTTTATGAAAACACCACCAGCAGGTATCATTGAATATGCGCTATCAAACAAGATCATTCTTGTAGAAGGGCCGTCTGAGTACATGTTATTCGAACGGTTTTATGAGACGATTGCGCATTGCAAACCTGAAAATGATGGTGTTCACATAATAGACATCAGGGGACTTAGTTTTATCAGATACCTTGATATTGCCCGTCTCACAGGAGCAAAAGTTGCCGTTGTTACAGATAATGATGGAAATATTCCGGTTAATATCACTAATAAGTATTCTGCTTTTGCCAACGTTCAGAATGTCAAAGTATTTCATTGTCAGGACGAAACATTGAATACCTTTGAAGTCGTTCTATATCACGAGAATGGTTCTTTGTGTGATAAATTGTTTGGTAACAACGCAAAAGATCACATGCTAAAAAACAAGACTGAATCTGCCTATACATTATTGGAACAAGAGGAAACCATCATCGTTCCGACGTATATTCGGGAGGCGATTGAGTGGATAAGAAGTTGATGCTTGCAGTTGCGGGTGCTGGAAAAACAACGCATATAATCAACAATCTCTCCGCAACAAAACGAACGTTGATCGTTACCTATACCATCGGAAACTATAACAATCTACTACAAAAAATAAGTGCTAAGTTCAATGGTGAGTGGCCTGAGAACGTTACGGTCATGAAGTATTTTTCGTTTCTGTACAGTTTTTGCTATAAACCTTTTCTTGCAGATAGAATAAGAGCAAAGGGAATTATATACGAAAGCAATCCTAATCAATTTGCAAAGCAGTCAGAACGAAAGTATTATTTATCGAAAGATGGCTATTTTTATAGCAACCGGCTTTCTCTCTTCCTTGAAAAAGCACATGCTATTCCACAGATAAAAGCACGTCTTGAAAAATATTTCGATGAGTTCATTATTGATGAGGTTCAAGACATCGCAGGACGTGATTTTGCATTTCTGGAACAATTGATGTCTGCTAATATCAATATGTTGTTCGTTGGAGATTTTTTTCAGCATACGTTCGATACCAGCCGTGATGGAAAAGTAAATAGCAATCTTTTTGACAATCAAAATACATACATCGCACGCTATACAAGCAAAGGCATCGCTTGTGACAGAACAACTTTAGTTTCCAGCTATCGATGTAGTCAGAATGTATGCCGTTTCATAAATGATATGCTTGGCATAAGCATTGCGTCCAACAGAACAGACACAGATAATACGGAGATCTCGTTTATTTCGGAAGCGGCAGAATGTTCGCGTATTCTTGCAGATCTCCAGATTATTAAATTGCATTATCAAAACGGACACCATTATGGTAGTGGTCACAAAAATTGGGGCGAAACCAAGGGTGAAGATTGCTATGGCGATGTGTGCGTGCTTTTTAACAAGAATACGGCAAAAAAGCATGCAGTTGGAAAACTATCGGAACTGCCAGCTTCAACAAGAAATAAGCTATATGTAGCTATCACCAGAGCGCACGGAAATGTGTACTTCATAAATGAACAAAATAGTCCTTCTACCTTAATAAGCAGCCAAACTTGAAAAGTTTGTTCAGGGTTTGGGGCTCCCCAACGAGCATGATTGCATTATGGATAGCCATATGCCCTGCTTGCAGCAACTGCGAGCACAAAAAAATACCGTCCGAGGCTGCTGCCCCGGACGGCGTTTGCGTTATCAGGTATAGATCATTTCAACCAGAATGATTTCTTCGGCACGGTTTCGGATGCTGTTCATTTTGCGCACCCATTCCATCGGCTCCGTCATCTTTGCATCCTCGGTCACCCCTTCAGCTTCCTGCATTTGACGAATGATCGTATCCAGACGTTCACGGGCTTGTTCGTTCAATGTCGCAAGATGATCGTGAAGCTTGCCGTTCACAACCAGATTGGAGTACAAGATTGGACGATAGATTTTTAGATAGTGCATGCGCAGCATTCCCCAATGACCGATGGGTCGTCTGTCGCGGTTGAAGTCGATGGCAGGATATTCGTAATCACCGATGCGTACATAATGAATATTGTGTTCCATGAAAGTTCTCCCTTCAAAATCGCGGGCTCGAAAAGGCCCTGTAGGTTTTCCCTCGCCGCTCATAACAGGAGCGTGACACGCTCCTGTTTCACGCAGCCAACAGAGGTGGTTTACCAGCGGAAATCCTCCAGAATTCCTGCCCGTTCCAGATACTTTTTCCGCGCTTCTTCGCGAGCCTTTTCATCCGGCGCGGTCTTGTATTGGGTGTAGTGTTCGTGACGCAAGATTGCTTCCATCTTGTCATTCAGTCCCTTCTGTATTCGTTCTGATGGCCCATCCATATCGCACAGATGATACAGCACCAGATCATAAAACAGGTTCTCAGGGATGCATATTTTCTTCATTGTAGCCTCCTTCCGTGTCGCTGGTGACGCTCGTGACGCTAAAATAGATACCATGCTGTGGTGTAAATCAGCGTCACGAGCGTCACGTAGCGTCACGCAGGCAGTTGATTCAGGGTAAGGGTAATCACTCTGCCGGTGTGTGTACGGGTGTTTTTGTAAGTGATGCCGTGGTCATTGAATAGCCGGTCCGTGTTGGCATTGAGATGCTTGGACAGGTGATGCGGCAACATATCAATACCGGAAAGTTGCTCCATCAGTTCCGAGGGCTTGCCGCTCCATTCGGGCATCAACGGCGTCACCATCTTTGCAACAGCGGTCAGAATAGGATCGGGCGGTGCTTTCCACACATCCGTCTCAGCTTTGATTAGCCGCCAAAGGCAGTGTTCTTGATCAAATTTCAGCTGCAACTCCTGATCCTGCTGGTCGCGCCCTACGATGCTCAATGTAGCGACCGCATCGGTGCGCTTTTTCTTTTGCAGGATGAACGCCCCATCCGCAGCACCCAGCAGACCATTCGTACCGGAGATCATTTCAAAGCTGTCATCTGCCTCCATCTTCCGGGTGTGATGAACTACCAGCAGGCACAGGTTATGCTTGTCACTGAACGCTTTCAGTTTCGCAACGATCTCATAATCGTTGGCATAGCTGAATTTGTCATTGGCAGCCTCGCGCACCTTCTGCAATGTGTCCACGATAATGAGCTGAGTGTTGGGATGTTTAGTGATGAACTCTTCCAGCTGCTGACACAGGCCGCCGTTCAGGGACATGGACTGTGTTGCAAAATGCAGATGCTCTGTGTCCTCTGTACCAAACATTTTGTACAGCCGCTTCTGAATCCGGGAGAAGTCATCCTCCAGGGCGAGGTAGAGTACCTCGCCCTGATGAACAGGATATTTCCACAGGTTTGCTCCTGCGGCGATGTGGTAACTGAGCTGCGCCATGAAGAACGACTTACCGATCTTCGGTGCGCCAACGAAGAGATAGGTGCCAGCGTACAGCAGATTGTCGATCAGCACCGCCTTGGGCGGGTATGCTGTATCATACAGCTCCATCATGGAAACCGTTGCGAGGCTACCATTTCGCAGGTTGCGCTCTGCGGATTCTTTTGGTATAATATCCATGGTTTCGTGACCATTCGACTGCTCCCCGGCTGCGCCAACAACCGGAATCGGGGCGGTCGTTTTCTTATTTTCAGGCATTGCTGTCCTCCTTCAAGCCATCCAAGATGGTGGTCATGAAATGGAGCATCTCGACGAACTCTGGGGTTAAGTCGCCGCAACGTTCCATGCGCTGTAGTTCCGTATATACCGATGCCAGCTGATTGCGTAGCGCCTTGAATACCCTTGGATTCCCCTGCACCACAATATCCCGCTGCAGGAGCCGCTGAGTGATGTAGTCCTGCTTTGTAGTCCCTGTCAGTCTTACGAAGGTATCAATCTGATCGTTCTCTTCCGGCGTGACCCGGAAAGCAATTGTCTTGCTCCGCCAACGATTATAGCGGTCAACATTCTTGGCAGACACGTCAGGCACTCCTTTCCATATTGAGCTTATCGGCCATTTCCGTCTGCCGGGACGGGAACAGATGCGCATAGTTGTAGGTGATATCGATACTCTCATGTCCCATACGATCTGCAATGGCTGTCGCAGAGAATCCCATATCGATCAGCAGCGAGATTGCGCTGTGTCGCAAGTCGTGGATGCGAATCCGCTTGACACCGACTTTCTCAGAGCCACTCTTCATCGCTTGCTGCAGTGCGCTCTTGCTGATGATGAAGATGCGCTGATCGGGTTCGATCCCGTAGATCATGCCGATGTATTCCTTGATTTCCTCCACCAGAAACTGCGGCATAGTGATGGTTCGGTTACTCTTCTCCGTCTTGGGCGAAGTGATCTTATCTTTACCCTTGATGCGCTGATAAGATTTGTTGATCGTCACCGTACCCTTCTCAAAGTTGAAGTCTGCAGGCGTCAGCGCCAACATTTCGCCCTCACGGATACCGCACCAGTACAGCATTTCAAAGGCATAGTACAGCATGGGCTTGTCCATCATCACATCGGCAAATTTCAGATACTCATCCTTCGTCCAGAAAAGCATCTCCCGGTTTTTCTTCTTTCCCATGCTGCCAGCCTTCACACAGGGGTTGGCCTTCAGGTTGTAATACCGTACCGCATGATTGAAAATGGCGCTGATCTGATTGTGGATCGTTTTCAGATAGACCGGGGAATAAGGTTGTCCATCTTCATCCCGATAGTTGATCAGTTCATTCTGCCATGTCCTGATCTGCTGGGCGGTGATGTTGCACATCTTCAACTTGCCGAAGTAGGGCAAGATTTTGGAACGGATGATGTTGTTTTTCATCTCCCATGTGTTCTCCTTGAGCCGGGGCTTGACGTCCTGCTCATACTGCCCCACGAAGCTGGCGAAAGTCATTTCCAAATCGGCCCGTGCTCTGTTGAGCTGTTCATGCTCCCATGCAACGGCTTCGCGGCGGGTTTTGAAGCCACGCTTCTGCGTCTGCTTCTTTTCCCCGGTCCAGTCCACATAGCGGTATACAACCCGCCATGTGTTTGTCTTGTCTTCCTTATAAACGGCCATTACGATTCCTCCTTCTTGCCACCATAGTAGAACCGCTCATAGAAGTACTTGCGGTTCACGCGACCTGCCACAGTGAAGAGTCCAAGTTCCTTGAGTTCAGCGTTTAACCGCTGAACGATCTTGTAGGCGTAGGACTGGGAGATATCCAGCTCCTTTGCTACATCCGATACCTTCATGAAGGGGTTTTCCGACATGGTTCCACATCCTTTCTGGATAATATGCAGTTTAACATATTCGTTAAATCGCGATTAGTATACTAAGCATTTTCGTTAATGTCAAGCACTTCTCCAAAATACTTTAACAATTTTATTTAATTGCCGTTGACTATACTAAGCATATATGTTATTCTTGGTGTAATCACAGGAATTAGGAGTTGACTTTGCGATGGCCATTGGTGAGCGAATCCGTTTTTTGCGCAACCTGCGCGGCATGACGCAGAAATATCTTGGTGGCTTGATGGGATTCCCGGAGAAATCTGCCGACGTGCGCATGGCGCAGTACGAGACCGGTGCAAGAACGCCCAAAGCGGATATGACGGAAGCATTGGCGCAAGCGCTTGATGTCTCTCCCCATGCGCTGAATGTACCCAACATCGACAATCTGATCGGCGTTGCCCATACGCTGTTTGCCTTGGAGGATATTTACGGCCTGACCATTGAGGAGGAAAATGGCCTTCCCTGTCTCCAGCCAAACGTCCACAAATCCGACAAAGCCTACGAAATTTGCAGCCTGTTTGAATCCTGGTACACTATGTCGGCTAAATATCGCACCGGCGAAATCACCAAAGAAGAGTACGACCAGTGGCGCTATCATTATCCCCTGTCGGATTCCTTCACCGAGCGGCGCAAGAGGCGACAGTCTGAGGCGGCGCACGAACCGCAAAATGAATCATTCCGGGATCCCTCCAATACAGATAAATAAGTGGACAGAAAAAGAGCTAACTGACTTCGTCTGAAATCAGTTAGCTCTTTACTTTGCAATAATGCAGTTTCGTTGCCAAATCGTTGCCGTTTAGAGCTTCACAGCCCGGAAAAGCGCGTGTTTACGGGCTTTTTGCGGCTTCTTGCATTATTCCCACTCGACAAATCCTATTATATGGGGCTGTATTTACTGTGTTTTCACAGGTGAAACTTTCGCAAATTTGTTAATATTCTGCCTGCTATTTTTGGCCGCTATTTTTCTTAGTATCAAAATAGTATCACAAAAAGCAGGAGAATACAACACCTTTTACACCGTTTCCCAGGGTATTCAGCAATAGAAAACACCCTGTTATATCGGAAGTCTTCTTTTATTGCGCTCGACGCATTTCGTTCCGATAGAAGCCGTCACCCTTGGACACTGTAATCAGTTCTCCTTGGATTTCCATAGCTTTAATACGCTTGGCAATCCACCAGTCGCCGATACCCAATTGATACCGCCCCAATACATCACCGATGAGATGAGCCACCCGGAAAATTCCATCAGGGATTTGGGCACGAATGAATGGATCGTAGAAATCCTCCCCTACACTGTGCAAACGGCCATTGACAACAGCACGCAGGGGTGAATTTTCCTCTCGAAGCTGTGACCACTCCATAGCGATAGCTCTGCGGACATTTTCAGGGATTTCCCGCTCCAGCGGCAGATACGCCGCCCAGTCCCCCGGAGACAGTTCCCCCCAGTTCAAACAGGACTGCACCGTATTATCTTCCAGCGGCATCCACCGGGGCATCTCCAAAGCGGTCACGGGACAATCGCAGTCCCGCAGTTGCCAAAGCACATCATAAAATCCGCACAGGGAGTAAGGCGCATTGCTGTACCAAATGCGCACAGCCTCGCCATGTTTTCCGCCCTCCAAAAGCCGCTCTCTGTCCCGCTGGCGTTGTTCCCAAAGCATATCCCGCTGGGCATAATCGTCTGGGTCGCAATCTGGGAGTGGGAAATCGCCCCCCAGCCAAGCGGTAAGCAAATCAAACCGGGCCTTCTCCACATCAGGGCCGCTTATGGGGCCGATGTCCAGCCCAACAGACGGGCATAGCACATCTCCAGGATTGCCGCCCACAGGTCGTGCCCGGCGGTTCTCCTTCTCCCGTTTGGCCTTTAACCGGGCCATAACTTGGTCTTTCTCTTCCTGAGTGGGTTCTTTCTCTCCGTCACCGAAAATAAATCCAATCACCCCATCATTCCAACTGGACGGCCTGTAATGCGTGGCCAGCTTCAATGTCCCACATTCACTGTCGGAAAAAACTATTTGTAGCATGGTAAAAACTCCGTTTCCAATTCCTTTTTATC
>CAXHRY010000030.1:0-31915 GCA_964018965.1 uncultured Alistipes sp.
TTTTTTATTTGGTTCGTATTTACTCTTAGATAATAAACAAAATGGGGCTGCCTAAGACTTATTAGACAGCCCCATTTTCCGACAGGATAGTCCCACGAATCAGAACGGATTGTTCGGCCCCGCGAAGTCGTAGAAAGTTCCGTAGTTGCCGCGGCGCGGAGCTCCGGGTTTGTCGGGATACCAGTCGGGCATCTCGTCAACACGGGCTTTCATCTTGGCATAGAGTACTTTCACCTCGTCGCTACACGTTTCGACATCGACGGGATGCTGCTCCAGCGGATCTTCGGAGATATGGTAGAAACGACCGTCCCAGTAATATTTCCACTCGGCGTTATAGGCGCAGCGCGACGCGAGCGGCGACTTGACGGTCGGCCACAGCGGATTGAAGTGCATGAGTGTGAATTCACGCTGGAGCGGCTCCTCGCCGCACAGCTCGGGGTAGAGCGAGATACCTTCCGCACCCCATTCGGCCGGAATCTCAACACCCATGGCGTCGGCCATCGTCGGCATGAAGTCCGTGAGGTCGACCAGTCGCTCGCTGATCGTACCGCCGTCGATCTTATCGCCCCAGGCGATCATCAGCGGCACGTTGGTGCCGTAGACGGTGGGACATCCCTTGCCGCCGCGGATCTCGCGCCCGTCCGTCATCTTCGAAACGATACGCGTAGAAGTACCGTTATCGCCCATGAAGATCAGGATCGTATTATCCCAAACACCGGCATCCTTGAGTTTGCGGACCATCTGTCCGACCTGTTTGTCGAGATAGGAAACCATATCGCGGAAGTGACAGGTATCGCCCTTGAAGCGGGTCGAAAGATCGGTATCCCAACACTCCGAATCGGGCGTCGCGACATGCGGCGTATGCACGAGCGGCGTGGAGTAGTAGAGCAGGAAGGGTTGCTTGGCGGCAACCTGACGATCGATGTAGTCGAACGCATAACGCTGGCAGTCGTCCGGCGCATAGAGGCTGAATTCATAATGGCCGTTATTGTCCAGATAGGAGCTGGCGTAACGATCGGTATTGCGGTCACCGATAAGTTCTTTGTAAAGTTCCAACTGATTGACGCACCATTCGTCGAAACCGAGTTTGTTCACCATGTCCCGCGAACGCCCCAACTGCCATTTGCCGACGATAGCCGTCGAATATCCGGCCTGCTGAGCCAGATGGCCGAAGGTATGTTCGTCGTCGTTCATATATCCGAAGCAGACATAGTTGCGATCGTTATAGACGCCCGTCATGAGCTGCACGCGCGAAGGGCTGCTGAGCGGCATGGCGTGCATGTTCTGGTAGAGAATGCTCTGCCCGGCCAGAGAGTCAATATTGGGCGTGTGGTAGGTGGCGCTGCCATAGCAGCCGAAACACTCCTTGCCGATGTCGTCGGCAAGATAAAGCACGATGTTGGGCCGAGCCTGTTCGGGCCGCTCGCTGCATCCGGCGAGCGCCAACAGTCCGAGACCCACGGCGTTGATTTCTCTTTTCATTCGATTCGGGTTTAGATTTCGGTTTGAAAATATGTCGCAAGGTAAGAAATATTTTTCAAAACACAATCGGTAAAAATAAGGTTTCGATCGAAAGAATACCACGATACAACTGCGAATACACGGGGAGATACGAACATATAACCGCGCTTTTATGTATATTTGCAGATCGCGGGCAGCAGCTTTTTCACGGCATGACGCCCGGACGATATCGTTTAATATGGATCAACCCAAACTGGAACGCATGTTGCGGCTGATGAAGCTGCTGACGGCCAACACGACCTATACGGTCGATCAGTTGGCCGAACGACTCTCCATGTCTCGCCGCACGGTGTATCGCTACATCGACACCTTCCGCCAAGCGGGTTTCGTCGTCAAGAAATCGGGTGACTGCATCCGCCTGGACAAGGCATCGCCCCATTTCCGGGATATCTCGCAATTGGTGCATTTCACCGAGGAGGAAGCCGTGATTCTGCGCAGTGCGATCGAAAATATCGACGACACTAACCTGCTGAAACAGAACTTGAAGCGCAAGCTCTACTCCGTCTATGACAACCGCACGCTCGCCGACACGGTGGTACGCGGCAAGAATGCGCCGAACATCCGGCGACTGATCGAAGCGATCGAGGAGCGACAGCAAGCCGTGCTGTGCGGCTACCAATCGGCACACGGCGGCGAGGTCCGCGACCGCAGGGTAGAGCCTTTCGCCTTCACGACCAACTACGTGCAAGTGTGGTGCTTCGATCCCGAAGACGGCACCAACAAACTCTTCAAGACCTCGCGCATCGGATCCGTGACACTCCCCGGAACGGCCTGGGAATATCCTCAGGACCACGCCGAAGGTTTCATCGACGCATTCCGCATGCACGGCTCGACACGTTATCGCATCCGATTGGAAATGGGACTCTTATCCTACAACCTGCTCTGCGAGGAGTATCCCCTGGCCGAACGCGACGTCCGCACCGCCGGCCAAGGACGCTGGCTACTCGATACCGAAGTAGCGGGCATGGCCGGAGTAGGGCGGTTCGTCGTCGGATTGCTGGACGACATCCGGATCGTCGATTCGCCCGAACTGGTCCGCTACCTGCGCGACTACATTACGAAAAACATCCCGGAAGAACAACACGATTAGATCATGCAGATAAAATCACTCGAAGAGATCGCCCCCGACACCCTGTACGCAGCCTTCGCGGCAGCTTTCGCCGACTACGGAATGGACATGGACCGCACCCGATTCAGCAACATGATGAAACGCCGCGGCTTCGACCCTGCACGGTCGTTCGCTGCATTCGACGGGGAACGCATCGCCGCCTTCACGCTCAACGGTATCGGCCGGCACGACGGTCGTGCGACGGCCTATGACACCGGAACCGGAACGCTTCCCGAATACCGAGGGCTGGGACTGGCCGGGAAAATCTTCGAATACGCCATTCCGCACCTCAGGCAGGCAGGAATCCGGCAATATCTGCTCGAAGTGTTGCAGCACAACACGAAAGCCTTGGCCGTATACCGCAAACTCGGGTTTGAAGCAACGCGCGAATACAACTACTTCATCCACGAGAAAGCCGCGGTCGCAGCACGGAATCCGTCGATCGCGATCCGCCGTATCGCGATCGACGATATCGCACGTTTCGCTGCGTTCGAGGATTTTACGCCTTCGTGGCAGAACTCCGACGCATCGATCCGCCGAGCTCCCGAAGCGTTCATCGGCCTGGGCGCATTCGTAGGCGAACGCCCGGCAGGATATTGCGTTCTGGAACCCGCTACTGGAGATATTCCCCGCATCGCCGTCGATCCGCAATTGCGCCGCAAGGGGATAGGAACACATCTTCTGCACGAAGCGATCGCCGCAACCGAAGACGACAAGATACGGATTATCAATACCGACACCCGCGACAGCACCCTGACCGGATTTCTCGCCGCTCACGGCATGACCGCCACAGGAAAGCAATTCGAGATGGTACGGCAACTTTGACATACGGGTTACAATCAAAAAACACACCTTTTTCCGGTATTTTCCAACTTGTGTCACAACCTGTCACACGGAAGCTGTTCCTTTGCATCGTGAACCTAAAAAGAACGAATATGGGAACAGCTTACAAAATCCGTTGCCGCCATTGCGGCGCACGATTCGATCACTACATGCAACCCGGCTACGGGATGATGCCCGCATGCGTCGGCTGCGGCGAATATGTCGAGACTCAAACGGCGATCCGATGTCCGGCCTGCCTACACAAGCTCAACACGACGCCGGAGGAGTTCAACGAGCAGATCGAAGTGACCTACCAGTGGGACTGAACACAAAAAAGTAGCGCGAGGCCGAGGGAATCCACAGAAAAATTGCTACCTTTGAAAGGAAAATCGACATCAACGAAAAAAATGGCGAAATTACAGACCGGGGATATGGCCCCCGACTTCCGATCGACGACGCAGGACGGCGAGCCGCTGACGCTCGCAGACCTCAAGGGACAGCGCACGATACTCTATTTCTACCCGAAGGACAACACGTCGGGATGCACGCTCGAAGCGCAGAGTCTGCGCGACGGACGCGACGAACTGACTCGACGCGGATTCCGCATCGTCGGAGTAAGCCCCGACAGCGAACGGTCGCACCGCAACTTCTGCACGAAACATGCGTTGAACTTTACGCTGCTGGCCGATACAGACCACTCGGTAGCCGAGGCATACGGCGTATGGGCCGAAAAATCGATGTACGGACGCAAATATATGGGTATTCTGCGCACGACCTTCGTAATAGATGCCGAGGGGCGCATCGAAAAGATTTTCGAAAAGGTAGACACCAAAAATCACTACCAACAGATTCTCAAGGCTTACGAAGCCTAAAACCGCAAAAGGGACCGCACATCCCTCCAGAAAACGAACGATAAAAAACGACGATAATGGCAGAAAAAGCACAGGTAAACCCGGACAAGCTCAAGGTCTTGAACGCGGTGATGGAAAAAATAGAGAAGGATTTCGGCAAAGGATCGATCATGCGCATGAACAGTACGGAGGTGAACGACATTCCGGTCATTCCGACGGGTTCGATCACGCTCGACATGGCGCTCGGCGTAGGCGGCTATCCCAAAGGCCGCGTCATCGAGATCTACGGCCCCGAGTCGTCGGGTAAGACGACACTGGCGATCCACGCCATCGCCGAAGCCCAGAAAGCGGGCGGTATCGCAGCTTTCATCGACGCCGAGCATGCCTTCGACAGCTTCTACGCACAGAAGCTGGGCGTAGATGTCGACAACCTGCTGATCTCGCAGCCCGACAACGGCGAGCAGGCGCTCGAAATCGCCGATTCGCTGATCCGTTCGTCAGCCATCGACATCATCGTCATCGACTCCGTGGCGGCGCTGACGCCCAAGGCCGAGATCGAGGGAGAGATGGGCGACGCGAAGATGGGTTTGCAGGCCCGCCTCATGTCGCAGGCCCTGCGCAAGCTCACGTCGAGCATCTCGAAGACCAAGACCGTCTGCATCTTCATCAACCAGTTGCGCGACAAGATCGGCATCGTTTACGGCAATCCCGAGACGACGACCGGCGGTAATGCCTTGAAATTCTACGCTTCGGTACGTATCGACATCCGCCGCATGTCGGTCATCAAAGATGGCGAGGAGCAGCTCGGAACCCGCACGAAAGTCAAGGTCGTGAAGAACAAGGTAGCCCCTCCGTTCAAACGCGCCGAGTTCGACATCATGTTCGGCGAGGGTATCTCGAAGATCGGCGAGATCATCGACCTGGGCGTAGATTTCGGAGTGCTGAAAAAGGCCGGTTCGTGGTTCTCGTACGGCGACCGGAAGATCGGCCAAGGTCGCGACTCGGTCAAGGAACTGCTCCGCAACGACGAAGCGCTGGCGGCCGAAGTCGAAGCCAAAGTCCGCGAAGCCATGAAGAACCCCAAAGCATAGCGTATGGGATATACTGCCGAGGATGAAGCCCTCATCAGGGAGAAATGGGAAGACCTCCTGCGCTCGTGCACGAAGATCTGCAAGAACGACGAGGATTGGAATTTCATTAAACGGGCATTTTTCCTTGCCAAAGAGGCACACGAGGGGGTAAGGCGCCGCTCCGGCGAGCCATACCTCCTGCATCCTATCGCAGTTGCCAAAATCGTGGTCGAGGAGATCGGCCTGGGGGTGAAATCCGTAGTCGCAGCACTGCTGCACGACGTCGTGGAGGACACGGAATATACCGTGGAGGACATGGAGCGCATCTTCGGTCCGAAAATCGCCTCGATGGTCGACGGACTCACCAAAATGTCGGGCGTATTCAACGCCGACACTTCGGAACAGGCAGAATACTTCCGCAAAGTCCTCCTCACGCTTTCCGACGACGTACGCGTGATCCTCATCAAGATCGCCGACCGGCTGCACAACATGCGGACGCTCGGATCGATGCCTCTGAACAAGCAGATCAAGATCACGGGCGAAACGATCTACCTTTTCGCGCCGCTGGCTTACCGGCTCGGGTTATACTCGATCAAGAGCGAACTCGAAGACCTCTGCATGAAATACCGATTCCCGCAGCAATATGCCGAGATCACGCAGAAGTTGCAGGAGAGCGAGGCTTCGCGCCGCGAGTTCATCGACAAATTCAACGCCCCGATCATCGAAGCACTCAACCGCGACCATATCAACTACGAGATTTCGGGCCGCGTAAAGAGCGTCTATTCGATTTGGAGCAAAATGCAGCGCAAACAGATTCCGTTCGAAGAAATTTACGACCTGTTCGCGATACGCATCGTCTTCAAACCGCTGCCTTTTCCGTCGGAAAAGACGCAATGTTGGTCGATCTATTCGACCATCACCGACATTTACACTCCCAAGCCCGATCGCCTGCGCGACTGGATTTCGATGCCCAAAGCCAACGGCTACGAAGCACTGCATTCGACCGTAATGGGGCCTGACGGAGTGTGGGTCGAGGTACAGATCCGCACCCAGCGCATGGAAGACATCGCCGAACGGGGCTTCGCTGCGCATTGGAAATACAAACATGCCACGCTTTCGCAAGACGAAGATGAATTCGACAAGTGGCTGAAGCAGATTCGCGCGGCATTGAACAGTCCGACCGAGAACGCCGTAGACTTTCTGGATAACTTTAAGTTATCGCTATACACATCTGAAATAGTAGTATTTACGCCAAAAGGCGAATCCCGGAAATTACCCTTCGGAGCCACAGCACTCGACTTCGCCTACGACATCCATTCGAAGATTGGCAACAGCGCGATCAGCGCCAAAATCAACCACAAGCTCGAACCCGTCACTACGCAGATCAACAGCGGAGACCAGATCGAGATCATCACTGCGGACAACGCTCGCCCCAAGCCCGAATGGCTCGAAACGGTCATTACGGCCAAAGCCAAGCAAGCGATCAAAAACTTCCTAAAACGCGAGCGCCAGAACAACATCGAACGAGGCATGCAACTCCTCGACGAGAAGATGAAATCGCTGAATATCAAGCTCAGCGGACGTGTCTTACGCAAAATAGTTCCGATCTACGACTGCAACAACAAAGAGGAGTTATACAGCAAGATCGGGGCGGGAATCATCTCCCTCGACAATCTCGAAAAGGCTCTGAAAACCAATTCGACACGTAAGATTCTCAAATTTTGGACGCTCTTCATCCCCCAAAAGCAGGAAGAAGAGCTCGACGAAGGTGCGGACAGCACCGAATCGCCGTCCAAAGCAGATCCGGCATCCGAGCCGCAATTCGAAATCGCAGAATGCTGCAAACCGATTCCTGGCGACAAAGTAGTAGGGTATCGCGATCCGGGCACGGGCAATATCATCGTCCATAAAGCCGCCTGCGACGAACTCAACCGCCTGGCAGCGCAATACGGCAAGAATATCGTCAAGGAGGAGATCAAATGGTCGCAGCACAAGGCGATGTCCTACCTGGTATCGGTAAAGTTGCGCGGCATCGATCGCATGGGGCTCCTGCTGGACCTGGCAAAGATCGTAAGCGGCGATTTCAGCATCAACATTCGCGAAATAAACATCCACAGCCACGACGGCATCTTCGAGGGCGATATCAGCCTTTACGTCAAAGATGCAGAGAGTTTGCAGGCCGTGATGGACAAATTACGGAAGATCAAAGGAATCGAGAGTGTCAAACGCAACCTGAACTGACAGCATATGGACAAGGAGATACTCATATGGGCAGCCATCGCCATCATTACAGCGATCAGTTCCCGAGCCCAGGCAAAAGCGAAAAAGACCCGGGAAAGGCAACAGGCGCAACCTCCGCTCGACCGAACCGAGGATCCCTGGGAGACGAAACGCCCCATCCCTGCATTCGGAGAACCGATTTTTTCCGACCAACCCGAGGTACAGGTCGAAACGACGATCCACGAAACGGATGTCCCGAAAGAGATTCGCCGTCAGATCGAACGCAAACACGCCAAAGAGCAACAGTTCGAAAGCAAACAGCGATCCAACCTCAAAAAAGCACGGACACTTGCCTCGACAGGAACAACCGGATCCGAAACTACGAAAGCACGGATCGCGCAAGAATCGGAAATAGCGGAAAACAGCTCCTTATCGCCGGATTTCAAGAAACAAAACGAACCGCAATTCGACCTACGCCAAGCGGTCATCTATTCGGAAATTCTGAAACCGCGATTCGAAGCATACGACTGACCGGGACGATAACGGCCGGATTCGGCCCGGTGCGCTCGGACTCCGGTTCCTGAGCTGACAACCGTCGGCTGAGCGATTCCGGATGGAAAAAGAGTCGCGGCTTCAACGAAACCGTTGCGAAAGGTACGAATCGGCACATCGCCAGTATGTTCTTCGATAGTGGTGTATTCGACAGCAGAATCGACAATCGAGGAGCCCCTCTCGATGCTGCGTCCGAACTTTCTATCGAATACCGGGAACAAGCCTCCTTTCAGTCCGAGACTGCATCTCAGGCCATACGAGGCAATGACGATTTTCCAATCACAATAAATGCAGTTCAAACCAAATCGATAAAAATATGGCATCCATCTTTTCTCGCATCATCGCAGGCGAAATACCGTCCTACAAAATCGCCGAGGACAACGATTTCTACGCTTTCCTGGACATCAATCCGCTTACGAAAGGTCATACGCTGGTAGTCCCCAAAAAAGAGGTAGACTACATTTTCGACCTCGACGACCGAACATTGGCCGATATGATGCTCTTCGCGAAACGCGTAGCAACCCGAATCCGACGCGAAATAGCCTGCAAAAGGGTAGCAGTAGTCGTTTTGGGACTCGAAGTTCCCCATGCACACATCCATCTGATCCCCATACAGCATGAAAACGATGTCGATTTTCACCGTGAAAAACTCCGTTTGACCCCGGAAGAGTTTACGGAAATAGCAGCTAAAATCGCAAAATAGGCGACGGCACTTATATATAAGCACCTGATATAATGCACAGTAGGAGTTATCAACACTACTGTGCATTATTTATTTAACATAATATATCGTTTAATAAAAGGACAGATAAAAAGAACCGTCTATTAATTCGAAATAGGGTAGGGTACCTCAAATTTTACAAACATCACTTATATTAATTACACTTGTAAATATTTTACAACGATTTAAATGGATATATTGTTTACATTTGTAATTAACATGCATTGGCTGCATTGTTAATTATTTAAAATTGTAAAGTTGCAGGTTTGTTGCAAAAACTCAAGTTTGTACCCAGCCAAGAGATGGTACAATAATTTAATGATTGCAAATAACATCAACAATATCAGTATTTATACCGATTATATAAAGTAATGATTTAATTATATGGTATTACAAGAGGTATTATTGCCCGTATTATACCGACAGCCCCGTATTAACTACAATAAGCATCTTTATATAAGTTAAATAAGCATGTATACATGAACTATTATTTTATATTCCTTCTTTGCTTGAATTTAACCGTATTCTTTTATTGACACTTGTAAACTTTATCGACAGTTATTAACATTTTACAATTGTATAATTTCCTTGTTTTACAAAAAGAAAATTTTTATATTTGTAAAAAATTACTCGAATGAAGGAAAAATTGCAGGCTTTGCTGAAAAGCGAAGGTTTGAAGTCCAGCCAGCTCGCAGAAATACTTGAAATCAATCCAGCCGGAATCTCGCATATTCTGGCTGGACGGAACAGACCGGGCTTCGATTTGCTTCAGAAAATTCTTCGCAGATTTCCGCAGATCAATCCGGACTGGTTACTGCTGGACTCGGAACAGATGTATCGGAACACAGCAGCTACATTTCCTGCACACACACCTCCGACAACAGAACCGATGCTTTCGGGGCTCTTTGCATCCGATTCCACCTCGAATCGGCAAACTCCGGCTTCGACGGAAAAAATCGGATGCACACCGACGAGTACCTCCGCCGAACCGCGCGAAACGATCGTCCCGGGTAACGGAATCGAACGCATCGTGGTTTTGTATGCCGATGGAACCTTTAAAAGTTTCGTCCCGACAAAGCGATAAAAAAAATTTACCCGGACCTTTGTCCGGAATATTCGAATCTCAGAGGGTTTTCACCGATGGAAAATAAACGGGATCAGCTTGATATAATATGGTCATTATGTTAAATAATCGATAGCCGAACCTTTGCTACCCGCAACTGCAAGGTCCACTCCGGGACATACACGACGAAATCCGAAAAAACATACGACTTCGAAATATAAGTCCGAGAAGCGAATATCCCGAATAAATATCGTAACTTTGTCCGATTGCGGTTACAGAGTTTAAATTCAGAAAACTCCGAGCCGACAGCCAAATACGACATAAGACCGTATTTACAGTCTTAATTAGCTGATTATAAACACTAAACGAGCACAAGCAGCAGCAACCTAATCCAGGAAATACGATCTCGAACCGAGTCAAGGTCAAGGAGCGATAGTTTTGGTCTTCCCGGAAAGCCGACTTTCCGCAGATCTGCTGCTACCCTACTGCGAATAAATACATAACAATATGATTTTCAGAACAAAGAAGCTCATTTTTATCGTCACTGCATTGCTATTCGCATCTTGCGGAAACCGGCCCCGACCGACCGATGAAGATACATTCTACGTATCGATTCTCCCGCTGCGTCATATCGTGCAAAGTATTGTCGGAGACGATTTCCCGATCGAAGTATTGGTACCGCCCGGAGCGAGTCCGGAGACCTTCGAACCTACGCCGCGCCAGTTCATCGGGCTCAACCGGGCCCGATCGATTTTCAGCGTGGGGCTCATCGATTTCGAAACGGCACTGCTGGACAAACTGGAGTCTCCGGAAAAAATCGTGGATCTGAGCTCCGGAATCGAACTTATCGCTGGGACTTGCTCGCACGGACATGCCTCCGGAAAGAAAACGGAGCACTACCCTGCTACTAAGGCCGATACAAACCATACATGCGACCATGCGGAATGCGATCACAGCACGTGCAACCATACGGAACACCGACACGCACACGGCATCGATCCCCATATCTGGACTTCGCCGCGGGCATTGCAACGCATGGCAGCCAATGCGTATGAGGCGATCGAGCGGCTCTACCCCGATTCGGCCAAATATGCGGCCAATTACGCGACTTTACAGCAACGGCTGCAAGCCCTGGACGCACGTACATCCGAAAAAATCGCGCATAGCAGCGTGAAATATTTCATCATCTACCACCCCGCTCTCACCTACTACGCCCGCGACTACGGACTCGAACAGATTGCCATCGAACACGAAGGCAAGGAGCCATCGGCCCGGTCGCTCGCCCGACTGATCCGACAAGCACGGGAAGATAAAGTAGACAAAATATTCTATCAGAGCCAGTTCCCGGCATCAGCAGTCGAAATCATCGCGAAAGATATCGACGCACGGAGCGTCCGCATCGACCCGTTGTGCGAGGATGTCATTGCGAACATCGATGCCATAACCGACCAGATCGTCCTGTAATGAACCTCGTAACGCTCAACGACGTAGGCGTCGTATACGACGGAGGCTATCAAGCACTCCAACATGTCGACCTCACGATCGGCGAACACGATTTTCTCGGCGTAATAGGCCCCAACGGCGGCGGCAAGACAACGCTCGTGAAGGCGATCTTGGGCGCCGTTCCCTACACGGGCCGAATCGAGTTCGCACCGGAGCTCTTCCGCGGAAAAGAACGGTTGATCGGCTACATGCCCCAGATTGCGGATTTCGACCGCGCCTTTCCGATCTCCATCCTCGAAGTCGTACTCTCGGGATTGCAGGGTCGACGCGGATTTCTATCCCATTATACGCGCCAAGACCGCAACAAAGCACTCCGACTGCTCGAACAAACTGGCCTTGCCGCTGCTGCCGACCACCCTATCGGCGAAGTCTCCGGCGGTCAGATGCAACGCGCCCTGCTGTGCCGGGCCGTCATCGCCGATCCGCGGCTGCTGATTCTCGACGAACCGGCCAATTTCGTGGACAATCGATTCGAAAACGAACTGTATCGCACCCTGCGCACACTGAACGAGCGGATGGCGATCGTCATGGTTTCGCACGATATCGGAACGATATCCAGCGTGGTGAAGGAGATCGTATGCGTCAATCGCCGCGTACACCGACACCATTCAAACCTGCTCACCGAGGAGCAGCTACGCAACTACGACTGCCCCATTCAGCTCGTATCGCACGGACACGTTCCCCACACGATTCTCGAACACCATCCCGGCGACTGCTGCGCGGATCACGATTAACACCCCCGTCCTCTATCGCCGAGGATAAAAAAAGAGCGCCTTAAAGGCGCTCTTTTTCATTAGAATGTCTATCCGCTACTGTCCCCAGCCGGGATTTTGCTTGCACTTGGTCATCAGGTCGAGGTCGCGCTGCGGAATGGGCAGCAGCTCGTGACGTCCTCGGACGATGAAGCGTGCGACGGTATAGTTGGCATTCGAAAACCAATCCACCAACTCCTGGGCCGTCTCCATCACACGATCGTAATAGATGCCCCAGCGAATCAGGTCCTGCTTGCGATGTCCCTCGAAGCACAATTCGTAGGCGCGCTCCTTGCGAATCGCTTCGCGAAGCTGCTCGCGCGAAAGTCCGTACGACAGATCGTGGGCCGTATCCCCGAAACCGCGTCGACGCACGGCATTCACCGCATCGACCGCATCGACAACCGAACCGCCCGACTCGTTCAGCGCCTCGGCGAAGAGCAACAGCACGTCGGAATAGCGCAACAGATACCAGTTGACATTCGATTTATCGTTGTTGACGATGTAGTTGGCCGTATTGACATACTTTTCGGTGTCCCATTTACCCGGGGTGAATATCTGACGCTGCTTGTTGAGATTATCCTCCGTAGGATTGGAGACCGTGGAGAAATAGGTTACGGGCGTTCGTCCGCTCGCAGCGACATACTTGTAGTCGGCGATCGAAAACGCCATACGAGGGTCGTTCTGCTTCTCCCACTCGCGGGTGAAAGCATAGACGACTTTCCAGTTGGCGGCATTGCGTCCGCGCAATCCTTCGACGGCATCGGCCGACACGCCGTTCCACTTACCGATACGTCCGGCGGTATTGTCGCTGTCGAGGCCTGTCGGCGAGTAGAACGACACCTCCAGCAGACTTTCGCCCGCATCCCAAACGCCGTTGCAGGTGTTCGACCAGACGGTTTCATAATCGGGAATCAGGCGGTGTTTGCCCGACTCCACCACACGGCGTGCCGCATTGGCCGCATCGGCCCATTTCGATTCGTCGTAGATGGGGTAACCCGCCCAGGTACAATAGACTTTGGAGAGCAGACCGAGCGCAGCACCCTTCGAGAAGCGATAGGCTTTGGTCGGACGTTTCGTATCGTCGACCGCCCAGGGCAGCACCTCGGCGGCATATTTCAGGTCCTCCTCGATAAAGGCGTAGACCTCTTTCGGATCGGCCTGGACATACTCCGTAGCGGGTTTGTCGGACTCCGAAGTCGATTTCACGAGCACGACGTTACCGTACCAGCGCACCAACTCGAAATAGAACAGCGCACGCAGCGCACGGGCTTCGGCGACGTAGATTTCGGCCAGTTCGCGGTTCGTAGCACCCCATCCGTCCATACGGCCGGAAACGGTTTCGATGAAGTCGTTGGCGGCATAGATCGACGAGTAGAGTTTCTGCCACGTCTGCGAAATCTGCGCCGTGGAGGCGTTGTGCGAATTGGTCGGAATCTCGCGGAACGACGACGTAGCACTACCCTCGCACTGTGCGATATCGGTCGAAATGGTAAACAGCAGCGACAGGTGGTAAGAATAAAGCTGCTCGCTGGCGAGGTTTTTATAGATACCCTGGAGCACGGTTTCGGCCTCCGCGGCATTGTTGACGTAGTTGTCCTTGCCCACCTCGACGAAGGACTCCTCCTGCAACAGATCGGAACATGCGAAAAGCAGCACGCTCAGGGCCGGAATGCAATGGAATAATATCTTTTTCATGATCGTAATCGGTTTAGAAGGTCAGATCGAGACCGAACGTATAGACTTTGCTCTTGGGATAGGCGCCCCAGTCGAACGACGGCGTCATCGGGTTCGACGCGCGCATGTTCACCTCGGGGTCGTAGCCCGAATATCCCGTCACGACGAAGAGGTTCTGCGCCGTGAAGTAGAGACGTAACTTCTGCACGTAGAACTTGCGGGTCCACAGTTGCGGGAAGGTATACCCTACCGTGAGGTTCTTCAGACGCAGGAACGAACCGTCCTCGATGAAACGCGAATAGATCTCGTTCTTGACGTAGCCGTCCCAGGCCGGCACCTTGTTCGAAGCGTTGGTCGCCGTCCAGCGGTCGGCGATCTCGGCCATGAGGTTCGAACGCTGGTCCTGCGACTGCGACGCGAAGATGCGCGTAGCGTTGTAGACGTCGTTACCGTAGTTGAACTGGAACATGAAGCTCAGATCGACACCCTTGTACGACAGCGTATTGGTGATACCTCCGTACCACGACGGGGTACCGTTACCGATCTTCGTACGATCGGCCGTCGTAATCACGCCGTCGCCGTCGATATCCTTATACTTCACCATACCCGGCTGCACGGCGCGTCCGGCATGCGAAGTGATGTCGGTAACGCCCTCCTTGAGTTCGAAGGCACCCGTCGCCGCATTGACGTTGAAATCCGAGGTCTGGTAAACGCCGTCGAAAACGTAACCGTAGATCAGACCCAGCGACTGACCGACACGGGCCATGTAGTCGTAACCCGAATAGTCGCCGTTCCAGCTCGCCGCAGTGTACATGGTCTTCGCACCGTCGGCCAGGGCGCGCAGCTCGTTGCGGATGAACGAGATGTTGAAATCCGTCGTCCAGCGGAAGCCGCCGCGCGAAGCGATGTTGGTCGAGTTGAGCGAGAGCTCGATACCCTTGTTACGGATCTTACCGACGTTCTGCCACTGCGACGAGAAACCCGAAACATAGGCTTTGTTGGCGGCCATCAACAGGTCTTTCGTGTCCTTGAGGAAGAAATCGGCCGTGATGTTGAGCCGGTTATCGAACAATCCCAAGTCGATACCGAGGTTGGTACTCTGCGAGGCCTCCCACTTCAGATCGAGGTTCGGGAGCTGCTTGGGCTGCAACACCGTAATCAGCCCGTTGCCGTAACCGTATTTGCCCTGCGAATAGAGGTTCATCGAGAGGTAGTTGGCGATGCGGTCGTTGCCGACGACACCCCATCCCAGACGCAGCTTGAGGTTCGAAACCACCTCCTGCTCCTTCAGGAACGCCTCCTCCGAGATACGCCATGCGGCCGAGAACGACGGGAAGAAGCCCCATTTGTTGTTCTCGCTGAAAACCGTCGAACCGTCGGCACGCACCGTGGCGGTCAACAGGTAGCGATCGCGGTAGTTGTAGTTGGCACGGGCGAAGAACGACACGAGCATCTTCTCCGAACGGCTCGAATTGGCCGTCGTAGGCGTAGCGCCCAGACCGAGGTTGTTGTTGCCGAGATTGTCGAACGGGAAGTCGGTGGCTCCGGCCACGGTGTACTCCGAACCCTGGAACGAGGTCTCCTGACCCAGCATCACGTCGAAAGCGTGGCCATTCTTGCGGGCATACTTGTAAGTCAAGTAGTTATAATTCGTCCAGCGGACGTTGCGCGTGAAGCGGTTCGAACCGTAGGGCATCTGGCCGTTGCGATAGGCCTCCTTCGAGCCTTCGCGGTAGAACTGGTAGAGACGCGTATTGGTCGTATTGTAGGTACCCGCCGTGCGGAACGACCATCCGTGACCGAAATCGAAGTTCAGAGCCACGTTGGCCGACCACATCTCCGACTTGGTGGTGTTGGTCACCGACTCGGCCTGCTTGATGGGGTTCACCTGCGAAAGCGACTCCGAGGCTTCGAGCTCCAGCGGGTCGATGGCCGAGGCGAGCAGCTGCTCGTCGGTCATGCGCAGACCGGCCGTCGGACGGGCGCGCAGGATCTGGCCCAGCATGTTGAAACGACCGTTGTCGCCCGAGGTACCCATACCGCGCTTGTCGGTACTGGCGTAATTGACCGTGGCGTCGATCGACACATGTTTCGAGATCTTGTGGTTCACGCGCATCTTGCCCGTGATCTTGTTGAAAGCGCTGTTGGTGAAGATACCGTTTTCGAGGAAATCCGAGAACGCGAACGAATATTTGGTCTTATCCGAACCGCCCGAAACCGAGACATTGTGGTCCTGCGACCAGGTGGGACGGAACGTCTCGCTCTGCCAGTCCACGCCGCCCACATTGCGGTAATCCTCGATCGACTGGTAACGATAGGGAATGCCGTCGCTATCGGTACCCGCCTTATAATAGGTATCGGAGAACTTGTCGGGCCATGCCTCGACCTGCAAGCGTACGAATTCGTAAGGCGAGAGCAGTTCGAGCTGACCGGCGATCTCGCGGTAGCTGGCCGAACCGTTGTAGGTCACCACGGGGCGCCCCACCTTACCCGACTTCGTGGTCACCATCACTACGCCGTTCGCAGCGCGCGAACCGTAGATGGCCGACGAGGAGGCATCCTTCAGCACCTCGATCGACTCGATATCCGAGTTCGAGAGGTAGTCGATGTTGTCGACCTGGAATCCGTCGACGATATAGAGCGGCGAAGTGTCGCCGTTGACCGAGCCCACACCGCGGACCTTGATGTCGAAACCGGCACCCGGCGTACCGTCGGTAGCGGTGATCTGCACACCGGCGATCTGACCGCCCAGGGCCTCCATGACTGAGGCCGACTTGTAACCCTCGACATCCTTGGCCGAAACCGAGGCGACCGAACCCGTCAGGTCGCTGCGCTTCACGGCGCCGTAACCCACGACGACCACTTCGTCCATCACATTGGCCTCGGGCTCCAGCGTCACATCGATACGCGTCTGCGTACCTACGGCGATCTCCTGCGGCTTGTACCCGAGGTAAGAGAAGACCAGCACGGCCTGCTTGCCGGCCGAAAGGGTGTAGGAACCGTTCAGATCGGTAGAAACACCCTGCGTCGTGCCCTTCACCAGCACGTTGGCACCGATGGCGGGTTGGCCGTTCTCGTCGACGACCTTACCGGTTATCCGGTTCTGGGCCGCTGCTGCGAAGGCCAGCATCAGGGCGAGAAGGGTCAAAACCCCTCTCAGCCCGAAAGCCCGGTTAATCATATGTTTCATAGAGTTCATGTTCAGTTAGGTTAAAATTTCTCGTCGAACCATACCCAAAGCGGGAATACCTGCGAGCCATTGCTGACGCCGCCCGAGTTACCATCGGTCACAAAGGTCATCTGACCGATGAAGGCACCGTTGGCGGCCACGTTGTCGCTGCCGATCCACTTATTGGCATTCACGACGACGGATTTGGTCGTCGCATCGACATAGAGCATCGCAGAGCTCAGACGCGAAGCGTTCGAGTAGTAGGACAGCGGATCCTTCGAACCGTAGTTGGCCGTAGCCGCGCCGATGCTGCTGTAGTAGGAGCGCCATACGTCGCCCAGCATGTTGGCATTGTTGGAGGCCGAAAGCGCACCCGAACCATGACCCGCAGGGCCGGCGATGTTGTAGTAGCTGAACGTACGGCGGTAGTCCATCAGGAACTGTGCGGGAACTACGCCCTCGACCGTCGGAGCTACAGAGGTACCGCCGCGACGCGGGTTGACCTGGAAGACGAAGGGCGTGTAGTGGATCGTCACACCGCTGACCTCCTGCATGAACGAGAAGAAGACGGGAACCGTAATCGACGTCTCGCCGACCTGGCCCTTGCCGGCCGTAGCCGTCACCAGGATCAGACCGCCGTTATTGGCCTTGAAGCCCGCAGGGTGTATCTCGCCCGTTTCCGAGTTGATATCCGTCCCCGAGCACTGATGTTTGATCTGAATCGACCACGTAAGTTTGGTACCCGGCTTGGCATCGGTCGTCGGCGTCAGCACGAGCGAGGTCAACTCACCGGCTTTGGTACAGCGGAACTGGCTCGCATAGTCGGCAGCGGGTTCCAGACCGAGGTTGTTGCCGTAGGAGATCGTCGTGAAATAGTAAGGATTCTCCACGACCTTGAGCGTGAGCGTCGTCTGAGCTTCGCCCTTGAGGTTGGTTACCTTCACCGGAATCGCATACTCGCCCACCGGGATCGTGTGGCCCTTACCGGCCGAAACCGTACCCGTAGCCTCGTCGATGGCGATCTTGCCTGCCAGAGCCTCGGGCAGCTCGCCCAGCGAGAACGAAGGCTCGTCGCCGACGAAACCGTCGCGTTTGGGCGCCGTGAACTCGCCGCCCTGGATCGCCTCTACGGCGTCGTAAGCGAAGGTTGCAGGATCGATCGGAGCGATGTAAGCGATCACCGTAAGCGTATAGGCTCCGTCGAAATCGGTCGAACCATAGTCGTTCGAAACCGTAAGATCGAGCGTATAGGATGCTCCGATGGGAAAGCCGTTACCGGCAGCTACCGACACCACGCCCGTCGCGGGGTCGATCGCGATCTTATCGGTCGGGGCGGTACCCTCGCTCGGCACGGTCTGACGGATGGCCCACACCACGTTGTCAGGCGAACCCTTGACGGTCGGCACCGAGCTTTGGAAAGCCATGTCGTACTCCATGCGTCCGGCAGCCGAAGGATAGGCGATCGAAAGCGGAGCGCTCGTGATGCGACCGGTGAGCAGATTGTCATAAACAGTAGCACCGGCATAGGTCTCGATGCGGATCGGGAGCGGATATTCGCCGGGGAGCACCTCACCCTTGAAGTTGCCGTTGAGTGTCACGACGCCTTTGTCCGAAATGGCGAAATACTCCTTGCCCTCCTCCTGGACCAGCGCATAGGAGAGGATACTCACCGTCTCGCCGACGGGCGTCACCGCAACCGATGCCTCGGAGCTCTTGAGTTCTTCGTAGGGAATCGAAAGCAGCGGCTCGCTCACCTCCACCGCAACGGGCGTAGCGGGAACCATGCGCACGGTGAAAATATCCTTGAAGCGATACGCGGCACCGCCCGCACGGCAGGCGATCGAGAGTTTATAGACACCGGGCTGAAGGCCGTCGGTATCGGCGATGCTCACGGCACCCGTCTCAGCGGCGATCGTGAAGCAGGAGGTCTCGAATGCGGCATCGTCGAGCGTGATGCCGTCGATCGAGAAGTCGCTCGGCGCAGGTCCGTAATAGGTCGGCGTGCCCGAAACGAAGTTCATCGACGGACCGATATCGACGACCGTCGGATAGTGGAGCTGCAAATCGCCGCTCGTCGTATCATCGTCGTCGCAGGCCGTGAAGGCTACCGCGCAGAGCGTCGCCAGGGCCGCGAAGAACGTAGATCGAAACATTGATTTCATGGTTTATCGGAGTTTTAGGTATTACAGAGTGTAGGATAACGTATAGCGGGTGCTGCCGACCGACACGGTGACGCTGCTTTCGTTCTGCGACCACTCGCCCAGCGAAATCGCATACTTCTCGGCATCGGGATCGGAGGTAGGCAGCAGCAGCGTAGCATAGCGCACGACAGGCTCGTCCGCGCTCTTCACCACATTGAGCTGATAAGCCTGACGCTCGGCAGTCAGGTTGATGTTGTAGGAGACGAATCCCTCGAGTTCGGCGAACGATCCCTGCTTGCTGGCGACCGTGCGCACGAGCAGGTTGTTGCCGTCGGTGAACGCCGTGTGGAATCCGCCCGCCGTAGGATCGAGCACCACCTGCGACTCGGTGCCTTCGGTGATGTTGAAGTTGAGGTTCACCGTACCCTCCGCCGTGCCGTAGGCCTCGTCGAGCAGCACGTAGAACTTATCGTCGACCATGAAGATCGTACGGCGATGGGTCAGACCCTCGTAGGAGGGATTTTCGAGCACGAGCGCATCGTAATAATGGGTCGAACCCTCCTTGGAGAACTGTTTGAGCATACGGCCGTCCGAGGCAACGTTCTTACCATTGAGCGTCAATGTATTATGAGCTGTCGAAGCGGCATATTTGCGACGTGCGGCGTTCGAGGTCGAAGTACCGCCGTAGGAGTAGCAACCCGAATCGGGGAAGAAGTTGCGCCCCTTGATCCACAGTTCGTACGTATTGTTGTCGTACTGGCGGTGCCACTGCTCGGACGGACCGTCGGGCGTATTCTGCAACACCATCATCATGTCGCTGACCGTCCAGCCCGTACGCATCACGTAGTAACCGCCGTCGGGGAAGGTTTTCACCTTCGTGTCGGGCTGGGTACCCTCGGCGCGCTCGGTGGCCATCCACTGCATCTGCGTATTGTCGGGGAAAAGGTTGAAATAGTTGGTCAGGTTACGCTTCAGTACGTTCTTCGACCAGGTAGCACGACGCGTATCGGCCATATTGGGCACCGTATAGTCGGGATAGATCATGTTCATCACCACATCGGTCATCTTACGCATAGCCTTGACGTACGACGCTGGGAAACGATTCTCCTCACGGTTGAGCTGGGCGATCTTCATCGCCAGGCGGAAATCCTCGATACCCGAAATGTGGTAGTGCAGGTCACCGTCCATCAGCCAGCCGTCGGGGAAATACTGCGCCGTGACTTCGCGGCTCAGCACGCCCGTACCGCTATCCTTCCACTTCGACGAATTGCGCAGCTCGGGGAAGAGCATACCGGCGAAAGTTACGGCCTGGGCCTGGGTAATCAGGTGGTTGGAGGTCGTCGAGTAATTGTTGACGATGTGCTCGGCGTGCTCGTCGATGCGGATCAGCACCTCGGCGATCCACTCGGCCGTCACCGACTCGGACTGCTGGTAGAACTCCAGCATCGCGCACTGGTCGATCAGACGTGCCGCCACGTCGAGCGGGCGCCAACTCGAGTGCTTCGTGACGTCGGTGCCCTGCGCGGGTTTGGGATTCTGACGGATCCAGTCGCCGTAGACCTCCATCCAGTTCAGGGCGTATTTCTCATCCTGCGTCGCATAGTAGGTCTTGGCCTGCGGCAGCATCCACTGGTGGCGGTGGAGCTGATAACGCTGCTCCTTTTCGCCCGTGGGGCACAGTTTCCAGTCGATACCCGTGCCGTCGCTATTCATATAGGAATAAGGAACCTGCGTGCCGGCCGCAGCATCGTAATAGTTGTTCACGTAGAAGCGGTATCCGTTTTCGCGCAGAGCGTAGTCGGCCCAACGCTGCTCGTTGGCCGTGGGAGCCGCATTGGCGATGTCGACGCTGGGGTTGAGTCCGTGCGTACGCGTGCGGTAGTAGTTCAGCAGTTCCTGCAACGCCTGGTAATAATCGCCCGAGCGATAAGCACGCGCCACTTTGGTCATGCCTCCGTAGTCGAGATCGAGCACTTCGAAGACCCGCGTGTCGGCACCTTCGTTCATCGACTCCGAACCTTTCGCCACCCATTGAGCGGCTTTTTTCATCTCGGGGAAGATCGATCCGGCACGGAATACGGCATGCGACTGCTGCGTACGCAGCTCGGCATTCTCGGAGAAGCGGGCGGCCACATGCTCGGCCTCCTCGGCGACATTGACGAGGAACTTGGCGAGCAACTGCGGCGTGAAACGCTCCGACTGCATGAAATAATAGAGCATATCGCACTCGCCTTCGATACGGCAGGCCACGTCGATCGGACGCCAGCCGTAGAGCGCTTCGCGCACCTCCTCGGGCTGTGTCGACGGATCGGCCTCGAAATCCGCATCGCCCGTAGGACGGGGATAGTTCTCCAGCCAGTCGCCATAGACCGAGATCCACTCCTCGGCGTAGATTTCGTCGAGCGACGTACGATAAGCCTTGCCTTGCGGAACCATCCATTCGAGACGGTGCAAGCGATAACGTTCTTCGAGGTCACCGCTCGGGTTGAGCGTCCAGTCGATACCCGAACCCGACGATTTTTTGTAGGAATTGGGGTTCTCCTCGGAACCGTACCCTTCGACAAAGAAACGATAATCGTTGGATTTCAGCGCCTTGTCGGCGATCGTCTGCTCCCGCTGAGTGATCGTCGGGGCAATCAGGTTGACATTGGCATTGACGACCTCCGTACGGCTGCGGTAATACTCCAGCAGCGCCTGAACCGCACGATAATATTCGTCCGCGTCGTAAAGAGCTTTCACGGCCGTCAACTCGGGTCTGTCAAGATCGAGCACATCGAACACACGTGCATCGATCACACTGTTATCGGGGATCACCGGATCGGTACCTCCCGAACCACCGCTCGCGCCCGAACCGTAAGTATCGTCACCGAGGCATCCTGTCGTCAGGATGCCCGCAGCAAGGATCGGAAGCGCGAAACATTTCGTAAAGATCAGTTTCATGGATTATTAGGATTTAGGTTGATATCGGTCAGATAAGCCGCGGATCGATGCCCCGCAGGCGGAGATAGCGTCCGGCAGCTTCCAGGTAGTAGTAGTCCGCATAGTTGAGCGGCGTATCGATCTCGCTGTGAGCGGGCCAGTGGCCGACGCTATGCATGAGGATAAACCCTCCGTTGGTACCCTCCGCAGCCAGGTAGTCGTCCGACGAGAGGTTCACGAGCAGCGTTTCGGCATAGTCGAAATATCGCTTCGCCTCGGCCTCGTCGTCGACCTGCGTCGAGAGTTCGAAAAGTCCCGAAGCGATGACAGCAGCGGCCGAAGCGTCGCGCGGAGCATCGGGGATATTCGGAGCATCGTAGTCCCAGTAGGGAATGCGATCGGCAGGAGTGCGGGGGTGGTTCATGACGAAATCGGCGATCCGTCGCGCCTGGGCGAGGTATTTTTCATCGCCCGTCTCGCGATAGCACATCGTATAGCCATAGAGGCCCCATGCCTGTCCGCGCGCCCAGGCCGACTCGTCGGCATATCCCTGGAACGTACCGCGACTTTCGACCGAACCGTCGTCGCAATAGCTCACGACATGGTACGAACTGGCGTCGTCGCGGAAATGGTTGCGCAGGGTGGCATCGGCATGACGTACCGCGATATCGCGATAAGAGGCGTCTCCCGTGTGTTTCGAGGCCCAGAAAAGCATTTCGAGATTCATCATGTTGTCGATGATGACGGGATAGTTCCACTCGCCGAAATCCCACGAGCGAATCAGACCGATCTGCGGATCGAAACGCGACGAAAGGCTTTTCGAGGCCTCGACGATCGCTTCGGCGGCCTGAGCGTCGCCGTCGATACGCTGACGGTTCCCGAAGCTGCAAAAGACCATGAATCCCAGGTCGTGAGTTCCTTTATAATATTGTATACCCTCCATCCGGTCGGTATATTTGCAGGCTTCGGCGTGCAGATTTTCGTCACCGGTCAGTTCGTAGGCGAGCCACAGCGAGCCGGGGAAAAATCCGCTCGTCCAGTCCTTGACGTCTACGCATTTGAATTTGGGCATCAGCGAGCGCGGGAATCCGGGCAGGCTGTCGAATTCGGTCGCCGCCTGTGCGAGCTGAACGCAGGAGCGGTCGATGCCGCGTTTGACCGCAGCGACTTTCGGATCGAGGTCGCGGGAACAACTGCCCGACAGCAGAAGTCCGCCCAGACCGAGGATCGGAAGCAGAGACTTTCTCATGAAAAAACTTCGTTTTAGAGTTCGATTAGACATTTTTTCGGTAATCTTCATCGTGTCGTTTTCGGATGTGCTACCCTACCCTTCGGCTTCGGTCGAAGAAACGCCGTAGAATCGGTTTCCACCCATTTTATCACGAAACAAAATTACCGAGAAGCCCTGCATCGGGCAGCGAGAATTGCATAATTGTTTTTCAAAACCGTACGAATAAACTTCGATTTTGTTCAATCGAATATCGATTTTGTCTAAAAAACGGCTTCAGAAGGCATTCTGAGGACGGGGAGCGTATTCTACCGAATCCGACACTTCGAATCGAACAGGCCGCGGGCCTCCGCCGGCTGCAACTCGGGCGGTAGGTACGAACCGCTCTCTCCGTCGGGTGCACATCGCGTGAACCCCCTCGGGCAGAAGCTCGCTTCCGCTGTCTGGGGAAGCACAAAACCGCCAAAAAAATCGCCAAAGAAAATCGTCAAAGAAAACCGCCAAAAAAATCGCCAAAAAAAATCGTCAAAAAAAATCGTCAAAGAAAACCGCCAAAGAAAACCGATACTTTCGCAAACTCCCGCCTCGACAGACGACCGCGAAATAAGACACAAAAAAAAGAAAGTCGCAACCTTTCGGTTACGACTTTCTCAGTAGCGGGAGGAGGACTCGAACCTCCGACCTCCGGGTTATGAGCCCGACGAGCTGCCAACTGCTCTATCCCGCGATATATCTTCGATCAGTGATCTATCGCTTTTGCGTGTGCAAAGATAAGGCAAAAAAACGGTTTCGCCAAATAATTTTACAAATAAAATAACAATAAAATTATATATAGCTATCAATCAGCACAAAAAACGCACTATTTCAATCATCGATCTCCTGAAAGCGCAAAAAAACCGGAAATCTTCGAAAGATTTCCGGTATAAATCACCCTCGGCCACCGAAGCAAAGCTCCTCCGCAACGGCATTCATCGCCATTCAATCGGCTACTCTCCGATACCGAAATGCTATCCGATTCGCCGAGCGACTACCTCCGCCAAATCGCACACGGTATGCTTCGTACCTCGGCTTATCGACTTCTTGCACAGAGGACAGGCCGTTACGATCACATCGGCACCCGTATTTTCGAGCTCCGAAGCCATCGCCCGGGCGATCTGCAACTGGGCAGCGTCTCCGATAGCCGTATTGGCCACGGAAGAGCCGCAGCAGGGGGCGTTTTCGCGCGTCTGAACCGGTTCCACCAACTCGCCGAGCGCCTCGATCACGGCACGCGGTTCGTCGTAGATACCGCTGCCGCGTCCCAACTCACAGGGATCGTGGTAGGTGTAGCGCGTCGTATCGTGCTCAGGCAAGAGTCGTCCCGCTCGGATCAGGCGTAGGATATATTCCGAATGGTGCAGTACCTCGATGCCCTCCAGGTCGTAATCCTCGCGGAAAACCTTCAGACAGATCGGGCACGAAGTCACCAACGTCGTGATGCCGTGTTTGCGGAACAGTTCGGTATTGTAACGCATCATCTTGCGCGCCGCATCGGTTTCACCCGAGAGTTTGAGCGGCCGTCCGCAGCAAACGCCGCCTTCGCGATCGGCCCACCAGACGGCATCGCCTGCGGCATCGAAAATCCGCTCCATGGCGGCCAGCGTGCGAGGCGTCAGAAGCGTCATACAACCTGCGAAATAACCCACTTTGCCGCTACCCGACGAACGATCGAGACCTTGCAGGTATTCGTAGCGACGCTCGTCGGGCAGATTACGCAAGGCATCGCGCGAATTCAAGCGCAACGTATTGAGATCTATATGCACCGGGCAACGTTCGGCACAGCGGCCGCACATCAGGCAGTTGTCGGCCGTCTCCGGACGCAGCAAGCCGTAACGGCGGTCGCGCAGGAAATAGACCGACTGTACGGTGCGGATGTCCAGCACGCTCTGCAACTGGCACGGATCGATACAGATACCGCAGCGCGAGCAGGCCTGCGTCTGGAACTGGTCCATCGAGGAGGCTTTCTCGCCCGAACGGATGCCATAGCGACGCAGAAAAACGAGCGGTATCTCCGTAAAGATGTGCATGTAGCGCGAAAAAGGCATCGCCACGAAGAACAGGCCCAGGCACGAAGAATAGAACCACCAGGCCGCCGTTTCAAGATTCATCAGCCCCGGAACGGAAAAGCGGGCGGAGAGCCATCCTCCGAGTGCCCCCGTCAGGAAGCTGCCGCCACCGTAGAGCCCGCAAGTAGCGCTTTCGGCGACGAGACGCGCCGGAAAGATGAACCACAGCGCCGACAGAGCGATGCGGTCGCCCAGGACGTGTTTCGTAGTACGACGCAGGCCCAAGGCCTGCGAACGCAGACGTTTGAACCACGCCAGCGCCACGCCCGAGAGGACGAACAGCAGCAGCAGGTCCATGATGAAATCGAAGACGGGTTTGTGTTCGAGTCCCGTGGCGAAATACTTGAAGAAAACATGTCCCTGCAACGGCACGTAGCGCACGCCGAGGTAAGCCATGGTCTCGATCCACCCCACGGCGATCAGCAGGAACCAGCCGAAAGCCAACGACATGTGCATGTATCCCAGCAACGGATCGACACGAAAGATACTGCGGTGAAGCAGTGCTTCGCCGATGACTTCACCGGCAGCCTGCGGCGTACGCCGCGTCGGAATGCCGCGCAGGATCGTCATTTTGTCGGTGCGGGGAAGCCGGTAAAGCCACACACCCCACTTGACGAGCAGCACCGCGAACATCACCGCAGCGCCGATGATGAACGGAAGACAGAATGGAGCGAAGAAAGTCATGATCGGTTATCCCCCAATTTACGTTTTATAAGCAGTGCCACGCCGCGCGTATTGATGCCGCGCGGGCAAACCAGACGGCATTTGCCGCACAGCATACATTTGTTCATCTCCTCGTAGGCGCCCTGATACTCCCCGCGGCGGATAAGCGTATGGACCCGCCGGAAGTTGAACGACGTGAGATTGCCGGCCGTGCAGACCGCCGTGCAGGAACCGCAACCGATGCAAGCCTGCAACTCGGGCATCTCGCGCAGGATCTCGTCGCTCTTGCGCAGGTTATTGCGGTCCATGTCGATGGCCCGCGGCTTGGAGATCGTATATCCGAAATTGATCGCCATACATTACGAGCGTTTAAGATATTCCACAGCGGCATCGGCCGCAGCGCACGCTTCATTCAACGTCTCGCCGATATTCTTGGGCGCCATGACGGTACCCGCGAGGAAAATACCCTCGACACCGCTCTCGACGCCGCCCAGGAAAAGGTCGCGCGGGGCAATGAAGCCGCTCGAAGCGCAATGCAAGCCGGCTCCTTCAGCCAGTGCGGCGTTATCGTCGTTGGCCCGCATGCCGACGAGCAGCACCAACATGTCGACGCTCATACGCAACGGACGCCCCGTAAGCGTATCTTCGGCCTTGATCTGCACCCGCCCGTCGATCGTCGGACTCGCCTCCGAGATACGACCGCGGACAAAATGGATGTTGTATTTCTGTTGCGCCTCGCGATACATCTCCTCGTACCCGGAGCCGAACATGCGGATATCCATATAGAAGTTGAAAACATCCGCCTCGGGGAAGAGTTTCCTGAGCTCCATCGCCTGTTTGACCCCCGTGATGCAGCAGACGCGCGAGCAATGCTGTTGACAAACCTTCTCATCGCGCGAACCGACGCAATGCAGCAGCGCGATACGGTGCGGACGCGAACCGTCGGCCTTGGCCACGCGGCCGCGGGAGAGCATGCGTTCGATATCGGCCGAGGTGAACACATTGTCGTAAAGACCGTAGCCGTACTCCTCTTTCAACGCGGCATCGAAAAGCGTGAAACCCGTAGCGAGCACCACGGCATCGCATGCGAGTCGGCGCCCGTCGTCGAGCGTCACTTCCCGCGACGTGAAGGATTTCACTCCTACCGAAGTCATCACCTCGATATGCCGTTCGACTACACGGCGCCGCAATTCTCCCAGCACATCGGCCGCCGGCGTGAACGAGGGAAAAAGCACGTACCAATCACGCAATTTCCCGCCCGTTTCCGCATCGCGTTCGACGATCAAGGGCTCGACACCCGATTCTTTGAGACGCAGCGCCGCCTGCATACCTGCCGCGCCACCGCCTATGACGATTACCCGTTTATTCATCTGTTTCATTCTTTTTTTTGCATGGGCACTTATACACAATTATACCCTTACGGTATTTTCGAACCCGCAACCTCGTGAGGTGCACCCGAATCCTACTCCGTGGAGAGGCTTCGACCGACCCCGATCCAATCAAGGCCGAAAAACCGATCAGGGTAAAGCGATATACCCCTTTTCTCGTTTTACTCCCGAATGTCGTAGATCGCATCGGGAGGACAAGCGTTGACAACGGCCGAAGCCGGTTTGCCGATATATTTGCCATTGCGGCCCAGATACTTGGCCGCCGGATCGTACTCGATACCCATCTTGTCGAGCAAAGGTTCGACATCGACCTGGTGCATCTGCATGCCCAGCGCCCAGGGATCGTAGCCGAGCACCAGACCGGCCATCTCCTCGTAGGTCAGCACAGGGATGCCACGACCGTTCTCTCCGTAAGTCGTGCCCTCCATCTCGGCAATGGCATATTGCCATTTGTCGAGAAACATCGCACAACCCGGGCAGTTGGCAACGATGAAATCGGGTTTGTAGGGGGCCATGCTTTCGAGCTTCTTATGCGAATTGGCAATCGAATAGCCGCGATTGGCCTGCACCAGGTAATTGCGGAACCCGAAGCCGCAGCAATGCCGCCGCTCGGGGTAATCCACGCACTGGCCGCCCCACGACTCCACCATGCCCGCCAGCACGTAGGGGAACTCGCAGCCGCCGATACCCGACTTGGGAAAGATCTTGGCGTAGTGGCAGCCGATATGTTCGACCACACGAAGCGGCTCGCCCGTCTGGGCGTTCACCAATCGGTGACGAGCCTTGCGGGCGATCTCCTCGCGGAAGTGGAACATCACATCGGAAGTATGAGCCAGGCTCGCAGGCTTGCGGAACTCGCGTCCCGTAGCTTTGAAGAGGTATTCGCGCGTACGCTCCTCGGTCTCGGGGAACTCGTGCCACGTTGCCAGCACCTCGGTGTAGACACCGAACGAGGTGATGCACGACGAGACCAGATTCTCGTATCCCGCCTCGGTCATCATCGCAAACTGCCGGGCCACGACCGTCATGATCGTCTCCAGCGGCACGATATCCGAATGGTAACCGATGCCCGTGCAGGAGGAGTGTTTGGGATCGTCCAACAAATCGCGTCCCAGGTCGTTGCGCAGAATATCGAGAAAAGCCTTCTCGCTGCCCGGAAAGAAGTTCTGCCGGATACAGCTGCGGGCGTAGTAATAGCGATCGTCTGCGATCTGTTTCTGGTATTCGCTCCAGCTCTTGCGTTTCATCGTAGCCATCATCATGCGTGTTCGTTGCTGTTCTGAAGAAAGACATCCATCATATATTGCTGATCGGCGCCGTCGGCATAACCCAGTTCCCGGGCCTTGCGATCGGAGTGACGTTCGATGGTTTCGAACATCTCGCGCCCGCCGCTGACCTCGAAAATCCGGTTGATCTCCGCCAACGATTCGTCGTCCAAACGACGCAGCGCACCTGCCCCGCGACGCATGTAGGTATCGGTGAAGCGGCCGTATATCTCCTTGTCGTTATCGAAAATCCACTGCCAGACAGTACCCTGTTCGGGATGCAGCTCCGGTTTGACCAGGCGCGGCACGATGCAATAGCCCGTGCGAAGGATATTTTCGCCGATGATGCGTTTGAGCGCCAACTGCTGACGCCCCTTCTCGCTCTCGACGAAGAATCCGAGTTTCTGCGACAGGGTTCGAAGCGCCTGGATCACGTAACCCGGCGTATTGCCCCGCGGACAGCGGGGACGGCACGACATGCACTCGCCGCAGTACCAGATGCGGTCGCTGCGCAACAACTCCTCGATGGCGTCGTCATCGCGTGTCTGTACGATGGATACGATCTGTCGCGGATCGTAATCGTAAAACTCCGCCGCCGGACAAACACCCGTACAGACACCACAGTTCATGCAGGCGTTCAGTCCCTCACGGCACCGTACGTCCTCCATCAGCATATCGAAATATTTTCCCATACGTTATTGCGTTTTTTTCGGAATGTCATTGCACATCCGCACCCCGAAAAAGAAAAAAACCTTTGCAACTGCAAAGGTAAGGATTCCGCAACGACTGCGGGGTGGTAAAAATACCCATTTCCACGGCGATAGGCAGGAATCAGCGCCGCCGCTCGTAGGTCTCGAAGACGAAAGGATGGGGATAGGCCGCGCCGTGCTCGAAGCGCTCGGAGGCGACGAGCCGCCAATCGGCCCGGTTCCACGCCGGGAAGCACGTGTCGCCCTCGTAGGCATGCAATACCCGCGTGAGGTAAAACCGATCGGCACGCGGCATGGCTTCGGCATAGACCTGCCCTCCGCCGATCACGAAAACCTCCTCGTCCTCCGGATATGCAGCCAAGGCATCGTCAAGCGAATGCACGATCCGGCAATCGGGCAAAGCGATATTCTGTCGCGTGATGACGACGTTCTCCCGGTTGGGCAGCGGCCGCCCGAGCGACTCGAAAGTCCGCCGTCCCATGACGACCGGATGTCCCGTCGTGAGGGTCTTGAAACGCTTCAGATCCTCGGAAATATGCCATATAAGGTTGTTCTTGTCGCCGATCACGCCGTTCTCGGCGACAGCGACGATAATGGAAATCATAACATTGCGGTTTAAAAGGACATGGGAGCCTTGATCGCCGGCCAGGGGTCGTAGCCTTCGAGCGTGAAATCCTCGTAACGGAAGTCGAACAACGACGTCACGGCGGGATTGAGCCGCATGCGGGGCAACGGGCGGGGCGTGCGCGAGAGCTGCTCGGCAGACTGGTCCAAATGATCGAGATATAAATGCGTATCGCCCAGCGTATGGATGAACTCACCGGGGTCGAGCCCGCAGACCTGCGCCATCATCTGCGTCAGGAGGGCGTACGATGCGATATTGAACGGCACTCCGAGGAAAGTATCGGCACTGCGCTGGTAAAGCTGGCACGACAGCCGACCTTCGGCCACATAGAACTGGAACAGCACGTGGCAGGGCGGCAGCGCCATTTGTCCGACCTCGGCGACGTTCCACGCCGAGACCAGAATACGTCGCGACTCGGGATTGCGGCGGATCGTATCGACCGCTTGCGCAATCTGGTCGATAGCGCCGCCGTCCGGCAGCGGCCACGAACGCCACTGGTAGCCGTAGACATGGTTCAAATCGCCGTAGCGATATCCCTCGATCGGCGAAGGTTCGCCCGCTGCGGCAAGGAATACCTCCCGGTCGAGCGGAGCGATATCCGCACGCGAGCAGCATTCGGTATAGTAGCGGTAGGCGTCGTTATCCCAGATATGCACACCGTTTTCAACCAGGTAACGGATATTCGTGTCGCCGCGCAGAAACCACAGCAACTCGTGAATCACACCTTTCAGAAAGACGCGTTTGGTCGTCAGCAGAGGGAATCCCTCGCGGAGGTCGAAACGCATCTGATGGCCGAAGACACCCTTCGTGCCCGTGCCGGTGCGGTCTCCTCGCACGACACCCTCCGTGGTAATACGGCGCAGCAGGTCGAGATATTGTTTCATCGTGAAAGTCGTTTGAGGATCATCGTGCCACGAGCGTCCAACACCGCGACGGCAGGATTCGTTTCCCAACATCCGAGGCAGACTACGTGCAACGCATCGTCGCGATAATCGCGAGCATAGTGCATGTGTCCGAAGACGAAATGATCGACCTCGTGCGCCGCAGCATAGTCGCGGGCATAGGCGATCAGCGGCTCGGTGACCGACGGATCGAGATTCTCGGCAGCCCCGTGCGATTTGCGGGATTTGCCGCTCCACCAACAGCCGAATTTCACTGCCAGATCGGGATGCAGGGCCCACGAGAAGAACCTCCGCAGCGTCCGCGAACGGAAAATCCGATTCAGCAGCTGCAACAAAGGCTGTCCCTCGATCCGCATATTGTCTCCATGAGCGATGAAGACGCGCTGACCGCCGAGTCGGAGCAGCTGCGGAGTAGTATGGATTTCGACGCCGCATTCGCGCGTCAGATAATCCGTAACCCACATATCGTGATTGCCCGTGAAGAAGGCCACGCGCACGCCGCGATCGGTCAGTTCGGCCAACTTACCCAGCGTGCGGACGAAACCCTTCGGGACGACCCGCCCGTATTCGAACCAGAAATCGAAAATGTCGCCGACGAGAAAAATAGCCTCGGCATCCTGCGCCGCTTCGTCGAGCCATGCGACGAAACGCCGTTCGGTCTCCCGGGCGCGGGTCTCGTCCCCGGCTCCAAGATGTATGTCGGATGCGAAGTAATACATGTATCTTCTTTCTTTTCACCGGAAAGGCCGCCGGTGATTGCGGCAGCCTCCCTTGTTTAAGTCTCCCGGTCGGGCCCCGGCATCGGAGTCCTCACAAAAACGGCTCCGGCCCGGCCTCCCTCGGCTCCTACGGCACCCTCGGCCTCTGGCGCTTTCGCCCACGACTCCCTCGGCCCTTGGCACCCTCGGCTCTTGGCGCTTTCGCCCACCGACTCCCTCGG
>CAXHRY010000031.1:0-31039 GCA_964018965.1 uncultured Alistipes sp.
TATTCGTGTTTGCATGGGACGTTTATCGGTTGATCGATCGTTGTTTATTGTGACCCTGCGAACCTGTAATACAATATCATATTGTATATGCGGACATAAAAAAAGCACGGGACGCAGGTGCAGCCCCTTACTGTCGGCCTCGCGAGCCTCGAATTGGTAGCTGTCCTTACGCCCGTGCACACCCACGGCCGAAGCCGTAGGCATAGCAAGGGTTTCAGACAAGTCTTATACCAATCCTAAAACCTATTATACTGCCATAATAGTCGCGAGTTTACAGTAAGGTATAAAGGTTTGTCCTAACCTTTAGAATATGTAACGGCTATGTAGCCGCATTCGACTGCAAAGGTAACATAACTTTTTCGTTTTTCAAGTTATGCGACCCGTCGATAAACAAAAGACGAAACGTGAACCTGGCTTAAGAGATAAGCCCGCGCAAAAACGCACTTGCGTTACTATGTTTCGTAGGTCGTGAGATACCCGCCAGACTTCATAACACAAGAGGCCCACGCCCGTCATGGCGTAGAGTTCGGATGTACTCACCAATCGGGGCGTGGCAAACGACCCGACGGGGACTTCCTCTTATTGCTGTCTGGATGTAAATTTCTCACGTTTACGAAACAGCAACGCGATTCACGTCGCGTTCGACGGATCGCTTGTCCCAAAAGTAGTACAAAAAATCGAAACCGCAACAATTTCCGTGCGTTTTTTTGTATCGAAGGGGCTTTTACGTCCGAATGGACTATGGCAGCGGTTTTTCGGAATATGATTGACGGGGTGCTCGGCGGTGTTTTGAGGGTCGCGGCTCTTATAATCGTCGGCAGAAAGGGACGAGTCGTAGCCTGCGGAGCGAGCATAGCGAGCCACCGCCCGGGGGGAGGCTACGGTGCACAGAGTCGCAGTTTGCAGCATACTCACCTTCGTCGGCTGGGGACGTCGCATCGAAGGTGCAATGCCTGGGGCGTTGAGTTGGCGGCTCTTGCAGTCCTGAGGGGCGTATCTATTTGTCGATAAACATTTTCAAGGGTGAGTCGCAGCCTGCGGGGTGAGCAAAGCGAGCCACCGCCCGGGGGAGGCTACGGCGCACAGAGTCGCAGTTTGCAGCATACTCACCTTCGTCGGCTGGGGACGTCGCATCGAAGGTGCAACGCCTGTGGCGTTGAGTTGGCGGTTCTTGCAGTCCTGAGGGGCGTATTTATTTGCCGATAAACATTTTCAAGGTCGAGTCGTAGCCTGCGGGGTGAGTATAGCGAGCCTGCGCCCGGGGGGGGGAGGCTACGGCGCACAGAGTCGCAGTTTGCGGAAAAGATCATCTTCGGTGGAGGTGCCTTGCGGTTGGGTAGGATATATTAGGTAGTGCGGGATGCAGCCGCCGGAGGCTGCGGCCCGCGTAATCCGGGAGGATTGCATTTATTGGGCGGATAATCATCTTCGGCAGCTGACGGGGTCGAGTCGCAGTCTGCGGGGTGAGCAAAGCGAGCCTCCGCCCAGGGGAGGCTACTGCTCGCGCGGCCTTGCAGACTGCTTTTATTAGTAGAAGTTGCAATGCCTGGGGCGTTGAGTTTGCGGCTCGCGCGACTCCGAGGAGCCGCAGTTTGCAGAAAAAGCTGCCTGCGAAGTCCGGTTACCCCCCCCCTGGATTTAGAACGAACGATGCGCTTCCGAACCCGTTTCAGAGATTTCCGCGACGGGTCGTCGTGAATAGATCGTCCGATTTTTTCGCGACTTTCGCGATTAATTTGTATTTTTGCAGCCTGAAGCAGTAAAAATCAACGAATAGAGATATGGCAAAGGAACTCAAAGACCTCACCAAGTCGGACGAGAACTACTCGCAGTGGTACAACGATCTGGTTGTGAAAGCCGGACTGGCCGAGAACTCGGCGGTCCGCGGATGTATGGTAATCAAACCCTACGGCTATGCCATTTGGGAGAAGATGCACGATGCGCTGGACAAGATGTTCAAGGAGACGGGCCATCAGAACGCCTATTTCCCGTTGTTCATTCCCAAGTCGTTTTTCTCGAAGGAGGCGCATCACGTCGAAGGTTTCGCCAAGGAGTGCGCCGTGGTTACGCACTACCGTCTGAAGAACGATCCCGAGAAGAAAGGTGTCGTCGTAGACCCCGATGCCAAGCTCGAAGAAGAACTGATCGTACGTCCCACATCGGAGACGATCATCTGGAACACTTATAAGAACTGGATCCAGTCCTATCGCGACCTGCCGATCCTCTGCAACCAGTGGGCCAATGTCGTGCGCTGGGAGATGCGTACGCGTCTGTTCCTGCGCACGGCCGAGTTCCTGTGGCAGGAGGGCCACACGGCGCACGCTACGCGCGAGGAGGCTGTCGAGGAGGCTACGAAGATGATCCGCGTCTACCAGCGTTTCGCTGAGGAGTGGATGTCGCTGCCGGTCGTCGTGGGCCACAAGTCGCCCAATGAACGTTTCGCCGGAGCCGAGGATACGCTGACGATCGAGGCCCTGATGCAGGACGGCAAAGCGTTGCAGAGCGGTACGTCGCACTTCCTGGGGCAGAACTTCGCCAAGGCGTTCGACGTGCAGTATGTCAACAAGGAGGGTAAGCTCGAATACGTGTGGGCTACGTCGTGGGGCGTTTCGACCCGCCTGATGGGTGCCCTTATCATGGCCCATTCGGACAACAACGGCCTGGTGCTGCCTCCGAAGCTGGCTCCGATCCAGGTCGTGATGGTACCTATTTATAAGACGGCCGAGCAGTTGGCGGCTATTTGCGAGCGTTTCGACGCCATCGCCGCCGGGCTGCGCGCCAAGGGCATCAGCGTGAAGATCGACGACCGCGACAACGTGCGCCCGGGCTTCAAGTTCGCCGAATACGAGCTCAAGGGCGTTCCCGTGCGTCTGGCCATGGGCGGCCGCGATATGGAGAACGGCACCGTCGAGCTGGTGCGCCGCGATACGCTCGAAAAGCAAACCCTGTCGCAAGAGGGGCTCGTGGAGTTGATCGAGGGTTTGATGACCGAAATCCAGGAAAACATTTTCCGCAAGGCGCTGGCTTACCGCGAATCGATGATTACGAAGGTCGATACGTGGGAGGATTTCAAGCGTGTGCTCGACGAAAAAGGCGGTTTCATCTCGGCGCATTGGGACGGCACCGTCGAAACGGAGGTCGCCATCAAGGAGGCTACGAAGGCTACGATTCGTTGCATCCCCGTGGATGCCGTCGACGAGGAGGGCGTATGCGTCTTCTCCGGCAAGCCGTCGCACCGCCGCGTGCTTTTCGCCCGCAGCTATTGATTCGCGAACGGCGGGATGCCGCGTCCGCATATTTCGCTCCGAACCGTATGCCCGGCATGCCGTTCGGGGCGGATTTTTTCCGGTGTACGGACTGTGCGACCGACTCGCGGCAGAAGCGTCGAAAACGTGCCGTTCCGGGATGTTCGCTCGCCTCGGATTCCGGATTGCGCGGAATTTGCAGCATGCGATTTGCGGGCGGACGACTTAGGGCGTTCGACACCGACGATTCATGAAATAATCGGCAGACATATGCAGACATACTATGCAGAGGCGCGTAAACGCGAAATCTATCGGGTCACCTTCATCGGTCTGGTAATTAATCTGGTGCTTGCGGTCGGGAAACTGGCCGCCGGCATCGTGGGGCGTAGCAGTGCCATGATCGCCGATGCCGTGCATTCGTTCTCCGACCTGGCTACGGATGTGGTCGTGATCGCTTTCGCGAAGATCTCGGCACGGCCGTGCGATTCCCGTCACGACTACGGTTACGGAAAGTACGAAACGCTGGCTTCGATCGTCATCAGCCTGGCTTTGGCGGTCGTAGGCGCCGGGATTCTCGTCTCGGGCATCCGGGCTATCCATACGGTGCTGAGCGGCGGCGAGCTGCCTCGGCCGGGTGTCGTAGCGCTGGTCGCAGCTGTCGTGTCGCTCGTCGTCAAGGAGGCGCTCTACCGTTATACGGTGCGTGCGGGACGCCGCATCGCTTCGCCGAGCGTGGTGGCCAACGCCTGGCACCACCGCAGCGACGCATTGTCGTCGCTCGGAACGCTGGTGGGCATCGGGTGCGCCTATTTCCTGGGCGAGAAGTGGCGGATCGCCGATCCGATCGCGGCACTCGTCGTCGCGATCTTCATCTTCAAAATCTCATTGGATCTGATTCGTACGGGACTCGGCGAATTGCTCGAACGTTCGCTTCCCGAGCAGACCGAACAGGAGATTCTGCGCATCGCAACGGCCGATCCGGCCGTGCGTTCGCCCCATAACTTGCGGACGCGCCGCATCGGTGCGTCGATCGCCGTCGAGATGCACATCCGGGTCGACGGAGGGATGACTGTCGCTCGGTCGCATGCGCTGACGGTCGATATCGAACGCCGTCTGCGCGAACGTTTCGGCGAAGGTACGATGATCTCCATTCATGTCGAGCCGGACCGTTGAATCCCGGCACCCGTGCGACACCCTTTTCCTCTGCGTATTCGGATGCGGCCCGGCACGATCCGCCTGGCATGCGTTTTGCAGATTCGCACCGCGACAAACGGCCGCCTGCGAAGCGGCGGAGTAGAAAAATTTGGAATTTCGGAGAAAAGTGTTTATCTTGCTCCTCTAAAGGCTCTGAAACTCCGTAGTTTCGTTAGGCCGAAGTTATTGAACAACAGATACGAACCGCTCGAAAACAAGACTGCCTATCGAAAAGAATTCTACTCTTAGTAACTAATATTCAGGAGAAAAGAGTATGAACGTGCCAGTAGCAAGCGACCGGGTATTGCTCCGCAATTACCTTTCGGGCGATCGGAATGCCATATCGCAACTCATCGAGCGACATAGCCGCCGCGTGCGGGATTATATCCGCATGATGGTCAAAGACGGTGACGTCGCGGAAGATATTTTTCAGGAGACATTCATCAAAGCCGTTCGGGTGATCGACGAAGGCCGTTACACGGATAACGGCAAGTTTCTGTCGTGGATTCTGCGCATCGCCCACAACCAGGTGATCGACTATTTTCGTGCGCAGCGTCAGGATAAATCGGTCAGCGAGTCCGATGCGGGCTACGACGTGCTGGGTACATTGCAGTTGGCCGAACGCACGATCGAGGACGAGATCGTCTGCGAGCAGATCGAGCGCGAAGTCCGCATGTTGGTCGAACTGCTGCCCGACGAGCAGCGCGAGGTGGTGCGCATGCGCTACTTCGGTGGTTTGAGTTTCAAGGAGATCGCCGAGCAAACGGGTGTCAGCATCAATACGGCGCTCGGCCGCATGCGCTATGCGCTCATCAACCTGAGGCGGATGATCCGGGAGAAAAATCTGGTCTTATCGTAATCGCAGCACAATATTTCCCGATGCTTTTCGTTTTATGGTTGTAATACCAAAACGAAATGCCTATGGAGGATATTGACAAAAACGAAGTTTCGAATGTCGGCATCTCCGATGATGAAGATCTGTTGATGCGAGAGGTGATATGCGGCGATGCGGATCTGTGTTTTCTGCATCACTATCTCTCGGAGGTCTTTCGGAAAGGAGATAATTTTTAAGGGTTAATTTTTGATGGGGAAGGGAGCCTTTCGGGGCTCCCTTCGTTGTTGTGCGGCAGATATTTCTGTGCCGGTTTCACCCATGCCCCGCTTGGTTCGGCCATTGCTCGCAGTCGGAGCGAGGGTGATCGGACGAACGTATTTGTTCTGTTTGTCGGACGTTGCCCGTCGATTTAGTCCCGTGTCGTTCGATGAATTGCTCTTGCGGCCGGCCCTTTTCCGTAAAAGCGGATCAGGGTCGGGATTTTGCACGAAGTGTCGCTCGATTGTTTGCTTGTTATTGATTTTCAATATTGTATGTTCCTTCTACGAAATTTTTCAAAGAAGACCACATATTTGTGTAATGGAATAATTTTTACTACTTTTGCCCCCGGTTTCCTCCGATAAGCCGAAAACGATCTGTTTTCGGTCGTTTTCGGTCCGTGAGTTAGGTTTGTGCAAAAATAAAAACAGATTCGTGATATGAACAAAAAAATTATTCTGTCGTTGATTCTGGCAGTATGTTGTTGCGTCGGGGCTTCCGCGCAGCGGGTCGCCGTGAAGAGCAACCTGCTTTATTGGATGACAGGGACGATCAATGCCGGCGGCGAAGTCGCCTTGAGCAAGCATTCGACCCTGGGCGGTACCTTCAACCTCAATCCGTGGACGATCGGTGCGGACAATAAGATCCAGCATTGGTTCATCCGTCCCGAATACCGTTACTGGGTTACCGAAAAGTATACGCGCCTGTTTTTCGGCGTACACCTGATCGGCGGCGGTTTCGAAGTGGGCGGATTCCGGATTCCCAAGATCGGCGACTACCGACCGTTCAGCAATCTGATAGATAACTACTATAAGGGTAAATTCTTCGGTGTCGGCGCCAGCATCGGTTACCAGTTCTACATCAGCCCCCACTGGAACCTCGAACTCGCGGCCGGAGCCGGACTGGCGCGTATCAAACACCATGTCGAGCCCGTGGATCCCTCCTTGCGGAAATCCTCCTATACGGATGCGTCGCACATTCTTCCGATTCCCACCGAGATCGGATTCTCGTTCGTTTATCTGTTCAACTCCAAGAAATAACGCCTTATGAAAAAATATTGTCTTTTGTTGCTGCTTCTCGTAGGCGCCGGTTCGTTGCGGGCGCAGATCGTCGGCGATCTGAGCGTTACGCGCAAGGTCTTGCGCGAGCATGCCGGTAAACTGGAGATGGTGCTCGACGTGCATGTTTCGAAAAACGCCGTAACGCGTTCGCAGAGTTGGATGATTATTCCCGAACTGAGTACGTCCGACCGCAAGTCGGTGGTGCTCTTCCCGCATATTCTGGTCAACGGCCGCTATCAGCAGCATATGCAGGAGCGGCGCAAACGCCTTTCGGGGGCCTATTGGGCCGAGCGTCAGCCCCACGTCACGATCAACGTCGACCACAAGACCGATCAGACGGTCACCTACGAGATGACGGTTCCCTATCAGAGCTGGATGGAGCATGCGACGCTCGTGTTGCGTCAGATCCAGACCAATCCGGGCCGTCGCAACCGGGTATTCACGGTCGATGTCAACGGTGCCGTCGATGTCGAGAAATAGCATGAGCCGATGAGACTGAGAGCAATCATTTACGGGGGAACGGCCCTGCTCGTCGCGGTCGTTTCGACGGTCGGGTGCAGCAGTCTGCGACACCTCGCCGAGTCCGACACCAGAGCGGGCATTTCGTTGCCCAAGCATGCGAAACAGGATATCGATGCCGCCAAAGCGGCCTTGGCCAATCAGAAGAATAACGATTCGGAGATCATCGTCACGACGACGGACGGCAAGCAGCGCACCTTCATCCCGACGGAGAACGTTTCGATCGACGACGACGGCAACATGCTGATCGACGGTCAGGTCATCGAGGCCGTTACGATCTCGGCGCGCAACAAATTCCGCAACCTGGTCGAGCGTAACGGCGAGATCAGCATCGAGTTCATCGTGACGGTGCCCGATACGCTGCTCGCCCGCGACTGGCAAGTGGTACTCAATCCGATGCTGATCGAGGGCCAGGGCAATAGACCCTATCCGCTCGATCCGCTGGTTTACCGAGGCGACAAGTTCGGTCGTATGCAAAATCGCGAGTATGACAGCTACGAACATCAGCGCAACGGACTGTTGGGCGACCTGCGCCGTTATGTCCTCACGACCGATAACATCGTAGCGCGCAACGTTACCTATACGCCCGATGCGAACGACAAGTTCGACCACCTGAACGATTACTTGGCTCCGCGATTCCGTTACGACACGCTGAACGTGTTGCCGGGCGGTGAGATCTTCACGCGTGTGAACGGCGAATACGCCGTCGATGCGGGACGCGTGCGCGAGGATTATATCCGCTCGCTGGCCGACGAACACCGCCGCGTGGCTTCCGACGTGCGTCGGGCCGATGCGGAGCAGGTGCGCGATTATGCGTCGCAGCGCGTTGAGTGGACCAATCGCAAACGTCCGAAGGTCGGCGCCCTGCTTTACGAGACCGACGAGACGGTCGTGCGGGAAAACCTCACGGGAGCACGTTATTATATCGCACCCCGAACCAAACAGGACGAACTTTTCGAAACTGAAAGTCCGGTCGCGGCGATGCAGCCGCAAGGAAGCGAGGTCTATCGCCGTGCGGTGCGCCATCCCTATTTCCCCAATGCACGGTTGGACACGGTGGTCTTCCGTCCCGATCGCAAGGTGGATTTCTACTACCTCCAGACCGTCCATGCCAACGAGAATACGGATCGTATCTACGTTTTCCTGAACGGCGGAATCGAAAACATGCGCGGCGACCATTATAAGCTGCGCAATTCGGATACGTTGGATTTCAAGGTCCGCTCGGCGGTGATGTTTCTCGACGAGCGTCCGCGCTACAAGTTCCGCATCGTCTATCGCGATGCCGAGGAGAACGAGCGTTTCTACTTTACGTTCCCTTCGGGCAAGTCCAAGTTGGATACCACGGCGTCGAACCGTGCCAATATCCGTCTCGTCCGCGAGAAGGTTCGCGATCTGATGCTCGACCCGATCTATCTGATCGACAGCATCACGTTGCGTGCGACCTCATCGCCCGAAGGTACGTGGACGGTGAACGAACGGTTGGCCCGCGAGCGTGCCGAGGTGCTGCGCCAGGTGTTGATGGACGAGTTCCGTCCGTTGTACGACTCGTTGAAGATCGAGAAGAGCGTATCGCTCGACGACCAGGGTCGCCAGGTGATCGTCGGCGGGGATGAAGAGCGTCTGCCCGACCTGCCGAGGTTGCTCCGCGCTACCCATCTGGCCGAGGATTGGGACGAACTGGCCCGACTGGTGGGCGGTGATACGACCCTGACGGAAGACAAAGAGGCGTTGCTCGCCATGATTAACAATCGAGAAACGAATGCCGACGTGCGCGAATACCGTATCCGCTCGAAATTCCCGAAAGCCTATGCCTATATGCGCTCCGTGCTCTATCCGCGGATGCGAGCCGTGGATTTCCGGTTCAACCTCCACCGTAAGGGCATGAAGAAGGATACGGTCCACACGAAGGAGCTCGACGAGGATTACATGTACGCACTCGAACTGATGAAGAAACGCCGTTACGAGGAGGCTTTGAAGATCTTCCAGTCGCGAGACGAGGAGATCCGCGACGACCGCAATATCGCGATCGCTTATATGTCGCTCGGTTACAGCCAGGCCGCATATCGGGTCTTCGCCAAACAGCCGGATGCGGACGAAGCCGGCGAAATACAATATATGATGGCTATTCTTGCGGCTCGTATGGGCGACGAACAACAAGCCGTGCAGCACTTCCTGAGAGCCGGCGAGTTGAAACCGATGCTCAAGTTCCAGGGCAATCTCGAGCCCGAGCTGTCGTTCCTCATCCGCAAGTACGGGCTGGATAAGGACGAGTTCGAGGATAACTTCTGATCGAGGCGTCGAACGCGAAAAAAAGGATGCTCTCCGCGGAGAGCATCCTTTTTTTCGTGGCAGGGCATCGTTACTTGCAATGGCCCGTTTCGATGCAGCGGTGCGCCTGGCGGAGCTGCATGGAGAAGGAGCAGGCGGCGACTCCGGACAGCAGCAACGAGATTCCGACCCAGACGATGACGGCCGTGGTGCCGAAAACGAGCGGCTGGAACAGAATCCACAACGAGCAGAGCAGCAACAGGACACCGCAGAAAATCGTCCAGCCCGAACCGGCTACCTGAAGAGCATTGAGGTCGCTGGCGAGTCCGATGGCGCTGAAGGCGCGCAGCAGCAACCAGAATCCGAGGAAGATCGGCAACGTGGCGGCCGAAATGGCGACGTTGAAGATCAGGATGATGCCGAGGACGATTTCGATGATGCCTCCGGCGAGCATCCAGCCGCGTCCGGTAACGTAGTGGCGGTTGCTCGCCGAAACGATCACCTCGAGAATGCCCGCCAAGAGCATCACCCAGCCGAATAACAGCGACATGCCCAGGTAACTCTGTGCCGGATAGACGAATACGAGAATGCCGACGGCGAGGAGCACGATGCCGACGATCAGCAGCAGCCACCAGTAGCGAACGGCCTGTTTCGAGCGTTCGATAAGCGAAGTAAAATTGTCCATGTCGAAAAAAGTTTTGTTTCGCATGCGCAATTTGCTTGCCAAACGTTTCGGAGCACGATTTCGCGATTCTTGCGGCCTCCTCGGTCCGGGCGGTCGTCGCGGCCGGATTCAACGGTCGGATTCCGCGAGCACCCGGCCATAGCTTTCGAGCAGTTCGGCGGCGATCCGTTCCGGCTCGAAACGCCGGACGTGACGGCGGCAACCGTCGACCATCCGCTGTCGCAGAGCCTCGTCCGACAGCACGCGGAGCATGGCGTCGGCGAGCTGTTGCGGGGCGTCGGGGTCGACGTAGAGCGCATCGGGACCGCCCGCTTCTTCGAGGCAGGACCCCGTAGCGCCGATTGCGGGCACGCCGCACCAGGCTGCTTCGAGCATCGGGATACCGAATCCTTCGTAACGCGATGGGTAGACGAAGAGCTGCGCCAGGGTGTAAATCGCCGGCAGTTCGTCGTTCGTCACCCGGTCGAGGATATGCAGTTTGTCGACTATGCCGTGCTCTGCGGCGAAATGTTCGAGTTGCCGGGCGTAGGGGGTGCGGCGCCCGACCAATACGATATGCGGCACCTGGGGAAGTCGCAGTGCGGCACGCAGGATCAGAAGGGTGTTTTTGCGCTCCTCGATGGTCCCCACCGAGAGAACGTACTCCTCGGGAAGCGCGTATTCGCGGCGTACGGCGTCGCAGAGCGCCGCATCGGGTCTGTGTTTGAACCGTCGGTCGCAACCCTGGTATACGACGTCGATCTTCTCGGCCGGGACACCCAGCAGGGTCACCAGGTCGCGTTTCGTCGTTTCGCTGATGGCCACGATCCGGTCGGCTTCACGACACGCTCTGCGGAGCTTCCAGGCATACAGCAGCCGGTCGGCGAGCCGGTAATATGCCGGGAACCGCAGGAAGATCAGGTCGTGGACGGTCACCGCCGAGCGAATGCCTCTGCGTCGCAGTCCGAAGGGCAGTTCGCCGCTCAGGCCGTGGAACAGGGCGATGTCGGACGGCAGTTCGCGACGGATGCCGATCGTGCGCCATAGCGCCTTCATCGGGCCGTGTTTCGCAATCGCGGGGCAGCGGAATTCGATTTGCGGCAGCGCGGAGAGGCTTTGCCGCAGGTCGGCGCGCCCGGGATCGGGTGCGTAGAGGAGATAGCGGTTGCGGGGTGCGAAACTGGCGAGCGCTTCGACGATCATGCGGCCGTAGTTACCCAGTCCGGTGGCGTTGCGGACGATGCGTTTGGCATCGAAGGCGATGGTGAGCGGTTCATTCGTCATAGAGTGCGATGTATTTGTGGTAAAATCGTTCGTAGGAGAAGCGTTCTTCGAATTTGCGACGGGCGGCGCCGCCCAGGTTTCGGACGAGAGCGGGATCGTCGAGCAGGCGGGACAGCGCTTCGGCCAATGCCCGTGCGTCGCCGGGCGGGACGAGCAGTCCCGTCGCTGCGTCGTCGATGAATTCGGGTTGTGAACCGTTGTCTGAGGCGACTACGGCGCAGCCCGCCCGCATCGCTTCGAGCACGGAGAGGCTTCCGGCTTCGGGGACGATCGAGGGTTGTACGCTGATGTCGGCCTGCTCTGCGAGCCGGTCGGCGTGCGGGACGAAACCCAGGAAGAAGACGCGGTTTTCGAGGCGGTTATCGACGACGATCCGTTGCAGACGGTCGAAATAGGCGCCGTCGCAAGCTCCGGCCAGAAAGAGGGCGTAGGGGCGTTCTCCGAGAAGGGAACAGGCGCGCAGCAGCGTGTCGCAGCCTTTTTCGGGGACGCAGCGGCCGCAGAAGAGCAGGATCGGAACCTCCGCGCCGAGGGCATAACGGTTGCGGAGCCGTAGCGGGGCGGGTTGCGGAGGCGGTGTCGGGATGCTGTTGAGAATAACGTGGGTACGCGCCCGTTCGATATCCGGACGGGTTGCGAAGAAGGCTTCGCGGGCGTGTTCGGAGACGAAGATCAGCCGGTCGATCGCGCGGTATATCCAGCTGTGAAACGGGCTGCGTTTGCCGGGGCGTATCAGGTGCCGGGTGCAGACGATGCGGAACCGGACGCCGAAGATGCGGCAGAGTCGCCGGACGCAGGCGACCGCGAAAAGGTCCTTGAAATGGTGGATGTGGACGATCGCGGGACGGTGGCGGAGGATGATCCGTGTTAGTCGGAGGATCGTGAACGGATCGACGATGCCTGCGAACCGCAGTCGGTAACACGGCGTCCCGAGTGCTTCGGCGTGCTGCTTCACCGTTTCGGAACGGGCGATCAGCACGACCTTTCGCCCGTCGTCGAGCAATTGTCGCGCGAGGTCGCAGACGAACCGTTCGCCTCCGCCCCAGCTTTTGCCGGCGAAGATATGCAGAACGGGGGCTCGGGTTTCGGGATTTTCCGAAGGCCCGGGGATTTCGGAAAACCCGGGCGAATCGTTTACCGGAACAACCCCTTCAGCAGCGGATAGCGCATCCTCCGGCGGAGTTTGATTTTGCGAACCAGATTGAGCGGCTTGCGTCGCAGATTCCCCCCCCCTCGATGGGTCAGGAAGTCGTCTACGGCATCCAGTACGCGGGCCGAACAACGACAGTCGCGGTGGGGTTCGTGGTGCATGGTGTAGGTGCGCACCTCCCGCATCAGTTCCTCGGGACGGGTCAGCGCCTTTTCGAGGGCGGAACCCACCTCTTCGGGGCGCGTCACGTCGAGCAGATGGGGACCCGGATGCGAATTGCGGAACGTCACGACGGGTTTATCGAGGAACATGAATTCCAGAATGATCGACGAACTGTCGCACAGCAGAACATCTGCTCGCCGCAGGGCGTCGAAATCGAATGTCGGGCCCAGATACAGGGCATTTTCATGTTGCGAGGCGATTCGTTCGTAATGCCGCAGAATCTCGGTATCGTCCAGTTTGGGATGAAACATGAAAATCCAGTTCCAGCCGCGATCGGCTACCATGCGTTCGATGGTGTCGACCAAATGGGGCGTCGAGGTCAGCGAGCGGGTGAAGGTCGAGGAGTAGAGGATCGTCGGCCGATCGTTTGCGGGCAAGCGCTGCATGTCGGGCCGGAAATAGAAATCGGCTTTCGTCCATCCCGTCTCGTAGACGCGGAAGGTGTTGTAACGGAACTCTTGTTTTTCAAAAGGTTCGGTGCTCGACGCACCCTGCGTGCAATAGATGTCGAACCATCCGCGGATGGTGAAGTGGTCGTCGTGTCGGTCGTTGCGTTTATTGATCGGGTAGCCGTGGAACAGCTGCACTTTCACTCCGGGAAAGAAATCGGGAATATGGTTTCCCGGTGTAAAAACGGCTATCGGAGCGTAATCGGTTACCTCGCGGATCGTATGCAGACGCTCCTCGTCGGGTAGCAATCCGTCGGGGCATCCCTCTTCGATAAACCATGCGGCACGATCGCCCCGGCGGCGAATCTCGTCCTGGAGCGGCCGCATGATCGAATAGGCGTAGGGGAGCGTGACGAACAGGAGGTAGTTTTTCATGGCTTCGGTTTGTCGTTTTTTAGCGGGAAAGGCGTCTTTGCAGACTGTTTTGCCAGCGTAGCGCCGTGGCTAATGCCACGACTGCCGGACGCAGGGCGCGCGAGGCGTCGAGGTGCAGGATCATCCGATGCACGGGCGAGAAAAGCGGTCGCAGCTCTTTGGCGTAGCGTCGGCTCTTTTCCCGCAGTGTCCGGGCATATTCGCTGTCTCCGACCCAAGGGCTGCTGCTTTTGGTGACGTAGACCAGGTACCAACGCAGGGCATTGAGCAGATGGAGATACTCCTTGCGGCCATCGAGAGCTGCTTCGTGGCGGGTCAGCACCTCGTCGACGGTGTGCGAGAAGGTCAGGCAATAGCCGAAATCGAAGGCCCGGTGGTTGGAAGATCCGGCGCGTTGTACATAGCCGTAACCTATGTAGTCGATGAATCGGACTCGCGGCCGTTTGCACCCGATCTGGATGTTTATCATCGCATCCTGTCCCAGCCGCAGGGGGTAGTGGCGAATTTCCCGGTCGAAAAGTTCGCGGCGGTAGATGCGTCCCCACAACGTTACGGAGATCGCGTGGCGCAGCGAGGCTTCGAGGTATTCCAGCCCCTCCATGTCGGCGGTCTGTTTTTCGCGTACGGGTGCTTCGTAGGTCCTGCTGATGCGTTTATAGTTGCAGCATACGATGTCGTACGCTTTGCCATCTTCCTCGATTGCGGCCGTCAGGCGCTCCAACATGTCGGGTTCCCACAGGTCGTCGCCGTCCAGGAAACAGATATAACGGCCCCGAGCGCGTTCGAGTGCCGTTTCGCGGGCCTTGGCTACGCCTCCGTTGGCTTTGCGGATGGGGACGATGCGCGGATCGCTGTCGGCATGACGTTTCAGGACTTCGTAAGTGCCGTCCGTGGAGCCGTCGTCCACGACGAGGGCTTCGAACGACGGGTAGGTCTGCCGTTCGACGGAGGCCAGACAGGCGTCGAGGTAGTTTTCCAGGTTGTAGACCGGGATGATTACGGAGACGCAGGGAGAGGAAGTGTTCGGGTTGTTCATTGTTCGATGTAAGTTTTTACCGCCTCGGCGATTCTTTCGCCGTCGAGTGCCGCGGAGATGATACCTCCGGCGTATCCGGCGCCTTCGCCCGTCGGGAAAAGGCCGGAAGTTTCCGGGTGCATGAGCGTTACGGGATCGCGCGGAATGCGGACGGGCGACGAGGTGCGCGATTCGACGCCTGCGACCAGGGCGTCGTTCGTAACGAAGCCCCGCATGCGGCGGCCGAACGCGGCGAGGCCTTCGCGCAGGCGTGCGGAGATCGTTTCGGGCATCCAACGGTCGAGCCGCGAGGGGGTGAGCCCCGGGATGTAGGAGCTTTTCGGAAGCGAGGTCGAAGCCCGTCCGGCCACGAAGTCGGCGACGCGCTGCGCCGGGGCGATCTGCCGGTCGCCGCCGTGCTGGCGTGCCGCTTCTTCGAAAAGCTGCTGGTAGCGCAGTCCTGCAAGTTCGCCCCACTCGGCGCGCAGGTGAGCGAAATCTTCGGGCCGGATCTCCGTGACGAGACCCGAATTGGCGAAGGGCGACGTACGGCTGCTGGGCGACATGCCGTTGACGACCGACTGCGCGGCATCGGTCAGCGCCGGGACGATGAAGCCGCCCGGGCACATGCAGAACGAATAGACGCCTCGTCCGCCCTGTTGGCAGACGAGCGAATAGGCCGCGGCCGGGAGGTATTCGCCCCGCTCGGGCAGGTGGTACTGGATGCGGTCGATCAGTGCCTGCGGGTGTTCGATGCGCACGCCCATGGCGAAGGCTTTGGCCTCGAGCCGCACGCCCCGATGGTGGAGCAGTTGGTAGATGTCGCGCGCGGAGTGTCCCGTGGCGAGGATCACGGCGGCGCCTTCGATGCGTTCGTCGCCGCATCGTACGCCGCAAATGCGGCCCTGACGGATCGTCAGATCGTCGATGCGGCGATCGAAATGGATCTCGCCGCCCGCCTCGACGATCGTTCGACGGATGTTGCGGATGATGCCCGGAAGTTTGTCCGTGCCGATATGCGGATGGGCCTCGAAGAGTATCTCGGGCGAGGCGCCGTGGAAGACGAGCGTTTGCAACGCCTTGTTGTAGTCACCCCGTTTTTTGCTGCGGGTGAAGAGCTTGCCGTCGGAGAAAGTTCCGGCACCGCCTTCGCCGAAAGCGTAGTTCGAATCGGGGTCTACGGCGCCGTTGCGGTTGATTTGCGCGATGTCGCGCTTGCGGGTCGCGACGTCGCGACCGCGTTCGAGCAGGATGGGCCGGATGCCCAGTTCGATAAGGCGCAGTGCGGCGAAAAGTCCGGCTGGGCCGGCGCCGACGATCACCACCTCGGTGCGTCCCGCGACCTGCGGATAGTCGAATGTCACGGGACCGGGCTGCGGTTCGCGGTCGACGTAGATTTCGAGCGAGAGATTGACTTTGATTTGCCGTTGTCGGGCATCGATGGAACGCTTGACAACGCGGACCGATGCTACGTCGCGACGGGGAATCCCGATCCGCTGCGCCGCAAGGGCAGTGTATGTTTCTGCTTCGGCAGCCTGCTTGGGAGTGAGTTGCAGTGTTACGGTCAGCGGCATATTCAACCAAATATATTTTGATATCCCAGGCTTTCAGCTTGTCATCCTTTTATCCGAACGGTGCGGCTCGTGGCCCGAAGTGCGCGTTCGCCGACCTGTCTCTCCCGATGCAATCCGCAAGGGCATAGCGTTTTGAAACGGGTTTCGCATAAAATCGTATGTAATAGCCTATACTTAGTAAGTACAAAAATAGGTAAAATGCCGGACAATCCCTATTTCCGGGTTGCAATTTCTGAAATTTTCGTTATCTTTGTCCTACCGATGCGGATATGGTGTAATTGGTAGCCACGTCAGACTTAGGATCTGATGCCTTACGGCGTGGGGGTTCGAGTCCCTTTATCCGCACAAAGGAGCCTTTTTCCGAGGCTCCTTTTTTGTTGCCCATCCGGCGTAAAAAGAGGAAAACCGACTGTATATCACCATTTTGCAAAGGCTTCGGCCGATTCCCCGAACCGGAAGCGGCAAGCAAGCCGGAGAAAACCGTTGGGTGGCAAAAAAGTGGGCAGAGCCGATTTGGGCTTCCGAAAACGGGATTGCCACCTTTTTAGCCCGCAATACATTGTTTTGCTGCACTTTACACCGCAATAATGTTTCCTTGCAGACGTTTTGTCAATCCTTAAAATGTCACGAGTTATGAGACAGGAAACTTTTACCATCCTTTTCCTGACGCGAAAAGGAAGACCAAAAAAGAACGGCTTGGCGTCGGTTTACGCCCGCGTCACCACAGGCAGTCTGCGGCAGGAATTCTATTTCCATTGCGAGGGCAAGCCCGAATTGTGGAACCAGAAAAAGGAACGCATGATGGGCACGAGCCGACTTGCGCAAAAAGTCAATGAAATGCTCGACGAATTCCGTGTGCAGATTTTGGACATCCGCTCCAAACTGCTGGCCGAGGGCTATGCGGCCAATGCCGCGCAGATCAAGCAGCGCTACCTAAACCCGACGTGCAACACGATGATGCTCATCGCGGGCCTTACCGACTATGTGAAGCGGCGACAGGCCGAAGTCGGCGTGCGCATCACGCAGCGCACAGCGGACAAATACGAACGGCTGCTGCGCTACCTCAAACAGTATCTCGCCCAACGCGGCAAAGCCGAAGATATTCCCGTCGAACGGATGAACTACGAGTTTCTGGACGGCTTCAACCTCTTCCTGCAAACCGCCCACCGCTGCCGCCACAACGGAGCAGTCGCCGTGATGGACTGTCTGCGCAACTTTGTCCTCTACTGCCTGCGCAACGAGTGGATTACGAAAAACCCGTTCCGCTACTACAAACTCAAAGAGGACGAGGTGCAGGCCAAAGAGCACCTTACGGCGCATGAACTGGAACTGCTGACCCGCAAGGAGCTCGACCGCCGACTGGCCCGCATCCGCGACGTCTTCGTCTTCTGCTGCCTGACGGGGCTGGCATTCGCCGACGCCGACCACCTGCGGCGCGAGCACCTCTCGCAGGACGACGAGGGACGCTGGTGGATTCACAAGCCCCGCGAGAAGACCTCCGTGATGAGCCGCATCCCGCTGCTCCCGGCCACGCTCGAAATACTGCGCCGCTACGAGTACGACGAAGTATGCGTCGCACGATCACGGGTGCTCCCCACGCCGAGCAATCAGAAGATGAACGCCTACATGAAAGAGATCGCGGCCGTGTGCGGCATCGACAAGGTGCTGACCACCCATCAGAGACGACACAGTTTTGCAACACGATGCATCGAAAGCAAATGCGACTACAAAACCGTGAGCGTTTTGCTGGGACACTCGAACATCAGTACTACGCTCAATTTATATGTGCATCCAAATCTGGAACAGAAAAAAAGATGCATGGAGCAAATGTCAAAACTACTACGCTAACCATATCCATTTTCTGAATTAACTCTTGAATTTGAATGACCAACCGCGACTAATTGTCACGGTTGGTCATAAAAGTCAAATTATCACTTGGATCACCCATCAATTTTTCCGCGAAGACCTACCCCATATAGGCACTTTCAACATCCACAACCATACAGAAATATGAGTTACAAGACATCGTTGCTCACTATCAATTTTCTTTGAGATCCTTATAATCGAACGCAAACAAATTTTATCTGTTACGACGAGCGACCTTCAGCACTTCCAAATGCTGTACAGGATCAAACATCTCTGCCTCACCGCTATTAAGCCCGGCACGAATCGCCGCCTTCAGCTCAGCAAGGAGTCTTTCATTTGCTTCAGACGATTGCAAAACTCCCCCATTTATCTTACCGTCATCACCGAAACATTTGTTATGAATCGTTGATCTCTTTCTCATACCGCTTCTAAGTCATATATTTTTTTTGACAAGATAATAAATTCAGTTTATATTTACAGACTATTAAAAGGTATAAGACCTTAAAATGAAACAATACCATGGAACGACGTTTGAAAAGTCCTGCGGACATAGAGGCGCGTTGTGCGGAACTCGGATTCCTACCCTTTTTCCGATGCGGCATTCCCGGTTTTTCCGTCGAAGAGATGGTCGCCCCGGAGTTTTGGTTCACCGACGAAGAAGGAGCCTGGGAGTGGAAAGGCCCTGTCATCCGTGAGGGACACTGTGCCTACGGCAAATTCTTCGCCCGCAAAGCTGGCTTTGTCAGCCGCGAGTGGCTGCCCGACCTTACGAACTACCGCCGCTCCCGGTCGCTGGCCCCAAATGAGGACACAGCGGCCCTCGACGACGTAGTATTACAAACTATCTTGGTCGAAGGAACGGCCACCATCAAAGAATTGCGTCAAATGCTGGGGTTCGTACAAGGACGCGGAAAACATTCGACGAACACCCCGTCGAAAGTCGTAGAAGACGAGAAGATTTCACTCGATCCGATTCTGACAAGGCTTCAGATGGAGGTGCGGCTGGTGATCGCCGATTTCGAGTACAACGTCGATCGCCGCGACAACCGCTACGGCTGGGGTATCGCACGGTATACAGCACCCGAAACATTCTACGGTCCACTCCGCGTCGAGCGCACACCCACTGAATCGTTCGAGCGTATTTATGAACACCTCCGCCACCTATTTCCGAACACAACAGAAAGCAAACTCCTAAAATTAATCGGATGACAACCGAGAATCAATACACCGACGCAACAAAGCCTCAGCAACAACGAAAAATAAGTACAGAATCCTAATTGTTCTTATTAATCAGATTAACCACAACCTTCGTCATCACGTCCTTTTCCTCCGTGCGGCTCTCGGCAATCATCAGCGTCAGGGCGACCAGCGTGTTGTTATCCAAAAGGCGCGAACCGTCAGCACGGTAGAGAATCCGATTGTTCTCCAAAAACCAAAGGAACAGGAAAGCGGCGATACGCTTGTTTCCGTCGCTGAACGAATGGTTCTTAACCGTCAGATAGAGCAGATTAGCCGCCTTTTCCTCGACGCTCGGATAGAGGTCCCGCCCGCCGAAAGTCTGGTAAATTGCGCCCATCGTGCTTTTGAACGATTCGTCCTTCTCGTGGGCGAACAGCTCGCTGCCACCGAACTTGTCGCGCAATACCTGTAACGCCTCCATCGCATTTCCATACGTCGCATGAAACGGCTCCTCGGTCGTAGTAGCCGACACTTCCAACTGCTGATAATCGTAGCGGTCAAGCGTATCGAGACCGTAAGTATAGTCCGTAATCACGCGCAGCAACCCGACCGCCTCGGATTTCGTCACCTCCTTTGCAGACAGAACATTGGAGAGCAGACGAACGGTTTGCTTTAGCGCCTCCAACTGCTCGATCTTCGCTTGACTGTTGACAGCATAACCCTTTATAAGGTACTCTTTCAGCACCTTGTTCGCCCAGATACGGAACTGCGTGGCATTTTTGGAGTTGACGCGATACCCCACCGATAAAATCATATCGAGATTATATGTATCAATTCGTCGTTTCACCGTGCGCTTCCCCTCCTGACGAACCATTTCCATTTTGGAAACAGTTGCCGCGCGCTCCAGCTCTCCGCTTTGGAAAATATTGCGGATATGTTTGGAAATCGCTGGAATTTCCGTTCCGAACAATTGTGCAATCTGCGCCTGCGTCAGCCACACGCTATCGTTCTCCATACGAACATCCAAACGGGTCTCACCGTCGGCCGTCTGATATATGATAATTTCGCCTCTATCCATACGAACAAATATAGAAAAATTCGCCCGCATCTCCAAAAGTCTTCGCATTTGGATTTCTCGCCGAAAATCGCTATATTTGTACTGTCATGCAAGGAGATACGGCGACGGCGCAGGCAAAACGGGCAGGCGGGCGTAAGATCGTGCAAAAAGACGGTAGGCGACGCGGGAATAAAGCATAGAAAACCGTTGCAAGCCGCTGATATACATTAGGCTTACAAATGTGCAGGAGCACCTTTATCCGCACAAGGGAGACCTTACGGGAAGGACGGATTTTTCGGATCCGTCCTTTTTCTTTAGCCGCATTGGTGGTGTCGCGATTGTTCGATAAATGGGGGCACTCGGCGGGGAGGTCGTTTCGGGGGCTTTTTTACTCCTTATATAACTTGTCTGTTTTGGAGTGGATCCGTATTTGTTCTATTAGTTCAAGCATGGTGACATGATATTCGACAAGGGTGTCTATGACATAATCCATGGGGAGTAATTCGGGAGTCAGTTTCAGTGGGTGATAATTATCAAGCGTCACATTGACGGGCGTTTCTTCGTAGGTCTCCTCATAAAAAATGCCGTTTCGGTGTTTCAGCTTATTGGCCCAGTCGTTTACTTGCTGATATATTTCGGAATAGTGAAACTCCTGGAGGGCTGTCCAATAATCATTGAGCTCACCCTTTTTTTCTTGCCAATTTTTTATTCTGGCCCAATTGCAATGGGCTAATATCTTGTCATATTCTTCCGCATGTTGAATCTGTCTCAAATCATATTTTATATTCTTGATTGTATAATCCTTATATATTTTGTGCCCTATCCAGGGGATCTGTAAAAGCACATCGAATGAATTGTTATACCATATGATGGCGTTGTTCAAAAATTCTGTTCTTAACCATAGTTGAGCTTGGCTTCCATTGATCCACCACATCGTTTCCGATTGGTGCAGGATGTAGATGCCGTTCAATAAAGCATATCGCGCCGAGCTCATGCGGTTGGACAATACGTCGAATAATTTCAGCGTTTCATAATATTCGGGAATGTCTCGGTGTATTTGTTTGTTATTGCAGCAATAGCAAACGAGCTGGGCCGTTCGAGTGTGCAATGATCCGATTCTTCGAGGTAATGCCAGCTTGGAAATCCGCGCTTCTTCGCGTTTAATGATGTCGTTTATAGTCAGAATCTCGTTTTTGTACTGAATCTTATACGTTCCATCATCTTCGGCCTTTTTGTGTGCGATTCGTTTGTATGCCGTCCAAAAATCGGCTTCATAACCCTTTTCGTGGAACTCCTTTAATGTGTATTCCTCTTTGTCGTAAACAATAGTTAATATTTCTTTTGGGGGATTCATGCTTTTTGATTTTGAAGTAAAGGTACGGAAAATAACAATCGAATATGTTTGACCGAGGCGGAAACTGTCGCTTTTTCTGTGTTTGGGCAGAACGGATACTGTAGTTTGTTTTTGCCTTCGCTTATGCGTATCTTTGGCTTCGCCGAAGATACGGGCGCCTCGGGATTGCACAAATAAATTTGGCATTCCGCTCGGCTTATCCGTATCTTTGTCCCGGGAAGCTCCGCGGAGGGGCTGCCGGAAACGAAACGAAGAACGATGAAAGAGAGCTGGAAACCCGGGACGCTCGTCTATCCGCTGCCGGCGGTGCTGGTGAGCTGCGGCGATGCGGACGGGGAGCGCAACCTGCTGACTGTTGCGTGGACCGGGACGGTGTGCACCGACCCGGCGATGTGTTATATCTCGGTGCGGCCCGAGCGCCACTCCTACGGGATCATCCGCCGCACGGGCGAGTTCGTCATCAACCTCACCACGCGCCGCTTGGCGCGCGCGACCGACTGGTGCGGCGTGCGCTCGGGGCGCGACTACGACAAGTTCGCCGAGATGGGCCTCACGGCGGCCCCGGCGCTCGAGGTGTCGGCGCCCGTCGTGGATGAGGCGCCGGTCAATATCGAGTGCCGCGTGCGGCAGGTCATCCCGCTCGGGTCGCACGACATGTTCCTCGCCGAGGTGGTGGCCGTGCAGGCCGACAGCGAGCTGATCGACCCCGCGACGGGGCGCTTCTGCCTCGAGCGTGCCGACCTGCTGGCCTATGCCCACGGCGAGTATTTCACCCTGGGCGAGGCGATCGGCAAGTTCGGCTGGTCGGTGCGCAGGAAAAAGCGCGCGCAGCGATGAGCGCCCGGTCGATGCTCGAGCCGGGGGCGGGGATCCCGACCCGCCTGCTGGCGGTGCTGGCGACGGTGGCCGGCGTGGCCGTGGCCAACCTCTACTACAACCAGCCGCTGCTGGAGATGCTGCGCGAGCAGTTCGCCTCGACGACCCTCGCGGCCAACCGCATCGCCCTCTATGCGCAGGTGGGCTACGCCCTGGGGCTGCTCTTCGTCATCCCGCTCGCCGATCTGATGAGCCGGCGCCGGATCGTGGTGGTCAATCTGGCGCTGCTGGCCGCGGCACTGGCCGGCACGGCCGTGGCGCAGCGCATCGAGGCGGTGCAGGGGCTCTCGTTCCTGATCGGCGTCTGCTCGGTCATGCCCCATCTCTTCATCCCGCTGGCGGCGCAGTACTCGACGCCCGAGCTGAAGACCCGTAACGTGGGGATCGTGCTCTCGGGGCTGCTGGTCGGCATCCTCGCCTCGCGCGTGGTGAGCGGCGCCGTGGGCGAGCTCTGGGGCTGGCGCGCGATGTACTGGATCGCCGCGGGGCTGATGGTCGCAGCCTCGGGGGTGGTCGTGGCGCTACTGCCCGATGCGCGGCCCAACTTCAGCGGCAGCTACGGCGAGCTGATGCGCTCGCTTCTGACGCTCGTGCGCCGCTATCCCGTGCTGCGCCGCTACTCGGTGCGCGCGGCCTGCGCCTTCGGGTCGTTCATGTGCTTTTGGGCGTCGCTCGCCTTCCGTATGGCCGGCGAGCCCTTCTGCGTGGGGAGCGACGTGGTGGGGTTGCTGGGGCTGTGCGGCGTGGCCGGGGCCCTCACGGCGAGCGTCGTGGGTCGCTGGATCGAGCGCGTGGGGGTGCAGCGCTTCAACCGTGCGGGGTGCGCCATGCACCTCGCGGCGTGGGTGCTGTTCGGCGTGTGGGGCGACAGCTATGTCGCCCTGGTGGCCGGCATCGTGGTCATCGACATCGGCATGCAGTGCATCCAGCTGAGCAATCAGGCGCTGCTGTTCGACCTGGAGCCCTCGGCGTCGAACCGCATCAACACGATCTTCATGAGCATCTTCTTCACGGGAGGAGCGCTCGGCACCTTCCTTTCGGGCGTGGCGTGGAGCGCCGCCGGGTGGGGCGGGGTGGTCGCCACGGGCGGGGTGCTGACCCTCGTCGCGCTGGCGCTGGCCGCGAAAAAGGAGTAATCGGCAAAACAAAAAGCATATGATAGAGGAGATTCTGGCGCATAACCGCCGATTCGTGGCCGAGAAGGGCTACGAGCGATTCATCACCGACAAGTATCCCAACCGCCGGATCGCGATCGTCACCTGCATGGATACGCGTCTGGTAGAGCTGCTGCCCGCGGCTCTGGGCTTCCGCAACGGCGACGTGAAGATCATCAAGAACGCCGGCGGAACGATCACCAACCCCTTCGACAGCGCGGTGCGCAGCCTGCTGGTGGCCATCTACGAGCTGGGGGTCGAGGAGGTGATGGTGGTGGGCCACACAGGCTGCGGCGTGCAGGGGATGGACAGCGCCCAGATGCAGCGCCTGATGCGCGAGCGCGGCATCCCCGAGCAGCATATCACCCTGATGAAGCATTGCGGCATCGATCTCGACGGCTGGCTGCACGGTTTCGACGGTACGCCGGCGGCGATTCTGGAGACGGTGGATCTGGTGCGCAACCACCCGCTCGTGCCGCGCGATGTGGTGGTGAAGGGCTACATCATGGATTCGACCACCGGGGCGCTCGAACCGATCGGGTAGGGAGGACGCGTCCGTTCTTTCCGGACGGCGAAGCGGCCGGGCTCCGGGCGTGGGCTCCGGGGTGCGGCGCCTTGCGGGCTTCGGGCGTGCGGCCGGCGGGGCGTAGCGATGGCCGCGGCCGTGTTGCGGGATAACGGAGATCCGGCGGAGGCATCCGCCGGATTTTTCGTATGTGCGGGAGCGGCCCGCAGCAAAAGCAAAACCCCGTCGAACAAATGTTCAACGGGGTTTCAGTGCCCAGGACAGGAATCGAACCTGCACGCCTTGCGGCACACGCACCTGAAACGTGCGCGTCTACCTATTCCGCCACCTGGGCATTTTTAGGAATTGCGGTAGCAAAGGTAATGCTTTTTTTCGAACCGGCAAGCATTTCGGCGAAAAAAATCGCACGATCAGAAAACGGAATCGGCCGAGTTGAAGAAACGGCGCTGAAAAAGAATCAGATAGACCACGGCGACCGAAATATAAGCGTCGGCCAGATTGAAGATCGCACCGAAGAAGTAGCCCCGGCCGTCGACCAGAAAGCTCAGCAGGCGCGGCACCCCCTCCCAGCGGAAGAGCGGGAAATAGAACATGTCGACCACCTTGCCCATCATCGGCGGGGCGTAGCTGCCGCCGAACCGGGCCACAATCATGGGGGTCGACTCGGAGAAGAGCACCCCGTAGAGGGCGCTGTCGAGGATGTTGCCCACGGCGCCGGCCAGGATCATCGCCGCGCCGACGATGACCCCGCGCGGTGCGTCGCCACGGCGCACGAGGCGCACGAGGCCCCAGCCGATGGCGCCGGCCATAGCCAGGCGGAAGAGCCCCAGCAGCAGCTTGCCCCAGTCGAAGCCGCCGCGCGAGGCGATGTGCATGCCGAAGGCCGCGCCGTTGTTTTCGATGAAGCGCAGCTGGAACCAGTCGGGGAAGACCGTGATCGCCTCGTCGAGGCAGAGGTGGGTCTTGATCCAGATCTTGAGCGCCTGGTCGGCGATGAGCAGCAGCACGATGAGCAGCGATACTTTCTTGAGATTCATGCGTCGGGTCGTTTGGTCGCGTAAAGATAGGGCTTTTGTCGCGAGCGTGCAACCGCAGAGGAAAGTAAAAAACAAACCCCGGCTCTTAGCCGGGGGCGGACACGCCGACGCCGGGCCGAATGAGCGGTTCGGCCCGGTGACGGGTTGAGGAGTACTATTTTCGGGAAAGCGCCGGGGAGCGCGACCGATCGAACGGGGCGGTTTCTTAAGCCGCACCTCCGAGAGCGCGGACGTCACCGTGGCCGTGGCCTGCGAGGCCTGCGACCCGTCCGCGAGAGCGGCGAGCGGAGCGATCCGAGACGTGGGTTTCGGGAAAATCCCGGCCGGGCGCCGCAGACTCGATGCGGGCGGCCGGGAGTGCCGACGGCAGTAGTTCCGTCCGGGGATCCGCCGTGCTGCTGCCGGCAGCGGCCGCCCCAAGCTTTGTTTTCCGGAACGAGGGCGACGCACGGCGGGGCCGGACACCGCAAAGATACGACGCGGCGGCAACGATCGGTTTCCACGATTCGTGGAAAAAACGCGAGTGTGCGGCGGGCTCGGGGGCGTTAGCCGGCGCGACCGCTCCGTAGAGGGCGCACCGCATGCGGATGGGCCGGAGCGTCAGGCCAGCTGCATCCGGGCCTTGAAGCCCTCGACCAGGGCGGCGCGCACCCGGTAGTCGATCATCTGCTCCTTCGTGGCGCTCAGCCCCGTGAAAGAGAAGCTCCCGGCCTGCTTGTAGGCCAGGTTTCCGGTGGGCTCCACGGCGAAGTATTCGCGCACGAAGTAGTTGGTCGTGCGGTCGTTGGCCGTGGCCGTCTTGTCGAACTCGTGCACGGCGAAGCGCGGGTAGCCCGCGACGGCGCCGCCGTTTTCGAGGGCGATCTTCACCTGCTCGCCCCGGTACTCGAAGACGAACGACCGCTCGGTCAGCTTCGCCCCGGCGACAGAGGCGTAGTCGTAGGCCTCGTTCAGGAAGCAACGCTCGCCGTCGAAGCCGAGCAGCCGCAGCGCCCGTTCCGAGGCGACGAAGTAGTAGTGCGACATGTCGACCGTGCGGGTGAAGGTGACCGCGTCGGTGAGCTGCTTGCGGGCCCTGGTCAGGAGCGACTCGGCCGGGGCCTGCGTGGAGATCATGCCCAGCACGCGGTCGCCCTCGATAGCCTCGGCCAGCAGACCGAACTTGTCGGGGTTGCCGAAGTATTCGGCGAGGATCTCCGGCCGTTTCCCGGCCCACTCTTTCTCGGCCTCGCCCTCGGCGGCCGCGTACTGCTGCCGGAACTTGGGCCAGTAGCACTTCATGAAGAGGAAGTACCCGACCAGAACGGCTGCAAGAATGATGAAGGTAGTCATATCGGTTGAATTTTAATGGGTGTCCTTTTGCCGCGGCCGCGCGGGCGGGCGCTGCTGCAAAGTTAGCGGATTTCCCCCCCCCGCAAGTAATCGGGCATTTTTCTGCATCCGCGCCCCGATTTTTTTTCGGCGGGGTGCATTCGGCGGCGATCGGCCGGGCTCGGCACCCCCTCCGCCGGGGCAAAAAAAGCGGCGGAGCCGTTGGGGCCCCGCCGCTGCACTGCGGATCGCAAGTGGGTTACTCGATCGTGATCTCGTCGACGAACAGATAGCCCGGGCGTCCGTGGCCGCCGTGCCACGAGGGCATCGCGTGCTCGGAGAGGGCCGTCACCTTGACGTAGCGCGTCGTGACGGGCTCGAACGCGAGCGTGTGGGTGTGGACCCCGTTGGGGTCGCTCTGCTGCATGGCGGGGTAGGCCTCCGAGGCCACCTCGCGGAAACGCTTGCCGTCGTCCGATACGGCCACGGACAAGCCGCGGGTGTCGAATACCCAGTCGCCCTTCTCCACGCAGGTGTTGATCCCTGCGCTGCGGATCTCGGTCGCTTCGCCCAGGTCGACGACCGCCTCCAGGTCGTTGCCCACGAAGGCGATCCAGCGGCCGGTCTTGTAGTTGCCGTTGCCGCTCAGGCCGTCGACGAGCGTGCCCTTGCCCTCGAAGCTGTACTGGGGGTTGATGGGCTGGAGCAGCTCGATGGGCTTCATGCTCGCCTTGTTGAAGAGAATCCGCTCGCCGAAGACGCGGCTGCGGCCCGAGGGACGGAAGGCGGCGGCGCGCAGCGTGCAGCTGGCGTCGATGGCCAGCGGCTCCTCGTAGAGGGCCGACGAGTCGTCGGGCTCCGAGCCGTCGAGCGTGTAGCGGATGGGGGCGTCGTCGATGGTCGTGAGCGTGGCCGTGAGCACGCGGCGCTCGGTGTCGGGCACCAGCCGAGCCTCGACGTCGAAGATGTGGCGGGCATAGTTGTAGCCTGCGCGGTCGTAGAGCGCGACCAGACGGGGCAGACGCCGCTTGAAGTCGGCGAAATCCTTCTGCTCGGGCTGCATCCACTGCACCTCGGCGAGCGCGGCCATGCGCGGCAGCTCCATGTACTCGACCTGCGCGAAGGTGGGGATGTACTCGGTCCAGAGGTTGGCCTGCACGCCGATGATGTGGCGCGCCTGGTCTGCCGTCAGCAGCTCGGGCAGGTTGGGGTCGAAGCTGTAGACCTTCTCGACGGGCACGTAGCCGCCGATGGCCTCGGGCTCGTTCTGCGTATCCTTGGTCTGGTAGTAGTCGAAGTAGAAGAACGAGGTGGGCGACATGATGACGTCGTGGCCCTGGCGGGCCGCCTCGACGCCGCCCTCGATGCCGCGCCACGAGTGGACGGTGGCGTTGGGGGCCAGACCGCCCTCGAGGATCTCGTCCCAGCCGATGATCCGGCGGCCCTTGGCGTTGAGCAGCCGCTCGGCGTAGGAGATGATGTAGCTCTGGAGGCGCTCTTCGGCCGAGTGCTGGGCGTCGGACTTCAGACCCAGGGCCTTGATGCGGGCCTGGCACTTGGGGCAGGTCTTCCACTGCACCTTGGGGCACTCGTCGCCGCCCACGTGGATATACTCCGAGGGGAAGAGCTCCACGACCTCGGCGAGCACGTCGTCGATGAACTTAAGCACCTTGTCGTTGCCGGCGCAGAGCACGTGGTCGGAGATGCCCCAGATCTTCCACACCTCGTAGGGGCCGCCCGTGCAGCCCAGCTCGGGGTAGGCGGCCAGCGCGGCCTGCATGTGGCCCGGCAGGTCGATCTCGGGGATCACGGTGATGTGGCGCTCGGCGGCGTAGGCCACGATGTCGCGGACCTCGTCCTGCGTATAGAAGCCGCCGTGGGGGGTGCCGTCGTACTTGCCCGAGTTGTGGCCGATGACCGTCTCGGGGCGGGTGGCGCCCACGGTCGTCAGCTCGGGGTAGGCTTTGATCTCGATGCGCCACCCCTGGTCGTCGGTCAGGTGCCAGTGGAAGCGGTTGATGTTGTGCAACGCCAGCATGTCGATGAAGCGCTTGACCTCCCGCACGGAGAAGAAGTGGCGCGAGACGTCGAAGTGGGCGCCGCGGTAGGCGAAGCGCGGGAAGTCGTAGATCGTCGCGGCGGGGAAGACCACGCGGGCCCTGGGCTCGACGGGCATAGCCTTGCGCAGGGTCTGGATACCGTAGAAGACGCCCGCCTCCGAGGCTCCGTCGATCCTGATGCCGTCGGCGCCGACCTCGATGCGGTAGGCCTCGGCGTTGGCGTCGTCGAGCGAGGCGGTGAGCACGATCGCGTTGGCCTCGGCCGGCGTGTCGGTCACCGTGAGGCGGTAGCCCGTGGCGTCGGCCAGGTAGTCGGCCAGCAGCTCGGCGTTGCGCTCCATAGCGGCGTTGCCGGCCGTGTAGCCGATCTCGGTGCGGGGGTCGAGGGCGAAGCCCCGGGCGCCCTCGGCGAGCGCGATCTGGTTAGGAAGCGGTACGACGCGGTAGTCGGCCGTGCCGGTGCGGTCGGCCGAGCACGACGCCAGACCGAGTGCGAGGGCGATGAGCCCCGTGAGCATTGAGTGTTTTTTCATGAACGTGTTATTGGTTGTTGTTTGACGGTATCAGCGGACGAAGCGCTCCGTGACGCGCCACCGCTGCATCGCGCGGACGAGCAGGTAGCAGCCGGCGAAGGTCGCTGCGGTCATGGCGGCGATGCGCACGAGGTAGGGCCACGAGGCGCGGTCGAAGAGGTCGTAGGCCATGTAGACGAAGGGGTAGTGGCAGAGGTAGATGCCGAACGAGGCGGCGGCAAGGCGCCGGAGCCACTGTCGGCTCTCGATGCGCATGCGGCTGAACCAGACGAAGAGGGGCAGCGTCATCATGAAGACGTTGATGCCCGAGAAGTACCACACGATCTCCAGATAGGCGTAGTTGCCCGGGAAGCGGCTTTGCATGAAGACGTAGCCGAGCGACGTTGCGAGGTAGCCGGCCACGAACATCGGGATGCCCACAGCCGCCGCGCGGCGCGCGCTCCACGCGGGCGGGTACTTCGTGAGGTAGTAGGCCAGCACGAGGTAGCCGACGAAGCCCGAGAGGTAGTAGAGGGTGCCGTAGGGGTTCCAGTCGCAGACGCCCAGCAGCCCCTGATGGCCGAAGTTGCCCTCGTAGCCGAGCATCGGAGCCGCCATCTGCACGCAGGGCAGAAGGAGCGAGAGGCCCCAGATGCGGAGCAGGGTCTCGATCTCGCGGCGCGAGGCGCGTACGAGCCAGGCGTTGAGGATCGGCATCACGAGGTAGAGCCCCGCGAGCATGTAGAGATACCAGAGCGGCGTGGAGTCGAAGTTGAAGTTGAAGAGGAAGGTGAGGGCCCGCCGGGCGAAGGTCGCGGCGCTGTAGAGCGCCGGATCGATCAGCGGGTTCTGCGTCGCGGGGGCGGCCAGGCCGACGTAGAGGAAGGCGACGAGCGGCAGCGCGACCGACCAAAAGAGGAGCGGCCGGATGAGACGCCCGAGCCGCTTGCGGTAGAAGGCGCCGAGACGGGTCTGCCCCGGGATGGGGAGCAGCAGCACGCCCGTCATCATGACGAAGAGCGGCACGCACGCGCGGACGAGGCTCCCGGCGAAGACGCCGGTGAGGAACGACGTGCGGTCGGCGTCGAACTGCGCGACGAAGGGGTCGCAGCAGTGGGCGAAGACCACCAGCAGGCAGGCGACCGTGCGCAGCAGGTCGATCCAGCCGATGGGTGCGGACGGGTGTGTTTTCATGTCGGATCGTTTGAGTTTACGAAGATACGCTTTTCGCGGCAACAATCGGCCGTCGCGGCGCAAAAAAATCAGCGGCGCGCCGCTTCGGCCCGGATGCCGCTCAGCGTCGAGGCCGTGACGCCTCGTCCGCAGAGTGGCGCGCGCGGATCGTGTCGAAGCTGTGCCTCATACGATAAATGTAGGGGAGATAGCCGGCCTCTGCATCGATCGGCGAGGCTATATTATATATATAAGGTATAAACGGCTATTTCGGCCTATTTTTGAAGATTTTTTAGTTTTTCGCGAAAAAAGTCTGCGAAAGATTTGCAGGTTCAAAAAAAGTCGCTACCTTTGCATCCGCATTTGAGAAACAACGGTTCTTACAAATAAGCGGTGAGTTTACAGTAAAGGAGCTCCCGGTGGTTTTGAAAAGCTGAATTTCAAAAAGATGCAACGTTCTTGAAAAAAAAGTTTTGGTGGTTTGCGAAAGTTTACTTATCTTTGCAGTCCCTTTCGATACGAACTGAAAAGTTCGCTCGAAAAAAAATCTTGAAAAAGATTTGGTGATTACAAAAATAGTTCTTAACTTTGCAGTCCCAATCGCAAACGAAATGGTTGCGAGTTTTTTCAAACTGGTTCTTTGAATTACTGGTTATATTTGAGAGAAAAAGAAATGTAGTATTTATCTGTCAATTTCCTTTTAAAGGATTGAAGTAGTCAGGACTCTAACGAAACATTATAATCTTTACAATGGAGAGTTTGATCCTGGCTCAGGATGAACGCTAGCGGCAGGCTTAACACATGCAAGTCGAGGGGCAGCG
>CAXHRY010000032.1:0-30665 GCA_964018965.1 uncultured Alistipes sp.
CTAATTTATTCCGCTGCTTAATATTCTTGAATCCTCAAAAATAGGGCTGCCTAACTTTTATTGTTAGACAGCCCCCTCTTTTTCAGCGGTACTAATACGCCATTCTACCCTTACGACATTTTCGACCCCGTAATCATGAATGGCTGCATCCGAAACCCCTTCCGAGGAGGAGCAGATTTACCGACGCAGCCACGAGGCTTCGACCGGCCCGAACGGAATCGAGGTCGGGAAACAAATGCGATATAACCGTCTTTTCAGCGGTACGCTGTTGGTAAATCCATTTTCATACGCTATCTTTGTCACTCGGCAAATTCATTCACAACTGGATAATTATGGCAAAAGCAGTCAACATCGCCCGTTCGCATCGGCTGGACGGCATCGGAGAGTACTATTTTTCGCGCCGTCTGCGCGAAATCGCCGAGATCGAAGCGGCCACGGGTCGTCAGATCATCAAACTCGCCATGGGCAGTCCCGACCTGCCGCCCGCCGCATCGGTCATCGAACGGCTCGCGACGGAGGCCCATCGCCCCGACGTACACAAGTATATGTCCTACAAGGGCGAACCCATCCTGCGCAAGGCTTTCGCCGACTGGTATTCCAAATGGTACCGCACCGAATTGGACTACAACGCCGAAGTGCTGCCGCTGCTCGGTTCGAAAGAGGGTCTGATGCACATCTGCATGACTTTCCTCAACCCCGGCGACAAGGTATTGGTGCCCAATCCCGGCTACCCCACCTACTCGGCCGCAGTGCGGCTGTCGGGCGGTGAGATGCTCCCCTATTCTCTGAATAAGGAGACGAACTTCTACCCCGATTTCGAGGCGATCGAACGCGCCGGAGTCGAGGGCGTGAAAATGATGCTGGTCAACTACCCCAACATGCCGACGGGCCAGACCCCGACGCCCGAACTGTTCCAGAAGATCGTCGACTTCGGCGCCAAACACAACATCCTCATCGTCCACGACAATCCCTACAGCTTCATCCGCAGTGCTGCGGCTCCGATTTCGATCATGGAGGCCGAGGGTGCCCGCGACGTGGCGCTGGAGCTCAACTCGCTGTCGAAAGGCCACTCGATGGCCGGATGGCGCGTGGGCGTGATCGTCGGCAAGAAGGAGTGGATCGATGCGATCCTCACTTTCAAATCGAACATGGATTCAGGCATGTTCTACCCCGTACAGGCCGCAGCCGCCGAAGCGCTGGCGTTGGGCGACGAGTGGTTCACCGAACTCAACGCGATCTACTACGGCCGCGAGAAACAGGCCTATGCGCTGCTCGATGCCCTGGGATGCCGCTACCGCGAACACCAGGCCGGACTCTTCATCTGGGCCGAGTTGCCCGAGTCGTACGAGGGCGACAGCTTCGCCTTCTCGGACGAAGTGATGGAGCGTTGCGATGTCTTCCTCACGCCGGGAGCCATCTTCGGTTCGGAAGGCCGCCGCTACATCCGCATCACCCTCTGCTGCCCCGAGGAGCTGCTCAAGAAGGCTACGGACAACATCGTAGCCGCCTACGGCAAATAGCCGAAATTCCCTGCAAACGAACACCCGGCCGGAAGATGACTTCCGGCCGGGTGTCGTATTCGAAATTCTCAGCCCCGGATCGTATAGTGCCGCAATTCACGGGCGAGCATCTTCTCGCGGCCGCCGACCAGCCGATCGAGCAGGGCATGGAAACGCGGCGAATGATCGTGATGGACCGTATGGCAAAGTTCGTGAACGATAACGAAATCGCGCAGATGCGGAGGCAAGGTCATCAGAAAAAGACTCAGCGAAATATGGTTGCGACCCGAGCAACTGCCCCACTTCGTGCGCGACGCCCGGATCGACAGCTTCGCATAGCTCAGTCCCGTCTGCTCGGCCAGCCGGGCGATACGCGGCGGCAGATCCTCGCGGGCCGCACGACGCAGCACCTCGATCCGGACTCTCGCCTCGGCTTCGGGCAGCTGCGGCGGCAGGGCAGCCTGCGGCGGCAGGGCAGCCTGCCGGGTCGCCATGCGTTCGCGCGTACGGATCACCCAGTCGACCTTCGTATCGAGAAAAGCCAGGGCATGCCGCTCCGTAATGCCGCGCGGATAGACCAGTCGCACGACACCCGACGGTTTGACCGTGAGCGATACGCATCGGGCCCGCAAGGAGCGGACACACTCGATTTCGCCTAAAACGGGATGGATCATCGCGTCATAATGAGTTCGACCGTAGCGCCCCCGAGTCCGTAGGTCAGCGAATCGCGTCGTAAGACCTTCAGATCGTTGAACAGAATCCGCAGCCGCTCGTCGCGATAGTCGAGCAGCGGCGCCGTATGTTCGGCATCGCCCGACAGCAGGTCGTCGAACGTCAGCCCCGTGCGCCGCATCTGAATGCGCACCAGGTCGTCGCCCGCGATCGTGAGCAACCGTTCGCCGTCCAACGTTACACGCAACGTATCATTCAGGAACCGCACACCCTCGTTGTCGCTCCCCCAGTGGCTGATATCGGCGCGCAGCACAGGGTATTCCGGAGTCGGCTCGACACGATAGTTTCGCGGCAACTCGATCTCGACCTGGCTTTCGTACGGAAGGACTTCGACGACCTCCACGTCATCGATTCCGTATTCCGCACGGTGGATCCGCCGTAGCACCTCTTTGGGCAGCATCCGCTCCCGCAGTCGCCAGGTAGTCTGTCCTCCGACGCCGAGCGAGTTCAGGAAGGTGGAATCGCCGGCCGCGACATAGGCCATCGAGGCGAACAGTTCGCGGTATTCGGCATAGCGGACCGTATCGGACACGGGGACGAGCCCCGTACGAAGGCGGCCTTCGGCATCGAGCAACTCCAGCGAGCGGGCCACGCGATCGAAGCGCATGCGCTGATTGCGGAGGGCGACACGTCCCGGTTCGAGCGCCGGAACATAAGCCAAAGCCGCAAATGCCACGAACGCCGCGCCGCATACATAGTAATAACGTCCCGTGCGCCGTCCCAGAAACGCGAGGACGCACAGAGTCATCAGCGCGCCGCAGACCAGAAGATAGATCCGCGGCTCGGTCAATCCGTATTCGCCCGTACGCCGCATGGCACCCACCCAAAAAAGCACCTGCGTGGGCAGAAGAAACCAGCTCGCACGATCGAAAATTCGATCGTAGATGCGTTTTTCGAGCAACGTCTGAAATGCCCGGACCGCGAGAACGAAGATGGTGAACCCGAAAACGAGGTAGGCGACGCCGCCCCGCGGCAACGTCCAGGTCACGAGGATCTTCACCATATATAGGTAGAGAATCGCGGCGTAGATGCCCAGCGCAGGGGTCACGATCCAGTTGAGCAGCACCTCCAGGATGCGCTGCCCCCGGAATTCGGCTCCGGCCCAACGGTCGGACATCATCAGAAAGAGCACCGGCACGCCGAGCGTTTCGCAGAGGATCGAGGCCCACACGACCACGTGGGTGCTCCAGGCACCGTCGAGCGCAAAGATATAGATCGTGGAATAGAAGATCACGCAGAAGAGTCCGAGCACCGCATTGGCAAAGAAAAACGCCAGCACGCCGGAGCGCAGCCATACGATAGCATCGAAGACGAAACGTCCGTTACGCACCGCACGCCGACACAGCAACAGCGCCAGGGGCAACAGAATGCCGAAGGTGATGCAAGCCGGAGAGGTCTCGAGCCACTCCCGCAGACCGCTCCACAGCGAAAGCGGCACGATCGGCAACCAACAAACCCAATAGACTTTGCGACACGGGCCACGCCCGGCCAACGTGTCGATCACGAGTGCCGCCACGAAGAAGATCGGCACGAGGAACAACTTTTCGGTCGCACGGGTCCAATCGAGTTCGTAGGTAAGCACCCCACCGACACAGGCGTAAGTCGCGAGCAGCACTTCCACGGGATGCACCCGCAGCACGTGTGCGAACCCCTCGCGGAACAATTCCAAATAATGGCGGATTCTCTCTTTCATAATCACGGGTGTTTGACAAGTCTGTTCGGTTTATGGCCGGAACCGGGAATCCGCATCTAATCGCCGATGCGCTGACGCACCACCTCGAAGAGCATCACGGCCGCGGCTGCCGATACGTTGAGCGACTCGATATGGCCGATGAGCGGAATGGCCAGTTGCTCGTCGCAGAGCTTGAGCACCTCCTTCGAGATACCCGTGTCCTCGGTCCCCATCACGATCGCTGTGGGACGTCGGAAATCGGCGTCGTAGAGGAGTTTGCGGCTCTTCTCCGTGGCGGCGACGACCTGGAATCCCTCCGTTTGCAACTGCTTGAGCGTGTTGCGGATCGAACCTACGCGACAGACGGGGATCGTCGTCAGCGCACCGGCCGACGAACGGATCGCCTCGGCATTGACCGGCGCGGAGTTCTTCAGCGGAGCGATCAGTCCGTGTACCCCGGCGCACTCGGCCGAGCGGGCGATGGCCCCGAAATTGCGCACGTCGGTCACCCCGTCGAACACCACCACCAGGGGCGTTTCATCGTCCGGAACCCGTTCGAGAATATCTTCGAGCGACACGTAAGCGATAGCGGCCGTCTGCGCCACGACACCCTGGTGGTTGCCGCGCGTGAGACGGTTGAGTTTTTCGACCGGAACTTCCTGATAACGCACGCGGTGACGCATGCAGAGATCCTTGAGTTCCTGCATCAGCTGGCCGTCGGCACCCTTGCGGATGTAGAGGCGTTCGATCTGCCGGCCCGCCTCGACGGCTTCGGCGACGGGACGAATCCCGAAAATAAGATTATTATCCATCCATGTATTAGGTTTACCCTCCGACAAAGATAGGCGATAGTCCTGCAACTTGCAAATAATTCGGGGCAAGTCTCACACGGGGAACCGACGGAATCGATCTTCCGAAATTGGATATGATCCCTAAAAGACGTATCTTTACGACATGAAATACCTGTTACTTACGATCCTTTGCTGCCTGGCGGTCGGCACCGGCGCTGCGGCACGACGGCCGAAAAGCGAACTCAAACTCATGTCCTACAACATCCGCTACGCCGGAGCGAAGGACGACACGGGCGAAAAATCCTGGGAAGCCCGTCGCGAAGCCTCCCTCGCCATGATCCGTCGCGAGCGGCCCGACGTGATCGGGCTTCAGGAGCCGCGTACGCCGCAGGTCGACTATCTGCTGGAGCGACTGGACGAATACGGCCACGTGCTCGCTGGCAACACACGCGACGGCTATCTGATGATTCTCTACCTGCGTTCGAAATTCGATTTGCTGGATTCGGGCCGTTTCTGGCTGAGCGATACGCCCGACGTGCGATCCAAAGGCTGGGACGGACGATGCGTCCGTCCAACGGTGTGGGTACGCCTGCGCGACAAGATTACGGGCGGCGAATTCTTCTACTTCGACACCCACCTCGACCACAAAGGCGACCAAGCCCGTATGCAGGGTGCGACGCTCAATGTCGCACAGATGAAACGTCTGGCCGGGGAGCGGAACACAGTCTTCATTTCGGGCGACATGAACGCCGAGAAAGGAGCTCCGAACGCCCGGTTCCTCGAACCCTTCGAAGCCTGGATGGCATCGGCGCGCGAGGCGGCACCCGAAACCGACGACAAGGCCACGTTCAACGGCTTCGGATTTACGCCCCTCCACCGGCTGGACCATATCTATTTCCGCAATGCCGTGCCTCTGCGTTACCAAACGCTGGACGGCGCCGATTACGGCGTACGCTATATCTCGGACCACTATCCGATCGTGTGCACGTTCCGTTACCGCTGACGGGCCGGACATTCGGGCCTTAATTTACCGACTGCGGCCATTCTCGCCGCGCAAAGGCGCGGATTCCGGATTTATTCGTTACCTTTGTCGAAAAAACACCGCATATGCAACGCACTGTAGCCCCCTCGATGCTTTCGGCCGACTTCGGCCACCTGGAACGCGACACGCGGATGATCGACCGCAGCGAAGCCCGCTGGGTCCACATCGATGTGATGGACGGCGTGTTCGTCCCCAATATCTCGTTCGGATTTCCCGTGCTGAAAGCGATCCGCAAGGCGACCCGCAAATTGCTCGACGTCCACCTGATGATCGTCGATCCCGAGAAATACGTGGCGCGCTTCGCCGATGCCGGGGCCGATCTGATTACCTTCCACTTCGAGGCGAGTCCCTCGCCCGCGGCCTGCATCGCGCTGATCCGATTGTCGGGGGTCAAAGTCGGGGTCTCGATCAAACCCGCCACGCCCGTGTCGGTGCTGCGCGACATCCTGCCGCTGGTCGACCTGGTGCTGGTGATGAGCGTAGAACCCGGATTCGGCGGTCAGGCCTTCATGCCCGAGTCGCTCGACAAGGTCGCCGAACTGCGGAAGATGGCCGACGAAATGGGCCTCGACACGATCATCGAAGTCGACGGCGGCATCTCCTCGCAGAATGCCCGGCAGCTCTACGATGCGGGCGCCGACGTATTGGTGGCCGGCAACGCCGTTTTCGGCGCCGAGGATCCCGAAGCCGAGATCGTAAAGATGCTCGAAAGCTGATTTACGACCGTTCGGACAGGCGACGTCGGGTCTCTTCGTCGAGCAGTCGGCGCAACGAACGCAAAGGCTCGCCGACGAAATAGTCGCTACCGTAACGAAGATTGAATCCATAATCGAAATCGGCAGGATTGGCGCCCTGATTGTGTTGGAGAATGGTCTCGGCCTTATCGAGGGCCTTTACCCAACGAGCCTCGGGCGTCGAGCCGTTTTCGTACTCCTCCCACAAGGCCCGGAGACGTTCGCCGCACGCATCGGGAAGCAGTGCGGCCAAACGTTCGACGGTTCGGCGTTCCGATGCGGATTTGCGCGCGGAGTCGACCTGCTCGACAGCCGGAATATCCCCTTCGTCGGCCTCGCCCAGATCGTGCACCAGACATATGCCCAAAACCCGAGACAAGTCCAGTTCGAGTCGTTCGTCGCTCAACGTCAAGGCCAGCAGGGCCAGCCGCCACGAGTGTTCGGCCGTGCTCTCCGCACGCCCGCGGGAGGTATGAGCCGAGCGGATCGTATCTTTGAGCCGCTCCGTTTCGCGGATGAACCGCAGGTATCGTTCCAACTTTTCCATCGGATGAAGGGTTTCGCCCGACAAAGATACCGTATGTCGGATTAAATAGCTAACTTTGTCGTCGATTTTAGACGAAATACGATGATTTCACTGGATAACCTGACGGTCAGCTACGGCGGCTGGACCCTTTTCGACAATATCTCGTTTCTGATAAACCCCAAAGACCGCATCGGCCTGGTGGGCAAGAACGGCGCGGGCAAAACGACGTTGCTGCGCCTCATCACGGGCGAAATGCAGCCCACGTCGGGCGCCGTGACGATCAACGGCGAATGCACGATCGGCTACCTGCCGCAGACGATGCGCGTGGCCGACACCACGACGCTCGTCGAGGAGACGGCCAAAGCATTCGAGGAGGTATTGCACCTCGAAGCCGAGATCGAACGTCTGACGGCTGAAATCGCGGAGCGCACCGACTACCAGAGCGCCGCCTACGAACAACTGCTGCACCGGCTCAACGATGCCCAGGACCACTACCACATTTTGGGCGGCGAGACGCGCGACGCCGATATCGAAAAGACGCTGCTGGGACTGGGTTTCAAACGCTCGGACTTCGACCGCGCGACGAGCGAGTTCTCGGGCGGATGGCGCATGCGCATCGAACTGGCCAAACTGCTCCTGCGGCGCCCTTCGATTTTCCTGCTCGACGAGCCGACCAATCACCTCGACATCGAATCGATCCAGTGGCTCGAGGAGTATTTGCGCAACTACAACGGCGCCGTGCTGCTGATCTCGCACGACCGCGCTTTTCTGGACAACGTAACCACGCGCACCGTGGAGCTGTCGCTGGGAAAAGTGACCGATTATAAGGTCTCCTACTCGAAATACGTGGTCCTGAGGGCCGAACGCCGCGCCCAGCAGATGGCCGCCTATGAAAATCAGCAGCGAATGATCGAGAAGACCGAGGAGTTCATCGAGAAATTCCGCTACAAACCTACCAAATCCAACCAGGTGCAGTCGCGCATCAAACAACTCGAACGCCTCGAACGCCTCGAAGTCGAGGAGGAGGATCTCGCGACGCTCAACATCAAGTTCCCGCCGGCACCCCGTTCGGGACAGATCGTGGCCGAAATCACGGAGGCAGGCATGTCGTTCGGTGCGAAGCACGTCTTCAGCGGCGCGAACTTCACCATCGGCAAGGGCGACCGCATCGCCCTGGTAGGCCGCAACGGCGAGGGTAAGACGACCCTCGCGCGCATGCTCATCGGCCAGCTCGCACCGACCGAAGGCTCGATCCGCATCGGCGCCAACGTCAACATCGGCTACTATGCGCAGAATCAGGACGATCTGATGGACGGCGAATTCACGGTCTACGACACGCTGGACCGCGTAGCTGTAGGCGACATCCGCACGCGGCTGCGCGATATCCTCGGGGCGTTCCTGTTCCGCGGCGAGGATATCGACAAGAAGGTGAAGGTGCTTTCGGGCGGCGAGCGGGCGCGCCTGGCGATGGCCCGCATGATGCTCGAACCGCGCAACCTGCTGGTGCTCGACGAGCCGACCAACCACATGGACATGCGTTCGAAGGATATTCTCAAAAACGCCATTCTGAAATACGACGGCACGGTCGTCGTGGTGTCGCACGACCGCGAATTCCTCGACGGCATGGTCGACAAGATCTACGAGTTCCGCGACGGCGGGGTGAAGGAGTACCTGGGCGGCATATACTACTTCCTCGAAAAACGCAAGCTGGAATCATTGCAAGAGATCGAACGGCGCGACGCCCCGGCGAAAGCCGCAGTGTCGAAGGGCACGAAAACCGCTGCCGGAGCCGCCGAGGATACGAAAAGCACAGGGAAACTCACCTACGAGCAGAAAAAGGAACAGGAGAAGCTGCTGCGCAAACTGCGCAAGGCGGTCGAGGCACTGGAAGCCGAGTTGGCCGAGATCGAGCGACAGATCGCGGAATACGATGCACGTTTCGCCGCGGCGAGCCAGTACGACGAAGCCGACTACAAAGCCTACGACGCTCTCAAATCCCGCTACGACCATCAGATGCACGAGTGGGAGAAGGCCTCCTACGAACTGGAGATCACCGAGGAGGGCTGATCTTCCGCGGTGCGATTCGGGGAACGTCGACAGCGTCGGTATCCGTCGTGATTCTTCCGGTCGACCTGGCGGAACGCCCCGGCCCTTATGTTTTTTCGTCACAGGATCGACAAATCCTCCGCTTTTCGCTATTTTTGCCATCATGGATACCCTAACGATCATCGTACTGATTCTCGGCGCCGCGACCGCAGCCCTGGGAACGCTCTATTTGTCGGCCCGTCACGAGGCCGCACGGCTGCGCGAAACGAAAAGTTCGGCCGTAACCGCACTCGCACAACTTCGCGAGACGCTCGCGACCGCCGAGGCTCGCCTCTCCGCCGCAGAGACGGCACGCGATGCTGCGCAGGCCGAGATCCGTACCCTCCGCGACGGACAGATGCGCACCGAAATGTCTCTGGCAGCACTCAAAGCCTCGTCCGATGCCGAGATCGCGGCACTGCGCGAGCGCAACGCCGCAGACCGCGAAGCGGAACGCAGCGCTCGGGAGAAACAGGAGGAGCAATTCCGCGACCGGTTCAAGGCCCTGGCGAGCGAAATCCTGGGCGAACAGTCGCAGCGACTGCGTCAGACGAGCAGCGAGCAGATCGACCTGCTGTTGAAACCTTTTCGGGACAACATCGCCGAATTCCGCAAACGCGTCGAGGAGATCCACACCACGCAAACCTCGCAGCGGGGCGAATTGAAAGCCGAACTCAAACAACTCATGGAGCTCAACCGCACGATTTCGACCGAAGCCCGCAACCTGACCGATGCGCTCAAAGGCAACTCGAAGGTCCAGGGCGACTGGGGCGAAATGTTACTCGAAACGATTCTCGACGGATCGGCTCTCACACGCGGCATCCACTACGAAACCCAATACAACGTCAAAGACGCCGAAGGACGCAACCTGCGTCCCGACGTAGTGCTGCATCTGCCCGAAAAGAAAAACATCGTCATAGACTCGAAGGTCTCGCTCACGGCGTTCGTCGCCTACACTTCGGCACAGAGCGAGGAAGAACGTCGGCGTCACCTCGCGGCACACGTAGCATCGGTCCGACAGCATGTCGTCGAGTTGGGGCGCAAGGAGTATCAGAAGCTGCTCAAATCGCCCGATTTCGTCATTATGTTCGTACCCAACGAACCGGCGTTCCTCGCAGCACTACAGTCCGATCCTGCGATCTGGTCCGATGCCTACGACCGCAAAGTCATCATCTCGTCGCCGACGAATCTCTTCGCCCTGCTCAAGATGGTCGCCGACCTGTGGAAATACAACGATCAGGACAAGAACACCAAGGAGATCGCCGCATGCGCGCTGAAACTCTACGACCAGTCGGTAGCCTTCACGGCATCGCTCGAAGGAGTCGGCGCAGCGCTCGGTAAGGCCCGCGATGCGTACGAAGACGCCTACAAACGACTCTGCACGGGCAACGACAACATCGTACGCGTAGGCGAACGGCTGCGCAAAACGGCCCGGTTGCAGACCAAACGCAACCATTCGGCCGCCACGCTCGAACGGGCCGGCGACGACGACGATCTGCCGCAACACGACGATGCGAACGCTACGCCCCGAGGCGGGGAAAACACCCTGCGACCCGCGGATTCGGATTCCGAGGCGATTCGCTCACCCCTTGCCGCTGCGCCGGACAAGGAGTGATCTCTCTTGAAACACACGGCGTTCACGATATTTCGCACACAAAAAAGGAGTTGCCCGACCGCTGCGGACAACTCCTTTTCGTGTGATTCCGTTGGGATTCGAACCCAAGACCCACAGCTTAGAAGGCTGTTGCTCTATCCAACTGAGCTACGGAACCGCCTCTCCGGCACACGAGGTGCGTAAGGACTGACAAAAGTAATACAATTCCGTCGAATCTCCAACGGGTAAGGCCCGAAAAAGTAGCCGAACGGCACAAGTCATGCGATGAAACGATCGTTACGCCGATCGAGCCGCCAATTACGCTCTTCTCGCAACGGGGACCGACAGGTCTGCATATCGCTCCCCCGCTACCGGAGCAATCCCGAAGGCGCCGACGACCTACCGACCTCTCGTCCCCGACTACGATGCTGCCGACGCAGAGAAGCATCGGACCATAGAATCATCCGGACTGCGCTACGGTCATCGCTACAGTCATCGCTCCGACTGCTCCAGGCAAATACGGAGGGGCGACTCTACGCGCTGCGATCGTAAAGATAATCGCGGCACATACGACAACCGCAAGGTATTGGCGGAGTCTTGAACAAGGATGGAAACAGGAAGATCGATAGTAGTCGGAAGCATTCGTTCGATCATTCGATGCTCGACAGAATCGGGCGATCGGGATAAAGCGTTTCGGCATAGGCAACCCGCAAAGAGCTTTTACGAACGAGAGGCGCCGCGACAGCCTGAAAACAAAATCGCGAACCGTTTTACGATTCGCAATTTCCTGATTTCGAGTAGCGGGAGAGAGACTTGAACTCTCGACCTCATGATTATGAATCATGCGCTCTAACCAGCTGAGCTATCCCGCCATTCCTTTTAAGCGAGTGCAAAGGTAATAGAAAATTCGGTCTCTGCAAAATATTTTCACGAAAAAATCGCTCATTTTGCATTCTTCCTATTCCGTGGCACTGATTTTGAACCTTCTACGTCGAAAATTCGATTCGAGATATTCGGCATTACGGTGTCTGGAATCGCAAATAGCAACCGATTCATGTCACTATCCGCAAACACCCGGACCAAAGTGTCCGACATCTTCGGAGTACTGCGCGTCGTCGCCGGCGTGGTACTGCTGGCCGCCCTGTCGTGGGAGATCATCGCCGGCGATCACATCCATTTCTCGCAGGCCTACCTGACGATCCAACTGATCGTCTGCCTGATCTTCATCTGCGACTTTTTCATCCGTTGGTCGATCGCCGAACGCAAAGGCCGATTCTTCTGGCGCAATCTGCTTTTCCTGCTCCTGTCGATACCCTATCTCAACATCATCGTCTGGAGCGGCAAAACCCCGTCCCACGACTGGGGGCTGATCGTCAGTCTGATCCCGTTGCTGCGGGCCTTCCTCGCCATGACCATCATCGTACAATGGCTGGTCACCGGGACGAAAATGCGACGTCTGTTCGCTGCCTATATCTTCACGGTAGTAGTCTTCACCTACATTTCCGCACTGGTTTTCTTCGATTACGAGGCGCTCGTAAATTCCAAACTCGACGGATTCGGCAATGCGCTGTGGTGGGCCTGGATGAACGTCACGACCGTAGGTGCCGCCATATTCCCCGTGACGACCATCGGCAAGATCTTCTGCGTAATGCTGCCGTCGTTAGGCATGATGTTCTTCCCGATCTTCACCACCTACGTACTTCAGGAATACGCCCCTGATAAAAAGTCCGACCAGCAATAGGTCGGACTTTTCCCGTCACCGCTTGGATTTGGCATCGTAAAAGCTCCTGTAGTCGCCGCGACGCGGTGCACCGGGCATGTCGGGATACCACCCCGGCAGTTCGTCGACCCGAGCCTTCAACCGTGCATGGAGCGCCTGCACCTCGGGTGTACAGGTCGCGATGTCCAAGGGATGTTCCTCCGACGGATCTGCGGCGTAGTGGTAAAAACGTCCGTCCCAATAATACTTGTACTCCTTGTCGTAAGCGCACCGCGCTGCTCGCGGATAAGCCTTGTGGGGCCACAAAGGATTGATGTGCAACAACGAGAATTCTCTTTCGAGCGGCTCGCGTCCGCAGAGTTCCGGGTAGAGCGATATGCCCTCCGCACCCCACTCCTCGGGAATCTCGATCCCCATGGCATCGGCTATCGTAGGCATGAAGTCCGTCAGGTCTACCAGTCGGTCGCAGACCCGTCCTTCGCGGGTCTTGTCGCCCCAGGCGATCAACAGGGGTACATGCGTTCCGTAAACCGTCGAAGAACCTTTCCCGCCCTTGATTTCCCGGCCGTCGGCCATTTGCGACGTAATGAGCGGACAGGTACCGTTATCGCCTACGAAAATCAGGATCGTGTTGTCCCAGATGCCACGCTCTTCGAGTTTGGCCACCAGTTGCCCGACCTGCTTGTCGAGATAGGCTACCATGTCCGGAAAATGGCGGGAATCCTTCGTGAACCGCGTGTCCGGATCATCGATCCAGCACTCCGAATCGGGCGTGGCGACGTGAGGAGTATGTACCAGCGGAGTGGGATAATAGAGCAGGAACGGTTTGCCGGCCTCGGTCTGACGGTCGATGTATTCGAAAGCATAACGCTGGAAATCGTCCGGCGCATAATAGCTGAACTCGTAATGACCGTTGTCGTCGACATAAGAGAAGGCATAACGGTCCGTCGCACGCTCTCCGGACAGCTCCTTATAGATTTGCAGCTGGGTGAGACACCACTCGTCGAAGCCGAGTTTTCCGACCATCTCGCGCGACTGTCCGAGCTGCCATTTTCCCACCACGGCCGTCGAATACCCGGCCTCGCGCGCCAAATGGGCGAACGTATGCTCGTCGTCGTTCATGTATCCGAAATTGACGTAGTTGCGGTCGTTGTATACGCCCGTCATCAGTTGCACGCGCGACGGAGTGCTGAGCGGTGTGGCATACATGTTCTCGTAACGGAAGGCCCGTCGAGCCAGCGCATCGAGGTGCGGAGTACGGTAACTGGTACCTCCGTAGCATCCGAGACATTCGGCCCCCATGTCGTCGGCCAGAATCAAGACGATGTTGGGACGCGACTCCTGTTTCGGAGCGCATCCCGCGGCAGCAATTGCCAGCAGACCGAGTCCTGCCGTTTTGAATTCGCGGTTCATAGTTAGGTTGGGTTTAGTGTGGTTTGATTCACTGGCAAAAATAATAAACATCGTCCAAAAAAGCAATATTTTTTCGTTTATACCCGTTTCGAATCCGTCCGCATAAACGAAAAATCCGGCTTCCCGAGGAAAGCCGGATCGGAGCAGCCCACGCCGGGCGCCTATTTCTTCTGTTCGCGCAGCAGGTCGCGAATCTCGGTGAGCAACAGCTCCTCCTTCGAAGGTGCGGGGGGCGCCGGTGCCGGAACGGGTTGCGCAGCCTTTTTCTTTATCAGTCGATTCATCAGTTTGACCATCAGGAAGACGCAGAAAGCCAGGATCGTGAAGTCGACGCACTGCTGGATGAAAGCTCCGTAATTCCAGTAGATCGGTTCGACGGTCTCGGGCTTCACGACGATATCGCTGCCGCCCGCCACCGTATGTACCGCATGAGAGGTCACGTCGCGAACCTTCGAGATATCGATCCGCAACTGCGAAAAGTCCGTATTGCCCAAAAACGCACCGATCGGCGGCATGAGGATGTCGTTGACCAGCGACGTCACGATTTTGCCGAACGCGCCGCCGATAATCACACCGACAGCCATATCCATCACATTACCTTTGAGCGCAAACTCTTTGAATTCTTTGAAAAAAGCCATAAATAAAGGTTGCATTTAAAAGTTACACACGGTAGCAAAGATAATGTTTTTTCGCAAAAATCCTACCAGTCGGGCCACATGCCGACATGCGGATCGATTTCAGAAGAAAGGAGCGGCCGTTGCGGCCGCTCCTCGACTTAAGATCTCACTACGTACGACTATTCATCGAAATCGTCGTCCGTGAGTTTCGTGATCCAGGAATCGGAACCTACGGGGGTCTTATCCTCTACCTCCTCAGCGGTCAGGAAATCGTCCTTGTCGAACATGATATCCTCGAAACGATTGACCGAGCACTGGTAGGCACCGAAGCTGTAAGTCCACGACTTCGAATAGATGCCGAAAATCGCCAGCAGATCGCCCCGAGCACCGCCACGCACGATCGGCGACTTGGCGAAGCGTGCATAACCGCTCGTGCGGACCGTGTAGACACCCGCCGCCATCGTGCTCGAAGGATCAGTCTCGCCATAGGTGAAAAGCACCGAACCGTAATAGTTGCAGTGGATGTTCTTATCCGTACCCTCGCTCTTGAAGGTCTCGTTCACAGCCCATTTGTACCAGTGTTTGCTCTCCACGGGACGCAGGTCGGTGCACATCCACGAAGGATAGAGGTTCGACCCCACGTCGCAATAGCGACACGCGATGTCGCGGATCAACACCATGCGACCCAGGTATTGCTGACCGTTCGGGCCGTAGAAGTTGTTATAGTTCGTCTTCGTGATCTCCAGAATCTCTTTGCCGAGACTGAGTTCCGTAGCCTCACCGAGGAACACGCGGCGCTTCACCTCCGACTGGTTCTCGATGTTCGAGTTGGCGTAGAACTTGTGTTCGCCCGCCTTGTTGTAGGAATCGGTCGGACCGCCGCCCAAGGAGAGCATCATACGGTAGTTGCCGATATAAAGGCCCGCGATCTTGACGTAAACCCAATGGGTCGGAATCGTACCTGTTTCGCGGTCGAAATGCCCCATGGGATAGTCCACGCAGAGGTTCGAACCGAGCTTGATCTCGATAGCACCCGTCTCGTCGACCAGGTGGAGCGACTTGTAGATATTGCCCTCCTCGTCGCTCGACTGGATCTTGCCCTTGATGTAGTACTCCTTGTCCAAAGGAATCTGGACATACTTCGTATCCTTCCAGCCCGTATTGCTGCCCGTATTTTCCAAACCGCCCAACTCTTTTATATCCTTATCCTCAAGGAAGAATTTCTTCACCTCTTCGATCGACAGGCGTGTCATCGAAGAGAAATCCTCGTCGGTATAGACCTTGGCGGGAGCCGGCGTATCGAAATCGTTGTAGCACCCCGCAACGGCCGCCATGACGGCCAGTAAAGCGCTTATCCGAAATAATTTTTTCATCATCGTCGTATCGTATTAGAAGCGGAAATATACATTGAGGTAATAGTTCGTGCCGAGCAGGTAGAAATACTTCGAATCGAACGGCGAATAGTACTTCACAGGCGTATTGCTCTGGTTGACATAGCTCCGGCGCGAAAGACGCATCTGCTCGTAACCGCCCGTGCGGATATCCTGGTTGTTGAGCAGGTTCTTCACCTCCAGGCTGAAGCCCAGTTGGTAGGTGCGGTGGATATACCACGTCTTGCCGATGCTCGCATTCAGCGTGAAAGCCGAATCGAACTTCTCCTGACGGCGCAGATCCATCAACGCCTCCCATTTCACTGCCGGATCGAGTTGCGTAGCATCGCCCGGACGCAGTACGGTAGCATAGGCCGAGCTCGTTCGGCGCGCAGGGTTCATCGAGAGGTAGTTGCGGTCGTAGAAATTCCAGTCCACCGAAGCGAACCAGTTGCGCGGACCGCGGTAGTTCAGCCCCAGGTTCAAGGCCGTCTGCGGAGCGCTCTCCACACGCAGGTCCTTCCACAGCACCTTATCGCCGCGCAGCACCTCCTCGCTGTTGTCGCGCGTCTGCGTAAAGTCGGCATTCGACGTGTAGCGGTAGTCGCCCAGGCTCAGGGCTCCGTTGAACGAGATACCGCCCCAGATCGGGACGTTGACACCTACCTCGAGGCCGTAGTAGCGCTTGTCGATACCGCTGATGGCGAAATTGGTGAAGGCGCTTCTCGTATCATCGTAATAGGAGATCACCTTCGACTGGTCGGCGATCGTCGTATAGTATCCCGAGATGCGGGCCGTAATCCACGGCAGACCGATGCTGTACGAAAGATCAGCACCGAAGATCTTCTCCGAATCGAGTCCCGGCGTAGTAGTGTTGCGCGTGCGGGCCGAAACGAAGGCATCGCGGAACTGCGGCGGATTGACCATATAGGTCACGTTGGCTTCGAGCGCATGAGCGCCTGAGAAACGGTAGGCGAATTCTCCTTTGGCCTTGTATGTGAGGTAGTCGAGTGTTTTGGAATTACCGAGCGAGTTATCGGCGAAAAGTCCCTTCATCCAGCGGCCTTCGCGCCACATGGCCGTATAGCCCACTTCGCCGCCGAGCGACATCGTGAAGCCTCCGAACGTCGCATTGTATTGCGCCCACAGTTGTGCCTGGCGCAGATGAGCGTAATAGTCGTAATTGAACTTATCGCCCTCCGTCACACGGCGAGCCTCGCCGTGGGTCATGTAATACATCAGATCGTTCTGCGAAAGCACCGGATCGGTATAGCCGTTGTCGCGCAGCGCGAACTTATCGACGTCGAGCCAGTAATCGGCCCCCAGGAGGTCCTTCACCTGGTCGTAATACTCCGTGCGGTTGACGCGCGCCGCGATACCGCCCCGCAGGATCGACTGGTTGCGGAACGTATGAGCGATATTGGCCACGAAGTTGAAGTCGCGCTGGTCCGTATGGCGCTCCTCGATCATGTAGACACCCGTCTTGCCGGCAGCGTTCTGACGGTAGTTAGCCTGATACATGCCGTCGAAGTCGATCAGGCTCTTGTTCGGATCGCCGATCCAGTCGCGCAGCGCCTCCATAGCGCCTGCCGTATAGGTGTTCTGGCCGATCGGGTCGGCATCGATACCCGCAGCAGTCAAATACTTGCGGTTGAGATAAAAACTCGGAAGGTTGCGGTAGTAATCCGGACGCGGGTCGCGGGCATCGTTCCACGTCAGCGCCGAATAGCCGTTCTTGCCGAAGCGCAGCGATGCGGCAGCCTGCAACTTGGTATTCAACGAGATATCGAAACCGTAGTTGAGCATCACGATCGGCTCGTGGTAGTTGCGCACGCGCGTATTGCGCAGCTTGCCGCACTGGTAACCGACATTGGGATTATAATAGTTGTTGCCCAGCAGGTCGTAGGCCTCCTGCGTCGAAGCCTGCTGAGCACCGCGCTCGGTAGGAGCACCCAGCACGGTGAGGGCCAGATTGTGGCGATCGCCGCCGAAACGTTTCTCGACCGAGGCGAAATAGCCATAGGCGTTATAGTATACACCGTCGACATAGGAGTTGCCGCCCTGACGCGTCGAGAACGAGAATCCGTACGACCAGCCGTTGTCGAGCAGACCCGAAGCATAGGAGACCATCGCCCGGAAACGATACATCGAGTTGCCGTTCACGACACTGGCGCGGAAGCCCTTGCGCAGCTGCGAGGCGCGGGCATTGACATTGGTGGTACCGCCCACGCCGTCGATGCCGAAGCCCGAGGATTTCAGACCGGCAGTATTTTCCTGATTACGCGTAGCGTCGTTCAGACCGCTCCACAACGACCAGGGTCCGTAGCCCGTCATTGCATCGTTGAAGCGAATGCCGTTCAGGTAGATGCTCGAATACTGCGAATCATAGCCACGAACATTGAAACGCATCTCGCTGAATTTATACGACGCGATATTGTTGAAAACGTCTTTCGACGAAGAGAGCGATGATGGAAGCGCCTGGGTATCGGTCGCCGTATCGGAATCGAACTCCGTGAACACCGAATCGTCGATGACGTTTTCCACGTCGGGCGACATGACCACGGCGTTGAGATTCTTGACTACGGAACCGACACGAACCGCGAAATCGAGGTTCTCGTACTCCGGAGCCTCGAACTTCAGACGATAATCGCCCTTGGGCAGACGGCCGATATCGAAATAGCCGCGGCTGTCGGTCATGACCGTAACGCCGAGCGGCTCGACGACCACCTTCACGTTGCTCAGCGCGGCACGTCCGTCGCGTGAAACGACGCGTCCCGTCACGCCGCCCTCCTGGGCATAGGCCGCAAGGGTGAAGCATGCGAGCAGAATAGCAAGTAATTTTCTGATCTTCATATATAAAACGTTGTTGGGTTATTTGCCGATTTGAATGAACACGGGGAAGTGGTCGCTGAAACCGTTCTGGAAGTTGTTGCCAACGAACGTGCGCAGCGGATAGCCCTTATACTGTCCCTCTTTCTGAAACAGGTAGGGGGCGCGGAAGATGCTGCCGTAGAACTTCGACTTTCCTGAACGCTGCAACTTCAAGGCTCCGGTCGACCCCGTAGCGAGATTCTCCGAAACGACGATGTTGTCGAACAGATTCCACTGGTCGCGGTAGGCCAGCGTACCAATTCCGGCCTTCAGGATATTGATATAGGGATTGTAATAGTCGCCCGGCACGAGTTTGCGGATATCGGCCCGCGCACCGAGTGTCTCCGTAATGCTCTTGTCGGTCGCATCGTCGTTGAAGTCGCCCATCATCACCACCTTGGTTGCGGGATTGATCGCCAGTACCGAATCGGCTGCATGGCGCATGATCTCGGCAGCCCGCTCGCGTTTGGGATCCGAAGCCTCCTTGCCGCCCAGGCGCGAAGGCCAGTGTGCGACCATGAAGTAGAAAGGTTCGCCCTCGATCGTACCCCACATCGTCACGATATCGCGCGTACGGAAATGGGGCATGCTCTCCATCGTGAAGGGAATCGGATAGCTACCTTCGAGTTTGAAGACATCGGGACGATAATAAAACGCCACATCGACACCGCGCGCATCGGGCGAATCGTAATGCACTATCCGGTAGTTGGCCGGAGCCAGCTTCGGCGTGGCGATGACGTCCTCGAGCACCGTACGGTTCTCGATCTCCGAAACGCCGATCACCACGGGATAATCCTTGTCGATGGCCGCGATATCGAAGAGCACGCGCGAGAGATTATTGATTTTCTTGGTGTACTTGGCCGTATTCCACTTCTTGGGGCCTTCGGGCGTAAACTCGGCGTCGTAGATTTCCGGATCGCGGAGCGTGTCGAAGAGGTTCTCGAAGTTGTAGAAAACCACCTTGTAGGGTTTCTGGGCGAAGCAGGCGACGATCATCGCCGCGAAAAGCCCGGTAAAAAGAAGTTTCTTCATCGGTTCGTATAAAGTTTGGTGTTACCTATTGCTAATCTGCCTGTCGGTCTTTGCGGCCGGCCTTATCGCAGGAGCCCTCCTATCGGTCTTCCTTGTCGGCCGGTCCGGTCGGTTCTCCACTATCGGCGAACCAAGTAGATGCCCTTCCATCGGCCGGCCCGATCGGTTCATCCCATCGACGGCTCAGGTCTACCGGTCCCGGACGGAATCAGTTGATTCCCCACTCCGCAGGATTGTTCTGCGCCTTGACCTGGTCGGCGATCGCATCGTCGAGCATCGGGAAAAATTTGTAGCCGGTCTTCCGCTCGATATCGGCGACCGAAGTGACATACTTTTTCAAACCCTCCTTGCTCGCCGAAGTATTCGCCGCCCAGAAGCCGATAGAAATCAACTCCGAAGCATCCCCGATCTGGTCTATACGCTTGCCGCTGCGGCCGCTCTTGGTTCGCAACAACACTTTCCAGCAATATTCGGGCATGGCGACCTTCGTACCGCTGCGGTCCGTGCTCCAGCTTCGGATACCGTAATTCCCCGTCACCATATAGAGGGTGTCGCGGCAGATCCGAGACGTTGCGAGGTTCTCCATCGAGAGCCACGATCCACCGTTGAAGTCGTAATCCTGCGGCATGATGTTGGAAGAATAGTAGGTCTGATCGTTCAGCAGGTCGTTATATGCGACGAACCGGTGGTTGGACATGCACTGATGGCCGCGTATCCCGCCGCCCCGATAGGAACCCGACGAAAGATTGGCCTGATAGCGGCTGTCGATCTCAGGGTCGTAGGCCCAGGGATTCACCCGCGTATAGGTTCCCTGGCGATAACATGCGTGCATCGGATATGCGACCCATTCGGCGATACGCTTGGTCTTGTTATAACGGATCGTAAAGTTGCGGGCCGTCACAGTCGACGACAATGGCGCGTAATGGGTGATGTAGAGGCACTCATCGTCCTCAAAATAGACGGGAAGTTCGGCCCAGGCGTGATCCATCACGGCCGGAACCATATAGTCCTGCTGTTGCAGCGTCAGCACGAAACGTTTGCCTCCGAGTGTCACGGCGATCGTCGCCGTGCGCTCCTGCCCCGAAGTATTCTCGTCGAGATAGAGATAGACGATCCCGACCGTCGACGCGAGCGTTCCTTCGACCTGCCCCGCATGGGTGTTGCGCGAAGTCCAGCACCAGCGGTCGCCATCCTCGACGGTTACGGTATAGGCGGTCCCGGCAGGACCTGCGAGTTCGATGCGGGGTTCATTGGCATAGCCCGGTGCCTCGCACGTCTCCGCACCGGAATCGCGGAAGACTGCCGAGAGATTCGTCGCACCGCCGTTCTTCGAAGAACCGCATCCGGAAGATAGCGCGATTACAGCGATCGCGACCGACCACAGGCCCCAGGTTCTGAATATACCGTTCATTCGGGTCATCGGTTAATACCTTATTTCAAGGGAATCAACCCCCGATAAGGCGGGGCCCCATCGAGGGTTGATCGAGAAATCGGTTGAAAAATTACTGAAGCTGAATACCTGCGATTACGGCACGCCCCGAATTAGAATCGGATGCCGCCGTAAACTCCGCATTCGTCGAGAAAGTGATCGTAGACGCCTCCGTCAGACCAGTAACATCGAACGTATAGTAGTCGGAATCGGTAACCGTAATGGTAAACGGAGGATTATTCGTCGCGCCGTCATTGGCTACAACAGCCGTACTACCCGAATTAATAACTCCTCCATTATTCACACGAACATATATGGTTGCGGTCTTGCCTTTCCAGGCAACGGCATAGAACGAAAGTTTCTTCGAACCCGATACACCTACGGCTTTAGAAGTAAAATATCCAGCCTTTTTGCCCGTTCCGAGTTTCACTCCGGAAGCAGCCTTGCCATTGAAAGTCGAAGCTGCCAATGTATAGGCCGATGCTACCGAATTATCCGTACTGCAAATGAATGCCTCCATCGAAGTGAAAGTGCCTTTCGTATCACCGCCCGTTACAGAACCGGACTTGGCAGCCTGCGAAAGCGCTACGGTCTTGGTAGCTACGGCACTGCCGGCCTTCATCAGGCTGACGGTCAGCGTCGCCGAAACGGCAGCCTCGGCGGTATTCTCCTTAGCTACGACCGTTACGGTGCCATTCGACTCGGTAGCCGTGAACTGCGCGTTGTCGACCGATACGGCGATCGTGCAATCATCGGCATTGGTCTTGGTGACCGTCACGGTCTTCGTCTCGCCTGCGGCAGCGAACGACAGCGACGCGGGATTCACCGTGATCGACGGCGTAGCAGGCGTTTCGCCGCCAGCCTCCGAAACACTGTAAGGCAGCACGTTGACATATTTGTTGCTCGAGGTTCCGACGAAATATCCCTTCACGACGACCCGTTTTTTATCGAGTGCCGAAATCGTCGAATTGTCAAGATATTTGATCGAACCGATCGCAGTCGATGCTCCGTCGATGGTAACATTCGCGTAATTGCCCGAAATCGCGAGCAAGCCTTCGAACTGCACCTCTTTGCAGACGGGAGCCGCGGTAAGCAATGCATCCATAGCGGCGGCATCCTGCATGACGGGATTATAAGTCCACGCATTATCTTTCGATACGACGGTAACATTCGCAGCATCGGAGAACTGCGGCGTAGACGTCGCATTGTAGATCGTAACGGCGCCCTCGATCGTGATCTTTTCACCGACCGCACGCGTATTATCCTTGTGATAGACCATCATGGCACCGGTTTCATCGGCAATGATATAGGCCATCTTGCCGCGAGCTACGACCGTACCCGTCGTCTTATAATTCCCGGCTGCGGTGATTTTACCGATCTTCGTCTCGTCGCTGGGCTGGGGTCCGGGTTCGTCGCCGCCACCCGTGAAGGTGATGTTCTGACCACCTGCACCGGCCGTGAGTTTCACGTCGTCGAGACGATGCACACTGGCGACTTTCGAGGTAAAGCGGATATAAAGCGTCGTGGTGTTCTCGGGAAGCGTGAAATCGGCCGTAGCCAAATCCCAACGGCCGCTCGGATCGGTACCCTTGGCGAAGGTGTAGGTCAACGGCGAGGACCAGGCGCTGCCGTTGTTACTCAACTCTACGAGGAAATCATCGTGGTTGAAATCGCTGCCGGCCGACTGCGAATAGCGCTCGGCACCGAAAGTCAGTTGCAGATTGCGGGTCGATACTGCGATTTTCTCGATCGTAAAGACAGCATTGGCACCGAAGAACAGGTTGTTCGAACCCGAACCGGCGTAATCGCTGTAACTGCTATCGGAGGTCGAATTCGAACGGGCGCTCATGCCCGTATAAGAATAAGTTACATTGGCAACACCCGTACCGGCATGGTTCTGCCAGCCGTCGAACTGATCCAGATAAGGATACGACGAACCGCTGCCGTAAGTCTTCTCGGCGACGGCCTTATCGAAGTTGTTGAAGTAAATAGCATCCTTCACGGGCGGCTCCGGCTCGTCACCGCCACCCGTAAAGGTAATGTCCTGACCGCCCACACCGGCCGTAAGTTTCACGTCATCGATACGGTGTGCGCTGGCGACTTTCGAGGTAAAGCGGATATAGAGCGTCTTCGTATCGTCGGGAAGCGTGAAATCGGCCGTAGCCAAATCCCAACGACCGCTCGGATCTACACCTTTTGCAAACGAATAAGTCAGCGCCGAAGACCATGCCTTGCCGTCGTTGCTCAACTCTACAAGGAAATCTTCGTGCTTGAAATCGCTGCCATTGTCCTGTGAATAACGCTCCGCACCGAAAGTCAGTTGAAGATTCTTCGTATCGACAGCGATATTCTGAATCGTGAATACGCCGTTGGAACCGAAGAACAGGTTGTTCGAACCCGAACCTGCATAATCGCTGTAATTGCTGTTGGAGGTCGAATTCGAACGAGCACTCATACCCGTATATTCGTATCCGACATTCGCAGCACCCGTACCGGTCTGGTTCTGCCAGCCGTCGAACTGATCCAGATAGGGATAGGACGAACCGCTGCCGTAGGTCTTCTCGGCAACGGCCTTATCGAAGTTGTTGAAATAGATCGGATCCGCATCGGGGGGGGGTACGATGCTACCGTCGGCCGTCTGGTTCACGGTAACGGTCGACTCAGCCGTGCCCCAAGGACCGAATTCGGGATGGATCATCGTGAAAGAGATCTTACCCGAACGAGCCTTGACATCGGCGGGAAGCTCGCCTACCGTAACCGTAAGCGTAGCGTTGCCCTTGCCTGCGGCAGGCGTGACAGTCGCCCAATCGAGTCCCGAAGTCGCCACCTTCCACTCGCAGTTGGCCGTAACGGCAACCGTTTGCGTCAGTGCGGTTTCGGTCGTAAAGTTAAGCACCGTAGGAGTCGCTGTCAACTCCGGAGCTTCCGTCTTGTCATCGTCGGTACATGCCGTGAAAGCCGAAGCCATCACAAACAGCATCGTACCGAACAACAATCTGAAGAATTGTTTATTCATACGAAATCGGATTAAAAGTTATGAATTAGAAATAAATTACAATTTTACGCTTTTAGCCATAGAAAACCACACAAAGATATATTTTATTTCGAGAATAAAAAAAGTTTTAAACGCATATTTCGTGCTGCCGACGATCTAAAAAGCATAACAATCTGATTTTCAAAACAAAGAATTTAGTTTTCAAAAGTTCCGCGCGAACCGCCATCAAAAGATGAGCAAAACAGAGGAAAAGCCCTCTCCGAAAAGGGATTACACGCTCTCGAAACGGCATTCCGCAACGTGGACCGGAATCCAGAAATCGACCGGCACCCGGTCCGCCGGAGGATTCCGCAACGAACCGACCGCAATTCCCGACGCATCCTGCGACCGGAATTCCGTCACTCACGGATACCGATCGACAGGATTTGCTGTTCGAAATCCGACGACGTGTCCCGCATACGCATACGCATGCGCGAACGGTAATTGTATACGGTGTTGACCGAACACTGGAGCAACGATGCAATGGTAGCCGAATCGTCGACACCCAGACGCATCAGCGCAAAGATACGCAACTCGGTAGTAAGGCTCCCCGCACGACGCACCTCGACGCGGGCTTCATCGACAAGCAAGGCATTGAACTCGTCGATGAACGTCGGGAAAAGCTCCAGAAATTTCGTATCGAAGAGGGCGTAAAACTCCTTCAATTCGTCGTTGCGCACGTTCTGACGCGCATAGACACGTCGCAACTCGTCGACCCGATCGTCGCGCAACATTTTGTTGACATAACGGTAGGTATCGGCCAACTTGTTGATATATTCCGAGATGGTCATCAAGAAACCGCCGATATAGACCTCCTTGATACGGTTGGCATCGGCGATGCGGATATTCTGACGGCTCAGTCGGCCGTTCGTCTCGCGCAGGTCGCGCATCAGCTCGCCGAGTTTGTCGTTGGATTGGCGCAAGGTAAGTTGCACGGCATGCAGACGCCGGTTCTGCCGCCACACGTAAAGCACGCCGCCGACCGATGTCAGGGCGAAAAGCGTCACCACGACGAACAATACGACATAAAGAAGACGCAACCGCGCATTGCGCTCGCTGTAAGCACGTTCTATCTGCGGAAGAATCGCCAGGTCGCGCCACGAACGGATCGGCGAATTATAAATTCGCGTATCATCTACCGCCGCACGCATGTAGCGCATGGCCCGATCGATATCTCCGCGCCGCATCAACTCCTCGGCAACGGCACCCAATGCCCGATAGTCGCGTACGGCCGACTGCAAATCGGACATGGCGGCCCGCACGAGCCATACCAGCTGTCGGTACGAATCACCACGACCGGCTTCGACCTGCGAACGATAGTAGGCCGCTTTGGCATAATCGTGCGTTCCGGGGACGCTCCGTCCCAGCAAATCGGAACAGATCGCTTCCGCAAGATCGAAGTGCTGCTCGTGCATGGCGAGCAAAAAACGGAAATAGGTCCGAAAAACCGGATCGGCACACGTAACGGCCGCCTGTCTGGCATAGTACCATTCACAGTCGTGGGGAATCCGTACATCCTCGTAGAACATTTGATTGCGGTATTCGCGATACTGACGATGGCGCGCCAAGTAGTAAATTTCGCGCGTCGGCGGACTCATGTTCAGCGTATCGGTCAATTCGGAGAAAAAACGGTCGGCTTCGAGAAAATATCCGTTCAGACTGAGGGAATAGGCCATCATCGCCACAGCCTGCAATTCGAGATCGCCATCTCCCATCCGACGCGCCAACAACAGGTTACGATGCAGATACGCGATCGCAGAGTCGCTTTGATAGGAGAAATAACAATCGGCCATTCGGGAGTTCAGTTCATAACGTCGTCTCGGGGATAGTCCCGGCTGATGCAACACTTCGGCGAGAGAATCGATCCGCTGCTGGTGGCGTTCCTGGAAAATTTCACGACGGGCGACCAGTCCGTCCAACTCTTCGAGCAGACCCGACAACGACTCGGAAAGATCTTCATCCGCAGGCCGCCCCCACAAAGCGCAGTCCGAATTCCGAATTCCATCCTCCGCCCTCGAAACCTGCTCCGGTACGACGGAATCCCCCCACCCCGTCGCACAGCAGGCCGAGGCCGGGAGCCGACTCCCGACAATCGTCGACAGCAGCAAGTAAACGGAAACGAAAAAAGTCTCGGAACGTATCATTTCAATCGAAGATTCCATGCCGAGGCTCTGTCGTTCGGCGTACTGAAAGGTTACCACCATACGCCCCCTGTCCACCCGACAAAAACAATGCTTCGGCCCTTCAAATATAACCAATAAAAACGGAACCTGAAGCGGAATCGGCATTTTTTATTTCCGGAACAGCACATTTTATTTATATAATAAACAGCTACAACAATATTCATTATTCTAATTTACAGAATATTAATTTTAAAATATATTTATATTTTCGGATTGCGGGCCGCACCGGGTCCATTTTATTCGTATCTTTGTATGGTAACAGTTTCCGAAAACCTACAAACCCTGAATCATGAAAAGAAAAATCTTTCTGACGTTGGCCGCACTTTGCTGCGTAGCGGCGACATTCGCCGAGGTGCACATCATCCCGCGCCCCGCCTCCATTAAAGAAGGTAAGGGAGCTTTCACGCTGACCGCTCGTACGCCGATCGTAGCCGCCGGAGAACTGCAAAATCCCGCCCGGATCTTCGCGCAGGCCGCCGCACGGCTGACGAAGGGTGAAATGCAGGTCGTCGCAGCTCCCGCGAAGCAGGCCGTAGTGCTGGCCGTCGATCCGGCCCTCGCATCCGAAGCCTACACGCTGACGGCCGGAAAAACGGGCGTACGCATCGTAGGAGGCTCGGCCCAGGGTGTATTTTACGGTCTCCAGAGCCTGCTGCAACTGGCCGTGAACGGCCAAGGAAGCATCCCCGCAGTCGAAATCGAAGATCAGCCTTCGATGGGATACCGCGGTGCGATGATGGACGTCTGCCGCTACTTCTACCCCGTCGAAGACGTGAAACGGTTCATCGACATCATGGCCCTGCACAAGCTCAACCGGTTCCACTGGCACCTGAGCGAAGACCAGGGATGGCGCATCGAGATCAAGAAATACCCGAAGCTGACCCAGATCGGTTCGCAGCGCAAAGAGACCATCGTAGGTATGCAGAGCCGCGATCAGAGCACCTGGAAGTTCGACGGAAAACCTCACGGAGGTTACTACACGCAGGATCAGATCCGCGAAATCGTGGATTACGCCGCCGAGCGTTATATCGAGGTGATCCCCGAGATCGACATGCCGGGACATATGATGGGTGCACTGGCCGCCTACCCCGAGTTGGGATGCCGCGGCGAAGGTTACGAAGTATGGACCCGCTGGGGAATCTCCGACGACGTGCTGTGCGCCGGTCAGGAGAAGACCTTCGAATTCGTAGAGAACGTACTCGCCGAAGTGCTCGAACTCTTCCCCTCGAAATACATCCATATCGGCGGCGATGAGTGTCCGAAAGCCCGTTGGAAAGAGTGCCCCCGCTGTCAGAAACGCATGGCCGACGAGGGGCTGAAGAACGAGAAAGAGTTGCAGAGCTACTTCATGCACCGCGTGCAGAACTATCTGAGCGCACACGGCCGCGAAATCATCGGCTGGGATGAGATCCTCGAAGGCGGCATCTCGAAGAGTGCGACCATCATGGCCTGGCGCGACCAGAACTACGGCACCGAGGCGGCTCGCAAAGGCAACCGCGTCATCATGACCCCGAAGTGGAACTGCTACTTCGACTACAGCCAGACGGCCGCCCCCGAGAAGCACGAAACTCTCTGCAACAAACGCTACCTCCCGCTGCGCCAGGTATACCGGCTCGAGCCCTACGACCGCCTGCGTCCCGAGGAGTGGGCCAATGTCATCGGCGTACAGTGCAACGTATGGTGCGAGTATATTCCCGATTTCGACAACATGCAACCGAAGATTCTGCCCCGCATGGCGGCTATCGCCGAGACGGGCTGGGCACTCGACCGCAAAGATTACAACGATTTCCTGGTGCGTCTGAAGGACTTCACCCGCACCTACGACTACTTCGGCTACAAATACGCCGATTACGTATTCCGCAATATTCTCTAAAACACTTCCGATGAAACACACCGCGAAAATGGCGGTCGGCGATGCGATCCTCGCAGCGCTGACCGGGTCCTCCTTTGCACAACAGCAAATGAGTTGGGACGAGGCTTACAAACTGGCTGACAAGAAGTTAACCGAACTGACGCTCGACGAAAAGGTATCGCTCGTGCGCGGATACTCCAACTTCTTCTTCAACGGAGTTCCCGCCAAAGGCATTCCCTATCTCTACCTTTCGGACGCCTCGCAGGGCGTACACATGCGCGACAACCTGCCCGACCCGACGATGGTCGATCAGCTGGAACGCTCCACGGCACTGCCGAGCCCGATCGCCCTGGCTGCGACGTTCGATCCCACCCTGGCATACCGTTATGCCGAAGTCGTCGGCGAGGAGTGCCGCGCGGGCGGTATCGAGGTACTGCTCGGCCCCGGCATGAACATCTACCGCAATTCGCAGAACGGACGCAACTTCGAATACATGGGCGAAGATCCGCTGCTGGCTTCGGAGATCGTCGCAGCATACGTGCGCGGCATGCAGTCGACCGGTACAGCGGCCTGTCTGAAACATTTCATCTGCAACGAAACGGAGTTCTACCGCCGCCGGTCGAACTCGGTGGTCGACGAACGTGCGCTGCACGAAATTTACCTGCCGCCCTTCAAAGCAGGCATCGACGCCGGTGTAGGTTACGTAATGACCTCCTACAACCGCGTCAACGGCGAATGGGCCGGACAAAGCGACTTCGTAATCACCGAGCTGCTGCGCAAACGATTGGGATTCCGCGGTTGCGTAATGAGCGACTGGACATCGGTATACGACACCGAAAAACTCGTCAAGAGCGGCCAGAACGTCGAGATGCCGGGACGCCGCGAAGCAGTACCCGAGGTGCACGAACTGCTGAAGCAGGGACGTCTTACGGAAGCCGATATCGACCGTATGATCCGCCCCAACCTCGCCACGGGCTATGCTTTCGGGTTCTACGATCGCGAGAAATACGACCGCACGCTGCTCGACCGTATCCCCGGACACGCCGCGACGGTCTACGAAGTAGCTTCGAAGGCCACCGTGCTGCTGCGCAACAACGGCATTCTGCCGCTGACGGCCGACGGAGGTAAAATTCTGGTCATCGGAAAGTTCCTCGATGAAATCCCCCGCGGCCGCGGTTCGGCTGCCGTCGAAGGTTTCGACAACGTGACCCTGCGCGAAGCCCTCGCCGAAGCATTCGGCGCCGCCGTGACCTTCGCCGAGAATCCCGACGACCGGCAGATCGCCGACGCCGATGCCGTGATCGTCAGCATCGGCACGATCGATGCCGAGTCGTTCGAACGTCCCTTCATGCTACCCTCGGAACAGGAGAAGCTCGTTCGCAAGGCCGTCGAAACCAATCCCAACACCATCGTGCTGGTCAACTCGGGATCGGGTATCCGCATGTCGAAGTGGAACGAGCAGGCCGCAGCGATCCTTTACGGCTGGTACCCGGGTCAGAACGGATTCCGCGCCATCGCCGATATCCTCACGGGCAAAATCAACCCCTCGGGCAAGCTGCCCATGACGCTCGAACGCGAATTCGCCGACTCTCCCGCCGCCGGGACGATGCCTGCGGGCGCCGAATTCTACCACAAGGCTCCACGCGCCTACAACGAACGCATGATCCGCCTCTTCGACGTCGACTACAAGGAGTCCGTGCTCGTGGGCTACCGCTGGTACGAGACCAAAGGCATCGCACCGCTCTACCCGTTCGGTTTCGGCCTTTCGTATACCTCGTTCTCGCTCGACAAGCCCCGCGCCGCCAAGGTGTTCCCCGCGGACAAACCGCTGAAAGTAACCGTCATGCTGACCAACACGGGTGCACGCGACGGCGAGGAGATCGTGCAGCTCTACGTCTCGGAGAATACCCCTACGGTGATACGTCCGCGCAAGGAGTTGAAGGCATTCCGCCGCGTGGAGCTCGCCGCAGGCAAAACCACGCAGGTGGAATTCGAGCTCGACCGCTCGGCCCTCGCATTCTGGGACGAAGCATCGCACGACTGGAAAGTCAATCCGGGCGAATATACCCTCTCGCTGGGCACCTCCTCGGCCGATATCGCGGCGACGCTGCCCGTGACGGTAAAATAGGCTGCATACAAATTCCCATCCGAAACAACCGGATGCCCCGCCTTTCGGCGAGGCATCCGGTTGTTTCGATTATCTAACAGCCTACGGGGCTCTGATCTTTTCAACGAAATGCGGTCTGAAGGGCCGCACGAACCGCAACCTCCCCCGGGCGCCCGGTTAAGAGCCAGGGATTAGGAAATGCGGGATGCACCCTGCGGAGGTCCAGCTAAAAGCTGACTCTTACGGGAAAATAGCAGCAAATATTGCTTCTTGCCGCCGGAGATGGCGGCTGGAGGGGGCGAGACGTGGCCTGCGGGGGGGGGTAAGCGGAGCGAGCCTCCGCCCGGGGGGGGGTACGGCTC